>NZ_ATZH01000017.1 GCF_000428105.1 Bacteroides pyogenes DSM 20611 = JCM 6294 | reverse complement strand
AGGGCTATTTGGCATTTTGGTGCGATGTTGCCATTGATGCCAAGTTAGAACCGTTTCGCAAATTTGTAAACACCATCAAAGCACATTGGTCTGGTATAGTCTCTTATTTTGAGAATAGAGGCGTTACCAATGGTGTGCTAGAAGGTATTAACTCTAAAATTCAACTGGCCAAAAGAAGAGCTAGGGGATACAGCAACGTAGACAACTTCATAAGAATGATCTACTACATGTCGGGTAAACTTGACATGGCCTACCCACACGATTCGTTATAGGGCCATAATTTTTTATTGTCTATTTCTTTCCCTTCCGGTGTGAAAAATGCTACATGACGCCCCTGTGCCTCCAAAACAGTTGCGAAATTTTCATGTAGATTTTTAATGTAACTGTTTAGCTTTTTCCGGTTGGTGTCCACAAATTTTATTTTGTATTTCTCAATAAACTCTTGCTGCTTCGGTCGTTCAAGTCCTATGCATTTAAATACATAATGACCTCTGCTGTCAGAAACCTCGAGAATTAACCCCGGAAGTCCGGAAAATTTCCAAGGGCCTTCGTGTATCGGAATAGCTGGCGCAAACCAAGCTGTGTAGGTTCTGCCCAGATAGGTGGTGGTAGCAGCCTGACAAGAATAGTTGAGTATTTGTTTTCTTTGGTTAAGAATTTTCCAGACTTGCTTAGGAATACTTTCTATATAACGATAGGTGTTATGATCGGTCAATTTTACATTGACCTCCATTTGGTTCGTTTTTTTGTTTTTATAAATAATGGTGGCGGCAAGACCTCTGCCTTCTACATTAAATGCAGAACCTTTGGGAGCTTTCTTTTGCAGATTGTCTATGCCATAATACTGAGAATTCATCAATTTGGTATAGATATTCCCCAATGACAAAGTCAATTGATTGGTCAGTATAACATTCTTTTTTGTACTGTCAGGCAAAAAACTAAGTTCATAAGAAACCATAAGTTTGACAGTATCTATCACAACTTTCTCTTTTGTGTTGAAGGGAATAATACCTCCTGTACTTTGTGCATAAATGCTTTTAAAACTATATCCTAATATGATAAACAATATAATACTCTTCTTGCTCATAATATTTTATTTAGGGTTCACTAAATACCTTTCTTGGAGTTTAATTTCATTCTAATTCAATCGGATTGTAAGGAAAAGAAACGTTTTTACTCCCGTCTCCTCCTCTTACGGAAACATTGCTTCCGTACATAGCTTTTAAAAATGCGACAGGATTATCGTGATATCGTTTCATCGTTTTATTTAGTTTTATTCGATTTGTTCTTTCACTTTTTACGGAATATTTCACAATAGGTTCCTTCTGTGTCGACTTTTCAATTCCAACACACGAAAAACGATAATGTCCCCGGACGTCGGACACATCTAAAATAAATCCCGGCAGATTACCAAATTTCCAAGGGCCATTATTCACAGGTATCGCAAAAGTAAACCAAGCTTCGTAAGTCCTACCCAGATAATCACATACAGCCTTTTGGCATTGATATCCTTTTATTATTTTCTTTTCATTGGTTATTTTCCATTGGATATTCGGAATAGCTTCTTCATATTCCCATTTTCCTGACATATTCATTTGCACAACAGTCATTTTCCCTGCTTGAGTATTTTTTATAATCTCAATATCCCCAATTCCCCTACTGTCAATGTTTTTTTGAAAAGATTTTGTACGGTCTGTTTTTACTGCGTATTGCGAATTGAAAAACTTTGAATATTTATTGCCTATCAGTAAAACATGTTCACTATCCAAGGTTTTCATTCCATGCAAACTGTCCGGAATAAATTTTAGATGATACGTAAAACGGTAATTGGCACTATCCAACACGTTGAATTTCTGGTTGTCAAAAGGGGCTACTTGTGACCATGCACATAATGATGCCATTAAACAAATCACATTTAAAAATATTTTTTTCATATTTGATTACAGTTCAAGTTTATTTCACATAAAGATAAAGACAAATCTATTTCCATTTTATTCCAATTCAATAGGATTATAGGGATAGCTCAACAAATCAGCATTCGCTCCGCCTTTTATATGGATACCGCTTCCGGTCACGCTTTTAAAAAAGGCATTAGGCCTCTCATGCATATTCTTTATAAAGGGACGCATTTTCTCTCTTGTAGAGCTTTGATAATCCCATTTCCAATACTTGATAGGTTGCTTTTTCTTTAGTTTCTGTATGCCGATACATTGATACTCAAACTCGTTTTTATCATCGGAAACCTGTAATATCAATCCCGGAAGCCCATGGAATTTCCATGGTCCTTCAGATAGCGGTATTTCCGGTGTAAACCAAGCAATGTATGTTCTGCCTCGAAATGTGCATACAGCTTTCTGACATTGATAATTAAGAAGTGTTTTGCGATCGGAAAGCAATTCCCATTTAAATGTAGGCATAGGTTCTTCGTATTTCAAAACAGGACCGGTCATAAAGGTCCTGTACGAGACGGTCATTTTCCCTTTCGGATGATTTTTGTAAATATCTTCCGGTGATGCCAATCCTTGATATATAGGAATATTTCGTGTCCCTTTTTGGATTAGCATTGTACATACCGAATCATTATCAAACAGGTATTTGCTATACGTTTTAGACACATCGTTACCTATTTGCAGAATTTGTATATCCGTATTCCTATCATTAGTCGCTGTGCCACTTATAGCCTGCACTTCATAGGTTATGATGTAATTTGCAGAATCTAATACCATATATTTTGCATGACTTTGATATCCAGGTGGCATTTGTGCTTTTGCGTAATAGCGCACACACAGTAATGCCAAGAAGAACAGAAAGAGAAATTTTCTCATAAGTAAGTTTGCTTTTACCTTCATTTGTTCCATTTTTAATTATAATTTAAACAGATCGTAGTTTTTAATTGTTCCATATTTCGATTGCATCGTTTTCAAATGCTTTCTCAAAAGCGTTACAGTCCTTGCCAATAAAACGATGCAGACAAACTACAATTGGCAAAGGCAAAACAGCTCAAGTCGGTTTTATATAAAAGTTTTTTCATTTTACTCTAATTCAATGGGATTATAAATAAAAGTTAGTTGTTCTCTGTTGTTTATATCATTACCGTTTATCTCTCCAACGTAACCTTGGCCGGTTAACATTTGAGAAAAATGAGTGTGTAACTTTTTAATCACCTTATTTATTGATTCTCTATCTGTTTTTTCATATTTGGCATTGTATTCCACTATCGGTTTTTTATTTTTCATTTTTTCAATACCTATACACATAAAATGATACTCCTTTCTTTCATCAGATACATCTAAAATAAGCCCAGGCAATCCGTAGAATTTCCAAGGGCCCTCAGAGACGGGTATCTCAGGTGTAAACCATGCAATATATTTCCGTCCCAAATAAGTTGTCGTAGCTTTTTGACAAACGTAATTATGTATTTTCTTTTTCTCTGGTCCGATCAGCCATGATTGTCCTTGCAGGCTTTCGGCATAGGTATAAACAGTATTTCTTACACCAAAAAGCATAACTGTTACTTTCTGCATTTTGGATGTATATAGCTTGTAGATTTCCGTTCCTCCTAATCCAACGGCATCCATATTCCTAACCTCTCCTTTCTTATACTGTTCTTTCAGTGCACTTTCGTTATCCAAATAGAAATTATTAAAAAATTTAGAACACTTATTCCCTACAAGGAGAGCCATTATATTTGTCTCTTTCTTATTTTCCACCGTATCTCTCATGAAATTCAGCTGATATGTAAACAAATAATTGGCGGAATCTAACACGGTGTATTTTCTAACATCCAAAGGGGTAATGCGTCCTATCGGACTTTGAGCCAAGCAAACACATACATGTGCATATAGAAAAGTAGAAAGCGATAAAATGAATCTAAATTTAGACTGTTTTCTCATAAAGCTGCAAGTTTAAAGAATTCTCGAATGTTTCATATTTCGGCTGTATCGTTTCAGGCTATTTATTTAAGTGTTACGGCCCTTAAGGGAATAAATGCTCAAGTTAGTTTTACATAAAGCATGAATACCTTTTCCATTTTACTCTAATTCAATGGGATTATAAGGAAAAGACGAACTTCTTGTTCCACCTTTTACAGCCACAACTATCCCTCCCATACTTTCTATCATTGCAACAGGGTTTATATGTTCATTTTTAAACATTTTATTGAGCTTTTGTCGCGTCGTTTTTTCGTATTTGAAATTATAAACAACAATGGGCTCTTTTTTTGTCAATTCTTGTATTCCGATGCACTCAAACACGTAATGTTCACGGGTATCCGAAACTTGAAGAATTAATCCCGGAAGTCCGCCAAATTTCCAAGGGCCGTTGGGTATGGGAATTTGATGGGTAAACCACGCCGTATAATTTCTTCCCAAGTATCGAGTAGTCGCTTTTTGACAGGAATAGCCTTGTATTATTTTCTTTTCGGTACCAATTTCCCAGTTTTGAACAGGATAATCTTCCGTATATTCAAATTTACCTGTCATCCCCATTACTTTTACATTCATCTTGTTATTCGCTTTGTCTTTGAAGACTTCAGTTCCTCCAAGTCCTTGCATATTCATTCCTACAGCAGATCCTGCTGGAGCCGAAATATCGCTTTTGGACTTTTCGTATTCGGCATTATAGCTTTTGGATATTTTATCGCCAATCAACAGTATAAGTCTCTGTTCATCAACTTGCTGTCTCTTGGAGCTGTCCGGCATATATTTTAGACTATACGTGAAGCGATAATTGGCCAAGTCGATTTGGGTGCTCTTTGTCGGATCAAAATATCGCCCACCTCCTATACTTTGCGAAACTCCAGGGAAGCAATGAGCAAATATAATAAATCCAATGATTAATAACTTCTTCATATAATAATTACAACCATCTACAGAGTGTCCATTCGGACCTAATTTAACATAAGCACAAGAGCATGAGCAACCCCAAGAGCCTCCTCCTTTCAATTCTTTTATCTCCCGATTAGCCAAACTGTTTCCGGCCAATTTATTCAATTTAAATTGCTGAAGTCTCATGCCTTAAGTTATTTGTTTTTTCATTTTACGGTTAGCCAAACTGTTTTCAGCTGATTTATAAGGTTTAACTTTAATATCGCAATTTATTCCAATTCGATGGGGTTGTAAGGGTATGAAATCTTTTTTACTTCGGCTTCGCTTTTCCCGGGATAACGTAATTTGGTGCCAATACTTACTGCAAAATCAGCCGGTTGTTGATGCATCCGTTTTATCATTGAGTTCAGTTTTTCTCGATTTGTTTTTTGTGTATCCCATTCCCAAAAGACAATCGGTGTTTTCTTCTTTGGTTTCTGTATCCCAATACAAGTGTATGAATAATGATTCTGCGCATCAACTATTTGAAGAATTAAGCCCGGTAAACCTGCGAATTTATACGGCCCCTCTTTTATTGGAATTTCCGGAGTAAACCATGCCTCGTAGACTCGTCCTCGAAAAGAAGTTGTAGCTTTTTGGCAAGTATATCCCAGTATTGTTTGTTTCTCTGTAAACACTTTCCATTCAAAAGTTGGGATATTTTCCACATATTCCATAATGGGGCCACTCATAAAAGTACGATATACCACTGTATTTTCCCCCTTAGGATAGTTTTTGTAAACAATTACAGGTGGAACTAACTCTTGAAACAATGGAACTGCTCTTGTTCCTTTTTTTGTCAAAATAGAATTTATTGAATCCGCTTGATAAAGTAATTTACTGTACGACTTTAAAATTTTATTTCCTACTTCTAATACGACTATGTCTTTAGCCGGCTTCTTTGACTCTTCCGGATTATTAACAATAGTCAATTCGTATGTAACAAAATAATTTATAGTATCAATAACCGTGTATTTATCTATGCTTACCGGAATAACAGGTAATTGGGCATTGGTCGGCAAGAACCAGCATAATCCTACAAGGAATAAATATATTTTTCTCATTGGGGTATCAAATTTATCGTTTAAGTTTTATATTAATGTTACTTCAAAACTCACCTGAGGGAGTGTTGGCTAAGCACCTTTTTTATATCACCGGGGCTTAAATATTCTTTTCATACTTATTCTAATTCTATGGGATTATATGGGAAAGTCAACGTCTTCGTATCTCCGTGAAACTTCACACCTGTCGATTGAAAAAACAAGGTCGGATTTTTGTAAAAACTACGCAATAATTTATTCATTTTGATTCGTTCTATTTCTTGAAATTTCCATTTCCAAAGTTTAATGGGAGCTTTTTGTTTTAAACGTTCAATACCAACGCACTTGTACGTATAATGTTGCTGCATATCATTTATCTCCAAAATTAATCCTGGTAAGCCATTAAACTTATAAGGCCCTTCTTTCAATGGTATTTCTGGAGCAAACCAAGCTTCATATGTACGACCGCGAAATTCTGTAATCGCTTTTTGACAGTTATATGAAAGTATCCTCTTTCTTTCCGGCAATAACTTCCACTGAAAAAAAATCGCGGGTTCTTCATATCTAAATATAGGACCTGAAAAAAAAGTTCTATGTGTGACAGTCTGTTTTCCGATGGGATAATTCCTATACACTTCTACTGGTGGAACTAATTCTTGAAACCACGGGCTGGATTTTGCTCCTTTTTTTAACATAGCCGTAGAAATTGAGTCACCCTTAAAAAGCAATAAACTATAGGTCTTAGACAAGTCTTTTCCTATTTGTAATATGTGGGTATCCGTTGTAATCTTATTTGGTTTTGCCGGATCATTTATAATAGCAACATCGTAAGTTATAATATAGCTGGCAGAGTCTATGACTGTGTATTTATCTGTCATTTGAGGGGCCGGAGCAAATTGTGCTGACAACTGAATGTTACAAGCAGCAAAAAAAATCATACATAAGAAGGCTCTCACAATATTCATTTCACTGATTTTTAAAGATACTAAAGAGATTTATTTCCTGTATATGGAGTGTAGGTATTCTCACATCCGGGGCTATAATATCCGGATTTAGCACTTACCGCCAAATTAGCTCCGGAATGTAGAATTACCAGATTTGTCTTTCATAACACCAACCACAATCACAACACGCAGCATCACCGCCTTTCAAATCATTCATTTCCCGATTAGCCAAACTGTTTTCGACTAATTTATTCAATTTATTTTTTTCAAGTTTCATATCTGCAATTCTTTTAATGTTTATTGATTTTTTATTAGTGTCCACTAAAATCGCTAAGCGTTCTTTGAGATTATTGATATTTAGATAATTGTAGAAAAAATCCGAGAGAACGGACTTGAATTGGCAAGGACCACAATCTTTTTTCATATCTTATGATATGTTTAAAGATAAGTATGTATTCGCTCAACTTACATCCTTCTTGGATAGAAGCAAGTTTAATCGTATTGTGGCCAAGTATCAAGGCGACAAATACGTCAAGTCCTTCACCTATTGGAATCAACTCCTCGCTATGATGTTTGGCGGGCTTTGTAATCGTGAAGGTCTTCGAGACCTCATAGTTGCATTACAAGCACATCAAGAGAAGTGGTACCATCTTGGATTGGGTAAATCCGTTACTCGTAGCAATCTTTCGAAAGCTAATGAAAACAGAGATTACCATATCTTTGAAGACTTCGCATACTACATGGTCGAGCAAGCTAGAACAAAACCTATCAAATGGAGAAGACGAATGCCTAAAAATGTCCTTTCCGACTCAGAAGGGATATTGACTGTTTATAAGTCCTCAAAGGACTATCCAATCAAAATCCGTAAGGTTGAGTATTGGGATGAAGAACAGAATTGTCAATTCGTTTTCCTTACAAATGCTTTTGATTTGACCGCACTTCAAGTTGCCCTACTTTATAAAAACAGATGGCAGGTCGAGTTATTTTTCAAATGGCTCAAGCAACATCTGAAGATAAAAAAGTTTTGGAGAACGTCAGAGAATGCAGTACGAATCCAGGTCTATTGCGTCATCATATCGTACTGTTTTGTTGCTGTCGTTCAGCACGACATGCAACTGGAAAGAAGCATATATGAGGTACTTCAGATCCTTAGCATTTCACTTACCGACAAGTTTCATTTGGTTGATTTCTTCAGTCAATCTAAATTCAATAATGTCAAAGATCAAAGTGGTCTTGATGGACTTAGTTTGTTTGATAATTTTAATTTTTAATCTGTCCGATAATTTTTAGTGGACACTAGTGTTTCCATAATTACAATATAAACAATCTAAGTTACAGGCATCTGTTATCTCGAAAGTTATTTGTGGAGTATTCGCTAGTGCGAACTTAATGTCTTCTGGTTTTAAGAATGATTTAATCTTTGGCATAATTCCTTGCTTTTTAATATGTTATTATTTTATTGTAGCTCAATCGGGTTGTATGGATAATTCATTTTCTTTCTCGCTTCTATTGGATCTCCTCCTATAGCTTGACCTATGCTGATACAATAATTATAAGTATTGAGGTACATTCTTTTTTTTAATTTTTGCAATTGCTCTCTAGTGATAGTTTTATAATCCCATAACCAAAATTTAATCAAGCGTTGGCTTTTAGTTTTTTGAATCCCAATGCATTCAAAAACAAAATTATCTTGAATTTCTTTAATAGATAAGATTAGTCCCGGAAGCCCTCCAAATTTCCATGGTCCATTAGAAATAGGAATATCATTTGTAAACCAGGCTTCATAATCTCTACCTCTAAAATTTGTGGTAGCTCTTTGACAAGAATAGGATAAAATTTTCTTTTTTTCCGGTCGTAAAGTCCAATCCATAAGATTGCTATCTTCTTCGTACTGGTAAATAGGTCCAGTGAGTATAGAACGAAAAATAATCTTACTCGTTTTTGTATTGAGATTTTTATATACATCCTCTAAAGGTATACTTTCTTTTGCTGTAGGGAGAACACTGGCTCCTTTTTTTAGCCATTCTGTACTTGTTGAGTCAGCATCAAATAAAACCTTAGAGTAGGATTTGGAAAAGTCTTTACCCACTTCAACAATTATAATATCATGTCCCCTTTTTAAATTTTGAGGATCTTTTATGAAACTTAATTCATACGTTATTACATAATCTGCATTGCCTAGAACTTTGTACTTATCTAAGCTTTGTGGCATAGGTACTGGTTGAGCATAGGCACTTATACAAAAAATTGTTAAAGCAATTATATGCCCAATTTTTATATTTCCTAAATAAGTACATATTTTAGTTATATGTTTTATAATTTTTATTTTTTGCATCTGAAGAAATTTTATAATAAGACCTGGATACATTTTCAAAAAGTCACAATCACACAATCAAAAAGACTTTTCTATTCAAGCTCACAAGGCTACAGCCTTAGAAAATACAATATTTGATACGTAATGTAAAAAACTCCAAGATAGTTGAGATGGTTATGCTAAATCATCTCAACTTAATCTTTTGAAGTTTCATATCTGTAAAATTTTAATTAATAAATGTTTTTCGTATCGTTTTATGGGATTTCCATACAAAAATCTCCAAGCCCTTACCAATCAAACAATGCAAGTGAAAATCTCAAAATCGGTAAGGGATAGAACAAGCCAAGTTTGTTTTGCACAAGAAGTGAATATTATTTTTAGTTACTCTCATGGTCTCAAAATATTGAGTTTGTTCTCATAATAATCTGAACCTCACTTTCAGCATTACCGCCATCGGCCGGATGCCGTATTCGGAATAGTACGAATTTAGCGCACCATAAGATGCCGAAACGTATTTTTCCGTATTGAAAATGTTTGTCCAATCGAGCGAATAACGCACGCCTCCATTCACATACGTCAAGCCCAAATCGGCAAGCGAGAAGTTCTTGTCGCCCTGAATGGCGCTGTTATAATAATGTTCCAACGAACCGTTCAGGCTTATGCCCAACGGCAGCGAGATGTCTATTACGGCTCGGTGCGTAAGCGATTGTATCGGCTCAAAACTCTCTCCCGAACTGACCTTTCCCTTGCTGCGTCCCCACGATATTTTATATTCTGTGAGAAACCAACGAAACGGCTTTAAGTTTACCGACGCGCTTGCGTTTGTCCATTGGCTTTTATAGGTCACCAACTTACTTTGACGCATTTGTTCGCTTGCGGATTTTCCCCACGATGCGTCTGCCGAAACGACCAATGCCTTCCAGTCAAAACCTTTGCTCATCCGTCCGTTTACCGAAAAAGAATTACCGCCGTTGGATTGCATGGCGACTTGAGTTACGGACAACAGCCCGTCGAAGGTTTGAGCGTACATCCCTTCGCTATGGTAGCGATTGAACGAAATGCCGCCGCCCGCAAAAAACATATCTAAAATGTTCTTGTAAGATAAACCGAGCGAAGCGAATAAACTGTTTGAATCAAAAAGTTGTGTGTCATATCTGTTGATGCTGCGATAGTTTTGCAGGATATAGCCTGTATAAAGCGACGCGAGTCCGGGTGTCCGGGTGTAATATCCTGCCCCGCCGTTGGCTTCCAGCTGATTGGTGAAATTGTATCGTGCCGAAAGAGACGGTTGGAAATAAAATTTGCCGACATGCAACGTTTTATCATTCGTCTGCCGGTCATTCATGGAGGTGTACCGATACGTAACAGGCATAAAAAAGCTGATTTTCAGATTATCTCCGTTGTATGTCGCGTCAAGCGAGATACCGGCATTCATACGCGTCCAAGTTATGTCATTTCGCATTTCGGCATTCAGAACCGGATGAATAACGTTGCTATTGTCCGTTGTTTCCATATCGGAACGCAATGTTTGATGTTCAACATTGACGTTTGCCGTCGGGTTAATCCGCACATTACCTATCACTGCCGCCGATAGAAACGAAAATCTGTTGTTCGACGCGAAAGCGTTGTATCGCACGTTTTGCGAAAGAGCGGCGTATTCATTGCCTGCGTTTATAAGGTCAGGGTACAATCCCGGAGTAATGCGCAAGTGATGCGGCTGTGTGCGATAGGCGTTCCGGAGCATCAACTCTACGCCCTTCTCATTTTCTCCGCGTTTTATCCAATGGGTAACATTATTAGCGAAAAAACTTTTGTTATCCAACCGTTGTCCTATCGTTTGCCGAGTGTTTACTTCCCCCGAAGCGTCGTCCCAACTTCCCGAAACGTTGAGAAAATTATTGAAGTAGTTGCGGTCTTTGTTTAAGTTGTATCGAAGTTCCGTTTCAATGTTATTGGTCCTGTTTCGGGTCGAAATATCTTCTTCGATGATTTTTACATCTTCTCCCGGCAGTACGTATGATGTCCGGGCAAAGCTGTGGCGCCGGTCTTCGTTGTTGAAATAAATCAGATTGACGTTTACTTCGGCATCGTTTTTCAACTTGAACAGGTTGTTTGCCGTAGCTGCATGCGATGTGTTGAAGTTGTACCGCTCAAAACGTATGGATGGAGGCGAAGGCTGTTGCACGCCCGTCATTTGCAGTCCTCCGATAAGGTTGTCGGCGGTAAAAGAGCGCAATTCTTTGTTTACATCCGTACCGTTGTTGTTGGTTTTATAGGTAAACAGGTGCTGACGTCCTTTGGCGAAATACATCCCGGTAAGTTCTTCCTGCCACAAAAAGCTTTTATCGGTGCCTAATCCCAACATGGCCATCATACTGAAAATGCCTTTTTTGCTTTCCTTTATTTTCAGATTGATTGCCGCATCATTGGAAAATTGCGTTTTTTCCAATGCTTTTATGGGTTGATGATTCTCGAGAACTTGTACGGTCGCTATATCATTGGCGGAAATATTGTTGGTTGCAATGCCGTAGCGACCTTGCAACATATCGAGATTCTCAATATAAAACTTATTGATAGGCTTGCCTTTGTAGGTGATCTGCCCGCTTTCTTTCACATCGATACCGGGCATTTTCTTCAACACATCGCCAATGACAATGTCTTTTTTATCTTTGAAAGCCGCAACGGAATAATTGATGGTGTCTTTTTCGCCCCACATTTTGATTGGTTTTACAACCACCTCCCGAAGGGTAATGCTGCCTTCTTCTGTCGTAAAAGTAACGGTCTGGCTTTTGTTTTCCACGCGCTTGATTTGCCGCTTGATATCAAATGCGGATATGGTGATTAGCAGATGCGGACTGTTGCCTTTGTAAGAGAGTTTGTAATTCCCTTTTTCGTCCGTGAAGCTGTAATCCACTATGGCGCTGTCTGCCGGAAGCATCAGCATTACGGATATGTCGGGCAAGCCTTTATTGCCTTTGTCGATTACTCTTCCGGTTATGACCGTTTGGGAAAACGAAGGAAGCGTACTGCACAATAACAGCAGCCACCATGTTGGAATGAATATTTGTTTGTAAAAACAATGATTATCCATGTGATCAAGTATCAGAAATAAGAATGACACAAAGATATATTTTAAAAGCTAAAAACAAAATTCATCCGATAAATCCGTACTTTCTTTTAGTAAAAATTTATATGACTGTAAAAAGACCCAAAAAAGGCGGCGGGCTTTGAAAGTAAACACGCACGGGCTTTGAAAAAAAGGCGGCGGGCTTTGAAAGCAAACACGGCGGACTTTTTTTCAAAGCCCGCCGCCTTTTTAGACAGCTATGAAGTTCTTTCTCAGAAAAGATTCTTTTGCTATTGCACCCTAAAGCTGCTGCCGGCAATCGAGGGTGAAGAAGAGCTGAACAGACGTTACCAAGGACTAAAAATCAATCCCCGCGGTGAAGCACCGACCGAAGAAGCAGATAGCCCAAGACACCTGAAAGAATGGAACCGGAGAGGACTCCGAATTTAGCCTGATTCAGCAATACCGGATAATCGACGCCGAACGAGAGATTGGCTATGAAAAGAGAAACGGTAAAACCGATACCTCCCAGCAGAGATACCCCGGCAAGGTTGGTCCAGTTCATGCCTTCGGGCATGGTAGTGACACGTAACTTGATAGCCAATCCGGTAAACAGATAAATCCCGATGAATTTTCCAAGCAGAAGGCTGAGGGTAACCGCCATGCTGACATGACCTATCAAACTATCTCCGCCACCGAATACAACGCCTGCATTGACAAAAGCGAAAAGCGGAAGGATGAAATAGTTTACCGCCCCATGCAGGTTGTCTTCCAACGACTGAAGGGGGCTGATCACGCGGTCGGAAGCAGACTCCACTTCTTTCAGTTTGGCAATCTGCTCGTTAGTCAACACGATACTTTCCGACTCCATTTCAGGAAATTCGGAAATCGTATGACGGATACGTTCGATATATCTTCCGACATCAAGACGGGGCTTGGCAGGAATCACAAAGGCCAGAAGAACTCCCGATATGGTGCTGTGGATGCCTGATTGAAGGAAGAGATACCAAATCAGCACACCGATAATCAGGAAAAAGATCTTATTGTTCGTACCGCGTTGACCAATCAGATAGAGTACTAAAAACAGAAGGGCGGCAATCAACAAATAATCTACTAAAATATGAGAGCTGTAGAATATGGCAATCACCAGAATACCGCCGATATCGTCGACTACGGCAAAAGCGGTCAGGAATATCTTCAAAGACAAAGGAACACGATTGCCGAGCAAACTCAATACGCCCAAAGAGAAAGCGATATCGGTTGCCATCGGGATAGCCATTCCTCCACCTCCTTCAGTGCCCGGAGGGCAAATAAACGTATAAATAAGTACCGGGAGTAGCATACCGCCACAAGCGGCAATGAAAGGAAGAACTGCTTTACCGAAAGAAGAAAGCTCGCCTACCAATAACTCACGTTTAATTTCCAATCCCACCATCAAAAAGAAAATGGTCATCAAACCGTCATTGATAAACTCGATAACCCGAAGATTTTCTCCACCGTGTGAGAGCAGGTTCAATCGTCCGATCTGAAGATTGAGTTCGTGATTCAAAAATTCTTGATAAGCCGGAGCAAAAGAAGAATTGGCAATAACAGCAGCGGCAATAGCTGCCACGAATAGAAGGATACTCGCCGCAATATCTGACGACGAGAATTTCCGAAGATTCCTAAAAACTGACATATTACAAATTATTTTTATATAATGCCCTCAAATATAGTCATTTGTTTTAACCTCTATAGCTTATTAATGCTAATTTTTTGACCCATACGACAAATATACCAGTTAAAATCAAATTTAACACCAATGTAAGCACTGAAATCACCAATGCAGGACCTCCCAAATGATAACCTAACGCAATAAAAATAATTCCGGCGCCTACTTCACCGCGGGTAAACATGCCGATAGAAAGTGCCAAACGCTCTCTCAACTTCCTGTTACGATAGAAAAAAACAGGACAAAGCTTGCCGATATTCGACAGAAGTGAAACAACGAGTACATGGAAAAGAATCATTTCCCAAGACATCATAGGCTGCGAACCGGTGAGCGAATGTATGCCCGAATGATTCTCGGCAACACCCATAAAGTAGGGCATGCTCATACCCACCAGAAACATGAAGAGAAAAGAAATGCCGCTAGCGACTTTTTGTTCGGCCGGGCTATCATGGTTTTTATGCTTCATGACCATACCGAGCACGAAAGCGGGCAACAGCACTTCGATATGAATACTGCCTTCCGCCCCGTACAATTCTTTAGTTCCCAGATAGAGCAGATGGGTAGAAAGGAAAATCAAGACGGAATAAAAAAGAATGGCTTTCCAGTCTTGACGCAGATCGTATTTATTGAGTTGTTTCCAGCCCAAAGACAAAAGCAAAAATACGATGAACACAACAATAATAAGTTGCCAACGCATGCCGATCATCATTATCTGAAGCGGAATCATCAGGAGAATCGTATCCAAATCGTCGAAAATAGCCAATACCTGTATCTTCTTATAGATCCAACTGGCCTTCAGTCCGATGGCAGCGAGCATGGTAAACAGAATACCTGCCGAAGTAGGCGCGGCGAAACGGCTCAGGAGAAGATTCTCTTTCCATGCGCCCGAATGGTTCCAATACTCGGGAGGCATCAGCACGAATACATAATACACCGCAAGCAGAAGCCAGGGAAGCGCGGCTGTCACCATGGCGATCAGATAATCTTCGGCATAGCTTTTCCAACGCGACTTGTCGAGTACGAACTCCCGCCCCACATTAATCATTATAAAACTAAGACAGACATAAAGCAGTACATTCAACACGGATTTCACTGTTCCATAATCTTCTCCTGCCATTGCAGGAAGAAATTGCGAGATAATGAGCCCCAGCATCAGGAAGCCCGAAAAAGACAGAACTTTTCTCATATTTTACTTATTATTGTTGTTTTAAATAAAGCAGTTGCCACGGAAAGCTCTGCAGACAAAAGGCAACTATTATAAAATAATAAAACAGCAAGAGAATTTGTTCGGGACAATCCGGACAAATTTCTTGCTGTAATCGTTAATCGAGTTTCAACACGGCGAGGAATGCCTTCTGAGGAACTTCCACATTACCGATCTGTTTCATTCTCTTTTTCCCTTTCTTTTGTTTTTCGAGCAACTTGCGCTTACGGCTCACATCTCCGCCATAACACTTGGCTGTGACATCTTTTCGAACCGCCTTTATCGTCTCGCGGGCGATGATCTTGGCTCCGATGGCTGCCTGAATGGCTATCTCGAATTGCTGGCGGGGAATCAGTTCTTTCAGTTTCTCGCACATCCGGCGCCCCATGTCGTAAGCGTTGTCGAAATGCGTCAGTGTGGAAAGCGCGTCTACCGGCTCGCCGTTCAGAAGGATGTCGAGCTTCACCAGCTTGGAGGTATGGAACCCGCTCGGATGATAGTCGAACGAGGCATAGCCTTTCGAAATGCTCTTCAGCTTGTCGTAGAAGTCGATCACGATTTCTCCCAAAGGCATCTTATAGAAAAGCTCCACGCGGTTGCCCGATATATACTCTTGTTTGAGCAACTCTCCCCGCTTGCCGAGACAGAGTGTCATGATAGGCCCTATGTAGTCGGTGGTGGTAATGATAGACGCTTTAATATAAGGCTCTTCGATATGGTCTATCAGCGTGGGGTCGGGCATGCCACCGGGGTTGTGCACCTCTTTCACCCCACCCTGCTTATCGTATATCAGGTAAGAAACGTTCGGCACCGTGGTAATCACATTCATATCGAACTCGCGGTCGAGACGTTCCTGTACGATCTCCATGTGAAGCAATCCCAAGAATCCGCAACGGAAACCGAATCCCAACGCCAACGACGACTCGGGCTGGAAAGTCAGCGAAGCGTCGTTCAGTTGCAGCTTCTCCAAGGAGGCGCGCAAGTCTTCGAAATCTTCCGCTTCGATGGGATACACCCCGGCAAACACCATCGGCTTCACCTCTTCGAATCCGGCAATGGCCTTCGCACACGGACGGGCAATATGCGTAATCGTGTCGCCCACTTTCACCTCTTTCGAGGTTTTGATGCCCGAAATAATATATCCCACATCGCCGGTGCGGAGTTCTTTACGCGGAACCATATCCATCTTGAGAACTCCTACCTCATCGGCGTCATACTCCTTGCCTGTATTGAAGAATTTCACTTTATCGCCGGTGCGGATCACTCCGTTTTCAACCTTGAAGTAAGCGATGATTCCCCGGAAAGAATTAAATACGGAGTCGAAGATCAACGCCTGCAACGGAGCTTCTTCATCGCCTTCGGGATGAGGAATACGTTCGATGACCGCTTCCAGGATCTCTTCGATTCCCATACCCGTCTTTCCCGAAGCGCGAATAATCTCCTCGCGCTTGCAACCCAGCAACTCTACAATCTCGTCTTCCACCTCTTCGGGCATGGCGCTTGCCATGTCGCATTTGTTGATGATGGGAATAATCTCCAAATCATGCTCGATTGCCATGTAGAGGTTCGAAATGGTCTGGGCCTGCACCCCCTGCGACGCGTCTACAATGAGCAACGCCCCTTCACAGGCGGCGATGGAACGGGATACTTCGTACGAGAAATCGACATGTCCCGGAGTGTCGATGAGGTTGAGCACATACTTCTCTCCTTTATAAGTGTACTCCATCTGAATGGCATGACTTTTAATCGTGATGCCTCTCTCCTTCTCCAGATCCATACTGTCGAGCATCTGTCCGTTCGTCACCTGGATAGTGTGCGTAAATTCCAGCAGACGGTCGGCCAATGTAGATTTACCGTGGTCGATATGGGCAATGATGCAAAAGTTGCGGATATTTTTCATTCTATATTTCTGTTATTTTTATCTTTTTAGAGCGCAAATATACGTAAATGAAAGAAAATAAAAAAATGCGTTGATTACATTTAATACCATGTACCAACGCATTTTTTTATTGCTTAAGTGAGTTACTCGCTTAGACCAATTTGAAGAAGAGTTCACCTTCAACTTCTGCCACAGAGACTTTGTCTTCTCTCAACAGCCAACCAAGGCCGAGGAACAAATCTTTGTCAACCAGCTTGGCAGCTTTTTTCAGTTGCTTAGCAGTCATACCTTCTGTTCCGTTCAACGCGTTCCAGATCTTGCCTGCCATTTCACCTGCTTTTTCTTTCAACATTTACTTTGAAGTTTTAAGTTAGACATGCCGATAAAAATCATCCGGCCGAAGCTTTCAGATTTTATATCGGAGGCAAAGATAGTTATTTTCATGCTATATAACACGTGAATCAGCAATTTTTTATTAAAATTGTAACAAAAAGATGTTTTTTCGTTTATTTCGGATGCTTTTCGAGGTATTCCGCCCAAATACGGGCAGCTTCTTCCACCATTTTAGCGCAAGGTCTTTTGGCGTAATAGTGCGGCGTTCGCTCTTCGGGAAGAGACGATAGCGATTCTTTTTTATTCAGTCCGAGCAACTCTCTGCAAATCAACGAGCCGTTTCGTTTCTTAAACTCCGCCGCCAACTCCTGTACCAAGGCATAAGTGGCAGCTTTTCCCGCGCGGTCGGAAGCTTCAATGGTTCCCTTTTCCAAACCGGCAATCAGAAACATGCCGCATGCCGCTCCGCATGTCTCGCGCATACGACCTATGCCGCCTCCGAAAGCGGCTCCCATACGTAGGGCTTGCTGTTCGGTAAAGCCATACATATCGGCAAAAGCAGCCACTACAGACTGCGAGCAGTTGTATCCGCTCTTGAAAAGAGCGACTGCTTTTTCTACTCTATCTTCCATTTCTTCATTCATGTTCTATTTCCAACAGCATCGGACAGTGGTCGGAATGCACAGCTTCGTTCAAAATAGCCGCAGCTTTCAGCATGGGGCGCACCGATTCTGTCGTCATGCAATAATCAATCCGCCATCCTTTGTTCTTGGCTCTCGAGTTAAACCGATAGCTCCACCAGGTATACTCCTGCTTTTGGGGATGCAACAGGCGGAACGTATCGATAAACCCGGCCGACAGGAATCGCGTCATCCACTCCCGCTCTTCGGGAAGAAATCCGCTGTTTTTGGCATTTCGTATCGGATCGTGAATATCTATCGGCTCATGACAGATGTTATAGTCGCCGCAAAGCACCAGATTGGGGCGCGACTCGCGCAACTTCGTCACATAATCCTGATACGCTTCGAGCCAAACCATTTTAAAGGCCTGACGCTCGTCTCCGCTGGTTCCCGAAGGATGGTAAACGCTCACCACCGACAAATCTCCGAAATCGGCGCGGATAAAACGTCCTTCACGATCGTACACGTCGATTCCCATTCCGTATTCCACATGATCGGGCATTCGCTTCGTCAAGATAGCCACTCCGCTATAGCCTTTCTTCTCCGCGCAATGAAGGTAAGAGTGGTAACCCAGCGCTTCAAACATTAGCTCAGGATACTGGTCGGGCTGAAGTTTTGTCTCCTGCAGACAAACCACATCCGGATTTTCTCGCTCGAGCCACTCCGCAAAACCTTTTCCGACAGCGGCACGCAATCCGTTTACGTTGTATGTGATAATTTTCATTTTTCTATTCTTTTTATATTCAAGCAAACAGTAACATGATATTCAGCGCAGACACGATGGCGGCAATGGTATATAGCACGAAGGTGCTCCACCGGCTGTTGACATAGTCGCCCATCACTTTCCGCGAGGAGGTGAGCCCCACTTGCAAAAACACCGTGAAAGGCAGTTGGACGCTCAAAATCATTTGCGAAACGATCAGTCCCTTAAAGGGATCGCCGATAAAGAAAATGAGCAGCAAGGCTACACCCAACGACAAAAGAATGCCCACTTGCGAGTGACTGTCTTTTACATGATACGACTCGCCGAAAATACCGGCAAATATAGAACCCGCAGCCATCCCGCTCGTTATGGTAGACGAAACGCCCGCCATGAGCAAAGCCAACGCAAACACTATCGCCGCATTATTGCCCAACAGAGGCTCCAGGAGAGACTTGGCCTGTTGCAGCTCCTCCACCTGAATGCCGCTCTTGAAGAAAGTGGCGGCAGCCAGCAGAATCATGGCGCTGTTGATGGCCCATCCCACAATCATGGAGAAAAGCGTGTCAAACAATTCATATTTCAGCACTTTCCTGATGGAAGCCTCGTCTTGCTTGTTGTACTCATGGCTTTGTATCACCTCCGAATGCAAAAACAGGTTATGAGGCATTACCACCGCTCCCAACACGCTCATAATGATGAGCATGCTCCCTTTCGGGATAGAGGGAGTCACCCATCCGGCAGTGGCTGCCTGCCAATCGATTTCCACTAGGAAAAGTTCGTAAATAAACGAAAGTCCGATGACCGAAACAAAAGCGATAATCGAACGCTCTATCTTTTTATAAGAATTGGTAAACAGCATGATCGAAACAAACAGCGCGGTGAGTACCGACCCCCAGATGATGGGTATATCGAACAACATCTGCAACGCGATAGCGCCTCCCAGTATCTCCGCCAACGAAGTGGAGATGGAAGCCAGCACGGCGGTTCCGAGAACAGGACGGGATATCCATTTGGGCGTATATTTCGTAGCGGCTTCCGAAAGACAAAGCCCGGTGACAATGCCAAGGTGCGCCACGTTGTGCTGAAGAATAATCAGCATAACGGTAGAGAGCGTCACCACCCACAGCAACGAATAACCGAACTCCGATCCTGCCGCAAAATTGGAAGCCCAGTTTCCCGGATCGATAAATCCCACCGTCACCAATAATCCGGGACCGATGTATTTAAAAACGTCCAACCCTCCGAGATAACGTTTATGGTCTCTTCTTTTTAAGTCTTGAAAAATATTTTTTATCATTCTATCCTTTTTATTATTTCTCTTGAAAAGTATTCGTAATAGAACGGCAGAGATAAACGTTTTGTTCAAAAAAGAACAGCCTTCGGCAACCGAGGTCCACCAAAGGCTGTTCTTGCTTTCAACGAAAGGAATGTCCCGAAAATCGGTTTTTAAAAAGTTACTCTTCGCCTTCGGGTTTCATGTTGGTATAAACGGTTTGCACGTCGTCGAACTCTTCCAGACGCTCCACCATCTTGTCCAAAGTCTCACGCTGTTCCGCAGTCACGTCCTTCAGGTCGTTGGGGATATACGTAAAGTCACCGCCTACATCCTCGAACCCGCACTCTTCCAGATGCTTCTGAATAGCCGCATAGCTCTTCGGATCGCCGTAAATGGTGATTGTTCCCTCTTCCTCGTCCTCTTCGAACTCGTCTTCCACATCATAGTCGATCAGATCCAGAATCAGTTCTTCCATATCGATGCCCTCTTTCTTTTTGAAAGTGAACATGCATTTGTGGTCGAAAAGGAACGCCAACGATCCCATTGTTCCCAGATTCCCGCCGAACTTATTGAAAACCGATCGCACATCGGCCACCGTGCGGGTGGGATTGTCGGTCAACGTGTCTACGAACACCGCTACCCCGTGAGGCCCGTATCCTTCGTAAGTCATGCTCTTGTAGTCGCTCTGGTCTTTCCCCATCGCGTTTTTAATCGCGCGGTCTATATTATCCTTCGGCATGTTCTCACGTTTCGCGTTCGCGATAATGGCACGCAGCGTAGGGTTATTTTCAGGTTCCGGTCCGCCGGCTTTCACGGCAATCGCAATCTGTTTGCCGATTTTGGTAAACGTACGGGCCATGTGACCCCATCTTTTCAGTTTCGCGGCTTTTCTATATTCAAATGCTCTTCCCATTGGTTTATATTTATTTATTCTAAAACTTTATTTATCTCAATTTCGCTCCCAATTTGTCTTCCAGATTCTTCACCAGCTTCGACATGATTTTATCGATCATCTTATCGTTCAGCGTCTGTGTTTCATCCTGAAGCATGAAGCTCACCGCATACGATTTTTTTCCCGCTTCGAGGTTTTTCCCTTCGTACACATCGAAAAGTTCCACTTCTTTCAGCAGCTTCTTTTCGGTTTCGTAAGCAATCTTTTCAATCTCGGCAAAACGGACGTTTTTGTCGATCAACAACGCCAAATCGCGTTTCACAGCCGGGAATTTCGAAATCTCCTTATAACTGATTTTCACCGAACGCACGGCTTTCATCAATTCGTTCCAGTTGAGATCGGCATAATACACCTCATTGTCGATATCGAACGCTTTCAGCAATTTACGGGTCACCACGCCGAACGAGGCCAGGCGTTTTCCTCCCCGCGTGTTGACCGACAGCGCGGCGGCAAATACATCATCCGTCAGATTGCCGATTACCAGATTATGCAAATCCAAACCCAAACGCTTCAATATGTTCTCCACATACGCTTTCAGGTCGTACACCGAACTCTCTTCGTCGGGATGCGCCCACGAGTTGGAAACATTCTTTCCGGTCACCCACAGTCCCAGATGGTAATTCTCGGAGTAAGGGGCCAACACCTTCTCGGCGTTTTTCTTTTCACCGTCGAAATAATAGCAATTACCGAATTCGAAGAATTTCAAATCGGCATTTTTACGGTTGGCATTGTGGGCAATACTTTCCAGACCTCCGAACAACAACGTCTGACGCATGGCATTAAGGTCGGCGCTCAACGGGTTCATCAGCATCACCAGCCGTTGCGGCGGATAAGCTTCCAGCCCGTCGTAATAAGCGGCACGGGTCAGCGAATTGTTGAGTATTTCATTGAACCCGCATCCCACCAACTGCTCGGCAACCAGGTTCTGCAATTTGTTCGATTTATCGTGCTCGCCCTTCGTCGTCAGGCTCGACTTCAGTGTCGACGGAATCTCCACATTGTTGTATCCGTAGATGCGGAGGATATCTTCAATCACGTCGCAGTCGCGCTGCACGTCCACCCGGTAAGGGGGAACCGCCAACGTCAGTCCTTCCGGCGTCTCATTCATAATCTTCATCTCCAGGGCGGTTACGATGTTCTTCACGGTTTCCGCAGGAATCGCTTTGCCGATCAGGGTATTCACCTTTTCGTACGGCAGCTCCACCACGAAGTCTTCCGCCGGAGCAGCGCATACGTCTTTGATTTCAGAAGAAATGCTACCGCCCGCCAGCTCTTTAATCATCAGAGCCGCCAGTTTCAGGCAATAGACCACGCCGTTCGGATCGATTCCGCGTTCGAAACGGAACGAAGCGTCCGTATTCAAACCATGGCGGCGGGCAGTCTTGCGCACCCACGTAGGATGGAAATAAGCGCTCTCGATGAATACATCGGTGGTGGTTTCCGTAGAACCCGAATCCAAGCCGCCGAACACACCGGCAATGCACATCCCTTCCTCGCTGTTGCAAATCATCAGGTCGCGTTCATTCAGTTTGCGTTCCACGCCGTCCAGCGTGACGAACGAGGTACCTTCGGGCATTGTTTTCACAACCACTTCGTTGCCTTTTATCTTGCCGGCATCGAAGCAATGCAGCGGCTGACCGAATGCATGAACGATATAATTCGTGATATCCACCACATTATTAATAGGGCGTATACCGATCAGACGCAGTTTGTTCTGCAACCATTCGGGACTCTCCTTCACCGTCACTCCTTTCACGGTTACACCGGCGTAATGCGGACAGGCTTCGCTGTTCTCCACCTTCACCGCAATATCCAAATCATGGTTTTCCACCTTGAATCCTTCCACCGACGGACGTTTCAGTGTCGTCTTTTTTCCGCTCTGAATCAGGTAAGCGTACAGGTCGCGCGCTACCCCGTAATGCGAACAGGCATCGGCACGGTTGGGCGTGATATCCACCTCGAGCACGTAGTCGCTTTTTATGTTGTAGTAATCTTTGGCAAGCGTACCGGGCACGGCATCCGCAGGCAGCACAATGATTCCGTCATGGCTCGTACCGATACCGATTTCATCTTCCGCACATATCATACCGATCGACTCCACACCGCGGATTTTCGATTTCTTGATGGTAAAGCATTCGTCTCCGTCGTAAAGCTTCGTCCCCAAGGTGGCGACAACCACTTTCTGACCGGCAGCCACGTTCGGTGCGCCGCATACGATTTGTACAGGATCACCCTCTCCCAAATTAACGGTAGTAATATGCAGGTGATCGGAGTTGGGATGCTCCACGCAAGTCAGCACCTCGCCGATGACCAGTCCCTCCAGACCGCCTTTCACGGTCTGCACTTCTTCTACACCACCTGTTTCCAAGCCGATAGAGGTCAACGCCGCAGCCGTCTCTTCGGGAGTCAGCTCAAAATCGACATACTCTTTCAGCCAGTTATAAGAGATATTCATATCATCATTAATTTTATATTGTTTCTCAAAAGACTTGCAAAGTTAATAAGATTTTTCGGTTGGCGGGAAACGTTTACAGAGAAAATTATTAAAAAGGCAACGGCCCGTCGCCCGGCGCTCCGAACGGATTGTCCGTCTGCGGAACAAAATCCGGTGAAGGCGGAAGAGGCGCGGAACCCGAATTCAGTTTCGATCCCAGCATGGCTCCCGCAGGATCGCCCGGCATGGGAATCACCATATCGTCCTCCGGATTCGAGAAGCGGGTAAACTCCCCTTTGAATCGAAGCAACACATCGCCCACCGCACCGTTACGATGCTTGGCAATAATAATCTCCGCCATGCCGCGAAGGTCATTTCCACGGTCGTCCTGATAAATTTTATAGTATTCGGGACGGTGGATGAAACAAACCATATCGGCATCCTGCTCTATTGCTCCCGATTCACGCAGGTCGCTCAACTGCGGACGCTTCCCGTCGATACCTTCCCGGTTCTCCACCCCACGGTTCAACTGCGACAGGGCGATGATGGGGATATTCAGTTCCTTCGCCAATCCCTTCAGCGAGCGTGAGATCGTACTCACCTCTTCCTGACGGCTTCCGAAAGCCATGCCGCTGGCGTTCATCAACTGAAGGTAGTCGATAATAATCACACGCACACCGTGTTCGCGTACCAGCCGGCGCGCCTTTGTGCGAAGCTCGAAAACGGACAACGAAGGGGTATCGTCCACATACAGCGGAGCATCCAGCAGATCCTTCAGTTTATAGTCCAACTGCTGCCACTCGTAACTTGCCAACTGTCCGCTCTTGATTTTCTCGCTCGGAATCTCGCAGACGTTCGATATCAGACGATTCACCAGCTGCACATTGCTCATCTCGAGAGAGAATAAAGCTACCGGATTCCTGTAATTCACGGCAATATTCTTCGCCATGGAAAGAACGAAAGCCGTTTTACCCATTGCGGGACGGGCGGCAATGATAATCAGATCGGAATTCTGCCAACCCGAAGTCATCTTGTCGAGTTTGGTAAAGCCGCTCTCCAAACCGCTCAACCCATCCGTCCGCGCGGCAGCCTTCTGAATCAGCTTATACGCTTCGTCAATCACCGGATTGATCTGGGTATAGTCTTTCTTCATGTTCTGCTGCGAAATCTCGAACAGCTTGCCTTCCGCTTCCTGCATCAGATCGTCCACGTCCAGCGTCTCGTCGAATGCCTTGCTCTGAATATGACTCGTAAACGTTATCAGTTCGCGTGCCAACGCTTTCTGCGCAATGATCCGGGCATGATACTCGATGTGCGCCGAAGAAGCCACCTTGCTGCTTAGCTGAGTGATGTAGAACGGACCTCCCACTTCCTCCAGGTCCCCGCGCTTGCTGAGCTGCTCCTTCACCGTGAGAATGTCCACCGGCTTCTGATTTACCGCCAGATCGGTAATAGCAGCGTAGATCAACTGATGCCGGCGTTCGTAAAAAGAGTCCGGACGCAGGATTTCGCTCACCAGCGAATAAGCGTCTTTCTCAATCATCAAAGCGCCCAATACCGCTTCTTCCAGCTCCGGAGCCTGCGGTTGAAGGCGGCCATAATCATTGACCGGTTGTACTTTTGTCGATTTTGTGCTACGGGTATTTCTTCTTTGTTCGGCCATCCAGACAGTTGAGATTTTACAATTTACAATATACGATTCACTAAATTAGCAAGACTCATAAAAATCTTCTCCCACGTAAGGGATGACAAAGATAAAACATAATAACGAAGAATAGTAGCGGGCATCAAAGTTTTTATTATTTTTGCATTCACAAGCATTGTTCATTATTCGGTTCATAAATGCCGTACAGGCAATGCCGGTCAGTAACGGCCGACTGTCAATAATCAATCTTCAACTGTCATGATCTGTTTTCCGAACGCTAAAATAAATTTAGGACTGTCTGTCACAGAAAAACGCCCCGACGGATACCACAACCTCGAAACTGTTTTTTACCCTGTCGCATTGGAAGATGCGTTGGAAATCAACACTTCATCCCGAAACGGAGAAAAATTCCGGCTCACGCAGTATGGAACCAAGATTGCCGGCAACCCCGAAGACAATTTGGTAATCAAAGCCTGCAAACTACTCGACAACGATTTCGACCTCCCTCCGCTCGATATCCGTCTCTATAAGCACATCCCTTCGGGAGCAGGACTGGGCGGCGGGTCGTCCGACGCGGCATTTACGCTCAAGCTCCTTAATGAGTATTGCCGGCTTCATCTGTCCGAAGAGAGTTTGGAAACCTATGCCGCCATGCTGGGTGCCGATTGCACTTTTTTTATCCGCAACAGGCCCACCTTTGCCGAAGGCATCGGCAATCGGTTCTCACCGGTATCCCTTTCACTCAAAGGATACCGCATAGCAATCGTCAAGCCCGATGTTTTTGTCTCCACCCGCGAAGCTTTTTCAGCCATCCGCCCGCACCGCCCGCAGTATGCGGTGAAAGAAACGGTCTCCCTTCCCGTGCGCGAATGGAAAGAGAAGCTGGTCAACGATTTCGAGGCAAGCGTATTTCCGCAATACCCCGTCATCGGTGAAATCAAACGGGAACTTTACCGCTCGGGTGCCGTTTATGCGTCGATGAGCGGCTCCGGCTCTTCAGTGTTCGGGCTTTTCGAGCCGGAAGCCATCATCCCCTCTTTCTCTTTTGGCCCCGAAACATTTACTTTTCAAGGAGTGCTATGAGAGTAGCTGAAAAGTCAAGGAATCAAAAAGAAAAACCTCTTTTTTATAAAAACAAAACCCAAAGAAAGAATGAACCATAATATTGCAACGATATATTTATTCCAAGTACTGATACTGAATTTCAATACAGAAATTTATTTCTCATATTTTTTTATCAATAAAGAAACAAATTCCTGTAAATCTCCTTTCTGATTAGTTTTAATATATGCAGTCGACTTCACCCAAGAATCTTCAAAAGTTTTTATTTGTCTGTCAAGTTGTCCTTGATCAAAAGACTTATTGTGTTCTATAGCATCAATTACCGCATCAAAATATAAATTCCATCGGTAAGTATAATAATTCGACACTAATCCTGACCAAGTACGACTCGCATAATCGTTCAAACTTCCACCCCAAGTAGTAATCAAGTTGCGTGCATTCAATTCATAATAATCAGCCAATACAACATTTTCACTATACTCACGAGCTTTATTCAACCAATGGTGTATAGAAGTAAACGGATGGAAAGAAGTAAGTTTGTCGATATCGGTCAACAAATCTTGCATTTTCAAAATATATTTCTGTAAGTCTGCTTTATTCTTTGCGTGATAGGCCTTATCAAATTTGTTTTTTAATTCCAGAAAGTAATTCCCCATCCATTGTCGACCCACAGTAATAATATCAAGCTGTAAGGCATCCCTTTGAGAGATGTTTGCAGAGACCAATAGCTTCCAGACCTCAAACAAACGGTCATTATCATACTCTATTACCGTCCGCTTGTTCTTTTTATCCATGACTGGCCTCAAATTGGGCAACACTCCTAATGTCTTTGGTACTTGTACGTAAATATCATTGAAGAGGATTTGCCAGGCTTCACGAGCTTTCTTAGATATCCCTCCCACATGTCTGTCTGCTAAAGCATTAACCCATTGTTCATCAGTCAGACAATCAGTCCATGCCTTCTCAAAAATATATTCATAAGGAAATTGAACCACATCCAATCCCTCCAAAGTAGAACCAATACCACACAAATTGCTTCCGCCGTTCAGCAAGGCATTATTAAGGCGCTCACCACTTTCCTTCACATTACCCGTAAGAGTCGTATTACCTCCAAAATTTCCCAAATAGCACCAAATATAAGGCTGTCCATGAAAACTTTTTGTCGTTTTCCAAAGCTCTACATTCTCGCAATGATAATCCAATAACACCATTTTATTTTGAGGAACACCTGTCAATAAAGCCTCGACACGGGATGGAGTCCATTTTTTGCGATCAAAATAAAACATCCAGGTCATTTGCATCCATTCTGCTTTCGGATCAGCTTGCGTCAGAGTCTTATACATATCGGATGAGACCTGCTTCAAATAATCCGGTTCCCAACTGGGAGGATCTACCTCATTAAACGGATCTACTCCATAAATATGATCAGTACCGAAAAGCATATTCTGCTCATGCAGAAATAATTGTTGAATTTCCGCAAACAAAGGTTCTTCAGGATTTAAGAAATGACAACGATTTGCATCTGAGAACCCTGCCCATTTACTCAAATATTTAATATTTATGTGGGGATAGAGACGTTTCAAGGCTCCGGGCACATGTCCTGCAAAAGCGGGAAGTACAGGTCGCATTTTTAATTCACGTTCACGTGCCAATATTTTCTTCTGAAGTTCTACCTGAGTATCCAACCAATGTTTTGGTAAAGGTCCATTCCAACCGTCAATATTGGCCATACGATGCCAAGGGAGATAAGTCGGTCCTGTAAAATACGATCGGATTTCTTCATCGGTCAGCCCCAGTTTACTCCACACTTTATACCACACAGCTTCTTGTCCGGTAATAGCCAACGGCATGTTGACACCGTTCAGTGCCATCCAATCAATTAACCGTTCCCAATCGCTCCACTTCCAAAAAGGCATAGTATAACCATAAGTACAATAATTAAGGAAAAAGCGTCGTTCCACTTTCGCTTCTTTCCGAATCGGATAAGGTATGATAGGAAGCACTTCCGGCATCTCTACAGGAATATCAGCATACCAAGAAACTGTAGTTTTACAATAATACTTCAGATAATAGTTAAGCGCTACTGCCATCGAATTAGCGGAATTGCCACGAATCAAGATTTTTCCATCTTTACTTTCCAAAGTAAAAGAATCCTTTCCATCTTCTTTCTTCTCTTGACTGAAACAGAAGTAGGCAGTATATTCGGGAATCAAACGTTTAGCTAAATTCGTTACCACAACTGCCTCATCGGATAATGCCGACAAAGGAAGACATGTCAAACTTATCAATAATAAACAATATATTCGAGTCATAAAATAAAAATAATAGAATAAAATCAAGAAATAAAAAAGTAAAGTAATGCTGAAGAAACGGCTAATATCATTCCTATCAATGTCTCATAAGGAATCAACTTCAATCGGTCCTTAAAAATCAATCCACACACGCCTCCTGTAGTATGGAAAAACGAGCCATGCGGCAAATGATCTAATACCGTAGCACCGGCATTTACCATCAAAGCTCCCCATACACCAGAAATTCCGACTGATATGAGCGTATCGGCAAAAGACGCGGATGCCAACATCGCTCCAGCTGTGGTAGATGCAGTAGCTGCCGACATCAAAGCTCCCGAAACCGGGGCTACTATAGAATCGCTTAAATGACAATAGTTCAAAAACCAAAGAAGAAAGCTGTTAAGATCCGAGTTTTTGATAACTCCAGCAATAGTTCCTGTGCCAATAAGCAATGTAGCTACAGGTGCCATCTTTTGTAGTCCTAACTCAAGTATTTGGGGCACCTTTTTCCAACACCGGATACTGAGAATGCCTGCAACTCCACCTAAAGGCAAAGCAATAAGGGGATCAATAACGACACCGAACAACGGACGTAATGCCAGCAAAACAATAGTAACCAAAGGAGCCATCAGACTAGACCAAAGAGAAAGTTGTTCATGTGACTCATCTTTAACTTCAAAAACAAATTCTTTCGAAACCTGTTTTTTTTGAGATATCCATTCAACAAGAATCATCGTCATTACTAATCCAATAAATGCTGGAATTATACCTGCAAACATTACCGATGATAAATCGGTGTTGAAATTCTCAGCAGCGATAATGGTATTTGGGTTAGGAGAAATGATATTTCCCGACTTTCCTCCGCCTATCATAGCCAGTAATAAAAAGGAGGTCGGGATGTCTAACCGCTGATGAATAGACAAAGCTATCGGTGCTACTGTAATAACTGCCACATCGATAAACACCCCTACCGCACACAATAAGAAGGTGGCGAAAGATAAGGCTAAATAAATATGCTTCCTGCCTAAACGTAAAATAATAGTATTGGAAATCTTAGCAGCTGCTCCCGTTTCAATCAAAACGCCAGACAACACTCCTGCTGACAAGATGCGAATTACAGCCGGAGACACATCTCTGACGCCATCGACCATCACATTAACCGTTTCTATAAGCGAAAGCCCACCAGCAAGTCCACCAGCCAAAGCACCCGTCATCAGCCCATATACAGGGTGGATTTTATTTATAATAAGCCAAATAGCCAGCAATAAACCTAGCAAGGCACCCAGAGTCGTATACATTTCATTTGTCGTTTTATCAAGATTTCACACGTAGCATCAATCGCAAGATCTGAACAACCGTCCGGTTCAGGTTCTCTAAAGTCATTTCTTTCCGCATGGCTTTCTCCAACGAAAGCGGCGACGACTGAATGGAAAAAACAGCCGTAAAGCCCAATTCGTTCAATTTTTCCACCTCCTCTATGCAACCGCCCAAAGCGACAACGGGAACCTGTTTGGCTACAGCCCTGCCCAATACACCGCTCAATGCCTTGCCCATACCTGTTTGAGCGTCGATCTTTCCCTCACCGGTCAGCACCACATCCGCATCCGCCACCTCCTTGTCGAAGCCGATAAGATCAAGTACGATATCGATACCGGGTTTCAACGTAGCATCCATGAAAGGAAGCAAGCCGCCTCCCATCCCTCCGGCCGCACCGGCACCCGAAAGAGTGGCTACATCCTGCCCCGTTTCTCTCAACAGCACCTCCGCATAATGCCGAAGTCCTCTGTCGAGCAGGTCGACCTCTTCCGGAGAAGCTCCCTTCTGAGGAGCATACACGTATGCAGCGCCCTCCTTGCCGTAAAACGGATTGCTCACATCGCACGCTATGACAAACGAAGCCTCTTTCAAATCCGGTCTCAAACGCGAAAAATCGATCCGCTTTATTTTTCCCAGATTCCGCCCGATAGGGTGGAGTTCATCACCGGCTTCATCGAGAAAACGCAGGCCCAATGCCCGCATCGCTCCCGTACCGGCATCGTTGGTAGCGCTGCCTCCCAATCCGATGACAAACTTCCGATATCCTTTATCCAACGCGTGGGCTATCAGCTCCCCTGCTCCATAGCTTGTCGTATTCATGGGATTCCGGCGGTCCATAGGCACCAGCGGTAAACCGGCGGCAGCTGCCATTTCAATAACCGCCGTACCATCTTGTGAAACAACATACGAAGCGCTCCGCTCTTCCATAAGAGGACCATGGACCCGGCAGGAAAGGGTTTCTACAGGCAGATACCTGCCTATCGCCCGGGCCGTTCCTTCTCCTCCATCGGCTATAGGGAATGACTTCACCTCGCATTCCGGCCACAGTCGGCGGATGGTTAAAGCCAGAGAGTCACTTATATCCGAAGCGCTCACAGACCCTTTAAAGGAATCGAAAGCCAGTACAATCTTTCTCATAACGGTTTACATATTACGTAGTTTATTTACTTCTTTTATGGCAGCGTCCAATGCATTTTCAAAAGGTTGCGTACTATTATTCCAAGGAAGAGAAAGCCATTCTTCTTCCCAATTTTGAAGTTGATCGCGATGTGAAGAAAAATATAGCTCCATTCTCGGAATATAGTAATCTTTTATCAATCCACTCCAAAAACGTGCGGCATAATCTCGTTGACGCCCTCCCCAAGTTGTAACAAGACGCTTCGCATTCTTCTCATAATGGACTTTCTCATCAGAAGTAACGCCATAATCACGGGCCATCTTTACCCAAGGTTCCAAACGATATAACGGATGAGAAGCCAAAAGACGATCTACTTTCAACAAAATGTCAACAGCTATTTTCAAGTTATCCCGGGCATTTTCCTTGTGTCCTACAGAATCCGCTCTTAATGCTGCAATATAGGCTTTGTCAGCTTTTGCCGCTAGATAATAAGCTGCAAACTCAATAGCGTCATTAACATAAAGCCGGGAGCCTTTCAGACTATCGACGCAATCCAAAAACAATTCAACTCCATGTAAGAAATCGTCGCCAACATCTATTTTGCTTAACCTATGAGTATCGGGGACAACCGTTTGCCAAGTAAAGCGCGGATAAGAATATAAGCTCGAATAAGCTGTCTGCCGGAAGATATTCCATGCCATTTTCATCTTTGGAGGGAAAGAGCCATAACGCGCCTTACCATAGTTGTCAATCCAAGAATTCAAATGAATAGGTTCGTCAGTCCAGCCCATGTCTGCCAAAAGCTCATAAACTACCTCATTGTTCTCCAAACCTTCGGGGGCAGAGCCGAAGCCGACCAGGTTGCCTTTATTCGAGGTATGAAGTGCCATCGAAGATGAAGAGGCATACATCTGCAAATCACCGGTCATCGGAGTTTTTCCTCCAAAATTAGGGACATAACTAAATATCCACTTTTTACCATAAAATCCATCGTGCACTTTCCAAGTTTGCTCGGTATTCCATACCCATTTAGGATAATCATTTCCCAAATCAACAATAATCATCTTATCATCAGGAACATGACTTAGAAGAGCTTTCAAACTTTCTTTATCCCAAAAATCATGTTGATACCCGAAAGTCCATCCTTGCGTGACCCAAACAGCGTCTTTATTTCCTGCTGCAATAGATCGATAAATAGATTCGCCATATTGAGCGAGCAACTTGTGTTTCCCTTCCACATCGCTTTTATCAACCGGAAGGCGCATTTCATTAAAGCTATCCGAAAGATAATAAGTGTGTTTGCCGAATTCCTTTTCCCATTCCTGAACAAACAGTTTACCTATCTCTTCAAAATAAGGAGAGTCGGGTGGTAGCACGTAAGCATTATATTTAGGTCGAAAACCACCCCATTCTAAATGTTTAAAACTTATTTCAGGATGTTGATCAACAAAGGCTTTCGGCACAAAACCTGCAAAAGCGGGAACAATGGGTTTCATTCCAAGCTCATGCATACGATCAAGAACTTTGTGTTGCAGTTTCACCTGCTTTTCCATCCATTCGTCAGAAAGAGGACCTTCCCATGTAGTCAGGTTCCCCATACGATGCCACGGTAAGTGAGCAGGTGCGGTAAAGAACATACGTACTTCTTCTTTCTTTAATCCCATCTTCATCCACACCCGTTCAGCAATAGCTTCATTGGCAATAGTGGCAAGAGGCATATTCACACCTCGAAGTGCCATCCAATCAATTTCTCGTTCCCAACGGTCCCAATCCCAATAAGGTGTTGTGTAACCAAAAGTGCAAACGTTGAGGAAATACCTGAACTCATACGGCGAAGTCTGTTTTTCACCAAAATCAGGCCATTGATCCGGTAACTGGAAATGCTCTCCTCCCCAAGTTTTCAATGAATGACAAGCTTTTTTCATATAGCTATGAAAAGCATAACATAGAGCTACACTGCTACTGCCACTCAAGGTCAAATTACCATGTTCTGCTTTTATTTCATAAACATCTCTGTTCTCAACAGCAGGAATGATTTTCAAATTTATATCTGCTGCCCGACTCCCTATTTGCCTATAGATAACATCACGGGCAGCACGAACTTCAGTACTCGACTTAATTTTATGATATTCCAAATCAGTCACAACAGGTAAATGATCGGAAAGAGTGGAAAAAACAGGTTGGCTTCGAATTACCTTCCATCCTTTCATCGGCTTAGCAAACAAAAAGTCGATTCTTCGAACAGGATTTGAAGAGGGAATAGTTGGTCTAACATCCGGATCGGAAAACCAATTCTTCTCCATTGTTTTCACCACCTTGGATGAAGGAATGGAATTAAAATCACCTCCCAAAATAAGCGGATACTTCACATTCATAAAATGGTTGCAAATAAAATCGGCTTGTAATTCACGCGCATCGGCTCTTTGAGCATCAAGATGTGTAGAAGCAAAAACCAGCGTATCTCCATCCATCTCGAAAAGCCCTTCAAGTACGGCGCGTTGCTCAACATTTTTTTGAATGTGAGGTAATAAAGTCTTTTGGCTACTGATATACGGATAACGGGAAAGTATTCCGATACCATAATATCCTCCTTTATAATCAATGGTCTTGCCATACAAGCCAAACATACCGGTATAATATGCCAGTTCGGAGATGAAATTTTTACCGTTCTGTTTCGGAGCACGTTCACGCTGTGTATTACAGTCTACTTCCTGCAAAGCCACAAAATCAGGAGAAAAAGATTTGATATGCATAGCCAATTCTTCCAAAGAGGCCAGCTCTCCAAAACGCAGATTATAAGTCATCACGCGTATTCTCAAAGGTTCACTGGCATACAGACTGACCGTCAGCAAGACAAAAATAAAAAACAATATGTTTTTTTTCATACCAATAAGCTATAAAGGTTTCAATACAGATACAATAGGCAAATGATCCGAAGCATTAATCCCTGTAAAAACAGTGTGAGAAATTACATTAAACGCATTATCGGGTTTAAAGGCAATGTAATCGAGCTCGCGGTTGGGTTTGTCGGAAGGAATAGTAAACTTGGTTGGATCATTATTGGTCCTTTTAAAGCCATTACTGTCTAATGAAGAAATAACAGAGTGATCCGGTTTTGAATTAAAATCGCCTCCTAAGATTACGGGAGCTCCTGTCAGCTTATTCAGTTCGGCTAAAACAAATGGGAATTGCTTTACACGTTCCGATTCCGTTACAGACAAATGCGTTGTAGCCAAATAAATATCCTTTCCTTTAAAAGTTATTCGAGCACTTCCTAATACATTACTTCCTTTTATTTGCTGTCCGTCTATTTCTGTAGGAAGTTTGTGGTTAACGATAGAGCTCAGTTTATATTTAGACAAGATTCCGGCGCCATAGGCACCTTTTCCATAAGTCTTTTGCTTAAAAAAATAATAATATTTGAATCCGGACAATTTAGAAAGTTCTTCTACTTGGTCTATACCAAAGCTCCGGCTGGTACAAGAGTCTACTTCCTGCAAAAGTACGACATCCGGATTCTTTTCTTTCAATACTTTGGCTATATTATTCACCTCGGCATCCGATGGAACTCCCGAACCATAATAAGGTGCGCAATGACGAACATTATAACTCATGACAGCAAGATAGACCTTTTCCTCCGGATCATCATCCCAACCGTTTCCGCCTGGAATTTCTTTGTCATTACCGCTTCCACATCCAACCAAAGCACAACAAAAGTAAGTTACTGCTAATAAAATCTTTTTCATAGCTGTTTGATGTTTTAAATCGTCAAGCCTACATTTCTGCAGACTTGACTCTTAAATTTAATAATATACATTTTATTCCTCCCACCCGGGATTCTGTCCCAAAAGAGGATTTTTTACCCGTTCTTCATAAGGTACAGGCCAAAGATAATGCTTCTTCGGATCAAAATAACGGACTCCACCCTCGGCTGTCGATTTTTCATGGATAACATCTCCAAATTCATCCAAGCCGGTATCCGGATACGGATTCTTGCCCAAATCATTGAGACATACAATTTCACTGGGACCGGTAATGGCACGTCCAAAACGAAGTTCTCCTTCTTTCCAACGTATAATATCGGCATAACGCATACCGTCAAAGGTCATCTCAATACGTCGCTCACGCTTCAGCTCTGTCCAAAGATCCATATTCCAACGTTTTAATTCATCCAGATTCATGCGATGCATTCCCACACGATCTCGCAACTTATTTACCGTATTATCAATCTCTGATTGTGTAAGAGTACCATTTAGTTTATAAAGCGCTTCGGCATACGTCAAGAGAATTTCCGGAAAACGTATCACATTCAGGTTATTATGCGCTTTATTGACACCGGTCATACTCATTACACTGTATTTTTTAAAATAAAAACCTGTATAAGAATTGGCTCCATTTCGATTATTTCCACTCAATGAAGCAAATCGGGGTAAATTGAAAATTAAATTTATCTTATCAATATCGGGGTCTCCGTCATCACCACCCGGCCATTTGTCTCCCGGAGTATAAAGGGTCATTTTCATACGCGGATCCCTATTTTTAAAATAGTCTGCATAATGCTTTTCAGGATATGTATACAAATCGGATGTAACTACGTTATCATTCTTGTAATACTCCAATCCCGTTTTCGCCGGTTTGCCATCAATACACAAAAAAGCGTCTACCAATGTTTTAGAAGCCATAAAACGCACATAGTCAACAGGTGCGCAAATTTCCCTTGACGTATTATGCATACGCACGTCTTTTATATATAGACTATATATGATCGATTCATTGTTGGAGGGATTAATTTCCACATCCCCTTCATCCTGATAAAGCTTTGCATAATCATACAATCCATAAGGGCTATTCTTGATAATTTCTTCACAAGTAGCTTTCGCCACCTCATAGCGTTCGTTCTGAAGAGCAACACGCGCTTTCATCGCCAAAGCTCCCCAACGGTCAATACGTCCCACATTTCTGCCCAACTGTCTTTCAGCAGGTAATTTTTGTGCAGCCCAATCCAAATCAGCTAATACATAGTCTATGACTTGCTCTCTCGGATTACGTGGAACATAAGCTTCGTCTGCTGTAATGACGTGATCAACCCAAGGCACATCACCGAAAAAAGTAGTTAACATAAAATATTCAAAAGCGCGAATTACCTTCACTTCAGCAGCATATATATCTTTCACAGACTGATCGACTTTCGCTGTATTATAATTATCTAAAAAATTGTTGCAGATATAAATATATTCATATGCATTTCTCCAATAAGAAGTAAACGGAAATCCGTCGGTATAAGTATGTTTTCCTCCCGACACTTTGCTCAGTCCGCTCGTAATATTGCCCCACATCACAGTTTCAGCAGTAGATTCTGCCCACTTGATCAATGTTTCATAATCGAAAGCGTTGTAACAAGGATACAAGGCAGCACGCAATTGCTCCTCATTCTTCCAATAAGTTTCATTGGTCACCGAATCCTGAGGATATTTGTCCAAGAAGTCCGAACACGACGAACTTATAAACAAGCCCATCAATAAAACTCCTATACAACTATATCTTTTCATAATATTCTGATATTTAATTGATTAAAATGTTACAGACATACCAAGCACATAAGTTTTCACCTGAGGATAAGAGGCTCCTGATGTTTCTCGTACCTCCGGGTCGTAAGCGCCGAAATAATTGGTAAAAGTCAATAAATTATCGGCAGAAACGTATGCTCTCAAATTAGAAATACCCAAACGGACCAACCATTTTTTGGGAAAAGTATAACCTAGCTGTATATTTTTCAGACGAAGGTAAGAAGCGTCTTCCAACCAATAATCGCTAAATAATAAATTGTGGGTCTGTCCCTGATAAAGTCTTGGGTAAGAAGCGCTCGGATTGTTGGGTGTCCATCTATCCAAGTGTTCAACCTTCGGAGTAGAGTAGTCGTTAATAAAGCAATGGCGTGCCTCTTCTTCCAAATACCCGTTCACCTTTCCCACACCTTGCAAATAGAAGCTGAAATCCCATCCTTTCCATGATAGATAACCTTTGAAAGAGTAAGTGTAATGAGGAAACGGATCACCGAATACAACCTTATCGTATTCATCAATTATTCCATCAGGAACATTTTCCGGACCACTGATGTCTCTATATTTAATATCACCCGGTTGTACAATACCTGCGCTCGCTTTAGGAACTACAAAATTCGGATTAATATACTTACCGTCATCATTCTTTCCTTCAAAATCTGAAATTTGAGCCAATCCATCAGTCAGATAGCCATAATAAGCGCCGATCGCATCTCCTACCCTACGGATCTTATTGCCTAAAGTCGGTTCACTGGACCCCAAATCCGTAATTTTATTTTTTGAATCGGATATATTAAAATTGGCGCCATATTTTACCTGCCCTATGCGGTCACGCCAAGCGAGGTCGATCTCCCAACCCTTATTTTCAATTTTACCCATGTTTTCAAAAGGCAGAAAAGCAGATTTAGTCACACCCACAATAGTAGGATATACAGGTTTTACCAAAGCATTCACATTCTCTTTCTTAAACCAGTCAAACGACATAATAAGTCGGTTATTCATAAAATTCAAGTCCACACCCGTATTCAGCATACGGATTGTTTCCCACTTGATGTTTTTATTACCGAGTTTTTTCTGCACAAATCCTACATTGTTAAGTCCACCTATAGGATATGACTTTTCAACACGTTCAATTGGAGTAAGATACGGATAGAAACTATCACCTACATTCTGGTTCCCCAATTCACCCCATGATACTCTCAGTTTTCCCGATTCCAAAACAGGTTTGGCAAATTGCATAAAACTTTCTTTGGTAAAGTTCCATCCTGCGGAGAATGATGGAAAATATCCCCAACGATTATTCTTGGCAAATCGAGAAGTACCATCTATACGCATATTAGCTTCAAATAAATACTTTTCATCGTATGCATAGTTGAAACGTCCAAAATAAGATTGAAGTGCCCAATCTTTTTTATTACCTCCATTGGTCAGATCCTCAGTCCCGGTATCCAGAACAAAGATATTGTCTAATAGAATATTCTTGCGGCTTCCATCCAACTCGCTATAGTCATACCACTCTTGGGAGTATCCCAACAAAGCTCCAAGTTCATGTTTCTTGATGTTTTTTTTATAGTTCAGTGTCAGTTGCAGACTTTGTGTCAGTGCGTCTTGATGACCTTGATACACATAATTTTTCATTGCCTCATTATCCGGATCTGGTACCCCGTTCGGATCGAATTCCGGCAAAGTAGGGCGGAATTGGTCGGTCTCCCGGAAGTAATAATTGGCTGAATATTGACCATTCAGATAAAGATCCTCCATAATCTTAAAATTGGCTTCTACGATAGCGTTTAATGTTCTTGACTTTCTGTTTTCTGTTCCACCTTCATAAGCTACATATAGGGGATTTGTCACAGAACCGGTCGCCCAATAAGAAGTATCATGCCACATCCCGTTTTCATCTTGCTTTTTCCACTTAACGGGCAACAATGGCGACATACGTTGGGCCAACCTAAACACCCCGGATGTTCCGGAAAATCCGGATGTAGTCCGATAATAATCTACAAAACTGACTGTTCCATTTAATTTCAACCGATTATTCAATTCTGTATTTACGCTGATGCGTGCATTATGACGTCTCGACTTAAAGGCATCTCCTACTACTAAACCGTCTTGATTCAAATAACCGTATGACATGAAATAACCACTTTTTTCACCGCCACCGCGTATACTGATAGAATGTCCCGTCTGCAATGCGTTCTTTTTAAAAAGTTCATTTACCCAATCGGTATTGAAATATTCATTGGGAGATTCTCTCGAATCGTACTTTGCAAAAGCATCTTCACCGTAAGGTTTAGAGAAACCCGCCGCACTCATCGCCTCATTGTACAATTCCATGTATTGTCTTCCGTTCACCTGTTCCGGCAATGCGGTAGGCGCTTGGAACCCCACATAGCCTGTATAGATTATCTGCGCTTTCTCTTGCTTGCGACCTTTCTTTGTTGTTATCAAAATCACGCCATTGGCCGCACGAGCTCCATAAATAGCTGCCGAAGCCGCATCCTTGAGTACCGATATACTTTCAATATCGCTCGGATTCAGCAAGTTCATATCCCCGCCGGCTATTCCATCAATTAAAATCAAAGGCGAGGTACTGCTATTAATGGTATTTACGCCACGGATCTTAATATCCGGAGCAGCACCGGGTTGACCGGATGAAGAAGTAACGGTTACTCCTGGAAGAAGACCTTGCAAACCCGAACTCAGATTGGCCACCGGACGGTTTTCCAGGGCATCGCCCTTTACCATTGATACGGCTCCCGTCAAGTTTACTTTCTTTTGAATACCATAACCCACCACGACTACATCATCCAGTGTCACAGCATCCTCTATAAGAACGACATCCAACACTCCTTCTGCACGAACTTCCCGATTAAAATCCGCATATCCTATATAAGAAAATGTAACCGTACTTCCCAAAGGCACATTGAGTGAATAATTACCGTCAATATCTGTTGTGGTGCCATGCGATGTTCCAGGCACAAAAACGGTAACTCCAACAATAGGTTCGCCTGTTTGTCTATCGGTCACCCTGCCTTTAATATGCACCTTATTCTTATCATCTAATCTACCCTTTTGTACCACCTTGTTAAAAAGTAAAATACAACTTTCCTGAAAACGAAATCCCACATTTGTATTTCGAAATAAATCCTGAAGCACCTTCTCAAGGGCTTTATTTCTCACATTCAAGCTAACCTTAAGGTTCGGATCTACAAACTCTTTACTGTAAGCCACATCCATCGAAGACTGTTTGCCAATAATTTGCATGGCCTTTTCCAAAGAAACATCCCGCATTTTAACAGAAATTTTCTGGCTCTGAGCCAAGGCGGAAAGCGGAATGAAAAAACAAAATCCGCCTACCATACACCACAATCGGATGTATGAAAAAAAGTGTTTTTTTTCCATGAATAAAAATTTTGTAATTATTAGATTTATGGACTTTATTTTATCACATACGCGTATTCTGATTTTTTTATGATTCGAACAGGAGTAATAGACTCCATCATCTTCAACACATTGCTAAGATCCCCTCCTTTGGTTGACAAATTATACGTATAGCCTCGTATCTTATCGTTTTCAATCTCGAACGAGACATCAAACTGTCTGGAAAGCACTTTCAAAACAGATTCCAAGGTGGCATTTCGAAATGTCAGGCGATTTTCCCTCCACCCAGAAGCTTCCTTATAATATTCATTCATTGAAATCTTACAGCTACCATGCACTCTGTTGTATACTGCAGTTTGTCCGGGTCTCATGACATACAAAGCCGCATTCTCCATAAAACGCCCTATACTGATTTGCCCCTCATCCAAAGTTGTAATAACCTCCTCATCGCTTGGGTAAGCCGAAATATTGAAGCTTGTTCCTGTCACCTGCACTTGCAAATCTCCGGCAGTTACATAAAAAGGATGTTCGGGATCACTCTTTACTTCGAAATAAGCCTCACCTTCGAGAGCTACCCTCCGCTCATTTCCCACAAACTGTTCCGGATATGTCAGCTTGGTATCCGAATTCAGCCATACACGACTTCCGTCAGTCAACATGACTATTATTTTATCTCCTTTCAAAACTGCTACTTCCCGGCTTAGAGGCTTTTTCGAGCGACCCGCAAAGTTGTAAGTAAAATACCCGACATTACCGACCATCAGCAAAACAACTGCAGTCCATTTCAACAGAAAAGCCAACGAATGACGCTTCCTTTTTTTCATCCGTGCATAAATATGATCGTACACCTCAAACTCGTCAAATTCCGGCAGAGTCTTTTTGCCTAGATCCAAAGGTTTGTTTTCCAATATCAAATTCACATCTTTGTCAAGATAACGTTCGATGTAATCTATGATTTCACTGTCTATGCTATATTTCTTCCTTTTATGCATTTCATCGAATCTTTATATATAATACACAAAGAAAAACCAAAAGTATGATATAAAAATCAAAAAAATTATAGAAGGAGCAAACATAATGTAGAGGCTTCGCGAATCCAAACTTTAACTTGTTTGAGCGATTGGCTGTATTGAAATTTAATTGTGTTCACCGAAAGTCCCAGTACATCGGCAATTTCCTGATTAGAATATTTTCCGGATATTTTCATAAAAAAGATTTTCTTTCTTTGGGGCGAAAGTTTATCCACTACATGCTTAATCAACTCCAATTGTTCTTGTTCCAGCTCTTGCTCTTCAGCATCACCACCATCAATATAGTTCAACATCTCAAGGCAATCTTCTAATACAAAAATGTTCGTTTTCGAATCACGTAAAATATTCAGCAAATCATTCTTTAGCATAGTAAACAGAAGACGGTTGATAGGAATATCCTCTCGCAGATCTTCCCGCTTAAGCCATAACTTCATAAATAAGTTTTGAACGGCATCTTCCGCCAATGCCTTATTACAAAGATATTTAAAAGACAAGATGTAAGCCTGCCGGGCATATTTCTTGTAAATCACAGTAAAAGCAAGGCAATTGCCACGCTTCAGCTGTACCACTAACGTTTTTTCCTCCATCGATAACATATCTTTCATATCCAAGCTACTATCAAAAAAAAAACGATACTCCGATTCACATCGGAGTACCGTCACAACACAAACACAAAATAAAACACGACAAAACTACTACTCAATCAGGATGTTCGTGCCGGGGAGGCACAGCTACCCTCAACACATATTCACATATACACTGACGGTCCGATCCCGATCGGTTACAAGAGCCCAAGAGCCCTTATTCTGAAATTATTATTGTATACCTCTTTCTCGAAGTTTCAATTGCCAGTTCCAGGCAGACCGCAACGTATCTTCCAACGTTTCTACCGCTTTCCACCCGAGTTCGTTATTGGCAAAGTCCGGATTGGCCCACACCTTCTCGATATCTCCCGCACGGCGGCCTACAATCTGATAATTCAGTTTTACTCCGGTAGCTTTCTCAAAACCTCGAATCAACTCCAATACGGAAACTCCGCGTCCCGTACCGATATTGAAAACTTCCACTTTCTCTTTCTGCCCCTTCTCCAAGATGCGGCGGATAGCTATCACATGCGCTTTTGCCAAATCCACCACATTGATGAAATCACGGATGCAAGACCCGTCGGGGGTATTGTAATCATCTCCGAACACACTCAGTTTTTCACGGATACCGATCGCCGTTTGAGTGAGGTAAGGAACCAGATTCTGCGGCACTCCGCTGGGCAGCTCGCCCAACAATGCCGTGGGATGCGCGCCGATCGGATTGAAGTAGCGCAGCATGATCGCGTTTATCGGAGCCCCCGAAGCCACCGTATCGCGAATAATTTCCTCATTGATCTGTTTCGTATTTCCGTAGGGAGACTCAGCCTTCTTAATCGGCGCTTTCTCCGTCACCGGCAATTCGTCCGGCTGACCGTATACCGTGCACGAAGAAGAAAAGACAATCCCCTCCACCCCATGTTTGGGCATCAACTCGAGCAGGTTGATCAGGGAAACCAGATTGTTGCGATAATAAAGCAACGGTTTCTCTACCGATTCGCCCACCGCCTTGCTGGCGGCAAAGTGAATGATCGCTTTAATTCCTTTGTATTTGGCAAACAAAGCGTCAAGTCCTGCGAAATCCAGACAGTCCAGTTTTTCAAAAGCAGGACGGATGCCGGACACTTTTTCGATGTTGTCAACCACATCGGCGCTCGAATTCGACAGATTATCTATAATAACAACCTCATATCCACTGTTTTGCAGCTCTACAACGGTATGAGAGCCGATATATCCCGTTCCCCCCGTTACTAAAATTCTTTCTTTCATAAATATCTATATCGTGCGATTTATTTCATCGGTTTTTCTGTTTGATTTACAAAAATATAGAAATAAAATGAAAAACCAATCATATTACGCAAAATGTTATCAAATAACCTCTTTTTTTTATACTACACCCGAGAATCCCATGAATGCCATTGCCAGCAGACCGGCGGTAATCAGGGCGATAGGAGTACCCCGCATGCCTTTCGGCACTTTCACCAGACTCATCTGCTCGCGCAGCCCCGCAAAGAGAATCAGAGCCAGTCCGAAGCCCAAAGCGGTGGAAAAGGCATACACCACGCCGGTCAGCAGGTCATAGTCTTTCTGAATCACCAGAATGGCTACCCCCAGGATACAGCAGTTGGTCGTAATCAACGGAAGGAATACGCCCAACGCCTGATACAGGGCGGGCGACACTTTCTTCAGGATAATCTCCACCATCTGTACCAGGGCGGCAATGACCAGAATGAACGTGATGGTTTGCAGATACCCCAGTCCGAAAGCGTCCAGCACGAATTTCTGGATCAGAAAGGTGACAATGGTGGCTATCGTCAGCACGAACGTAACCGCCGCGCTCATCCCCATCGCCGTTTCTACTTTCTTGGAAACGCCCAGAAACGGGCAGATTCCCAGGAATTGCGACAATACGATGTTGTTCACAAAGATTGCCGAGATAAAAATCAATATATATTCCATAATGAATTCCTAATTATCTAGTTATCAATTACATTCAGGCTTTTTTCAGGCTGTTGATCACCGCGATGAGGTATCCCAGCGCGATGAATGCGCCCGGAGCCAGTACGAACAGCAGCATGCCGTACTCTTCGGGCAGAATCGCCAGATTGAAAATTTTGCCGGTTCCCAGAAACTCGCGCACGGCTCCCAGCAACGTCAGCGCGAACGTGAAGCCGAGCCCCATCCCTATGCCGTCGAACATCGAAGAGAGCGGATTGTTCTTGGCGGCAAAAGCTTCGGCACGCCCCAGTACGATACAGTTCACCACGATCAGCGGGATGAAAAGCCCCAAGGTAGCATACAGTTCGGGCACATAAGCCTGCATAATCATCTGAAGCAGAGTCACGAACGAAGCGATAACCACAATAAACGAAGGAATACGCACCATATCGGGAATCAGTTTCTTCACCGACGAAATCACCACGTTCGAACAGATAAGCACAAACATGGTAGCCAGCCCCATACCCATACCGTTGATGGCGGAAGAGGTCGTACCCAACGTAGGACACATACCAAGCAGGAGCACAAAAGTGGGATTCTCTCTGATAATCCCGTTCATCATTACTTTCAAGTTATTCATAGCTGTCTTCTCCTTTCTTCGTGATAGAATCATTGGCGGTCTCATCTCCGGGCGCGACGGCGGGTTCGTTTTTATGCGACGCCCCGGTAACGGCGTTCGTTTCCGATTCACCTTCGAGATAAGCAAGATAAGCGGCATTCACAGCGCTCAGAAACGCGCGCGAAGTGATGGTCGACGCCGTGATGGCATCCACCTGTCCGCCGTCTTTGCTCACTTTCAGTTCATTCTCTCCGGGGTTCAGCCCCAGAATCGACTTCCGGCTCTCTTCGTGCCTCACCGCAGACTCCCCTTTCGACGGAGAGTAGGCCCCGAACCACTTGTCGGCTTTCGAGCCCAGTCCCGGCGTTTCGGCATGAGCCAGCAACGAATAGTTGTAAATTCTGCCTTCGGCATCGAAGCCCACCAGCACTTTCAGTTCGCCGCCGAATCCCATCGACTTCGACTCCACCGCGCTGCCTATCCATTCTCCGTCTTTCTTGGCGGGATACACAATAAAGTTTACGATCTTTTTACCGTCTTTCTCGTCGAAAATCGTATCGCTTTCTTCCACCGGATTGTTGGTGAATTCCGGAAGCACTTCTTTCAACGCCTGATTCAAAGCTTTGGCATTGGCTTCGGCTATCGGTCCCTTCGTCAGTTCGTTCACCCAAGCGAGCAAAGCCACCGAAACCACCGTGACGCCCGTCAGTACGAGCAGCATATTCTTTAAAGATGATTGTAACTTTTTCATTTCTTCTTCGCCACCTCCCCGAAGCGTTTAGGTTTACAATAGGTATTAATGAGCGGAGTAAACGCGTTCATGATGAGAATCGCGAACGACATTCCTTCGGGATAAGCGCCGAACAGGCGGATAACGACTGTCAGCAGACCGATGCAGACACCGTAGATCAGCATTCCTTTCTTGCTCATCGGCGAAGTCACGTAATCGGTAGCCATAAACACCGCTCCCAGCATCAAGCCTCCCGAAAGCAGCTGCATCACCGGCGACACGTATTTCACGGGGTCAGCCAGATGCATCAACCCCGCGAACACGAACACGGTGGCAAGAATGGATACGGGAATATGCCAGGTGATGATCTTCTTCCAAAGCATGTAAACGAGTCCGAGCAGCAACGCCAGCGCGCTCACCTCGCCGATACATCCGCCGCTTTGTCCCAGCAGCAGGCTCAAAGCGTCGGGCAACTCGGCCAAAGCGGCTGTATTTCCGTGAATCGCCTGCTTCATCAACGCCAGCGGAGTAGCCGCCGTAGTAGCGTCGGTATAAGCCGTCAGTTGTCCCGCTACCGGCCAGCTGGTCATCTGCACGGGAAACGAGAGCAGCAGGAACACACGCCCTGCCAATGCCGGGTTGAAAGGATTGCAACCCAGTCCGCCGAACGACATTTTCCCTACGCCGATGGCGAACAAAGCGCCCAGAACGATGATCCAGAGGGGCAGGTTCGACGGCAGGTTGAACGCGAGCAGCACGCCCGTAATCATTGCCGAACCGTCGAGTATTGTGGTTTCCGGTTGCTTCATTAAGAATTTAACGATCGCCCATTCGAAAAACAGGCAAGCCGCCACCGAAGTAGCCGTTACGATGAGGGCTCCCAGCCCGAAAAAATAGAGAGACACCAGAAAAGCCGGCACAAGCGCGATGAGCACCCCGTACATGTTTTTCTGTATGCTGTCTCCGCTATGCACGTGGGGCGACAGTGATACGATCAATTTATTTTCCATATTCCTTTATTTTTTAACTTGACGTGCGCGAATCATCGCTCCCACCTTTCCTTTGCCCAGACGGCAATAGTCCAGCAAGGGGCGGTTGGCGGGACAGGTAAACTGGCACGACCCGCACTCGATGCAATCCATGATTCTTTCTTTTTCCATTCTTTCAAAATCTCCGTTTTCCGACAAAGCTCCGAGCAGATAAGGCTCCAAGCCCATCGGGCAAGCGCTTACGCACTTCGAGCAGCGGATGCAGGTCTGCACCTTGCCGCGTTTCGCCTCTTTCCGGTTCATGATCAGGATGCCCGAACTTCCTTTCGCAGTGGGCACCTCGATATTCATCAAGGCCTTTCCCATCATCGGTCCGCCGCCTATCACCTTTCCGGTATCTTCGGGCAGTCCGCCGCAAGCGTCTATCAGCTGGCTCATCGGCGTACCGATACGTGCCAGGAAGTTCGAAGGTTTCGCCACCGATTTTCCCGTCACCGTAATCACCCGTTCGAACAGGGGTTTGTTCTTCTGCACCGCCTCGTACACGGCAAAAGCGGTTCCCACGTTCTGCACCACCGCGCCCGTCGAGATGGGAAGCGCGCCGCTCGCCACCTGCCGCTTCGTAATCGCGTCTATCAGTTGCTTCTCACCGCCCTGCGGATACTGTACCTTCAGCGGAATCACCTCGATGCCCGCATACGTCGAAGCCACCTTCGTCATCAGCTCGATGGCGTCGGGTTTGTTGTTCTCGATACCGATGAACGCCTTGTTCACTTTCACCGCTTTCATCAGGATGGAAACGCCCACCATGATTTCTTCCGCATGCTCCAGCATCAACTGATGGTCGGCAGTCAGGTACGGTTCGCACTCCACGGCGTTGATAATCACGCATTCCGCTTTGAACGACGGCGGCGGAGTCAGCTTCACCTGGGTGGGGAAACAAGCGCCTCCCAATCCAACAATGCCTGCGTCCGCAATTTTCTTCACAATCTCTTCCGCCGACAGCTCGCACGCCTTCACCAGCGTTGCGCTGCGGTCTATCGTCTCTTCCCACTCGTCGCCTTCCACATCTATATAAATGGCGGGCTTCGCATAGCCGCTGGCATCCACCACCGTATCTATCTTCACCACCTTTCCGCTCACGGAAGAATGGATGGCAGCCGAAACGAAACCGGAAGGTTCGGCAATCTTCGTCCCCACCTTCACCATATCTCCCTTGCCTACCACAGGGCGGGCGGGAGCGCCGATATGCTGCCCCAGCAGGATGACCGCCTTTTTGGGCACTTCCGCCGTGATAATGGGTTGATGTGCCGACAGTTTATTTTCGTGTGGATGAACTCCACCGATTGAAAATGTCTTTAACATACAATTCTGTATTATAATTCTGTTGATTTCTTCTTTTTTTTTAAAGCCGGATGTTTTTCTGAGGCCGGCTGTTCGCTATGCCCCGACGTCTCAGTTCGCCGTTTCTCCGACCGCTACTTCCGCTTCTTTCGGCTTACGCGGAGGGAAATTCAACTCCACGATGCTGTTCTGCGGACAAACTTCCACGCACTTGCGGCACGATTTGCATTTGTACGGATCGATATAAGCCAGGTTGTTTTCGAGCGTAATAGCTTCGAACGGGCAAGTCTTCACACACTTGCCGCAGCCGATACAGCTCACCTCGCATGCTTTGCGCGCCACCGCTCCCTTGTCTTTATTCACGCACGAGATGTAGACGCGTCTCGACTTCTTCCCTTTCGGACGGATTTCGATAATCATCTTCGGACAAGCTTTCACACAAGCCCCGCAAGCCGTACATTTATCTTCGTCCACCTCCGGCAATCCCGTTTCCGGATTCATGTGAATCGCGTCGAACTGGCAGGCTGCCACACAGTCTCCGCATCCCAGGCAACCGTAGCTGCATCCCGTTTCTCCACCGTAGAGCGAAGCGGCGATCGCGCAACTTGGGGCACCGTCGTACAGGTTGATGCGCGGACGGTTGGCGCAGGTGCCGTTACATCTCACCACCGCCACCTTCGGTTCGCTTTCAGTAGCCGCCAGTCCCAGAATGTCGGCAATCTGCGCCATGACAAGCTGTCCGCCCACAGGGCAGTATTTTCCTTCGAGCGAACCCGCTTTCACACAAGCGTCGGCAAAACCGCTGCATCCGGGGTAGCCGCATCCGCCGCAATTGGCTTGAGGCAACACTTCCCCCACCTGGGCAATCCGCAGATCTTCATACACAGCAAATTTCTTGGAAGCCGCATAAAGCACGGCAGCGAGCACCAGCGCTATGGCTCCCAGCGAAACTACTGCAATCAGAATCAAATTCATAATGTTTTTTAGTTATTTATTGGTTTTACAGTAAATGAAAAATTTCGCTTCAAACGCGATTTGTTCAGCCACAAAATAAGGTAATAAGGCAACAATACGGCCAACGCCCCGATCCCCGCGTACAGTTCGCTTCCTGTCCATGCCATCAGCAGAAACAGCGAAACAATCAGAAGCGCGAAAGGAATCACGAAAGCCAACGCCACCGCCCTCATCCCCGTCGACGTGGCGGCTATCACCGTCACCTCCTCGCCCACACGGTACGAAGCGGCGCCGGCGTCGTAAATATCGATTATTTTATCCCGGCTGTCGGCAGAAGAGCAATGCCCCTTTACGCTACAGGAAGCGCATGCCGAGGTCTGGACAATCCTCACCGAAAGATGAGAACCCTGTATGTTTTCCACAATACCCGAATGTGTTATGGTATGATCCGTCATTTCCCTCAACTTACCATTTATAATTGATGCCGAAGCTCAGCAATTCCTTCAACTGGAAATAGCTGTCGCCTTCTACAGGCTTGGCGCTGTCGTCGAAGCGCGCGTGAATATAAAGTTTCGTCGACAGATAACGGTTCAGCACGAAATTAAACGTATTCTCCCAGTCCACGCGCGCCCATTTGTAGTTGGTCAGATAATTGAGGCGCGACTCCAGCGTCACCGAACGGGCCATTGTCCAGTTGAGCGTAGGCTTAATCTGCGAACCGAAATCGTTCTTCGAGTATTTCCCCTCTTCCAGACCGAACTTCACCTCATTCACATCCCTGTTTCCCACATAGCGCAGGTTATACATCAACGGAGCGATGAATACCGAAAGGTTGTATTTCTTTTTCTTCAGTTTGTAGTCCATACCGATACTGACCGACAGGTCGGCCGGAGCCAGAAAAGCCGAGATCAGCTCTTCGCTGTTGGCCTTGTATCCGTGGCAGAACTGCGTCTTGAACTCCGACGAAATGGTGTAATACCAGTTCGTTACCGCCCGCAATCCCAGCTTGTTCGTCATCCGGAACTGGTCGGTGGTAATCAGGTAGTCGTGAAACTTGTCCGAAGGGGTGGAACTCATGCCCAGCTTCGCTTCCACTTGGTTTTCGAACAGCACTTTTTCATTATCGTTATAGTTGGCGAACAACTGCAAAGTAGCCAGTCCGGAGTAGTTGCTCTCCCCTCCCTTATACCAGTTGTTCGAAACATGGTTCTGGCTGATCTGCAACGATCCGCTCCCCCCGGTAGTCCACCAGTTCGGCTTCCTGATCAAGATATCCGCCTGCCCCACATCCTCGCTCATTTCTTCCGGTTCGAACAGATGAATCACTTTGGCTTTGGAAGAAATTTTCGGTTTCAGGTCGCTGCGGAACACATCGCGGCTCATAATCCGGTCTTCGGTGGTCACCACCAGCTCCGGACAGTTCAGATACAGGCTCATCAACGCCTTGTCCACCACCTCGTTCACCCTTTTGTAGCGGGTAAATTCGGTATCGTCGAAAGCGGGGAAAACACCTTCCAACCGCTCCTGAGGCTCATATGGGCGCAGGGGCGTCCACTCCACCGTCGAATAGCGGGCTATCGGCGAATAGTAATAGGCCGGCAGGGTAAAAAGACGGAAATAAACAGGGTCCGAAGCGATGTAACGTTCGGGCACCGAAGGGTCGTTCAGGTAGTCGAGCTGTCCGATATGTTTATTATATAATATGGAGACGGTATCCATTTTCGGAGTGTTTCCGTTCATGTTCAGTTTCAGCATCAGATATCCGCTCAATCCGGTGGAAAGCGAATCCGCCTTACTTATCGCGGTTCCGGCAGTATCTGCGGCGCGTAAAGAAAACGCCGAAGCAAAGAGGCATGCAAAAACTGCCGGTAAAAAAAAACTTCTCCTCATGATATTCCTAAATTTTGGCACAAAAATACATTATTTTGTTTAGAATTCATAGCAATCTTTTAAAATTGCATTTTTTAATAATTTTGTAAGGGCGAAACTCTCCGACTTCCTCTTTTTTTTATAATTTTGCAGTTTTTAATTCCGATCATACTACATAAGTAAACATAATTTAAACAGTTACAGCTGTGGGAGAAACAAAGTATATTTTTGTCACCGGCGGTGTGGCCTCTTCACTCGGAAAAGGCATCATTTCATCGTCCATCGGTAAGTTGCTGCAAGCAAGAGGTTATAACGTAACCATTCAGAAGTTCGACCCGTACATCAATATCGATCCGGGCACATTGAACCCTTATGAGCACGGAGAGTGCTACGTCACCGTCGACGGGCACGAGGCCGATCTCGACCTGGGACACTACGAGCGTTTCCTGGGCATACAGACCACCAAGGCAAACAACATCACTACGGGGCGCATCTATAAAAGCGTCATCGACAAAGAACGCCGGGGCGACTACCTCGGCAAGACGATCCAGGTGATCCCGCACATCACCGACGAAATCAAGCGGAACGTGAAGCTGCTGGGCAACAAATACAAGTTCGATTTCGTGATTACCGAAATCGGCGGTACGGTAGGCGATATCGAATCGCTCCCCTACCTCGAAAGCATCCGTCAGTTGAAACGCGAGCTGGGGAAAAACGCTCTTTGCGTGCATCTCACTTACGTTCCCTATCTGGCGGCTGCCGGAGAGCTGAAGACCAAGCCGACGCAACATTCGGTGAAAGAGCTTCAAAGCGTGGGAATCCAGCCCGACATCATCGTTCTTCGCACCGAACATCCGCTCAACGAAGGATTGCGCAAGAAGGTGGCGCTGTTCTGCAATGTCGACGAGAAAGCGGTGGTGCAATCGCTCGACGCGCCCACCATCTACGAAGTGCCTCTGCTGATGCAGGAGCAGGAGCTCGACTCCACCATCCTCGAAAAGATGGGGCTTCCTTTGGGCGAGACTCCCGAACTGGGACCTTGGCGCACATTCCTCGAACGCCGCCACGCCGCCCGGTCGAAAGCACCGGTCAACATCGCGCTGGTGGGGAAATACGATTTGCAGGACGCCTATAAATCCATCCGCGAGGCATTGTCGCAGGCGGGAACATACAACGACCGCGAAGTGGAGGTGCACTTCATCAACAGCGAAAACCTCACCGACGAGAATGTGGCGGAAGCGCTGAAAGGCATGGCGGGCGTCATGATCGGCCCGGGATTCGGGCAACGGGGCATCGACGGCAAGTTTGTCGCCATCAGATACACCCGCACGCACGACATCCCCACCTTCGGCATCTGCCTGGGCATGCAGTGTATCGCCATCGAATTCGCCCGCAACGTGCTCGGTTATGCCGACGCCAACTCGCGAGAAATGAATGAGAAAACACCTCACAATGTCATCGACATCATGGAGGAGCAGAAGGCGGTCACCAACATGGGCGGCACCATGCGCCTGGGAGCTTACGAATGCGTGTTGCAGAAAGACTCGAAAGCTTTCGAAGCCTACGGGAAAGAGCACATTCAGGAGCGCCACCGCCACCGCTACGAGTTCAACAACGACTACAAGGCGCGATACGAGGCTGCCGGCATGAAGTGCACGGGCATCAATCCCGAATCGGATCTGGTGGAAATTGTCGAGATACCCGCGCTGAAGTGGTTCGTCGGAACGCAGTTCCACCCCGAATACACCAGCACGGTGCTCAACCCCCACCCGCTGTTCCTCTCGTTTGTGAAGGCCGCTATCGAAAACGAAAAAGCAAGTATTAATTAATTCTCTATAATCAACAAAGATGGATAAAAACACCATTACAGGTCTCGTGCTGATAGGCATCCTGCTCATCGGGTTCAGCATACTGAGCCGCCCGAGTCAGGAGCAGCTTGCCGCGCAAAAGAGATACTACGACTCTATCGCTTTAGTGCAGCAGCAGGAAGAAGCGCTGAAAGCCAAAACCGAAGCGGCGCTCGCCAACGAAAAGAAAGCCGCGCTCGCCGGAGACTCTTCTTCGCTCTTCTTCAACGCGGCAAAGGGAACCGAATCGCCGGTCATCATCGCCAACAATGTGGCCGAAATCACCCTCACCACCAAAGGCGGACGGGTACGGTCGGCTATGCTGAAAGAATATAAGGGGCAGGACAAACAGACGCCTGTCGTTCTTTTCAACGAAGAAGACGCCGCCATGAGCTTCAACTTCTATAACAAGCAGGGGGCCATACAGACCAAAGACTACTACTTTACGCCTGTCAACAAGACCGACAGCAGCGTGGTGATGCGTCTCGAAGCGGATGCGGACAGCTATATCGACTTCATCTATACGCTCAAACAAGACAGCTACCTGATGGATTTCCGCATTCAGGCCACCGGCATGGCGGACAAGCTGGCGAACACGGAATATGTCGATATCGAATGGAGCCAGAAAGCGCGCCAGCTCGAAAAAGGGTTCGGGTTCGAAAACCGCCTCGCCGAACTGACTTATAAGCTGAGCGAAGGAAAGGTGGACAATCTCTCCGCTGCCAAAGACGACGAGAAGAAACTCGAAGGACGCGCCGACTGGATCGCCTTCAAGAACCAGTTCTTCTCCTCCGCGCTCATCGCCGCACAGGATTTCGACAAGGTATCGGTACGCTCCAAGTTACAGAAAGAGGGAAGCGGATACGTCAAAGACTACTCCGCCGAGATGAACACGTTCTTCGACCCTACGGGGGCGAGGCCTACCGAACTGTTCTTCTATCTGGGGCCCAACCATTTCAAAACGCTGAAAGCACTCGACAAAGGACGCGAAGAGAAATGGAAACTGCACCGGCTGGTTTATCTCGGATGGCCCGTCGTGCGCACCATCAACCAGTACATCACCATCAACGTGTTCGACTGGCTCACCCGTTGGGGGCTGAGCATGGGTGTCGTTCTGCTCATCCTCACCCTCTTAGTGAAAGCGGCGGTCTATCCCGCCACGTGGAAGACGTATATGTCGTCCGCCAAGATGCGTGTGCTGAAGCCTAAAATCGAGGTGATCAACAAGAAATACCCCAAACAGGAAGACGCCATGAAGAAACAACAGGAAGTAATGGCGCTTTACAGCCAGTACGGGGTGAGCCCCATGGGCGGATGCCTGCCGATGATCCTCCAGTTCCCCATCCTGATGGCGTTGTTCATGTTCGTGCCGAGCGCCATCGAGTTGCGTCAGGAAAGTTTCCTCTGGGCAGACGACCTCTCTACCTACGACGCGTTCATCCATTTCCCGTTCCACATCCCGTTCCTGGGCAGCCACCTCAGCCTGTTCTGCGTGCTCATGACGGTGACCAACATCCTGAACACCAAGTACACCATGTCCATGCAGGACACCGGCGCGCAACCGCAGATGGCGGCGATGAAATGGATGATGTACCTCATGCCGGTAATGTTGCTGTTCGTGCTCAACAGCTATCCTGCGGGCTTGAACTACTACTATTTCCTCTCTACACTCATCAGCGTGGGAACCACCATCATGCTCCGCAGGACGACCGACGAAGAGAAACTCCTCGCCATTCTCGAAGCGAAGAAGAAAGATCCGAAGCAAATGAAAACCTCCGGATTCGCCGCCCGTCTGGAAGCGATGCAAAAACAGCAGGAACAACTGATGAAAGAACGTCAGCAAAAGCAAAACCGGAACAAGAAATAAGAGACTCCGCAAGAAGTTTCTCAAACCATGATTGGGGCTGTGTCGTGACAGAACGACGCAGCCCTTTTTCGGCTTAGCATGGGTGCTTCTTACGCAAACGTTGTTTCGATTTCTTCACCGCATCCACCGTGATTCCCAGAATTCGTGCAGTCTCGGCATTCGTAAACCCCAGCTTCTGCACCAGCTCGATACGCAGCGCCGCCTCGCTGATTTCGGGAAATTCGTTCAACACAGCGCTATACGCTTCGTAGTTTCCCTTTATAAACATCTCCTTGAAGCTTTGCCAATTCTCCTTGGTCATCAGGTGCGAAGTCAGCAGTTTTTCCATTTCCGGACCGCCTCCCGGCGATGTGGACACCATGTATTTTATCTCCGCCTCCAAGCGGACAATCTGCTTATTCTTCTCATCCAAGTAGTTTTGATAAGCCACAAGCGAGTTGTATGTTTTTTCGAGCTCTTTCTCCGAAGAGTCCTTGTCGCTCTGCAGCGACAAGATTCTTTTCTTATAATGGAATTTCTGGTTTTTCAGCATCCCCGCCACACGGAAAAACACCAAAACAAGGCACACCAACAGGCAGAAAGCGAACAACGATAAAACGATGTTTCTGTGTACCTCGATCCGTCGGTTGCTTTTCTCCATCCGGAGCTGATACGCGAATTCGTCTTTTTGTATCTCCAGATTGATGTATTTCAGCATCAATTCGCCGTCGGTGGCAGACAGGAAAGGTTGCAATCCGTTCACCTTCCTCAGAATTTTCAACGCGTTTTCAACGGTTCGCTCCTTAGTATCGATTTCTTCTATCAGCTCGGCAAAACGCAGCGCGCAATCGGCTAAATATTTCTTGCTGTTCAGATAGGCGTACACCTCTGTCAAATAGCTCTTGGCCGATTCAAAATCGTTTTTCCACAAATAAACCTTAGCCATTTGCATCGACGCGTACATGGTGTTGCCTTCATCGCCGATTTTCCGAGAAATGGCGATATCCCGCGTCAGCATCCGGAGAGCGATGTCGTATTCGCCATGGGCTACATGAATCTGTGCGATTTCACCCAACGCTTTGGCGTAATGCGTCGAATCTTTGTGCGCAAGCGCGTTTCTGATCGCTTTTTCATGAAACTTCAATGCCTCGTCCAACTTGCCTTGGCGATGGTAGATTGTTCCTATATTATTTAATAGCTCACAGTGTTTTTTATCCGTTTCGGGGGTATATATAAGCGAAGTAAGCAGGTACGACAAAGAAGTTTCATCGTCGCCGAGGGTGCCCCTGTAATAAGCGTTGAGACGGTAGGTCTCGCCAACCATGTACAACTCGCATTTGTTGAACGGGAAATCTTCTATCATTCTCGCCACGGTCACAAAATGCGGAAGGGCCCGGGTGTATTGGCCGAACGAGTAATAGTAGAATCCGTACTGCGTGTTGAGCCATGCCCTGAATCCCTTGTTTCCGTTCAAGGGGAACACCCTCAACGCTTTTTTGAAGAGCGAATCGCTTTTTTCGTTCACACCATCCTCCTGTTGCGCCCATAATTGGGCAAGGCGCACGTAGTATGCACATCGCAGCATTTGTTTATGTTCCCCCGGGCATGCGTCGATCTGTCTGTCGAAGTAGGTCCGCAGTCCGAGCGTGTCCGATATAGAGTCGCTTTTCCGGACAATGCGTTCAAATTCTTTCTTATCTATGCCACGCGCATACCCCGCAGATGAAAAAGACACCGTACAAATACCAAGCACACTTATCCATATCGAATAAATAAGTTGTTTCAAAATAGGCTCGATTTGTTATTCAATTAACTATGTCTATTTATTGTTATTATAAATAAAACAATAAAAATTACTGTCTGTGTCTCCATCGTTGCAAACCTGCCGGCATGTACCTCATCATTCGGTCAAAACATCTGACAACGAATCGCAGGTTCGCGTCCCTTTTTTTTATTATATAAGGAAATACGCTTTCACTACCTCTACAAATATAAATAAAAAAACGATATATCAGACACTTTTCGAGAAAAATATCAAAAATGTATTCGATACAGTGAAAGCCCACCTCATTTTGCAAATCGTTAACAATCTGATAGTTATTAACCTCATCTCGGATTATCCGATACCTTGTCCACCCATTTGTCCACCCCCTGTCCACCCATTTGTCTACCTAAAATATTTTCACTCTTGTTTAGATTCGTGTACTTTTAGACCAATCTTTAAGCGAAAAAGCCTAGCATTTCGCCCGAAACGGACACTTAACATCAAACATAAATTGCTATGAATAAAACTCTTTTTTCTCTTCTGCTAAGCCTATTTATTATAGGGGGCGGAGTAGCGCGCGCCCAATCGGCAGGGGTAAAAACGAATTTAGCCCATTGGGCGGCTGCGGGTACCCCTAATATAGGTATAGAGTTTTCTTTCAATCGGAAATACACGCTCGAGATAGGCGGCGGTTATAATCCTTTCAATTTTTCAGACACTAAAAAGGCGAAGCATTGGATAGTGATGCCCGAGTTGCGCTATTGGCTATGCGAAAGTTTCAACGGACATTTCTTCGGGGTGCATGCCCTCGCGGGCGAATACAACATGGGGGGATGGGATATTCCCATAGGAAGACTGTCTAAATTGAAAGATTACCGGTACGAAGGTTTCGCTTATGGAGGCGGACTCAGCTACGGCTATCAATGGATCTTGTCTCCCAGATGGAACTTCGAACTGAACTTGGGCGCGGGGTACGTATATCTCACTTACGACAAATATCCCTGCGTGAAATGCGGCAGCAAAATAGGAAGCAACCACAAGCACTATTTCGGAGTCACCAAAGCGGCTGTTTCTCTCATCTATTTTATGAAATAACATTTAAGCATTCTTGTAGTTATGAAACTGAAATACATACATATCTTGTCAATCATAGCGGCAACTGCCTTGTGTATCGAAAAAACGGAAGCGCAGACAAATTATGCCGATCAAATCAGCGTTCAAAATTTGGCTGTCCATAAGAAAGCAGGCGTCACGAGGGTGACGATGGACATCGACCTGAGCGAACTGGATATCAAGCGAAACCATCTCATCGTACTGACTCCCGTCATCAGCTCGCTCTCCGGAGCCGATACCGAAGCGTTGCCTCCGGTCGTCATCAAGGGAACCACCCGCGACAAAGTGCTGAAACGCCCCTTCCGGTGGAAAGGGAAAATAGTTTTCGAACCGGAGCCGGCGGCGGAAGTGGTACACCGCAAAGGCGCTTCGCAAAGCATTCCTTACGAAGCCGCTTGCCGGTATGCCGACTGGCAACGGGCGGCAAGGTTGCTGTTCTTCACCGAAGTGTTCGGTTGCGCCGATTGCGGCGTGGGGAAAGAGGAGAAATCGGTGGTCGAAAAAGTACTGCCCGACTTCTTTAAGCCCGATTACCGTTTCGCATACATCGTTCCCGAAGTGGAACCCGTGAAGCAGCGAAGCAAACGCCATAGCGCGCACCTGAACTACAAGGTGGGACGGTACGACTTGCTGACCGATTTCGAAAACAACGCCGCCGAGCTGGCGAAGGTCGACAAGATCGTACAAGAGCTGAAAACGGACAAAGACCTGAACATCACCCACTTCACCGTCTCGGGATATGCCTCGCCCGAAGACACCGAACAACGCAACATGCTGCTTTCGCAACGGCGGGCGGAGACATTCGCGCGCTATCTGAAGAAGAAACACGGATACACGCAGCAACAATTCAAGGTGGAGTGGTTCGGAGAAGACTGGAAAGGGCTGCGCAAGGCGGTAGTCGCCTCTACCCTGCCCAACAAAGACGCCATAGTGGAAATCATCGACAAAGAGCCCGGATGGGATGCCCGCGACACGCGCTTGAAGGCTTTGGACAACGGAGAGACCTACAACCTCTTGCTCACCGAGTTTTACCCGCCGTTGCGCCGCAACGACTACGACATCGCCTTCGTCTCCCGCCCGTTCAATGTGGAGGAAGCGAAGCAGGTGCTAAAGACGAAGCCCAAGCTCTTGAGCCTGAACGAAATGTTCCTGGTTGCCGAAACTTATCCGCAAGACAGCCCCCAATATAAAGAGGTGTTCGACATCGCTGCCGATACATTCCCCGAAAGCGAAGTGGCAGGCATCAACGCCGCCGTAGGCGAATTGCTGAAAAACAATCCCGATGCCGCCCTGAAAAGGGTGAGAAACTTTCCGGAGAACGACAAGGCATTGAATGTGATGGGGATTGCCCACGCCATGAAAAACGAGGAACCGCTTGCCAAGGCGGCTTTCAGCAAAGCCGCCCGGAAAGGGAACGCCGATGCCGCACACAATGCGGACCAATACCAAAAATACATCGAAGACAATTTATAGAAACAAACGTACTTGAGAACAAAAACCAATATTTAGAAACTTTAAAAAAAACCGAGTTAACTAATTAATTTTATTCATTCTTAAAACTTTTAATGTATGAAACTGGAAAAACTTTTTTTACTAGGAGCCATTGCCTTTGGGCTGGCAGCTTGTAGCAACGAGGACACACCGGTTGTTCAACAGGCGAAAAACGCCACAATGTCATTGAAAATCGTACAAGGCGGCACTCGCGCAATCGGAATTCCCGATGACATCACTGCAGGCGAAAGCAAAATCAAGAGGCTCGATGTGTTCGTATTCAACGGCGATGCTGTGGACGGGCATAAACAAGCGACCGGTGAGGATGTCACCGAAGTTAAAGACATTGCCGTAACTACCGGTTCACGCACAATGGTGGTGGTGGCCAACGCTACCGCCGACATGGGAACCATTACCTCGAAAGCTGCATTACTGGGTAAAGTTGCTTCCGATTTGGCAGCCCAAACTTTAGAAAACGGCCTGCTGATGACCAGCGAAGTAACCGAGGAATTCACCATTCAAGCCGGTAAGAATTATTATGGATATGCGGCAGGGCAAACTCCTGCAGGTAACGAAATCAGCGTAGGCGTACCGGTGAAACTGACGCGTGTACCCGCCCGCGTAGCATTGGTAAATGCTGTAACTCAATTCACCGGCTCGTACGCAGAATTCACATTCGAACCGGAAGAAATATTCCTGTTCAATGCCAAAAAACAATCCAAATATTTCGGCAATCCAGGAGCTTTGGTAGCAGGAACCGAATTGCTTTCAGGAGTTGATTTGAGTAGTTTCGGCGGGCCATTGAAACCGGCTGCATGGGAGACGGCAGATTACTTGAAAGACCCCTTTGAAAGTTTAGATATCTTAAGCGAAAAGCAGGTATACTATTATGTTTTCGAAAACGACGCTTCCGTACAACCCACTGTACTCTCCATCAAAGGAAAAATCAAAAAAAGCTCAGCCGATGATGACTATGCTACTGCCACCGAGTTCCCCGGCGCCATTGACAGTCAAGGTTACACCTACTATTCCATCGTAGTAAACGCGAATAAAGAAGGCTATACCTATGAAGGAGATACTCCCAAAGACAGTAAGATACTCCGCAACACCAAATACAACATCTCTGTTACCATCAAGCACTTGGGTAAAGACGATCCTACCGATCCGCCTACAGAAGCCGCAACGCTCGATGTGAAAGTGGAAGTTGCAGAGTGGGAAGTTGTAGGACAAAATGTAGTGTACTAATCAGTTGTGTGAATCAACCATTCGGTGCGTTTACCCCCGAACCGATAACACAACCATCCTGCCGCTTTGACGGCAGATACCGTGGGCGGAGAGCAATCTCCCCCACGGAAATAAAAATAACCCAAAAAATAAGGATATGAGTAACACAAACAAATACTGCTTTTTACTTGTAGCATTATTGCTTACCGGTTTGCTAAGCAGTTGCCTCAAAGAAAATGTTGCAGATTGCCCTCGACCGTTTCAAGTCACCGTCAAGGCAGTGGATGCCGATGGGAATGACATAACCGAATCGGGAGACGTAGAGCAAGTTATTCTGTTTGTGTTTGATGAAAATCAACAGATTTTCAAAACATTCACAATGACCGCCAACGAGGTAAAGCAACGCAAGCCCATAGATATCCGGATGGAATTTCCGGGATACAAATCGTTGAAATTTGCCGCATGGGCAAACTTGGACAGCAAAGTGGATTATTCGCAAATCAACACCGTGCAGCAACTGACGGACTTGTATGTGAAGCTGAAATCGGGGCAAGTCACCCGAAACATGATTACCGTCGCGCAATCGCCGGGCGATTTGTTCTTCGGCTCGCACGACGTGGAGGTGGAGTTCGGAAGCACCGAAATGGGACGGTCGCACGAGGTGCAGATCTTCCGTAAAACGGCCTCGGTCATCATCACCGCCCGCAAGTTTCCCGCAGGCGAATCGCTGTCGGACTACTCTTTCATCTTGCGCGAGTCGCCCGATACCTACGACTCCAACGGAGAGCTGAGCGGAAACATGGTGAATTACAAACCGGCGATCTCGGCTGTCGGAGACAACAAGCTGGCTACTTCGCTGTTCAACACGTTCCCTACCGCCGGGAATGAGTCTTACGTGCTCGAAATATACAAAAAAGGCAATTTACTGTACTCTTTCACCCAGGGTTCCGACGGCAAAGAATTTATTCCCGTGGTCGGAAAAACACTGAATATCGTCATCGACTTCTGGGCGGATCTCAGTATTAAAGTGGTAGTCACTCCGTGGGGTGTGATTTATCAGGATGTAGAATATTAATAAAAACGATAAAGTATGATGAAACCAATTTACAAGATATTTTTCTTATTGTCGGCCGCGCTTCTTTGGAACACGGCATGCAATAACGACGACCCATCGGGCGATAAAGGCGAACCGGCAGTCATATCTTTATCGATGAATAATATTCAAACCCGGGGAGGAGATCTGTATGCCGGCGAAGAGCTCATCACCCAAATACGCGTTTACGTATTCAGAGGCAACTATGTGGACGAAATGCAGGTGTTCAGTTCGGGCGAAGAAGAGTTTCAGAATCCGTTCAGGATACAAACCACCACCGGTCCGAAAACCATCTATGTGGTAGCCAATGAGCCTGCCGCGCTCACCGCCGCACTCGACGGCGTCACCACGCTCAACGCGCTGAAAGGTCTTATTACTCCCGCCGTCTCCATCCCGATGGAGCAACCTTTCACGATGACCGGCTACAAGCCTGTAGACATCGCCGTTGTTCCGGGAACTCCGGCTTCGGTGACGATAGACCTGACACGCCTGGTGGCAAAACTTACGTTAAAGATAAAGAAGGGGCCCCACCCCGAATCGAACGGCATCCCCATTGTACTGAAGGGAGTACGCCTCTACCGGGCGACGGCGAAAGCGGCGCTGTGGGAAGGCGAAAACGTGCCGGGACAAACTTACTGGAACCACAACGATACGGAAGTGGATGGCTTTGCAGTGACTGCCGGCGGCACCGATGTGTGGGGCGGCAGCAGGAAACCCGTATATGTGTATGAAAACATCGGATCGGTGAGCGACACGCTCAACCGGGCCGCCTACATCGTCATAGACGCCTTATACAACAACGTGAACGCCCGCTACAGGGCCTACATCAACGATGAAAACTCGGACGCCGACGACCACAACTATTCCCTCAAGCGGAATCATCACTACATGCTCACGGCAACCGTCAACTCCATAGGCGAAGACTATGACGGACTGCTGTTGCAATGCAAAACCATACCGTGGGATTTGGTAGAAAGCGAGCAGTCGTTCGAAGACGAAAATCCCGAAATTAACGTCATACCCGAATTCACGACTGTGGAAGGGAATGTCACTTCCATCGAAAACAACCTCACGTTCGACTTTACGCTCACCGCAGGTCCCGAAGGCGCCACATGGAAAGCCTCGCTGGACAACGGGCTGGAGTTCGGATTCGGAGACATCACCCAAACATACGGAGGGATAGGCGAAACGAAGACCATAACCATCAAGCCGTTGAAACCGTACAATCCGGCTGTGACACGCACCACACACTTTTACATCACCGTCACCAATCCGGCCAACGGAACGGCGGAACGCATAAAATTAGTAAACGGGCAACCCGATACGCAGATTTTAATCACACAAGACGACCATTAATACAGGAGGGAAAAAACTATGAAAAAAGCAAAACATATATTTTACGCATTATTCGCCGCGTTGAGTGTTTTTGTTTTCGCGTCGTGCCTGAGCGACAATCTCGAAGATTGCGGCTGCGCCGACTGCGGAAAACTCTCCCTGCAAATCAAGGTACCCAAGTCTGCCGTGATTACGCGTGCCGACGAGCCGGGCGTGGGCAACGAAAACACCATCACTTCGCTGAAGCTGTACTTCTTCGAAGGCGAAACCATGAAATACCGGGCTGCCATTGTTCCGCCCATTGCCGAAAACACGGACATACTGCTGCCGATAGAAGACACCTACGTCGACCTCTTCCAGGGCAATGTGAGCTACACGGTGTATGCCGTAGCCAATCTGGACGACGAATTGTGGGGCAAAACACTCACCGAATTCAAGCAGCACGTAGTAAGCAAGGCGATAGGCTCCGTCACAAACGGCGACTTTGTGATGATGGCGTCCGTGGTTCCGGCAGCTAACCTGAAATTGGGCAGCAGCGACAACCGGATCGGGAATTTCGAACTGAAACGGGCAGCCGTAAAGGCGCGCGTGAAGCTGACAACGTTTTCCATCACGGGAGGCGGATACACCTTGGGGCAACCCACGATCCGATTGAAGAACGTCACCGACCGGGGCTATCTGGACCACGAAGCATTGCCCGACGATGCCGAGTATTCCGATTCGGACGAAGCGGAAATCGCTTTCAACGGCACGCCGTCCGCGCCGTTCTACAGCTATCCCAACTTCTGGAGCGACATCGACGAATCGACTTATTTTCTCCTGACCTTGCCCATCACCAAAACATCCACGGGAGAGGAAAAGAACTATTACTACCGGGTGCCGCTGAACGGAAGCGAAACATCCGTCAAAGCCAACCATCTTTACGAAATCACGGTGGCGGTAAGCAAACTGGGAAGCCTCGACCCCGCCGACCCCGCGCCGGTCGACGCCTTCTTCAGCGTGAAAAACTGGGAGGAGAAATTGATGGTCTCCGAAATCAAGGCGCCGCATTACCTCATGGTATCCGAAACGTATGTGGAAATGAAAAACATCGATACGTATTTCATCGGCTACTCCACCTCAGATCCGGTGGCGATAACCGACGTGAAGGGAAAGTTTATCTATGTAAGCAACCAGACGGGGCAGCCGGTGATTGAAGATTGCACCGGCGACCAGATTCCGCAAGTCACGCTTCAGGCGGGAAGCAAAATCAAGGTATATTCGAAGGTTCCGGAGAACTACATCCCCAAAAAGATTACTTTCACCATCGGCCATCAAGCCTCTACCGGCATCGACCCCATAGAGGTCACTCTCTGGCAGTATCCGGCCACGTTCATCACCAACACCACAGGCATCAGGTCGAGCTGGAGACCGGACGGAACACTGGCTCCGGGACTTAACAACAAATCCATTTACCGCATTACGAACCTGGTTCCGAGCCAACTGCCTCCGAACACGGTGCTGGCATTCCCGCCGACCACAGAGGTAGGGTTTTATGAACGTATTCTTACTTGGATAAACTACACCTACGTACTAAAGCATACCGACTACATTACCGAGGACAGCGAAGAAGCCGCCTGTATGATTTCACCCAATTTCGAACTGGCATCGCAGCTGGGAGCTACTATACCATTATATTATAAGGAGACATGGTCGAGCAATGGATATCTGAAGTATTACAGCAACAATCAAGACGAGCGGTATGCGCTTCACACTTGCGCCCTTTACACCGAAACCCGTGTGGAAAACGGTCAAGAGGTGATATTGGACGATTGGCGGCTGCCCACCCGCGCGGAGATTCAGCTGATCGACCAAATGCAGCAACAAGGCACAGCCGTCACCGAAATCATGACCGGAAAGTATTATTGGTCGGGACTCAGCTCCGCAGCCATCAAGATTACGCTACCGACGGCCACAGGCAACGCAACTTCATACTGGGCCCACGTTCGCTGCGTACGGGATATAAAGGCCCCTCCGTTCGACAATTAAAAAAAGAGACAGCTATACAACATCGAAATACCACATAAAAATTGAATCGTATGAAAAAGTTACTATCGTATATACCCCTGTTACTTCTGGCAATGGCGCAGGGATGCAGTTCGGGAGAAGAACCTGCGGTTCAACCCCCATCTCCCCAAGGAGCCATCTCCTTTACCATCCGTGCGCCCCAAATTCCGCCATCGCGCTCCGGAGGCGATTTCACCATCAATCGTATCGACCTGCTGGTGTGCGATGACGCGGAACGGATATTGGAGAAAGCATCCACCGTACACAACGGCTCCGGGACATACACTGCCCAAGTAACTTATTCCAACGACCCGCGCATCGTACACTTTATCGCCAATTACGATTGGACGGGATGGAACGACGAGCTCATCGGCAAAGACGCCCGCGAAGCGCTGGCAGGCATCTCCACCACACAGTTTACCGCATGGAAGCGTATCGAACTAAGCGAAGGCATCACACAGCAGCAACCTTTCGGCGACACCCCCGTCGAAATGATTTGCAATATGGCGAAGTTCACACTCAGCGTGCAGAGCGGTCTGGAGAACGTTTCGTTCGCCATTTACAATTACGACCGCGGAACCATCGCCACATTCAATCCGCGCGCGGAAGGAACCGACGGGCACGTTTTCGATGAAAACGCCATTACCGTTCCTGCCGACGCGGAGCTGAAAGTGCCTTCGCTCTCCGATTTCCAACCCATGACGGGAGGCGCCGTCTTTACCTTCGAGCGCGACAACGCGTCCGCAGGGAACGACTATTCCTGCATGATTGTCAAAGGAGAATTCAGCGGACAAACCACGTACTACAAGATCGACATCGTGAACACCGATGAAGAGAGGCAAGACATCCGGCGCAACAACAGTTACCACATTAACGTAAGCAACGTGACCAACATAGGGCATCCCGATATAGAAAGCGCCATCGCGTCTGCCGCCGACAACACCAACTTCTCGCTCGACCCGTCGCTGGAGGTATTTCCTTCCATCACCGACGGCATACGCAAGCTGGAAGTGGACAAAAACTTCATCGTGGTCACCGAGCCTTCTCAATCGGGCAATTTCACCGCCACCTATTCCGTGCGCTCCGGAGAGAGCTGGGTGACGGACAACGGAAAAATGAGCGTAAGCCTCAAACCCGTCGAGGGCTACGAAGCGGCGGTGAGCAACGCCGTTATCAACTCCTCCACCGGCCATGTATCGGTTACGCTCCACAGCATCCCCGGTTCGGGCGAGCTCCGGTCGAAAATCGTTGTCCAAGTAGAGTATGAAGACGGCATCACCCCCGTGAGGCTATACCGCTCGGTGACGGTAGTCGTCCGTCCGAACTTCACCTTCCAAGCCTGGCAGGTGGGCACGGTTCCCGCTACGCAAGGCGCTACGATGCATGCCCGGGTGATGCTTCCCGGAACGTTCCCCAAGGAGCTGCTGCCGCTGGAAGTCCGTTTCAAGACCGCCAACTTCTTCCCGGCTCCGGCAAATCCGATGCGACTCACGATAATCGACCAAACTCCCGCATATATCTACACCATCACGGAGCGGGGAGTGGCAATCCCCCTTGAGTTCCTCTCCAACCGTGCCGTTTCTGCCGAAACCATGGTGGTGACGATAGACTACTGCACCCCGGTCAACATGCCGGTAAGCAATTAATAAAAATCCTTGATCCGCTGCTCTTCATCCAAACGACAGATGAGGAGCATGCGGTCTTTTTCGGCAACGATGTATCCGTCGAGCCCCTGCACCACGACCTTCCTTTCGTCGGGGGCATGCACGATGCAGTTCTTGCTTTCGTACAGGCGTATGTCGGGTCCCACGACGGCGTTTCCCGCTTTGTCTTGCGGCAGCAGGCCGTGAAGAGCGCCCCACGTACCCAGGTCCGACCATCCGAAAGAGGCGGGCAGCACGTAAATCTCCTGCGCCTTCTCCATCACCGCATAGTCGATGGAAATCTTCTCGCAGGTAGGGAACAGCTGCTCCACCATCTCCCGCTCCTGCGCAGTGTAGAAAGCCGGGAAGATACGGTCGAATATCTGCGCGATACCCGGAGCATACACGCGCATCACCGCCGTGATGGTGCGCACGTTCCATACGAATATGCCCGCGTTCCAGAAATAATTGCCCTCGGCGAGATACTTCTCCGCCGTCTCCCTGTCGGGCTTCTCCTTAAAGGCGTCTACCGTACATATCTCCTTGTCGGTGGCTATCGGATGCGCGGCGGCGATATAGCCGTATCCCGTTTCCGGACGCGTGGGACGAATGCCCAGCGTCACGATGGCGCTGCTGCGTTGCGTAAAGGCGAGCGCCTTGTTCACCACGCGGCGGAACTCCGTAGTGTCTATCACCAGCGCGTCGGCGGGAGTCACCACAATGTTGGCGTCGGGGTGCCTCTTCTTAATCTTCCAGCAGGCGTAAGCGATACAGGGCGCCGTATTCCGCGCGCAAGGCTCCGGCAGAATATTCTCCTCCGGCACCTCGGGAAGCTGCTCCTTCACCAACCCCGTATATCGCTCCGAAGTCACCACCCACACGTTCTCTTGAGGGCATATACCCGCAAAGCGGTCTACCGTCATCTGAATCAGCGTGCGTCCGCATCCCGTCACGTCGATAAACTGCTTCGGGCGTTCGGGCGTGCTCATCGGCCAGAAACGGCTGCCTACGCCGCCCGCCATAATTACAATGTGATTTTCCATCTTTACAGAAATTTAGAAATGGTTTTACCTGCAAAAGTACGCTTTTGAAAAACAAAAAGCAAGCCAATGCGAATCAACTATCGTTGTATAAGAAGTTTATTAAATACCAGACACTTGCCAACCAGTGTATTGAAGATATTGCATTTCACGACATGAACATATCAACTCAAATAAATGTGGCTAAAAACTTTTTACACATAGAACAATATAAAAAATCCTATGAGTTATTACATTCAATAGAAAATTCGATCGGCAAAAACAATATCCATAATAATGAGATTAAACGCTTACAAGGCATTGCGCTGTTCAGAATGAAGCAAAGATATACTCCGGAATATGCATTTTTATGGAAAAAGGAAAAATTGCCTCAAAATGGCGTAAGTAATAGATTTTTCGACTACTTCTCCTCAAGTTCCTGTTAAAGAGTAAAAAAAGATCCCTTGCGAAGCGAAAGAACCTGTTAATCAATAAAGGTATCAGTTAATTGTTCTTTCCCTAGTACATTCTTTTCTCGTACGGAGGTTTAAGAGAAACCTTTTCTTCCGGTTTTCCTGATATCCCGTATTTGATAAGGACAACTATGAAAATAAGAGTTACAAAAGAAAATATAGGGAGCAGCCAACTGCCAAATAAGGAAAATGTGGAAATGCAGAGAACTTTATAACCAGAAGAGCATAAGAATATGAACCATATTACAGTAATAAAAAGGCTTATAATCTGATTAATTCTTGATACGGAGAATCTATACGATAGTGTCAGTTCATACCACTTGTTATTATTCTTTATATGCCTTTTCATCAAGTCTCCTGTAAATTCATCTTCTAAATCATCTATAATCTTCTCCCAATTGGTTTGCCAATGTTTACTGGCTCTATTGACAAGATACCAACTAAAAGAAAAGATGAGACCAATGCATGTTATAATGAAAGCATAATTGTCCTTATCCTCAAATGCTTCGTTTTTGGAAGATATAACTGCAATATAAGCGACAAAGGCAGAGGCTATAAAGGCCCAAAAATAAGTGGCTCGTTTCCAATAAAGCCCTATTTCAAACTTTCTAATCTCGTGGGCTTTTTCAAAAGCAAGTTTCCTTTTCTCCTTTTCGATTTTTTTAAATTTATTCTGACGCATATACTTCGTATTTGGAAGTTAATGTAAATATTAAAAATCACGTTATATGTTTCACGAAGAATTGATATTGGACAACAACTCAAGCAGCTTTTTACAACTATTAGCTGGTGTGTATCAGAATGGCTTCGCTTGATACTTTTTTATCTTTGATTGCCTCTATTTACAACATGGCAGAAACCTGTGGGGGCAACCCAAGCTCATAAAAGATCTAATTGCTTGTAATATACCCGATAGATTTGCAGTTCTTTACAAAAACACGTGTGTCATAACTCTCGAACTCAATCTTCCTCTTTGTCATTACATTTTGTAAAACTTGCCATGTTCGCCTTCGCCCTGTTTTACGTTTTGACAGTCCCTGGCAATGATGATTTAACAGGCATTTCCTGATATATTTTTCCTTTTATCGTTTTGCCATTCAAATGCTTATTCCGTTTTATGCCATCACTCCCCCATGTACCCCACTGTTTAAAAAAGAATGCGGTTTCTTGTCTTTCACATTGTTCCTTAATCGAAAGAACCCATTCCTCAAGCATTGGTCGCGCATTTACTCCACTTTCTCCGCCAACAATAACCCAGTCAATATTATTTAAATCAAGATTTCCCAAATCTTCTAAAAGAGGTTCGCAAGATAGAAAACGAATAGGAGCATCAAGGTTTCTAAGAATATTTATTCTGCTTTTTGATGCTATATTTTCTACTGTAACTCCTAACCAAGCATTCTTGGGAATCTCCCGATTGCTAAAATACTCATTCATTCTCTCTGCTCTTTTTGTGAGAATTTGGTATCTGTGTTGAGGTGTTTGTTTGATAATATTCATGACCTTATCAATAAATTCGATAGGAACATCTTTATGAAACAAGTCACTCATCGAGCACACAAAAATTGTATGAGATTTTTTCCATAATAAAGGTTCTTGCAAATTAGCTTCATGTAGAGTAAGAGCAAAGCCATTTTTATATTTTTCTTGCCTCATAGCCTGCAATCTACGAGCCATAACTTCTGCATAACAATGTTGACAGCCTGCCGAGAACTTTGTGCAGCCAGTTATCGGATTCCAAGTTTTATCCGTCCATTCTATTTTGGTTGTTTTCATTGCTTCCTATTTACAATCTCAAAATTAATAATTCGTCTGTTTTTGTACACTTGTTCATAATTAACTAACGGACTTTTCCCCTCAAATGTTATCAATTTATCCTTTTTTAATTGTAGTATTACCTCTGATGCATGTTTGTCGATATGTCCTTCTTTTAATGTAAAATCGTATGCTTTTTTATTATTATTGATTTCACCCTTTAAAATCGTATCTCGTAGTTTTATTGAAAATTCTTCTATTTTATTATATATAGGTTTTCCAAAAAGATCTTGCTGATACAGAGATTTTTCTTCATCATTATTAATGTCAAAATTCGCTTCTCCGTTCAATTCGTTACGTTTCCATGCTGTTTTCAAAAATTTATCGACGGCACGAGGATGCGTGGCTCCAAAAATTATTCCGTATATATTAGTTCCTTTTTTTATAGTGAATGGGTATAAAGATAGTTTTGTATTTTGAGGCAAACGACTCTTCAGCTGTTCTAAGATACTTTTATGTATATACTTATAAGGGTCCTTTTTGGCTTTTTCAATATCTATATTGATATTCTCTTTAAATTCTGGTTCATTCCCAAATCTCAGAAAATACGATGAAGCTACATAGTATAGAAAGTCTGTCGTGTTTGTGCTGGCCAATTCTAAAAAATATTTATCGGACAAAAATTTAACACCATTTTGATCTAAATAAACAAGAGATGGTTTGTTTTTTATGGTCGAAATTTTCTCGAAAAATAAAACTTCAAAGTCTTTATTGCAATATTCAATATGAACATTAGCTCTCCTAAGTTCCGGGTTGTTTTGCATATATGTTTCACAGGCTTTTTTAAGTTTTTCGAATTTAGTCTTATCAAACTCATTAAAACATAAATTGATTTTTGTATTCTTTTGAAATATATTTCCTATTTGATTTTTAATCTGCCTCAAAATACGTATTGGGCTGCCTTCAACACACTTTTTATCATAACCTGGACCTGCGAAGAAGTCAAAAATCCATAATTCTTTGTATCCACCCATTACAAAAGTAGGTATCCACTCTTTTGCATAATCCTCAAATATTATGAGTTTCGTTAAAGTAGCCTCATCAAATGCTTTGCTGTGATGGTCTATACTCGCCATAGTTATTTCTCCTTATCTTTTAAAAATTCAACATTCTTCCTTGAATTACCGCTTCCATCATTGCAATGGCTTCCTGCTCTTTCAGGTGAGCCTCGTAGCGGAGAGCGTCGGCTTGTAATATCATTATTCTAGGCTATTTTGAACTTTATTGCTCCAAATCCTTACAAAAGTATGTTTTTTCGTGTTTTCGCCAAAGAAAACACGAGCTTATTTATATAAAACATCTCAACACTCTCTCTTTATATCGTAATGTTTTCTCTTGACAAGGTTTACCTCTTGGTAAAAAGAAGTTTAATCCGGGGGTTACAAATTATCCATTATCATGTCCCAATCCTCAGGCAGTCCGTCCGTTATGGCAAAGACCATCATTGGGCATGTTGTTTATCTGTGAGAGGCTTGCTCTGTCGGGTTTCAAACATCCCGCCATTTCATCATCACTTCCCAGTCGTCGGGCTCGCTTTTTCCCTGTTCGTTGGCGGGAACAGTGCCCACCACCACATTGCGGTGTTCTGCCAGCGCCTTGCGTATCTGCCTCACCAGCACGGGCATAAGCAGGGTTATCTGAACAGTTTCCGCCATCAGGCGAATGATACGGACGTATTGGCCGACGTGCAGGTCGCCCCCTTTCTTCGCCGCGCTCACGGTAGCTTTTCGGATATGCAGCTCGTCCGCCAAATAGTTATAAGTAATCAGGCGGTCGGCGTTCATGAAAGCCACCACCAGTTTCGAAATCGAATCGTAACGAAAAAAATCCATTGTCTATGCGTGTTTGTTCGAAATATAGATGTAAAAATAAAACAAGTTTTCGAAACTTACAAGCTCATCGGACGATTTTTTATGCAATTCATGCTTTTGCCCGTATATCATGGGAGATGAATGATCTTTTTTCTGAATTCTCAAGTGATTTTCTGCACAAAAACCTCCCCGAAAAAGCCCCTCCCATAATAAAAAAATAAATAAAAACAGTTCCACACGCCGGAACTGTTTTTAAAAATCACCGACTTATATTTGCCGCCGGAAAACGGGAAACGCCCTGCCCGCAAACAAATGCGGGGAAGGGCGGACTCCCGTGAGGAATAAATTATTTAACCTTATTATTAAAAAAATCATCGTATTATGAAAACTATTGATGAGATTTTCGTTTCCGTATACGGAAGCGTGTATTCCCGCGAACCGCGGACGAGCTCTTTCCGGCAAGTGATGAGCGACTGTATCCAACCCGTACATGCTTCGGCTGTGGAAACCATCCGGAGGTATCACGCCGAAGGCGACAACGAAGCGGCGCAACGGCTCAAGCGCGCCCTGCCCTGCTTCACGCCCGCCGGCACGTTCGAGGGGGCGCATGCCGTCCGCAACTTCCGCAAGCCCAGCCACATCGTGGGGCTCGACTACGACCATGTGCCCGACCGTCACGCGCTCATCCGCCTCTGCGCCGACGATCCGCACACGGTAGCCGCGCTCGAAAGCCCCACCGACGGACTGAAGGTGTTCGCCTACGTAGACAACATCGAGGGCCGATACCGCGAAGCGCAACGCCTCGTGAGCCGTTATTACGACCGCCTGCTGGGAATGGAGAGCGATCCCGCCTGCAAAGACGAGAGCCGCCTCTGCTATTTCACTTACTCGCCCGGCGGATACCTATCCACGTGGTTCGAACCTTTCGTGCTGCCCGAAGCCGAACCTTGCCTGTGCCCGGAAGGCCCTGCCCTACCCCAAACGGGTGGCGCCGACGAATGGCCGGAAAAAGAAGAGGCGACAGCCGACCTGAAGCAGTTCCTGATGTCCTATATTTTCTTAAATCCGCTGACACCCGGAATGCGTCATACCAACCTCTTCAAACTGGCCTGCGAAGCCTCCCGGAGACGGTATCCCGAAAAAGCCGTTTTCCGTGAAATTTTGCCTCGATTCAGCGGTACGGACTTCTCCGAAAACGAGATTAAAAGGGTTCTTTCGGCTGGTTATCAGAAAGTTAATGAATCGAAAGAGGAACAGAACGCCCGCCAAAAGCACGTTTTTGAAAACGTCAAAACGCCAAAACGCCCCTATGACTGTTTTACAAACGATGAAAACGAGTCGGAACGTTACTGGGAAGGAGAAGAACTTCGGAAAACAACCCCTTTCTTTCCCGAAGATTTGTTTAAAAATCTTCCCAAAATGCTCAGCGAATGCATCGTGGAAGAAGAGGACCTGAGGCAACGCGACATCTCTTTCCTTGCCGACCTCACTGCGCTCAGCGCCGCCCTGCCTTGCACTTTCGGCGTGTACAACCACAAGAAATACTCGCCGCACCTCTACAGCGTCGTCATCGCCCCCGCAGGCAGCGGAAAGAGTATCGTGCAGACCGGGCGTTACCTCATCGAAGAACTGCACCGCGACATCCTGCGCCAGAGCGACCGGGCGATGAAAGCCTACGAACAGGCGCACGACGCATGGCTGGCGAACGTACGGAAGCGCAAGAAGAAGACGGAGCAAGCGGAACAGCCCGAACCCGAACGCCCGCCCTTCAAGATGTTCATCATCCCCGCCACCACCAGCTACACGCGCATGCAGATGCAGATGCAAGACAACGGCAGCATGGGAAGCATCATCTTCGACACCGAAGCCCAGTCGCTCTCCACAGCCAACCACCTCGATTGCGGCAACTTCGACGATATGTTGCGCAAAGCTTTCGAACACGAGAATATCGACTCCTCGTTCAAGAGCAACGGCATGCGCCCCATCTGCATCTCGCACCCCAAGCTCGCCATGCTGCTCACAGGCACGCCGGGACAGCTCGCCACCCTGCTCAACAGTTCGGAAAACGGGCTGGCAAGCCGCATCCTCTACTACACCTACCGGGAAGCGCCCCGCTGGAAAGAGATGGGCGACCAGAGCGAATCGCTCGAAGACCGTTTCATTCCCCTCGCCCGGCGCGTCAGCGAGCTATACCGTTTCTGCCTCGAACATCCCCTGTTGTTTCATTTCACGCCCAAACAGTGGAGGCACCTGAACCGCACTTTTGCCGACCTGCTCGAAGACACCGTGCTTGCCAGCAACGACGATTTGCAGGCTGTGGTGAAGCGCTATGCCTTCATAGTGATGCGTGTCAGCATGATTCAAACCCGGATACGGCAGTTCGAGAACCTCGATACGGCCCCCGAAATCTACTGTTCCGACGTCGACTTCGAGCATGCGATGCAGCTCGTGCTCTGCTGCTACGAACACAGCCGGCTGCTGCTCTCGTCCATGACCTGCGAGAAAACAGAACCTTTGAATAATCCTGACAAATATGCGGATTTCTTCAACCATCTCCCGGCTGTTTTCACCACCGAAGAAGCGTATGAAGTCGCTGCAAACACCCGAGTGAGCAAACGCACTGTCACAAGGCTGCTAAAGGGGTTAAACGGACTGAAAATCAACAAAATAAAGCATGGAGTCTATGAAAAGTTGCAAAAAAAAGGGGACATAGTGACTTTTTGACGTTTTGGCGTTTTCAAATTTTCAAAAAATCCCCGGGACGCTTCTCCGAACGTCCCGGGGAAAACCTTCGACAAATAGTAAACTATTATTACAAACGAAAATGCGTTCAAACGTTTTTCTTAAAGCCTGCGGAGTTGGATCACAAAGCCCGCCGTGTTTGATGGTAAAGCCCGTCGTGTTTTTTTCAAAGCCCGCCGTGTTCGATGGCAAAGCCCGCCGCCTTTTTTTCAAAGCCCGCCGTGTTCGATGGCAAAGCCCGCCGACTTTTTTCCATCCGCAGTCTCCGGTTTTTCTTTTTCCCACCCCGTCAATGAACGTCATTGAGCGTCACGCCCGCATCCCGCTATACTATCTTTGCCATGTAATCGATTACCAACGTACTCAAAACCCATGTTTAACTAAAAACAAATCATTATGCAAAATTACATTGTCGTATCCCGTAAAAACCTGCAAAAACCGCAGGAAGCCCCCAAGTTCTACGCCATGGCGCGAAGTGGCCGCAAAGTCAGCGTCAAAGACGTCTGCAAACGCATCTCCGAACGGTCGTCGTACTCGAAGGGAGAACTTGAAGGCTGCATAGGCGAATTCCTTCTCGAAATACTGAACGTGCTGAGCGAAGGGAACATCGTGCAACTGGGCGACTTGGGAAACTTCCGCATGTCCATCAAAACCGGAACACCCACCAAGACCGAAAAAGAATTCACCACCTCGTGCATCAAACAGGGACGGGTACTGTTTTATCCCGGAAACGACCTCCGCAAACTCTGCAAGACGATGGACTTCACCCTCTACAAGCCCGACGCCAAAGCCGAAACGGAAGGAAAACCGAAACCGCCCGCAACAAGCGGTGAAAATGCGCACGGAGGCAGCGGAAGCGGACATTCCGAAGCTCCCGACCCGGGATTATAATCCCTCTCTCTCGCATTAACCTTCGTCCGTCTATCTCTATATCCTCTTTATCGACGAAGATTATAATCCCTCTCCTTCGCCTTGACCTCCAAAGTCGAGGCGAAAGAGAAAAGTACAGAACACAAGTAAAAACTTAATCTTAAAAAAACATGAAAAAACAAGTCGTCAAAAACATTCTCCAGTTCATCATCACAGTAGCCACAGCCATCATCTCCGCCATCGGAGTAGTCTCCTGTATGGGCCATTAATCGTTCGTGCCATGAAACAGTCCGCAGAACAATATCTCCCCCGTGAGATCAAGCTACTGGTCATCCATTGCAGCGCCACGCGCTGCAATGTTCCCTTCCCTGTCGAGCGTCTTCGTGAAAGTCATCTCGCACGAGGTTTCCGCGACATCGGCTACCACTTCTACATCACCCGTGACGGCAGGCTGCACCACTGCCGACCCGTGAGCGAGCCCGGAGCGCATGTACGGGGCTTCAACCGCCACAGCATCGGCATCTGCTACGAAGGCGGGCTCGATGAGCAAGGACGCCCCGCAGACACTCGCACCCGCATGCAACGGCTGGCGCTGGCCGACCTTCTCAGCATCCTGACCTATCAATACCCCGATGCCCTGATCGTGGGACACAACCAGGTCACCGCCGACATCCGCAAAGCCTGTCCCTGCTTCGACGCCCGGAAAGAGTACGAATACCTTCAAGGCTCCCCCAGGTAGCGGGTGATCAGCCTCACCTCTCTGGCCGTGAAAGCCTTTGTTTTCGGATGGTAATTCGTTTGGCGCATCTCCTGCATCAACGGTTCGCACCGGCGCATCCACCGCCTCAGCTTGTTCACCGCCACCCCCGCTTCGAGGTCGGGGAAATACATTCTCGCCAGTTCGTTTTTATCATAACATTTTACTACAAAATCATTCAATTCCATACTGTCTTTTCCATAGGTTTTACCCTATAAAGATAATAAATAAGCGGCTGAATCCCAAGAAATCAGCCGCTTATTTATCAATTATTTTCGCTATTCGTCAGGTCGTTTTTCTTATCTTTCCGGTTCCTGTCCGTATTCGGCATACACTTCTACGTGACACTCGTTACTACGTCGATCCATCCATCGCTACGGCAGTTTTGGGCATTCATTGAAGCCGATGCAGCAACACTCACCAAGTTTGCCTCTACCATTGATACAGACAAGCTGAAGACACCATCATCCCAAATGATCTTAACCGCCGTTGGAAATCTTACGTACCAGCAGGAAGTAACATTTTTCTTCGTAAGTATCCGATAAAACTGTTTTAATAGTAATATTTTGAATAGAAAAAGAAGTTATATTTCTTTTATTGTTCAAATTATTTCTATTTTTGCAGTATGAATAGACAATTAAGCGAAATAGGAATTATTCCAGTAACGACTTCAATCATTGAATCGTTATATCCAGAACTTAAGTCTGCTAACAAGAAAGTAACCTGGCTCGAGAAGCAAGGCTATATTATCAGGCTGAAGCGAGGACTTTATGTAGTCAACCCCGAACATTCAGGAAAGATTCTATCGAGTGAATTGATTGCCAATCACCTCTATACCCCTTCATATGTTTCAATGTCTACTGCGCTACGATATTATGGACTTATTCCCGAGGCTGTATATGTTAATCAATCAATGACAGTAAAGCACTCTCGTAGCTTTCAAACTCCAGTCGGCATTTATGACTACAAATATATTTCAAGAGAGGCATTTTCGATAGGAGTAAGGAGTATGCATAAGGGTGATTATGCATTTCTTATTGCATCACCGGAAAAGGCTTTGTGTGATTTGATTGCCAATTCCTCAAAGGTCTATCTTCGCTATATGAAAGATGTGGAAATATATCTTGAACAAGATATCCGTATGGATATGGATGAGTTCTATAAGATGGATGAAACTATATTCGAAGACTATATAAAGGTTGGCAAAAAGGCTGATTCAATCTCTATACTATTAAAATTACTGAGACGATGAAGAATGAGATATTTGACAATATGCTATCCCGCTATGACTTGACGACGGAGCAACATAAAAGAAACGCCATATTTGAAGTTAACCAACAGGTGATACTTGCTGGACTTTATTCTGGGGGCTTTTTTGAGTCAGCAGCGTTCTATGGAGGTACTTGTTTAAGAATCTTTCATGGCCTGCAACGTTTCAGTGAGGATATGGATTTTTCGTTACTTGCGCATGATGACAATTTCGATTTTACAAAATATTTTCCTGCTATCATTGATGCTTTTGCAATGGTAGGTCGTGAGGTTGAAATAAAGAAAAAAGATAAAAAGAATTTCAGAAAGGTCGAATCGGCATTTCTTAAAGATAATACTGATGTGTATGATGTAACTTTCCAAACCGAGAAGTCAATAAAGATAAAGATTGAAGTAGATACTTGTCCACCATTGAACTTTAAGACAGAACAGAAACTATTGCTTCTGCCACACTCATTTATGACTCATTGTTTTATACTTCCCGATCTGTTTGCCGGCAAGATGCACGCATTGGTCTACCGTGCATGGAAAAATAGGGTTAAAGGCCGTGATTGGTACGATTTTGAATGGTATGTACGCCATAATGTTCCGCTGGATTTTACTCATTTGGCAGAACGATGCAAGCAGTTCAACAATGAGAATATTACTCCAGAGTTATTTAAGGAGAAACTCATTGAGTGCCTCTCTACAGCTGATATAAAGCAAGTGAAAGAAGATGTATTGCCTTTCGTCCGCAATCCAAAAGAACTTGATATTTGGTCAAATGATTATTTCGTGCAGTTGGCTGGGATGATGAAAATGGGATAATCTTGTATGGTAAGCAGTAAGCATCCGATAAAGATAATAAATAAGCGACTGAATCCCAAGAGATCATCCGCTTATTTATCAATTATTTTCGCTATTCGTCAGGTCGTTTTTCTTATCCGGAAATGCTATGCTCATCCAATCAATAAACTAATTTCTTGGTCCGATAAACCGATCTCCATTGAAGTGAATCATATGATCCGGATTTTCTGCGATCCAAACTTCTGTTTCCCATGCAATGTCTGCCACATGTTTCTTAAATTCAGTCTTATCAGGGAAAGCTGTAACATACACTTTCCCCGCTTTACATTCTTTTGTGAAATCTTCCAACTCAATTACACGTTTCGGAGATACCGGACCGTGTGAGGTAACCACCTCAATTAAAAACAGCCACTCTTTATAGCTATCATAAATAACAATATCAGGCAATTTGCTGTGTTCGGTTATTGGAATGCCGATTTCTTTTAAAAGCTCCTTGTTGCAATAAAGATCTTTATTGGCCGTATCACCGATATAAAGAACCTTCGAACCTGACGCAAAACGAGGGGCAAACTCATTAATGACCATTGCTTGTATTTCATTATGCTTACCCGGAGATAATTTAAACTCCACATCTTCAATGGTGACCGGTATCATTTCCATCATACGATTTTTCTCATATTCCTCAATCAATCGTCCGACAGCATTATTAAAGCTCTGAGCTTTAGTTTTCCATTCTCCGGTATTATATGATTTTATCACTTCACAAGCTTCTTCGGTCAATTTATAATGGGCATTCGGGCTATTTACCGGTAAAGCCGGATTATCAGGATTGTAATCTACAATACGTGCTTACAAAAACTGATGAAGCACCTGGCGTCTGAAAGTTTCCCGTGTGTTAGGAGCATACGGTTGTTCCTTTTTATAGTTCCTATTGACAAACGCCATAATATCCTTACTGATTTTTAAGCTGTTGCGAGTAGTATCTGTCCACTTATCCTTCTCCTTCAATCCGCATGACGCAAGTAAAGTCAGAGCGGAAATTTCATTCTGCTGTGCGGGTGGTAACCCCAATACAGACAATATTTCTTGTGCTTCACTTATCTTACTCATACTACATGAAATATTTATTTACAATTTTATTTACGTTCACCATAGAATAATCATTCGTGGCAATTAAGTCTTTCCCAATACTCTTAATAACTTCAAGAGGAGGCATGGGCATTTCTCTCAGTTCCGTAGCACTGACATTTACATTCCCGTTGAATGTCCTGAAATAATTATCAAACAAATCGCTATTCAATAAAGCGGCTATTCCCATTACCTCCATACGATTCAAATGTCCTTTAGGACGATAAATATAATTCAGTTTGTTTTCTATTCCTACGTAGCCGCAAGAAGTCATATTGCCAAAATAAGGTGCGGCAATTAACCGGCTACTATCGTCTTTGGAACTAAAACGCCGCAAAAGGACATAATTCTTATTCGGCAATAAAGTTGATACAGAGCTTGCATTTATACGGATAAATTGCGGTTTTCCTTCTTTTACAACAGGATGATCTGCCAGCATTTTTACCACATTATGCAGCCAATATAATGAAGTAGTCTCCTCTTCGGCAGTATCACATAATTGTTCCTTTGACCGAAAAGCCACTACCGGACCGGTAGAAATCTGAATATGGTATTTATTCAAGTTACCATTCCATGACTTGAATAGTTTAATAATTTTCTCGTCTCGGAGATTGACGGGCAAATGCAATATCTGTTCTTTTGAAGTAAGGTCAATAATCTCTTTCTGCCGTACAGTTCTAATTACAGAAGCAGCTAGATCAAAAAGTCCTTCGCTATATGATAATATAATATTATAATCCGTTTCTTTTTTAGGGGAACACTTCATTATAAGTGTTTCCTGAAGCACATTATCTTTTGAGAATGTATCTTTCCTTGTATTGAAGAGATGAATAAAGTCGATCTGCACATGCTCGAACAAAAAATTACGGAACAAACGGAAATATCTTCCCGAAGTAAAACTTCTTGGAGTGATATATATCATCTGACCTTGTTCAGTAAGCAGTAAGGCGGACACAGCCATAAATATCGAATAAATATTGGGTTGTCCGTCTATAATGCATTGAGCCGCCTTTGCCCTTTTATCTTCCTTAGAAAGTTTGAAATAAGGGGGATTCGATATGATTAAATCAAATTTCTGTAAATTGTCTACTTTTTCGTAAATCGTATCAGCATATAAAACTGAATAATTGGACAAAATAAAGTCCTTACAAAATGAATGACAATCAATGCGAACATTATGACGCTCTCCCCATGTTGTTAGATATTCCAGCACCCTTTGTAATGCCGGCATAAGATTTTCATCGGTTTCGTATGCAACTAGCTCTATTCGTTTTACCTTTGATTGCAAAACCAGTCTCTCAATTGCCGCACAGGACAACAAAGCAGTTCCGCATCCCGGATCTAATATGGTAATGGAATCTTTGTCACAATCGATTTGTTTGCTCATAAAGTGAGCGATAGATATAGGTGTAAAAAACTGACCATTACTTTTTTTGAAAGTAGCGCTAACCGTATCAGCATATAGTTTGCCTATTCTATCGGCATAGTGGGTAGGTAATTCATCCTGATAAGGCTTTATTTCAGACCAGCTTATATTCATAATTGCAAAATTATAAAAAAACTTTGTATTCTTCTTATGAATGTATTTTTTCTTCGTAAGTATTCGATAAAGATAATAAATAAGCGGCTGAATCCCAAGAGATCAGCCGCTTATTTATCAATTATTTTCGCTATTCGTCAGGTCGTTTTTCTTATCTTTCCGGCTCCTGTCCGTACCCGGCATGACGGGCATATCCGTACTTGCCGTATCCGTAATAATAGCCGTATTTCTTCTTCCTCAGGTCGATGCCGTTGATTACCGTGCACAAGTTAGGCAGCTTCTGTTCTTTCGCCAGATCGTTGATCAGCAGGAACTCAGCCTTGCGCGTATAGTCGGCACGGCATACATACACCGACACATCCGCCACACGGGCTATGAGCAACGTATCCGTCACCATGCCGATGGGCGCGGTATCCAGAATCACGTAATCGAACTTCGCTTTCAGGGTAGCTATCGCCTTGTCCAAGCCTTCGCGCGCCAACAGCTCCGTCGGGTTGGGCGGCACCATTCCTCCGGGCAGGATGTACAGGTTGCCACTCACGTCCGAAGGCTGCACCAGTTCCATGATATCCATCGACGGGTTCGCCAGATACTGCGTGATTCCCTTTTCCTTGGTGGAGAGGCGGAACACTTTGTTCAATCCCGGCTTGCGGATATCCAACCCCACGATCACCACCTTCTTGCCCAAATAAGAAAGGCTGAGCGCCAGGTTGGAGGAAACAAACGATTTTCCCTCGCCGCTCACCGTCGAAGTGAACAGGATCACCTGCTTGTCTTGCAGCATAAACTGCAAGTTCGTGCGGATGTGGCGGAATGTCTCGCTCATCATGTTGTTTTGGTTCTCGAACACCGCAATGGAGCCTTGCTTGGCACCCTCGCCCGTCAACGGGATATCCCCTACGATAGGCACCGAGGTCAACTTCTCCACATCCGTATGTCCCTCGATCTTGTACTTCGTGAGGTCGAGCAGGTAAATGACTCCCACGGGAATCGCCAGCCCCAGCATCAAAGCCAACAGATAAATCATGCTTTTTTTCGGAGCCACCGGCAGGTCGTCCGCAATCGCCTCGTCGATCACCTTCGCGTTGTTGGCCGTAGCCGCCAGCGTGATGGCGTTCTCCTCCCGCTTCTGCAACAACATCAGGTACAATCCCGCTTTGATCTCCTGCTGGCGCGAGATGCTTACCAGCTCCCGCTCCTGTCCCGGCGCATTGCTGATGCGTTGCGAGAAACGTCCCGCTTCCCTGTCCAGATCGGCCCTCGTAATCATCAGTCCCTGCAACGTGCCGTCCAGCGTAGCCTGCACATTCGCCTTCATCGCCTGAATGCTCGTGTTCAGGTTCACGATGGCGGGGTTATCTTCCGTCGACGTGCGCAACAATCGTTTTTTCTCGATCAGCATCTCGTTGTAGCGGTCGATCGAAGCCGTCAGCGCGGCGTCCTGCAACCCCACATTGCTCGGCAACACCTCGTACTCGTTGCGCAACATATATTTCCGGAGGTCCTGCACCAGATTGATCTGCGTACGGTTCTCCGCCCGCTTCTTCTCATATTCCGCGCTTCCCGTCAATGCTATCTGCGCGTCGCTGCTCAGGTCGGTAATCCCCGCGCTCCGCTTGAACGCCTCCAGATTCGCCTCCGTACTCCCCAGCTCCTTCGAGATAATGCCGATGCGCTCATCGATAAACTGCGCCGTCTTCTGCGCGATCTCGTTCTTATCGTTGTTCGTGTTGCGGTTGTACATCTCCACCAACTTGTTGATGAAGTCCTTTCCGCGTTGCTTATCCGTATCTTTCAGCGAAATCACCGCCACCGAAGTCGTTTTAGAGGTCGGAGCAATGTTCAAAGCCGTGGAATATGCTTTCGCCACCTGCATCGGACGCTTGACAGTCGCCGTGATGTAGCGCTTCTCTTTCTTCAGCGAGTCGCCCGAAGCAAAAAAAGCCAGCGTGCCTTCGTCCGTAGGGAATACGGCAGGCAACTTCTCGAACCGCTTTTCATACTTCTTCTCCCCCACTTCCACGTTCACCTCCAAGGCGCCTTCGGGATGCAACACCATCCCCACCACCATCGGTTGCTTCAATTCGGAAGCCTCCTGCGGCGTCAGGCTCATCAATACCGGCGACGTCAGATACAGCTCCTGCTCCGGAAACGGATCCTCATCGCGATAAGCCACGTAAAGGTTCAGCTGTTCCACCACCTCTTTCACCAGGCTTTTGGAACGCAACACCTCCATCTCGTTGTCCAAGCTCTGCGACGAGCTCATGATTCCCGTCAGCCCCAGCCCTTCGAGCCCTGCCATCGCGTTATTTCCTCCGCCCTTCTTATCGTCCTTTATCAGCACCGTCGCCGACACATTATACACCGGCGGAGTTACGTACAGATACGCGTAAGCGGCGATCAGACAGACCGCCACCGCTCCCGCCAGCCAAGGCCAGTGAATGATGTACTTAAACAGCGTCTCCCGCAAATTAATATTTTCTTCCTCCTTCTCTCTCAAATTTCCCCTCGAAATTTCTTCTTTCATAAATCGCTATTCTTCTTATTTTAAGATATTAACCAACAAACTCGCCACCGACACCAAAATCGAGGTAGCGGAGAACCACAGGCTCGTGCTCGTTCCGATATCCGAACTCTTCGCCTTCGCCTTGTTCGGCGTCACATATACGATGTCGTTCTGTTGCAAATAATAATACGGCGACAGTATCGTCTCCGCCCTGTTCAGGTCGAGCGTGACAATCTCCCGTCTTCCTCCGGCGTCTTCCCGTATCAGCTTCACGTTGTCGCGCTTTCCGTACACCGTCATATCCCCCGCCATCGCGAGCGCCTCCAGCAAGTTCACCTTCTCGTTGTTGATCGTGAAAGTCCCCGGGCGGGCCACCTCCCCGATCACCGAAATCTTGTAGTTCACCATCCTCACCGTCACGATCGGCACCTCCTTCATATACGGCTTCAGCCGGTCTACAATCACCTGTTCCGTTTCCTTCTTCGTCATGCCCCCCACATACAGTTCGCCCAACACCGGGAAATTTATTTTCCCCTCATTGTCCACCAGATACTGCTGCAACACCGGCTGCGTGGTCGTATAACTCAGGTTCGCGTTCGACTGTGTCGCCACCGTCAGGTTGAAAGGTGCGGCCAGTTCCGGGCTCGTACACGACACCACGATGGTAAGCAAATCCTTCGGCATGATCTTCGCGTCGTACATCTCCTCCCCTTGCGCTTCGGGGTCCAACGCCTCCACATTTTGCAGGTAAGGCACTTTCTTGTACGAGTGGCAGGCTGTGAACAACATCAGCATCAACAAGCCGCATAAGGTTCGGTTTACTGTCTTCATATTTGATTCAAATTATCAATTTATATTAAATTCTATTTCACCCTTTAGTTTTTGCATATCACCGCAGCCATCGGAAGACGGAGAGCTACCGCTTTACACGATCATTTTACCAGGCGCAAATATACTAATAAATGCCATATTGCCAAAGGAGACATATTGGAAAAAGAAGAAAAACCCAGTGTATCTTACTTCACTATCGCTTCCTTGATACACTCCACAATGTAACGCACATCATCGTCAGTCACATAAGGCCCTGCAGGGAGACACATACCAATCTTGAAGAGCTCTTCCTCTACACCATTGGTGTACACTGGCGCATCAGCATAGACAGGCTGCTTGTGCATAGGTTTCCAAACCGGGCGGCACTCTACCTTCTTGCTCAACATAAACACGCGCATTGCCTCCACATTATCGTTTGGCTGACAATCTGTGGTTGGTGAATCCACGGCATGGATCACACCGGCAGCACCCCCCACCGCAGTCTTGATCACCTCCTTGTAGGCATTCTCCTGCCCCTTCACTTTCAAAGAAGGATCGAGAGTCATGGTACAAAGCCAGTAGTTGCTGTCATAATGAGGATCATCCGGCTGACGGTTCATCTTAATGCCAGGGATGTCCCTCATCAACTCCTCATAGAGATGCTGCACGTGTTTGTGGTGAGCAATATGCTGTTCAAGAACAGTCATCTGACCACGCCCGATACCTGCACAGACATTACTCATCCGGTAGTTGAAACCGATAGCAGTATGCTGATAGTAAGGGTATGCGTCACGAGCCTGGGTTGCATACCACATGATAGTGTTTGCATCCTCTTCATTGCGACAAATCAACGCACCACCACCGGAAGTAGTGATCATCTTATTACCATTGAATGAGAGCACACCGAACTTACCGAATGTACCGAGCACCTGACCGTCGAAGCGAGATCCCATCCCCTCAGCAGCATCTTCAATGACAGGAATGCCATACTTATCGGCAATGGCCATAATCTTATCAATCTGATAAGGCATACCATAAAGAGCTACCGGTACGATTGCCTTTGGATACCTACCGGTTTTCTCCTTACGGTCGATGATGGCTTTCTCCAGCAGTTCCGGATCCATATTCCAAGTCTCCTTCTCAGAACCGACGAATACAGGCTTTGCCCCCAGATAAGTGATTGGGTGTGAAGAAGCACAGAATGTAAAGCTCTGTACACATACCTCATCACCAGCCTGTACGCCACAAGCAATCAAAGCAAGGTGTACGGCGGCAGTACCGGCAGACAAACACACCACCTTACGGTCGAGGGCGTCACTTCCATCCGTCTTGTTGTTGGCAAACTCTGCCAAATCCTGCTCGAAAGCATTCACATTAGGTCCCATGGGTACCACCCAGTTCGTATCAAAAGCTTCCTTTATATACTTTTGCTCCCATCCCTCTTCACTCATGTGAGCGAGACAGAGATAAATTGTTTTACGTTCTTCTGACATAATATTATGTTGAATTATATTAATCTCAATTTAGAATTCTTCTCCTGCAAATTTTATTTTTCTACCAAGCACTGTAGCGAATATCATTTCTATATCTTTGATGAATGAGTAGTGGCGATAATAGTAGCAATTCAATCGCACCTTATCAGGATATATAACATTGTCATTATACTCCACAGCTATTTCTTGAGCCTCTCGCATGTCACCCTCAGCTTGTTTCTTGGCCACATACTCAGAAATCATTTCATCTTCCAAACGATACTTCAATGTAGCAGGACCAGTGATACCTGGTCTCAGTTTCAGCACGTCACGATCATCGCCCTCGAGTTTATCAGCATAGCCAGGAACATCAGGACGAGGCCCCACGAAACTCATGTTTCCGATGAGAACATCCCATAATCCGGGAAGTTCATCCAATTTATAATGACGCAATGTTGCTCCGAAAGGCGTGATGCGGCTGTCACCTGCTACAGATACTGATGAGCCATTATGCTTTACAGTCATTGAGCGGAACTTGTGGCAGTTGAATAACTTGCCACCTTTACCCACACGTTTCTGTACAAAGAATACAGGCCCTCCCGGCATTTTTACTTTCACCATTATGGCTACGATTAATAACACAGGCCAAAGGAAGAACAAACCTATCAGGGCAACAATCCTATCAAATATCCATTTTAATATCATGTTTTTTTTCTTTTTCTCGGAACTCACATTCAACATACCCAAGTGCCAATTCCAATCACATATTAGCATTCTGGTAAAAACGGAGTAGACTGTTACAGCAAAAACGGCCATGCTGTTACAGTTTTGACGAGGCAAAGTTAATGTTTTTTTCTTAAACTGTCTCCTTTCAATGTAAATCTAGATGCGGTATTGACTACTCTATCCAAGATAGCATCAGCGGCAGAGACATTACTATCGAGAGTTTCGTACCAATTTGCTACAGGCAGCTGGCTTGCAAAGATGGTAGACTTGTTTCCGTGTCTGTCTTCTATGATTTCCATTAGGTCGATTACCTGTTCTGTGGTTAGCTTCTTTATTGCAAAGTCATCGAGTATCAGCAGGTCATACTGCGAGAGTCGTTCGAAGAGTTTGGGAAGTCTACTTTCTATACGGGCCATTGTAAGCTCCTCAAAAAGTTTCATCACATTGTAGTAGCGAACCTTGTATCCACATAGGCAGGCATGGTGGCCAAGAGCTGATGCTAACCAGCTCTTACCTGTACCAGTAGGGCCTGTAATGATGATGGGATAGCCATGTCTGATGTAATCGCATGTGGCAACCTCATTGAGCAACGACTGATCTATGCCGCGTGCTGAATCAGCAGCTATCTCACCCGGCGCTACTGTATAACGGAAGTGGGCATTTTTGATGAGTCGGTGCGTACGGTTTGACATACGCATGTCGTTTTCTCCCTGGATGAGCATGCGCATTCCGTC
>NZ_KE386625.1:2950-91564 GCF_000428105.1 Bacteroides pyogenes DSM 20611 = JCM 6294 | reverse complement strand
ACTTTGCAATGAATATAGCAATGGTGCTGAAAGAAATTGAGGTGACGCCATGTCTTATCGAGAGTATCGTAAGCAGTAGATTGGCTGCCATCCGGAGCTGTAAACAGAAAGCCCTTTTCAAAGGCAAGCCATAAGTGCAGTTCTTTTGTGCCGCTTTCATTTATTTGAAATTCGGCACGAATTACGCTCCAAGGGGATTGCAGCCCCAATGCAGATGTGAAGATTTCCTTGCTGTCCATAATGCAAAGATAGGGATTTTTGTGAGCCTACCCACACGATTCGTTATAGAGCCATTTTTTCTATAAGAAAGTTTTTAGGTATAACATTTTTTTTAGTAGGTATTATGAAACGTTCAGGATTAACATTAGTGGCAGTATTTTGTTTTATTGCCACGACTTTTGCGGTGGAAAATCAACCAACAACTGTAAAATGGGAAGGTAACATCAATGTAAACAAACTTGGCAGGTATTTGGACTTAAATGCATCTCAAAGTGAAGAAGTGGAAAATATTTGCAATTATTTCTCCGAGCAGATGTCAAAAGCCACAACGGCAAAAAAAGACAAAGACGCAAAATTGCGTAATGCTGTATATGGAAATCTCAAGCTGATGAGAAAAACGCTGAGCAACAAGCAGTATGCAAAATATGCCGCTTTAATGAATATCACTTTAATGAATAAAGGAATTGAACTGAACAAGTAAGTTCTTTCAGGCATGGTAACTTCTGCAAAGTTAAAGGCTGTCTCATAAAATAGAAAAATGAGACAGCCTTACTTGTAATTTTTTATTTTCCGGCGATGGAAACTGTCACTTAATAATTACCATTGTAGCTCCAAACCCATATTCCTGAAAAGAAGCATCTTGAAATCGGCAATGTTTGTATTTTCGCTTCAATTCATCGAGGATCGCTTTTCTAAGAACGCCATCTCCTTTTCCATGAATAAATACAATCTTTTGCTCATGTTTATACTTATTCTCTTCCATAACTTGTCGAAACTTAGTCAACTGATAATCCAATATTTCAGCATTACTCATGCCGTGCGTATCATCCAGTAATTCCCCTATATGAAGATCTATTTCAATAACGTTTTTCCCACTACGTTTTTGTTGTTTTTTTGTAACAGGTCGAGATTCGCGTTTGTCCGCAGAACTTTTTTGTAATAAAACAGTATGAAGCTCCTCTGCAGAAACACATACCTGCTTTACCGGAACATCATTCTTAACTAAATCGAAAATCAAAGCCGGTTCTTCAAAGAACTCCGAATCCTTAAATGTATGTAATTTATAGAATTTCACCGTATCAATTCGAAGTTCTACTCCGACAGCTGGTTTAATTTCGGCAGGCTTTGCTTCTTTAAAAGCAATAAGCTGAACAGATACTCGTTCTAATTCATTCAGAATTTCTTTTGTGAACTCTTCCATCAGCAATTTTGTATTCGGTTCCACCAGACCATGCGAGCGATTTTTCCACCCTTCCTTTTCCGCGCTTAAATACGTGTAGTAAAGATAGTAATTGCTATCATTTACCAAATATGCTTCAAAAGGTGTTGTACTCATCTTTCTCGCATTTTCAGGAACATAAGCTAAATATACATTTAGCATATCTTTTCCACGTGTTTCCGGCTGTGGACTAAAAGGTCTTTTTAAATTATAAAGTCCTATTTTTCCCGGGGCGGTCGGCACATCTGCTTTTTCTTCTTTTTTTATATTATAGTCATCTGTATCTATGATAACACATTCTCGTATCGGCATAGGAATACTGAAGCCATCTTCGTCTTCCACCAATACCAAATCTTTTCCCTGGAATCCTTTTACCACTCCTCCGCCTACTTCACTGAGAAAGCGCACTTTATCACCAATCTTCATCACAATATTAATATCAAGTAAATATGGGGTACAAAGATAATTAAATTATTGACAAACTCGATACTTTCTTAGAACAGTACCCGTGATGTTTCCTTGCTCGTCTACAAGGGGGAATATCTCCCGGTTGTTATCGCTCGGCATGGCAAATGATGTAATTACGGGATTAGTAGCGAAGAGTCGCCATAGCTCAGGAACCGGAAATCGTGGCTTAGCGCATAGTCGTAGATGGTTTTCCAGTCTCCTTTCACGAAAGCCGAAACAAGCAGCAGCAGTGTGCTTTGCGGTTGGTGGAAATTGGTGACCATGGCTTTTACGATTTTGTAATCGTATCCCGGGACGATGATAATCTGAGTGCTGGTGTGCAGTGTCTCCATACCGTGGCGGTCGAGATAGTCGAGGATATTCTTCAACGCATCCACCGGAGAGAGCGTGCTCTCCCGTTCGTAGGGTTGCCATTGGCGCACGTGCAGCTCTTTCTCTGTGAGTTCGGGATTATCGGCCAGTGCCGATCCGATATGGTAAAGGCTTTCGAGCGTCCGTACCGAAGTAGTGCCTACGGCGATAGCCCGGCCTTCATGCTCGATTAGTTTTCGGATGGTGTTTCGGTGAACCGAAATATATTCCGTATGCATTTCGTGCCCTTCTATCTCTTCGCTTTTCACGGGTTTGAACGTTCCTGCTCCTACATGCAGCGTCAGTTCTTCGAGGTCTATATTCTTCTTCCGGAGCTCTTCGAGCACGTGGGGAGTGAAGTGCAATCCGGCAGTGGGCGCCGCCACCGAGCCTTTGATTTTCGAATACACCGTTTGGTAAGTTTCCTTATCGCTTTCTTGCGTATCCCGGTTCAGGTAAGGAGGAATGGGCAATTCGCCGAATACTTCCAGAATATCGGCAAAGGTCACCTCCTTGTTATTCCAAGTGAAGTCGATCCAATGGCTGGTTCCCCTGCATTTGCCTTTCGTTGCGCTCAATGTAATGAGATGTCCTTTTACAGTCATCTCCCGTTTCAGCGCTCCGTCTTTCCATTTCTTTAAGTTGCCCACCATGCAAAGCCAAGCGGCATGCTGCGTTTGTTGGAAGTTCAGCGCATAATCATTCGGTTGAACTGGCTCCAGACAGAACACTTCGATCAAAGCGCCCGTTTCTTTCCGGAAATGCAGTCGTGCCTGAATCACTTTGGTGTTATTGAAAACCATCAGGCTGCCTTCGGGGATATACTCGGGGAGCGAAGTGAAAACATCTTCGCCGACTTTTCCCTGCCGGTAAAGCAGAAGTTTCGATCGGTCGCGTACAGGTAATGGAAACTTGGCGATGCGTTCGTCGGGCAGAGTATAATTGTATTCGCTGATATGAATATGTTTCGGGTTTTCTTTCATTGTTCTAAACGTAAAAGAGGTTGGGCTTCAAGTTTCCGATACTCTGTCACAACCTGTCCGCGCGGCAGATAAACATTCAATACGGACTTTTCCGTCATCCTCAACCTTTGTATCCTCGCCTGCGGGCAAGGGGAGTGATGATCTGTGAGCCGTTCGCTCTTGGGGCATTCTCTATTTTTTTGCATTCCTGTCTGCGGAAAGCTGACCGTGATAAAGCGTTTTATTTATAGTTGAATTTATTAATTATATAAGTAAGGCTGCCTCATTTTTACTTTGAGACAGCCTCTTCTTTTCACCAGTCGGGGTGACTGGATTCGAACCAGCGACCACACGCCCCCCAGACGCGTACTCTAACCGGGCTGAGCTACACCCCGAATTGCGGATGCAAAAGTAATGCTTTATTTTGAAATAACAAATAAATCGGCGTGTTTTTGTTTTGTTTCAAAAATTGTTTTGTTACTAAGGGCTTATTATTAACGCGAGTTCGGGATATACACAACAAAACATCTTGGCATAATCTCGACAAAACGGTTGTATGAGAAGGTTTGTAGTAATGCTTAAAGTTCCGGAATGGATTGAAGTGAAAACAAATCAGTATGGTGATGACTTCAGCATCCGACATCATGCGCTTTCGCTCGCGTTTGGGTGCATCGAGAGTGGATGGAAGTGCATTTTTAGCCATCTATGGTTCAAATTCTTTGCAAAAATCGTTTGCAATACAAAAAAAATCAATAACTTTACTTCCGGTAATCATGGTATATCATAACGCACTGCAAGGATTAAAGTCCGCGCCCTTGTCAGTGATAACAATCTGCGGACACTTTTTAAACAACATGAAGAAAAAAAAATATGCTGCCGTGCATTGTAGTTGTCGCCATCGCAACATTCGTTGCCGCAAAGTCTTTCCAGACAAATGCAAGTGAGAGTGACAATTTGCTGTTGGCAAATGTGGAGGCGTTGAGTCAAGACGAAACTTACTTCAAAGTAAAGGAAAGAAACTCGAACTCATGCATAATTCATGGCGGTGCAAAGGGAAAAATTAAGTTATTGGGTGGAAGTATTTTGACTGCAGATGCAAATGGCGACATCACATTTGATGGCGAAATTATATGTTCTGGAACGGGGGATGTGTATTGCAAACCTGTTGAATGTGTTGATTTGTATCAAATACTAAAATAAAAATCACTAGTGTCTACTATAATTTGCGAGCGATGAAATATAGATTGAATTTGGGTATAAAAATGTTTTTTATAAACAGTTGAAACGTGGCATCATGGCTATTTCATATCGCTACGCTCCATATGGGTTCGCAACTCGCTGATATTCTGTGGCAGATATTAACAGTTAGAATCTTTTGGTGAACACTCATGAATAAAAACGAAAAACTATGAATAAACTTTTGGCATTTTTAAGCGCAACTCTCATTTTATTGATGATGAGTTTATTTGTATCATGTGGGCATCCCCAAGAAGATGATGCTATTGTTGTCTCTCCAGACAATGAAATGGAGGCATCTGATTTTATTCATCATGTTGAGCACATTAGATTGTCAAAATCTGATTCCTGCATCTTGTCGCGAATAGATGCTCTTAGACTCTCAGATGATAAGATAAGCATCCTATGTAATCGACAAATTTTCATTTTCTCAAATAAGGGAGATTTTATCAGCAAGATAAACCGACTGGGGAATGGAAATGGTGAATATAATAATGTCAACGATTTTCAATTATATAAAAACAGGATATACATCCTTTCTGGATTACAGAAATTACTACTGGAATATACAATTGATGGGAATTATGTTGACAAATATAACCTTGATGACAAATATCAGCATTTTATCATTGTCGATGATAATACCATCATTTTGTCTTCTGAACAAAACAATGATAAACTTTACAATTTCGTTTTTTATGATTTAAAAAAGAAAAAAGAAATATGCTCTATTGACAAATTTGACAAAAATGAAGCTTTTACATTCTCTGGATTCAACGCATTCCTATGCAGTGAGAATGAACTTATTGTCGGTCATCCTTTTGATTATTCAATATATTCACTAAAAAAGGATGGTGCGGATAAAAGAACAATTTTTGATTTTAATACAGAAGATCATCTGCCGGCAACAAAAAAAGGGTTTTATGAAATGAATGAAGAAACAAAGTATAAAAAGTGTGTGAGATATTTGCAGACATATGCCGCTGTTGGTACAAATCAATATATTGTTTATCCATTATTTGGGGAGTCAGGAATAAAAACGTGTATAACACGCATAGATAAAGAAGGGAATAACAGGACTATTAAGGTCGGGGAAAAAATTGATAATGTATATAAATATTTCTTTATGGGCGATTATTTGACCATAAAAGGAAATCAGATCATAATGGCTGCAGATGCTAGTAAACTTTTAGAATTGGAAAAAGAAAACGGGTTTTCATACTTTGCAGATAATGGATTGAATGCAGAAGATAATCCCATTCTATTTTTCTACGAGATCAGCGGTGAATAGATATTAGAGCTTTCGTGTAGCTAATAACTGCACGAAAGTCTCTTGTAAATTGCTTCAAAATCATGAAACTGTATTCGAATTATTTACATTTTTTTATATCATATTCTGCCTGTTAGCTTGTATAACAAAGGAGATGAACAAGTTGAAAAAAGATTATAAATCTTTTATGGGGAGAAGGTTTGATTTACCCTTTAAAGAAAGGAGACACCTCTCTAGCCAAGGAATTGATTTTAAGAATAGCAATAATGCCAACTCCAAGTATGTCTATGTCTCTTATCTGGATGCAAGCAAGTGTTCTCTCTGTCATTTGGCAACAATTGGCAAGTGGGAAGACATTTTCTCTATATTTGATAGGAATGATTTACCTATAGAAATAGTTATAATTTCATTAGTGTCCACTAATGTTCTAAGATACTAATTATCATAAATATTACCCAAAGAATCGGCAGCCTTATCAAACTGCCGATTTGTTTTTGCAAGGGTATGTCTTATCCCGAACTTGCGTTATTATGGTGTTGCGTACATATAATAAGTTATTTAGGCAGTTTCGGAAATTGGTAGAATAACATCGCAACATTTGCTGAGATAGCATCGGAAAATACGGCGTGGCTTATTCCGGATGACGGAATACGGAGTAAATACCTTGTTTCTCTATTGGGCAACGGTGATGATAGCGCTTCGGGAAGGAGCGGGCGAGTGCAATTATTGCTCCATTACTTCATTGCTTCATTGAGCAATACGGCCTCATCGTATCGGTTGTATATACCTGTTGAAGTGACCATATATACCTACCGTGGTGGCCATATATACTTACCCCTGCTGACCATATATGCCTACCGCGGTAGCCATATATGGCTACCAAGCTGACTATATATGTATATCGGACGGGTTAAATATACAACGATGTTCTTTGCTACGCGATGGGTTTCCTTCGTCAATATAAGAGGGACTTAAATCCCTCTACACTCGCGATAGAAAGCGATAACCGGCTTTGCTGCCGGCTCTTGAAGGCAAGTTTAAATTCCCATACACTCGCGATAGAAGTCGAGCATTTCGAAAATCATTTTTTTGGAAGTTGTTTGGTTGATGCGTATGTCGCCGATCTCTCCCAATAAGGTGAAGTTGACATGCGCTGTCGAACTGTTTTTCTTATCGTGCGTCATCAATGCGTATAAGGTTTCGTATTGTTTGCAAGTGAAGAAAAAGATTCCGTAGTTGTCTTTTATGAATTGTATCATTTGCCGCATTTTGTCTTTGGGGAATCCGCAGACGATATGCGAGAGATAAAGTTCGCAAACCAGTCCCCATGCTACGGCGTATCCGTGCAATACCGGGCGGTTTTCGGCAAGCGCCAAGCTTTCGAACGCGTGTCCTGCCGTATGTCCCAGATTCAAGGCCTTTCGGATGCCGTGCTCGTGAGGGTCTTGCTCTACCACCTTTTCTTTGATGTGCACCGATTGACCCACTAACTTCCCGAGCACGCCGTAGTCAATGGCGGAAATGTCGAAAGAAAGCAGTTCGCTCCAATGTACCTCGTCGCTGATTAGACCATGCTTCAACATCTCCGCATATCCGGACAGGAAGTTTGCTGTGTCCAGACTGCGTAGAAATCCGGTCTCTATCAGCACGCTGCTTGCCGGAGCAAAAGCGCCTATCTCGTTCTTCAGTCCGTTGAAGTTGATGCCGGTCTTGCCTCCCACAGATGCATCTACCATGGATAGCAGCGTTGTGGGAATGTTGATATAAGAAATTCCACGCTTGAACGTTGCCGCAGCAAAACCTCCCAAGTCGGTCACCATTCCTCCGCCGAGATTGATGAGCAGAGAGCGCCGTGTCGCCCCGTTCGTGCTCAGCACCATCCATACGGAAGCCAATGTGTCGATGTTTTTATGGATGTCTTCGGCTCCGATGCAGATATTTACGGCTCCTTTCAGAGAAGAAAGTTTATGTAGAACAGGGAGGCAGAGTTGCCGGGTGTGCTCGTCTGTCAGGATGAATAGTTTGTCGTGAGGGCACTTTGCGATAGCGCTAGCGAGGTCTTTTTCGAGATTCCCGCAGAGAATAACTTCTTGTTTATCCATGTTTTTTTGACTTTTTCTACCTGCAAATGTACATGATAATTTTCAGATTTTCCGAAGCAAATGAATATAAGTCTCTTTTTTTACTTACTTTTGCCTTATTAAAAACATCCGAAAACATCCGATTATGAAAGCTTTATTACCTGTCTTCTGCCGTCCGTTGGGATATATCATTCTGCTGATTGCCTTATTCATCATCCCGGTACTTTATATGCAGGGGCTTGTGACCGATCGAAACCTCTTGTTCTATAAAGAATGCACCAAGTTGCTGATGATGGCAGGATGCCTGTTCATTATTTTTGCGCTGAATAAGCATGAAAACCGTGAAACGGAGCAGATCCGCAATACTGCCGTTCGCAACGCTATCTTTTTCACTTTCCTCTTTGTCTTCGGAGGTATGCTTTGGCGCGTGCTGAAAGGCGATGTGATTAACGTCGACACTTCTTCTTTTCTTACTTTTCTGATTATAAACGTGCTTTGCTTGGAATTCGGTTTGAAGAAAGCAGTGGTAGACCGCCTTTTTAAAAAATAAATTTCGCCTGCTCATTAAACCTTTCCTGAATCCGTCCGTCAAATAATCGTTGTTGGAGCCTGTTTGAATAACTGTTTCCATCTTTCCGTTCTTTGCTTTGAAACGATCTTGCGGTAATTTCACTTGTGCGATGAGGAAGATAGCAATTTATCCGACACGGAGCATAAGCCGGTGTGTGATAAAAAAGCAGAATAGCTTTCTCTCCGACAATTCGGAGTGACCGCTTCCTGAGTTTCGTCTTGTTTACTTTGAGGTCTTACGGGACTATATGTAAAAATGGAATGAAGGAGAAGAGAAACTACTGGTGGTCTGAGAAAAGGGATCGAAGTGCCTCATCCGTCGGATAAGGTCTATGAGAGACACGACTGCTGGTCTGAGAAAAAGGCGGATAGACGAATGGGACCCGAACAGGTTTTTTAGTGATTATAAAACGTAATAAGGTTGATGAGAAAAATTTCAGTTTGGCTGGTGCTTACATTCATATGCACCTCCTTTGCTCTTGCACAAGATAAAACAATCGCCGTTTCGGGACGTGTCGTTGAAACGGAATCGAAAGAACCGGTTACGCAGGCGACTGTCCGCCTGTTAGCGCTTCCCGACAGTTCGTATGTTGCCGGAATAGCCACCGGAAACAAAGGTGGGTTTACGCTTCCGAAGGTGAAAGCCGGAAAGTATCTTTTAGTGGTTTCTTCCATCGGTTTCCGTACAAAAACACTCTCGTTGCAGCTCTCTGCCGATGTGCCCGATAAAAAGATTGGTACTGTTTCGTTGGAGCCCGACGAGGTGATGCTGGCTGAGGCGGTTGTCGTTGCGGAAGCTCCGCAGGTCACGGTAAGAGAAGATACGCTTGAGTTCAACTCCGCCGCTTATCGCACTCCCGAAGGCGCCATGCTCGAAGAGCTGGTAAAGAAACTTCCCGGAGCCGAGATCGACGAATCGGGGAATGTGAAAATTAACGGGAAGGAGATTAAGAAGATTATGGTGGACGGAAAGGAGTTCTTCGGCGGAGACGTGAAGACGGGGCTGAAGAATCTGCCGGTCGATATGGTGGATAAGCTGAAGACGTATGACAAGAAATCAGACTTGGCGCGCATTACGGGCATCGATGACGGAGAGGAGGAGACAGTGCTCGATTTGAAAGTGAAGAAAGGGATGAATCAAGGATGGTTCGGAAATGCCGATGTCGCTGCCGGAACGAAAGACCGCTATTCGAGCAATGTGATGTTGAACCGGTTTGTGGAAAACAGCCAGTTCTCTTTGGTCGGGTCTGCAAATAATGTGAACGATCAAGGCTTTTCGGGTGGCGGACGTCCGTCTTTCCGAAACAATAACGGCCTGACCGCAACCAAGATGATCGGTATGAATTTCGCTACTCAAACCGACAAATTGGAGTTGGGAGGCAGCGTGCGCTATAATTATACCGACCGTGACGCGTCTTCCGTCAGTTCGTCCGAACGCTTCCTGAAGAAAGGGAACTCGTTTGCCAACTCCGACAGTAGGAACAGGAGGAAAAATACGGATTTCAATGCCGACTTCCGATTGGAATGGAAGCCCGATACGCTGACCAACATTATCTTCCGTCCCAACCTTTCGTATGGAAAATCGGATGCTTCGTCGGTTTCGGCATCAGGCACTTTCAAGAAAGATCCGCTGGAATACACGCCCAATCCGAATGATTACCTGAGCCTCGAATGGCTTGAAGGCAATTCGGCAGACGATCCGCTGAAAGATATTCGTGTCAATGCTTCGAACAGCGGATCGCTTTCAGAGAACAAGAGCTTGTCGGGGAACGCTACGTTGCAACTGAACAGAAGATTGAATTCGAGAGGACGTAACGTGACATTGAGGGGAACGGTGGGCTACGGTGACAATGACAACGATTCGTATACGCAGTCGCTCACTCGTTATTACGGACTGAAAAGTCAGGTTCCCGGTCATTCGGACGAAGACTCTCTTCTGTATCGCGCCCAATACATCAGGATGCCTGCCACCAATTATAATTATACGGCTCAGGTCACATACAGCGAGCCTATTGCGCGCGCAACATTTCTGCAATTGAGTTATGCTTTCAGATACAGATACAGCAAGAGCGATAAAAGCACTTATGATTTGCTGCCATTGGATTGGAAGATCGGACAACCTTTACCGTCGGGATACCCTGCGTATGAAGTCGACAGTCTTGGAAAGAATGCCGAATATCATTACTATAATCATGATGTCACGGCAGGTATACGGTTTATCCGTGCGAACTACCAGTTGAGCGCGGGTGTGTCTTTGCAGCCTCAGCGGTCTACTCTTTCTTATAAGAAAGGCGATTATCAGACCGATACCGTTCGCACCGTATTCAATTTTTCTCCGAATATCGATTTTCGTTACCGCTTTTCCAAAGTCAGCCAATTGCGCGTGACCTATCGCGGACGAAGCAGTCAGCCTGGTATGGAAAGCCTGTTGCCTATCACCGACAATTCCAACCCGCTGAATATCCGCATGGGTAATCCGGGGTTGAAACCTTCTTTCTCGCACAACATGCGGGCATTTTACAATACCTATAATGCCGAACTTCAACGGGGAATTATGGCGCATGCGAATTTTACGCTCACTCAGAATAGTATAGGCAATGTCACACGTTACAATTACGATAACGGAGGGTTGATCACCCGGCCGGAAAACATCAATGGCAATTGGAGCGCTTTTGCCATGTTCGGCTTTAATACGGCTTTAAAAGACAAGCGGTTTACCGTCAATTCGTTTTCACGTACCAGTTACAGCAATCTCATATCTTATCTCTATAACGATGAGACGAAGCTGAATGACAAGACACGTAGCACTTCGCTCTTGCTGGGAGAACATCTGAACGGTACTTTCCGTAATGACTGGTTCGAGGTTTCGGTGAACGGGTCGATCAGGTACACTTTCGAGCGTAACAAACTGCGTCCGGAAAACAATCAGGAGCCTTACACCTATGGCTATGGAGTGAGCACCAACATCTCCCTGCCTTGGCAAATGTCTTTGTCTACTAATATTACCAACAATGCCCGCCGTGGCTACCGGGATACAAGTATGAACCGGAATGAACTTGTCTGGAATGCCCAGATTGCGCAGAACTTTCTGAAAGGAAATGCCGCTACTGTCAGTTTCGAGATTTACGATATTCTGAAGCAGCAGACCAATGTCAGCCGTTCGCTGACGTCCGACATACGTTCGGTTTCCGAGTTCAACGGCATTAACAGCTATTGCATGCTCCGGTTTACTTACCGCCTTAACATCTTCGGCAATAAAGAAGCGCGTTCTCACATGCGCCAAGGGGGCGGATTCCATCGGCCCGAAGGTCCGCACCGCGATGGCTTCGGAGGCAGAGGACGAGGGCGTTTCTAAGTAAGTCTGTCTATTCTGCTGTCGTTTCAAATCGCCGCTTTGCTCTTCCGCCTCATTGTCTTTCGTTTTTCAGATGAGGCGGCGAATATTTCTCTTTTTCTACCTCCGCTTTAGCTTTATTAGATTATTTAATTTATATTTGTTGTTTCGGATTCTAAATTGACATAAAGCAGAGCCCATGGTAGATTGGAATTACATAGTCAGCCAGATAGCGACGGTGGCCTTTCATCTGATTTACATCGGAGCCATTGTGGGTACAATCTTTGTCATTGTTCTCGATAACCGTAATCCGGTAAAGACGATGGCATGGATACTTGTGCTGTTGTTTCTTCCGTTGGTCGGGCTTGTTCTTTATTTCTTCTTTGGCCGGAGTCAGCGTAAAGAACGCATCATCAGCCGGAAGAGCTACGATCGCCTTTTGAAGAAGCCGATGGCAGAATATCATGCTCAGGATTCTTACGATCTTCCTCCGAATTACGACCGTCTTATCCGCCTTTTCTACCAGACCACTCAGGCTTTTCCTTTCGACGGAAACCGGGTGGCTGTTTATACAAACGGGTATTCCATGCTACAGTCGCTGCTCCGGGAAATTCAAAAGGCGCAGCATCATATCCATCTTGAGTTTTATATATTCGAAGATGATGCCATCGGACGGTTGGTGAAAGATGTTTTGATAGAAAAAGCGTCGCAGGGTGTGGAGGTCAGGGTAATTTACGACGATGTGGGATGCTGGCATGTGCCGAATCGCTTTTTTGAAGAGATGCGCGATGCCGGTATCGAAGTCCGCAGTTTCCTGAAAGTTCGCTTCCCTTTGTTTACCAGCAGGATAAATTACCGAAATCATCGAAAGATGGTAGTTGTAGACGGAAAGGTAGGTTTTGTGGGCGGTATGAATCTGGCGGAGCGTTACTTGCGCGGTCTCTCTTGGGGCGTTTGGCGCGACACGCATATTCTGATCGAAGGAAAGGCGGTGCACGGCATCCAGACAGCCTTTTTGCTCGACTGGTACTTTATCGACCGCACTTTAATCACTTCCTCCCGCTATTTCCCCAAAATAGAGTCGTGCGGAGATTCTTTGGCGCAGATTGTCACCGGTGAGCCTGTAGGGCCTTGGAAAGAGATCATGCAAGGGTTGACGAAAGCCATTTCGGAAGCCAAAGAGTATTTCTATATGCAGACACCGTATTTTCTCCCTACGGAACAAGTGCTCGCTGCCATGCAGACGGCTGCTTTGTCCGGGGTGGATGTGCGTTTGATGCTGCCCGAATACGCCGACAATCGGATTACTCATTTAGGTTCGCAATCTTATTTGGCAGATGTGTTGCAGGCGGGGGTGAAGGTTTATTTCTATAAAAAAGGATTTTTGCATTCTAAACTTATGGTTTCCGATGATATGCTCTCTACCGTCGGTTCGACCAATGTAGATTTTCGCAGCTTCGAGCACAATTTTGAGGTGAATGCTTTCATATACGGTGTGGAGACTGCTCTTGAGATGAAAGAAATCTTCCTGGAAGATCAGCGTGAGTGCACGCAAGTCTTTTTGAAGAATTGGGAACGTCGGTCGTGGAAGCAAAAGGCGGCGGAGTCTATTGTCCGCTTGTTGGCTCCGCTACTTTAACTCTGTTTTCGCATAGATAGGAGCAGCATCCGTCCTCTTATGCGCTTATTTGAAAAAAGAGAAATTGACGCTTCCGTAGACTCTTCTTTCTATAAAGTGCGGGTGAGACTCGAAACTGTCTTGTTTGCCATGCTCCAACACAAGCAATCCCTCTTCTTTGAGTAAATCGTTCTTGAAAATCAAGTCGGGGATGGAATGCAGCTCCTTCAGGTCATAAGGAGGATCGGCAAAGATAAAGTCGAATTGTTCGCGGCTGTTGTTGATGAACCGGAATGCATCTCCGCGAATCGGCAGGCATTTGTCTGTGTCCACCTCTTTCATGATTTTGCAGATGAACGAATGGTGGGCGGGATCTTTTTCGATGCTGATTACGCGGTCGCAACCTCGCGATACAAGCTCGATACTGATACTCCCGGTTCCGGCAAACAAGTCGAGGGCCGTTATCCCTTCTTCAAAATCGATGTACTTATTGAGCACGTTGAACAGATTCTCTTTGGCAAAATCTGTGGTGGGGCGCGCTTTGAATGTGCGTGGCACTTCAAATCTTCTTCGTTTATAGATTCCGCTGATTACTCGCATGTCAATAAAGCTTTCATGTCAATATTAGTGGATGGGTTCATAACAAACACCTGTAAGATGAATTTCTTCAGCTCTCCTAACAACCGTTCCTTTTCGGGCATGGCTCCTGTTAAGTGCAGTTCGTCCCGCTGCTGGTCGAATTCCATCTGTTTCCATACATACAGCAGGTAGTAAATACAATCTTCAAAGTTTGTACATTTGAAAGAGTTTGCCAAAAGCAAATGTCCGCGTTCGAAGCAAAAGAGGTCGATAGCCCCTTTACGAAACGAAGCATACATCTTCCTGCTGTTTCCCAATCGGCTTTTCACCGTAAAATATTCGATAAGAGGGGTGGAATGAGAATAGAATCGGGCATCGGGATACTGCTTTTCTATAAAAGCATGGGCACTCTTGTCCATGCTGAAGATAACTACCGCATTTTCTCTTTTCAATATGTTGTAGATAATCTTTTCATGTTCTTTTTTCCGGTGGTTGTGATAAAACAAGAGTTCTGCCTGCTCGTCTTCGAACAGTTCGAACGGAACTGTTGTAAACCGCTTGTCGGTCATCATCACGTTTACCCGCTTATAGGCACAGTTCAGAAAATCCGATTCTTGAAAAACCCTCCGCAGGTTGGCTGTAAGAGATAGTGAGTCGTCCGCCTCCTTCTCTATAAGCGATAGCGAGTTGTCGGAAATCGGATTGTAGATAGAAAAAGAAAATCCATCCGTACCGAGACGGATGGATAAAGTATATTGTTTGGATTTCGTGAGATCGATCATTATTCCCAGTTCCCTGCACCGTTGTTCGGAGTTTCGATAGAACCGATCATTAATCCGCTGTATCTTCCTAATTTCTCCTGAACATCTTTCAGATTGATAATTTCTTGTTTGTCAAGTCCTTGCAAATAAGCATCGTATGGAGCTTTCACTTCGTACATGAATACCGGAGCACCCGATTTTGCCGTATCGTTTTTGGTTGCCATCTGGAACTGCTCACCGTTTGAGAAAGGAATAAATCTCATGGAGTCGGCATTGAATCCTTTGGGATACAGCGTGTCCATCACAGCTACCCACATTGTATCGCGTTTGAAGTTCTCAAGTCCCCATTTTTTTACTTCATCATATTTGCCTGTCTTTTTAGCGCGGTTGATGATAGCCATCGCTTTCTTTTCAGTCAAGCCGTCTTCCAATTGTTTGTCTGTCAATTGACCGATTTTCATAACGAAAGGAAGCTTCTGGTTTTTAACGAAATCGATGAGGGTGTCGAATTTATCCGTATATTGTCCGTGATTAAGCATGCGGTACTCTTGTTGAGCTTTGCGAATGTCGATCAATCGGGCAATAACAGCTTTTTCTCTCTCTTTCTTGGATTTTTCGAAATTGATAGGTCCCGTGATGCTGTTATAGCAAATGTAGCCCAACGCGGCAACACAGAGTACAAGTACAATATTAAATACTGTTTTCATGATGATTTATGTTTTTTAGTTGTTATATTCGCATCGCAAAAATAGAATAAATAAATTTAAATATGGCAGTTCCCCGAACTTTTTTCTCGAACAAAAATGATAAATAACTATTTAGAAAGGCAAATTAAGGAAAATTTCCCTTATCAACCAACTTTTGAACAGGAAATAGCGGTAAAATCGCTTTCGGACTTCTTGCTTTCGAGGGTGGGGGAAGAAGTCTTCATACTTCGAGGATATGCGGGGACGGGTAAAACTTCGCTGATCGGTGCGTTGGTTAAAACATTAGACCGGTTGCAACAGAAAACAGTCTTACTGGCTCCTACCGGACGTGCCGCCAAAGTCTTTGCTAACTATGCGGGGCATCCGGCTTTTACCATTCACAAGAAAATATACCGTCAGCGTTCTTTCTCGAATGAGTTGGATAATTTTTCCGTCAATGAGAATTTATTTGCGCATACGCTTTTTATTGTCGATGAGGCTTCGATGATCTCCAACGAAGGACTTTCGGGCACGATGTTCGGTACCGGCAGATTGTTGGATGATTTGATACAGTTTGTCTATTCGGGCGAAGGTTGCCGTCTCTTGTTGATGGGCGATACGGCGCAGCTTCCTCCCGTTGGCGAAGAAATGAGTCCGGCCCTGTTTGCCGATGCGCTGAAAGGATACGGCTTGAAAGTGCATGAAGCCGATCTGACTCAGGTAGTGCGTCAGGAACAAGATTCCGGAATTTTATGGAATGCTACTCAATTGCGTCACCTCATTGTAAAAGAAGATTGTCATTCGTTGCCCCGGATAAAAGCTTCCGGTTTTCTGGATGTAAAAATCGTTTCCGGAACAGATTTGATAGAAGAGCTGTCTGCCTGCTACGACCGCGACGGGATGGAAGAAACGATTGTCGTTTGCCGTTCCAACAAACGGGCTAATTTATACAACAATGGGATACGTGCCCAGATCTTATGGCGCGAAGACGAATTGAACTCGGGAGATATATTGATGATTGCCAAGAATAATTATTACTGGACGGAGCAGTATAAGGAACTCGACTTCCTTGCCAATGGAGAGCTTGCGGTGGTTCGCCGTGTTCGCAAAACCCGCGAGATGTATGGCTTCCGTTTTGCAGAAGCTACCCTTGCCTTTCCCGACCAAAATGGCGCCGAACTGGACGCCACCTTACTGTTGGATACGCTTCACTCCGATGCTCCGGCATTGCCGAAGGAGGCTAACGACCGTTTGTTCTACACCATACTCGAAGACTATGCGGACATCCCGTTGAAGCGCGACCGGATGAAAAAGATGAAAGCAGACCCGTACTACAATGCCTTGCAGGTGAAGTACGCGTATGCCGTTACTTGCCATAAAGCGCAAGGCGGGCAGTGGAAGAACGTCTTTCTGGATCAAGGATATATGACTGATGAATTTCTGACGCCGGAGTATTTTCGCTGGCTTTATACCGCTTTTACACGTGCCACAAAGACATTGTATCTGGTGAATTATCCGGAGAAACAGATCTTGTGACAAATGTTGTATTAAATATATTATCCACATGAGTAACAAACAATCAAAAGAGGACCTTTTGGTTTTTATGTCTTCCCTTGTCAGTCGCTTGCACGAGGAGGGCTGTTATGGCACTGCACACGTATATTCAAGCACTTTGCGGTGTATCCGCCGTTTTGAAGGCGGGCAACGCCTGCCTTTTTCTTGTATAAATGCCGTTGGGTTTCTTTATTCGAAGGTTATCTGTTGAGTCAGGGATTGAGTTTCAATACGGTTTCCACTTACCTTCGGCTTCTTCGTGCGGTTTACAACCGCGGTGTCAGGTGCGGTGCTGCAGCTTATTCCCCGCACCTCATTCTCTCTCAGAAAACGGCCGTTGATGGAAGACTGATAACGGTGAACGGTTCAACTTATCTTGTTTAAAACTTACCACCGTCACTTCTTCCAAAGCAATCCTCTTGACTGCTACGGTATTATGTAATCAAAAATATATTATATTTGTATATAATTATTCATACATCATCCAAAACCTATCAAAAACAAATATGACAAGTAAAACAAAGAGAGAGAAAAAACAATAATTATCAACATTAAAAAACAATGAAAAAGAAACAGAGAAGAAACGATTTGATTGGTTTTATGCATGAACTTATATCCTATTTGCATGCAGAAGGACGCTACGGCACCGCACATGTGTATCGGAGCACGTTGAGACGCATCATCGAGTTTGAAGGAGGGCGCAAAGAAATCCCTCTTACAAACGTTACCACCTGTTGGCTGAATGCCTTCCAAAATTATCTTTTGAGTCGGGGAGCCGGTTCCAACACCATATCCACATACATACGCATGCTACGGGCTACCTACAACCGAGCCGTACAAAAAGGAATGGCTCCCTATATTCCATTCCTGTTCAATAAGGTGCATACCGGAGTAGAACGTGGAAAGAGCCGGGCCCTGTCAGTGGAAATGATGCGCCGAATTATGAAACCGGACCGTGAATTGCCTCCGGAGCTGGAAGATGCACGTTCCCTGTTTGTATTGCTTTTCATGCTCAGAGGGCTTTGTTTCGTAGATTTGTTTTTCCTACAAAGAAACAATCTCCAAGGAAATGTCTTGCGGTACCGACGCCACAAGACAGGTCGTTCTCTACGTATAGAGGCCGGTCCCGAAGCCATGGAGATCATCGGCAAGCATGCCGGCGGGGCTGCCGGAAGCGAGCGGCTGTTCTCCCTGTCAGGCACAGCCCAAGGTATGGAATACCACCGCTATCAAAGTGCCCTCAGAACGTTCAACAAAAGGCTCAAACAACTTTCCCGGCATCTGGAACTGGGAGTGAATCTAAGCACATACTGCGCCCGCCACAGTTGGGCTACCATCGCGAACTTCTGCCACTACGACAAAACGTTGATCTGCAATGCCATGGGACATTCATCCCTTAAAGTGACGGAAACATATTTCCAAGAATTCAGGGATGAAGAGATAAATAGCATGAACCGGGGGATTATTTCATATATAATGCAGGGAGATCGAAAAATAAGAGCCTGAATCGTATAAGAAAGAATCTGATATTTTGAAAAAACGATTAAAAGCTATTGTTACTTGGTAGGTAACGGAATCCATTTTGATGCGGCAAAGATAGACATTTACTTTGATAATCCTAAACTTTTTTCTGTTTTTTTCCAGAAAAACATGAAAAATATATTGTATGACTTTCTACAACCCTAAAAGAAAGGGCATAACAAAGCCGTCCATATCCCTTAATATGGAGTACAGAAAAACACATTTAGGTTGCAGAACGGAAATACTATATCCTTTTTTGTGAGCAAACCTACTTAAGAACTTCTCATAAAAGCTTTTCCAACAATTTCCGTTACCTACCAAGTAATGGAATTTTTTCCTAGCATACATAAACATAAGTAATAGGTAACGGGCGGAATTTTTCCTGCTCCAAATGTTGAACCTTATGAACAAAAAACTTTATTTACTTCCGGCATTGCTACTGTGCCTATTTTTTCCTAAACATTCCATGGCGCAATTTTATTCGGTGCGTACCAATCTTGTAGGAATGGCAACCGGAAACCTAAACGTGGAAGGCTCCATGGCATTCTCCACACGATGGACGGCGCATCTGCCCGTACAGTATAACCCTTTCAATTTATGGAGCGACGCAAAGCTGAAGAATTTCACCGTGGAACCCGGAGTCCGGTACTGGATGAGGGAATCCTACGGCGGAGGATACTTCTTCGGGATCCACGGGGTATTTTCAATATACAACGCAGGCGGGATATTCGGGCATCGTTACCGTTACGAAGGCACCGCATGGGGCGGAGGCATTTCCGCCGGATGGGTACGCCCCCTGTCGAGGAGATGGAACATCGAGTTCGAACTCGGAGCGGGAATCGTATGGGCCGACTGGGAGCGTTTCAGGTGCGTGCACTGTGGAAAACGAGTGGCCAAAGACAACGGGGTAAGGCTCGTGCCCACACGCACGGCAGTCAATCTGGTGTACTTGTTTTAGTTTCTGTCTGCTTTTACTTTTCTACCGATACCATAACTTTTTCAAACAAAGATCACGTATGATGAAAGCCATAAATAAAAAATTGTTCATTGCAGGAATTTGCGCGGGGACAAGCCTGATGTTCTCATGCTCGTCTTTAAGAGAACCCAAAACCATGCGCTTGTTTATGCAAGCGCGACGACCGAACGTTGAACTGCCAAGAGAAGAAACGGGACAAACGGGAATACTGTCGGAGAAAGTGAAGTTCGAGCAAAAAGCGGATACCATTGAGGGAAACACTGCAACCGTGCAAGACAGCGCCACTGACATATGGCGGAGCGTAGAATTGGAGAGGGTCGACATCGTAGCCTCCCGAAAGGTCATCAAGCAGGTCACCATGCGGCAAGGCTCTGTCAGGCTGGAGTTCAATGTCAAAGTACCCGGAGTGCTTATCGACAGTTGCTGGAGGGTTACGCTCACCCCTTTGCTCCGAACGAACGACAGCACGGAAACGGCGCTCCCCCCGGTTGTATTGTCGGGTAGCGAGTTCGCCCGCATGCAGGAGAGGGACTATCATTCGTACGATTTGTTCCTCAAAGGCATTATTGATCCTTCTGCCTACGACAGCATATTTCTCGATAAGAAAGGTATCGCCCGTGACATCCGCAAAAGGCAAGACTTGTACTATGGGCTTTACGGCAAAGAACGCGACAGACAGCTGGCATACGAGAGGTGGAAAAGGTTGACGCTCGACAGGCAGAACTTTTTCAACATGCGCACCGAGGCCAACCGCACGAAGCTTCGCCACCGCCTGGATCGCAAACGCATCGAAGAAAGGGTGAAAAGATACATCACGGGAAAAGACACCGTGGGATTGGGATATGCCTACAACCGCAAATATCAAAGGCAGGCGAATTTCTGGCCCATGTACAAGATGCACAGGGAACTTACCGCCGCGCGTGTACCGGGGAAGTATCGCGATCTGTACATAAGCGGGAGAAGCCTTTCGGACATAAAAAATTATGCTTTCACCACAGGAGACTCCACCGAAATCTCACGCAACCGGTACTTCTTCGACGAGATTGCCCGCAACGAGATGAACGACCGCAACCGCGATGAAATACGCAGGCGGATGATAAGATATCCTTATATAGACTCGGTGGCAGTACGCGAAACCGGCATTCCGGGAAAAGATTACACCTATCCGTACGAAATTACCCTGCCGGTGACCGAAGGGATGAAGAAACTGCAACTGCGTTTGGGCAGTATCGTTGAAGCGAGCGACATGAGCACCTGGACACCTGCCCCCTCAGACACCCTTGTGTTTGTGATCGCCTCACTCAGCGACCTGCTCGACCGTTCCGCTCTGGAACGCTTCACCGTAGCATCCTCCGGCGTAGCATCGCTTCCCGACAGCTTGGAAAGCGAACCTTCTTATACCCCGGAAGGTAAAGAATACGCCGAAGGGCTACGGCTTTTGCAGGAGCGCGAATACAGGGCTGCATTGAAAATATTGGAAAAATACCCTGACTACAACACGGCTTTGTGCCTCACCTGCCTGGGATACCACAGCGAAGCGGCGGACCTGCTCGCCCAATTGCCCAAAAGCGCAAGGAGGGAGTACATCTATGCGGTGGTATGCGCGAGACTTCAAAATGCGTACGAAGCCGTAGAACACCTGCTGGAGGCTTGCCGAAGAGACCCGGACATGGTGCTGAGAGTAAACATGGACCCCGAACTTTCGGATTTGATACCGCAATTTGTGGGATTGAAAGAGGAACTCGACAAGATAGCCTCGGGAGAAAACGGAATATAAACCCCATAACAGAAATAACAGAATATATAAAATACATAAGAAAGTTTCTAACTATTTATTCTATTTATTAATTTAATTTTTATGATTATGAAAAAGAATCTATTCAAGAGTTTATTGACTATGTGTGCGCTGGGAGCGATGTTCACTGCGTGCAGCAACGAGGGAAATGAAGTCCCTGATGTAACTAAAGGGGAAAAGAAAACGGTGTTTATGAAACTGGATTTAAAACAGCAGACGAGAGCCACGGAAGATGAGCTTACAACTGGTACAACCGCTCCGGTCACGAATTTGCACATATACTTTTATGACGATGCTACCAAAAACATTCAGAAATATGTAAAAGTCACAAATTCCACCGCACCTTCTATTTCAACTCTTGCAACGGGAGCTCAGATTACTGATGTGCCTGCAGTAGCAGACAGAGTATTGGTACGTGGTAATGTACCCGCAACTATATCCTTGCCTACGGGTGGTTTGATCACTGCGGTTGAAAACCTTGAGATTAATATTAAAACACAAAATGATAAGGATAACATTCTGCTGGGACATCTTGCTGCTACTATCAATCAGTGGGACGGTTCAGGCTCTGCTCCGATTGTCGGCATGTCGGCTCAAGACAAATATGCCGAAGTCACATTGATTCCCTCTGTGGCCCGTATCGAGATTGAGGGTTTGCAAGCTCAAGGTGCTGTAAGCGGCTTTGATTTGGCTGGTATCTACCTGACCAACTTCTTTGAAAAGTTGAAGATGGGAGACGGAAGCTCAATTAACCAAATACAATATGGAACTGACGTGTTGAAGTATGAACAAGATGCTCCCGGTACAGAATATGCTACGGTAGACGCAGGTAAACTTTACGATAAGTTTGATCCTGCTTTATCGGCTGTAGGCCTTGAAGTGACTCCGAGTCCTTCAAGCAAACGTTGGGCTTATCATGCTTTCCAGAACGAGGGCACAACAGCCAATGCTCAGTTGCAGCTTGTATTCAAGTTGAGCAATATAACTACCACCCCGGGCAGTGGTGTAACTATCAGTGGAACTCAGTTCTTAACTGTAAGAGGTTTCAAGGATAGTGGAACTGGTGATATTGTGAAATTGGAAAAAGGTAAAATCTATACCATCAGTAAAGCCAATTTCAAATTCGATGAAAGCAATCTGACTCCAGTTCCTAACACCGATGCCGTAGGAGTTTGGTTGAAAGTTACAGTTAAACCTTGGGAAGTTGTAGCAGTTAAACCTAATTTATAAAATAAAAATCAGTTATAATAAATCATAAATTCAAAGATATTAATTAGTTAAGAAGTTTTTTCGGCAGAGTCCGATGTGAATCCCACTCTGCTTTTTTTCACTAAGAATGTTTGTTTACAAAACGGGATGGGCGAAGCCTTCTTCAAGGTTTGGGAAAATCCGCAGCATGGTTCCATCCCGTTTTAAACAGTCATCCCTGTTGGGATAAAGACGTCGGGAGCCATAAAGTGGCGGACGGCTTATTCCACGGCAAAAGGGAAGCGTAAAGCTTAGCAATAATTAAAAATTTATAGAACCAATATATAATATAACCTGATCCTGACTCATAACGCATCAGTATCACTATTAAATACACAACGCATGAAATTGTTTAAAATCTATTTCTTCCTAATGCTTCCTGTGCTTTTGACCACAGGGTGCATCAGGGAGTCTTTGGAGGGATGTCCGCTGGATACCCGGTTACGATTCACTTATTTTCCTCAAGGCGCCGTCAAGGACCTGTTCGGGGAGCGTGTGGAGCAGGTGACACTGTGCGTCTACTGTCCGGACGGGAGCATAGAACAGACCCTGACAATCCCCAAAAGCGAACTCATGAAGTTTCAGGGGACGGAACTTTACCTTCCCCAAGGGGAATACACGGTTGTTTGCTGGGCGAACGCATCGGCAGAAAACAGCAAGCTCGGAGGATTCCAAACAGGAAAAACCATTGCCGATTTGTTCGTGGAGCATCCGCAGGCGCAAACTTCGCAAGAGATTCCCACACTCGACAGGCTGCTGTTTGCAACGGCGAGCCTGAGCGTGAACGAGCGCAATGCAGGTATGGAAACAGAGGTTAAGTTCAGCACCAAGACCATCCGTATGAGCGTGCTGCTGAAAGGGATAAGCTTGCAACCCAAGATAAGAATGGACGGGTTGGCGTCCGCCCTGCACCCTGTAAAGGATAATGATACGGGAGAATGGAAAGTGCTTCCGGTGGAGCAGGGAAAGACATATGTTCCGTCGGTGGAATACGACGGGACGAAGAAAGAGGCCGTAGCCGTGATAGACGTGCCGAGATTCGGAGCGGACACGCCCGCTCTGATAGAACTCAAAGACAACGCGGGAAACCACATCGTGCCGCCCATCTCGATAGCAGACCTTATCAGAAAGTACAACATACAGATAGGGGATGAAAACGAAATCGTGATCCCCATCGAGATTACATTTACAAACGGACACGCGAAGATAACGATTAAGGACTGGGAAAACCAGAATGTGAAACCAGGGGGAGTGTGAAAAACACGTCAGTCAATCATGAAACGCAAATCATAAAAACAATATATTATGCCAAGTAGTTCAATCATCATACCATTTCGCAATCTGCTGTCGGTCTTGTTATTCTTGCCGCTCGTACTCTCGTGTCGGCAAGACGACCCCATTCTTCCTGCTCTCCCTACGCCCGGCAAAGGTGAAACAGCCGAAGTGACGCTTACCCTTCACATTCCCGATTTTCGGGCAGCAAATACCCGTGGAGTACATGAGGAAAAAATAGACAAGATTACCGTGCTGATGTTCGCCGATGAAGGTGGCACGGAGAAGGTCAAGGTGAAAAAAAATATCTCCTACACCCCGTTCCCTGTTGGCGGTACTTCGGATCCGAATACGAAAATCTTCAGCATATCCGTCACCGCAGGAACATACAAACGTATAGCTCTCGTAGCCAATGCCGAAACGGAACTGAACAACATCAATGTGGGATCCACATACGATGACCTTAAACAAGTGGAAGTTACGGGCAGATTCGGGCAAAAAGGAGGAGCGGGGGCGGACAGCTACATCCCGATGTACGGCGAGTATGCCCCGGCGGGAGGCATAGAGATAAAAGCGGGCGTGCCGCAAACCATTACTCAGGTGATACCGCTTATCCGCATGTTGGCGCGGGTGGACATCATCAATCCGGCAACTTCGGGAGCCGGCACAATAGCGGAAGAAGTTTACTTCGTCAACCCCGTAGGCAACGGATGTGTCTGGGTAGACCTCGGAACATACAATACCGACGCTGCACAGTCGGGCTATATGGAGCCCACGCTGCCTGCCGTGCTGCAAAAAGCCAATAGCGGCGATCCGCTTCGAGGAATGGGCAATACCGGCAGCCCGCTCATCACCTATTACCTGAACGAGCAGCCTGCCACCTCTGCCACCCTCACCACCTCCGGCTACGACCGTCCCTGCATCGTGCTGCAACTCTCATACCAAAGCAATATCTATTACTACCGATTGGATTATACGTGGGACGGCATCAAGCGTGGCGGAGTGCCTCCTTATGAAAAGGGAAAGTCTATGCCCATCCTGCGCAACCACCGCTACATCTTCACCATCAAGGAAGTGAAAGGGCCGGGATTCCAAACTATCGAAGATGCGTTGAGAAGCCCGGAAAACCATACCAACCCAAACATCGTGGTGACGTCTGTCATGGTAGATGAAGCGTTCACGGATGTGACGTTCAACGACGTGGGGCAGTATATTGCCGTGTCGCGCACGTCTATGACGCTCAAAGGGAAGAAAACCCCAGCAAGTACAGACAACAAGGTGGAAGTGTTTACCAATGTTACGGGTGGTTTCAGCGTGCGGGCGTTCAACGACGATGGTACAATTCCCACAGGAGACTGGTTGCAGCCGAGTGTAAGCACCAGCGCGGCGAACATGAATGCCACCGTACAAGCAATCACCGACGGTAAGAGTTTCAAGAACGGGTATCTCGAAGTGCGTGCCGGACGGCTGTACACGAAAGTGAATGTGGAGCAGATCGGTAAAATGCCTTTAGACTACGTGGCGATGCATAATCTTGCCGGCGGCAGTCAATACAGTGCCGCGTTTTCCTCCTCTGACGAACCTTCCGGAATCCCTTCCACATCGGCTCAAAGCGACTCTAACGTGCGTTGGGCCACGAGCCATAAAAACAACGAGAGCGGCTATTACAACTGGTACGTTTGCAATGGCATACGAAATTCGCAAGGTAATCCCTCCGGTAAGAACTTGTTCAGTGATGCTTTCTTCACTTCGGGAGCAGGCAAAGGCTACCACTTACCTTCAAGATGGGAATGGGCAGGTGTTTTCTGTTATATCTATGATTATGGAATATCATTAAATTCATCAATAATTCATAATGACATCAACGAAGCCATTGAGTTCGGTGGCATCAAAAAAACATTTGCCAGCGATTATGCAAACACGGGGAGCAATGTCACATATGCTTTGCGTTTCAAACCGGCTACAGGGGCCCCTCAGAATGATTCTGGTTCTTCTGAGATAATTTTTCCTAAAGCCACCGACAACAGGATGCTCTGTGCTTACCGCTACGAATTGATCCCGACAGGGCCCCCGCTTTCCTCGCAAATAAAGGTGCAAGCCGTTTATTTAGGCAACAGTTTTACCGGAGACATCAATACCATCCGTGATGAGAATTGGTGGACTGCCCAAGCCGCTACTCCCGGCAATGTCGTTACCCGCATCTTTCCTTTAGCCGGTGAGGTTCAAGGTAGTGCTATTCTTAGAAATTGCGGGAGTAGATTTTCCTATCAGTCTTCCACGGCATACTATACCTCTGGAGGCTGGCAGCTAATCTTTGCGTTAGGGGAGGCATGGATGAGATATGATTGGGATTACAATATCTGCGCTGGAGGAATTACCGTCCGTCCGTTTTCCGATGAATAATCGGGGTGGTGTACTGCCCCATTCCATCATCTCCGGGCGATTGATGTTCAGTGAGAGGCAGTATAAGAGAAAAAACGGAAACGCTCACGAGAAAAAGACAATAAGCAAAAAAACGAATATATAATGGAAATATCTATCTATCACAAAGCATTCAACGTTATCCTGTCGCCGATGGCGAGAATTCTTCTCGCGACAGGCGTGTTGCTGTCTGCCTGCGCCGACAGCGAGCAAGCCCCGTCACCCGTGCCGGAGCACACGGCAACCTTGCAACTTGTCTTCAAGCAGCAGGGATCGGCGGACGGGTCATCCCCGACGCAGCTCAAGGGTACAGGCAGTTTTGCCACCGATGCTCCGCTCACGGTATATGCCGAAACCGATGCTCCGCTCACGATGGATGCCGCCATGCCTGCTTCGCGCGGCCCGATGACGCGTGCCGTGAACGAGACCGACATACAAACGGTGGACGTACTTTCGTTCAAGGTAAACCCATTGGATCCAACGAACATAAAGGAAGGAACATTCTTCTATCGCTCCATAGGAACGTACACCCAGACGAGTCCGGGGCAGGGTAAGGTAGAAGTGAAGCTGGTGGACAGCCCGGAGGCACAGACGCTCGTGGTGCTTGCCAATGTGCGCACGCAGGTGGATGCGCTGGACGCCACCTATGGCGAACAGAAAGAGGCGGTGATGGCCCGCCTGCTGTTGCCCGCCACGGCCGACGGCACGCCGGACTTTGCAAAAGGCATGCCCATGTGGGGCGAGCTTCTCAACGAAGTGGTAGGCGAGGGCTTTTCTCCTTCCGGCGCTCCCAAAGAAGTGACAATGATACGCTCGGTAGTGAAGTTCACTTATAGGGAGAAAACCTCCCAGCTATATTCTCCTGCAGGAATTAACCTATGGTATAACGGCCTGCACTTCGAGGCATACAACTTCCGCAGCAAAGGGCGTGTGGCTCCTGATAACTTTCGGCCGGCAAGCCTTTCCGTAGCTACACCTACCGTCCCTGCGGGTGCCACGCAAGCGCAGGGAACACATCATACTTTGTCTTCCTATGTTCCCTTGACCTATGATGGAACAGGCGGTGAGGTCTCTTTTTACATGTTTGAATCGGACAATTCAAAGGCGAATACAGGTTCGGCACTCGATGCCACCTGCCTTGTGGTACACTTTCTCGGAGGCCCTGCGACAGGTTGGCATCGCTTCGACTTCCGCGATTATGCTCAACCGGCAGGGACCGGCTTCATGGATTTGCTGCGTGGACATCATTACGTGATAGAACCGGAGGAGTGGGACGGCACTGGGGGAGCCCTTACTGCGGAAGAAGCTTTTAAGGGAGTAAGTAAAATCAAATGCCGCATCGTTCCATGGAACGAAGTACAGGAGGAGGTGAAAGTGCCGGGCAACAAGCGGCTGACGGTGGATAAGAGAGAAGTGTATATCCCTTTCTCTGCGGCCACTACGGGACGCCCGCTTACCATCACCACCGAAAACACGGGAGGGTGGACGACAGCCGATGTCCCGGCATGGTGTACGCTGTCGAATACGCAAACAACGACAGACGGCACTGTTGTCTTGAACATAACCACGAACAAACTATACGCCAGAGGAAGCTTCAAACTCAAAGCCGGAGCAGCGGAAATGGAAATAAAAGTAAAGGTGGGCAAACTGCCACCCGAATATATGAGCGAATATAACCTTGCAGGAGGTTCTGCATACGGTTATATACCGGGGACCGGAGCCACTGCCGCACAAACCGACGGGCCGTTGCGTTGGGCCAATGACAACCAATTCGGTGCAAGCGGCTACTATAACTGGTATGTATGCACAGGAACAACGGATGCCACCCACAACCCGAATGGGCTGAAACTCTTCGAAGACCCCTTGCTGAAAGACAAATACCACCTGCCTTCGGCCGAAGAATGGGGAGGAATTCTGCCCCCGCATGGTTTTTTTGCGTGGAACACAGCTTCACTTCCTCCAAACACAAGCCCACGGCATGAGAAAATAAACATCGGAGGGCAAAAGCATACATACAAAAGCGAATATAAGCTCCTTTCACCATGGAAAATGTCAGTGCTTCGTTTTCAAAAAGGAGTGCAAGGAGCCAATGCCGAATATCCCCTCGCACCGGACAACTCAATGGTTTGCGCTTATTTCTACGAGCTAAAAAGTGTTAACTATCCCGGTGGATCATCAGGAAGCGCCGTAAATATAAGAGTCGTATATCTGGGCGGAGATGCCGCTATACCGACTATCAACCAGTTGACCCTTGCTTGGTGGCAAGCGCAAGAACAGATCCCGGGCAGAGTGTTCAACTATACGATAGAGCGCTCAGGGGATTTATCTCCATTTTCCGGCAATCTTTCTTCAGGTATTCCGGGGGGCACTATACCCGGATCGGTTAGCCAGCTAAATACCGCATTTAATTTCTGGACATCTTCGCCTCCTCCGCCCAGCACCTATCAGGCTTGGAGGAACGGATACATGGCTTTTGAGAATGGACACGCCATAGGTGAGGCCCCTCAGTATAAATACAGAGGCTACAGCGTACGCCCGTTCCATAACTATGACGAATAGCGTCGCCGTAATCCGCAGAACAGCAATCGCCGTTCTGCGGAACGGCACGAAGGCATGGGCATTTCGCTCAGCAAATTGAGATCTTTAAATAATAATGATGAGATAAAAGTCAGTAGTGCAGGTGACACTGTTTTTGGGCAAGGCACGGGATGCGGCATCATGCTCCCAACCAAGCCGGACGGAGCGATTGGTTAAAATATGTACATTCCCGACGAACAAAATCCTCCACGGAAATGAGTCGAACGCCTCTACCCCAGCCCGGAAAACAGAACAGAAGAGACGGGGAATTGGGCAGGGAAAGAGTAGGTGGAAAAGACGGCGCGGCATCGAACTGTGAAAAAGCCGACACTGCGAAAACCACGGCCCGTCACTGAGGGTTCACGGTCTCTTACCGAGAGTAACACGGTCTGTCACTGAGGGTTCACGGTCTCTTACCGAGAGTAACACGGCCGCCACCGAGGGGACACGGTCCGTCACTGAGAGTAACACGGTCCGTCACTGAGGGTACCACGGTCCGTCACTGAGGATACCACAGTCCGTCACCGTGGTCCCCCCCCCCCCCCCCTCAGGAAGCCCTTGCAGGAGGGGTATCCGCCGAGCCCGTGATAGGGGGCGGAAATACACCGAAGACGACGAAAGCGGGAGCCGCACAAGCATGAAGCGCGAAAGCCCGGAGAGGCGGGAAAAAGGAATACACCTTTCTTCGGAAACTCCGGAAAAACAACGCGCAAGAGCATGAAAGAACAAATCTTTATTAACAAACTTAAATATTATTATTATGGCATTTTTTAAGAAAGTGAAACAAAAAATCAACGGCAAGTGGTATCCACGCGCCGTGACGGTGGGCAAACCGGTAACAACGGACCAAGTGGCCGACCGATTGTCGCAAATCTCCACCGTGAGCCGTGCCGACACGTTCGCCGTGCTCAAGGATTTGGGCAGCGTACTGGCGGACTACATGGCGCAGGGACGCACCGTGAAACTCGAAGGGGTGGGCACGTTCTACTACACGGCGAACGCCTCGGGCAAGGGTGCAGACACCGCGGAGGAGGTGTCGGCCAAGCAAATCACGGGCGTACGCGTACGCTTCATCCCCGAATCGACCCGCACCACAGGCAATAAAATAGCTACCCGCTCGCTTGTCTCCAACGAAGTGTTCTGGGAAGAATGGGGTGGAACAACCTCACAGCCGGGAGGCACGCAAAACAATCCCGGAGGCGGCACCCCCTTGCCGGGAGGAGGCCCCGGCGGACACGGAGAGGCTCCCGACCCGGGTGCATAAAAGGCGGGCTTGCAAGGCAGAATCCTGCAAGAAGTTTTCATCCGTGAAACAGCTGCGGTGTTGCCCGAAGCCCTACTCTCCTTTTGCCTCATAACATGTTGTGTACTCACACTCCCGGTGCCGGGATTTCCGGAGAGGTAAAGGGAAACAAGGGAATCTCCGGCAACGCCACAGACCAAGCTTAAAAGACCTGCCGGCCAGACTTAAAAAAAACTCAAAAGCCCCGACCGCCGGACTTAAAAGTCCGCCGGCCAGACTTAAAAGAACCTATGAACAAACTACATGACTTCCTCGCTCTATTGCCTGCTCTCTTCCTTTTGTCCGCCCTCTGCTGCGGATGCCGGAGCCGGAAACAAGGAGAAGAATCGGAAATAGAAAGCCGTTACATGCGGCTGCTACATGCTCTTGTGACAGACGACACGCCTGCCCTGCGTCGTGAACAGCATTACGTAGCGGACACGCTCCCGCCCGACACGCTCCTTGCCTTTCCACACAGATACGACTACATGCGTGTATGGGCAGATTCGTACGTCTTATACGACGCAGTGATGAAAGCGGAGAAACCCGAGGTAGCAACCACTCTTGCTTCCGAACGTTTCTGCGCCGATATGAAACGCCTTGCCGCCCGGCTGATCGGCGCAGGCAGGCAGCGGTGTGCGGAAGAGATGTTGCGCCCCGTGGCGGAATGCTTGTCGGAGCATGGCATGAACGATGCGGCAGCGGTTACCGCCGCCGCATGCATGGGCATCGATGCCGACCCTGCCCATCCGGACGACATTGCCCGCCGTCTGCTCACCCGCCTGCTGCTTGTGGGGAAGAGGGCCCCCTGTCTGTCGCGTACTGTCCCGTCGGTATCGGCCGGCCCCACGTTGTTGCTGTTTTATGAGACGGATTGTCCCGGCTGCGAATCCGTTCTGCGGGACTTGTGCGGATTCTATGCCACCCTTAAAGGAATAGGCATTCGTGTGGTTTCCATCGCTTCGGACGAAGACGAACATACATTCTCTTCCCGTGCCGCCTCATTGCCTTGGGCTACGAAATTGCATGATTCCCGTGGTTTCCGCAGTCCCGACTTCGAGGTTTACGGTGTGGCATTTATACCGACCCTTGTATTAGTGAATCCGGACGGGCGTGTGGCCGGTTCGTACTGTACGTTGGAAGAAACAGGGCTGATCCGTAGCTTGCCTGCCTTATCGCCACTTCCTGCATCGGGATGTGGTGAAGCCGGCCGATATCCCAAAACTCAAAATCATGGACACTCTTTTATCCCATAATGCGAACATACGCACGGAGTTGTCGATTCTCTACGCCAAGCTCCAAGTCTATTATCTCATGCAAATATACCTTTGGCGCAAACGAGACCTAAAAAAGGCCCGTCTGTTCAATGCTCGCCTGAAGCAGCTGCAAGAGTCTGAAATCGATGAAAACTCGGAGGGGGCAAGCCTGCATGCGCTATGCGCCGCTTATTTGCGCATGCAGGAATGCTATGCGTACGAACTGGCTATGGTAGACCGCATTCTGGAGGAATATCCGGCTTTGTTCCTGATGGACAACGATTCCCTGCTGGCTGTTCTGGAAGAGGAAACGGAGGCTTTCTCCCGGGGAAACGCCGGAGGTACGGACAGCAATTGAACATACGTTTTCTCCGAAGAACGCTTAAAGGCATCCTCATATCCCGAATCATCCTCTCGGCTTCATGCCTGCACCAAGTCCGTTATTTCTTCCGGACTGTCTGCAATATATGCCGGATGAAACTGTTCCAGCTCTGTTCTCGGACGGAAGCCCCATGTCACCCCGCAGGCCGTGATTCCTGCATTGGCAGCTGTTTGCATGTCTACTCCCGAATCGCCGACGTAAAGCACATCTTCTTTCTTTATATTTGCCGGTTTTAGAATATCAAAAACAATGGCGGGGTCGGGCTTTACATTTATTCCTTCGCGCTGACCGAATACGGCTGTGAACCGTATCTCCCGGAAGTAGTGGGCAATGAGTTTTTCAGTGGCAGCCTGATATTTGTTGGAGGCTACGGCTATTCGGATACCTTTCGATTGTAACGACTGCAACAATTCGGGAATGCCCGGATAAGGACGGCTGTCGTCGGCGTTGTGAATATCGTAATAGGGGATGAATTCGTTGCGTACGCGGAGGACATTCTCCTGTGTTTTTTCTCCTTCGGGCAATGCCCGTTCAAACAGTTTGTTGATGCCGTTTCCCACCATGAAGTTGTATTTTGCTACTTCATGTGTAGGATATCCCAGTTTGTTTAGTGCATAATTGGTACTGTTTGCCAAGTCGGCTATGGTATTCAGGAGTGTTCCGTCGAGATCGAAGATGACCAGTTTTTTCATTCGGCTTTTTATTTGCATTACAATTTTTTGAAATATTCGCTTGCAAAGGTAGAAAAGAAAATGGTTTTATGTTCCGGTGTCGACTTTCTTTGAGTGTTTTCGAGTATTTTTGCACACTTCTCATGTTTTTATGCAGAAAGTTCCTATCTTTGCACAAAATTTAACTATTATACTATATGAGTTACAACTTGTTGAAAGGAAAAAGAGGGATTATCTTCGGCGCGTTGAACGACCAGTCCATTGCTTGGAAAGTGGCGGAGCGCGCGGTGGAAGAAGGAGCGACAATAACATTATCAAATACTCCGATGGCTATCCGTATGGGTGAAGTCGACGCTTTGGCTCAGAAGCTGAATTGCCGGGTGATTCCCGCCGACGCTACTAATGTGGAAGATCTGGCGAATGTGTTCAAGACTTCCATGGAAGTGCTGGGAGGAAAAATAGATTTCGTACTGCACTCCATCGGTATGTCGCCCAACGTGCGGAAGAAGCGTACTTACGATGATCTTGATTACGGAATGCTGGATAAGACGTTGGATATTTCCGCCGTTTCATTCCATAAGATGATTCAATCGGCGAAGAAGCTGAATGCGATTGCCGATTACGGGTCGATTGTCGCTTTGAGCTATGTGGCGGCACAACGTACCTTCTATGGTTACAACGATATGGCGGATGCCAAAGCGTTGTTGGAATCCATCGCCCGCAGCTTCGGTTATATTTATGGCCGCGAGCATAATGTACGTGTGAATACTATTTCGCAATCGCCTACGTTTACCACAGCCGGTTCGGGTGTGAAAGGAATGGATAAGCTGTACGATTTTGCCAACTGCATGTCTCCGCTGGGTAACGCTTCCGCTGAAGAATGTGCCGATTATTGTATCGTCATGTTCTCCGACCTGACACGTAAAGTGACCATGCAGAATTTGTTCCACGACGGAGGATTCTCCAGTATCGGAATGAGTCTTCGGGCGATGGCTACCTACGAGAAGGGATTGGATGAGTACAAAGACGAAGAAGGCAACATCATTTACGGATAAGTAAAGATGAAGAAACGGAATACTCTTCTTATAGTAGGGATGGCCATCCTTCTCGGCTCTTGCCGGATAGGCTCCGGGAAAATGACAGACCGGAAAGAAGAGATTTCGGTCTTGAGATATGACAAGCTGTTGGGCGAGTATGTTCGCTCCAACAGTTTTTCTGCTATGCAGAAAATAACGATGGATTATCAGTTGCCCACTAAAATCCTGATTGAAGACGTACTGGCTATCGGGACCGTGGACGGTGACACCATTGCGCAACGCCTGCAACATTTCTATTCGGATACTACTCTCTTGCGCCTGCTGAACGATGTGGATCATAAATTCCCCGATTTGGAAGAGGTGGAGAAAGGACTGACCAAAGGCTTCGGAAAGCTGAAAAAAGAAGTCCCCGACACGCAAGTGCCATTCATTTACTCGCAAGTATCCGCATTCAACGAGTCTATTATTCTGATCGATACCCTGCTTGGAATCAGTCTCGACAAATACATGGGAGAAGATTATCCGCTTTACAAACGTTTTTATTACGACTATCAGTGTCGTTCCATGCGTCCCGAGCGGATTGTGCCCGATTGTTTGGTATTCTATCTTCTCAGCCGTTACGGGATGGAGTATTGTGAAAGTACTTGCCTCGTCGATTGGATGATACACTACGGTAAAATCAATTATGTGGTGCAAAGCCTGCTCGACTACCGTGATATCGGCCAAACGATGGGGTACTCACCCAAAGAAACAGCCTGGTGCAAGAAGAACGAGAAAGATGTTTGGGCATATATTCGTGATAACGACCATTTGTACGCGCGCGATCCGATGATTATCCGTTATTACATGAAGGCTGCCCCTTCTGTCGACTTCTTGGAAAAAGACGTTCCGCCGTCGGTGGGAATCTGGTTGGGCGCGAAAATCGTATCCGCTTATATGAAAAAGCATAAGCGCGCCACAATAAAAGACTTGCTGGAAACGACCGATTATCACGAGATGTTGAAAGAGTCGGGCTATATGAAGTCCTGACTCTTAATTATTTTAAACTTCAAACCAAGAAAGTGGAAACAGCTCTTTACCTATTGCCTGTAACGCTGGGCGATACGCCGATCGATCGGGTATTGCCGCCTTACAACAGAGAAATCATTCGCAACATTCGGCATTTTATTGTCGAAGACATCCGGTCGGCCCGCCGTTTTCTGAAGAAAACAGACCGTGAAATTGATATCGACGCGCTGACTTTCTATCCTCTGAACAAACATACGTCACCCGAAGCCATTTCAGGGTATCTGGAACCTTTGCTCGCAGGCTCTTCGATGGGAGTGATATCCGAAGCCGGCTGCCCCGCTGTGGCCGACCCGGGCGCGGATGTAGTCGCCATTGCCCAGCGCAAGAAGCTGAAAGTCGTCCCTTTGGTAGGTCCGTCGTCCATTATCCTTTCGGTGATGGCGTCGGGGTTCAATGGGCAAAGCTTTGCTTTTCACGGCTATCTGCCTATCGATCCCGTCGAACGCATCAAACGGTTGAAACAGTTGGAACAGCGCATCTATGCCGAGAACCAGACGCAGCTTTTCATCGAAACCCCTTACCGCAATCATAAGATGGTGGACGACATTTTGAAGCATTGCCGTCCGCAAACGAAGTTTTGCATCGCTGCCGATATCACCTGCGAAGGCGAATATATTCAGACTCGCAGCGTAAAAGAATGGAAGGGGCATGTACCCGACCTGTCTAAGATTCCTTGTATTTTTCTCTTATACAAATGACTTCTTTCAGGTGTTCGTATTCGTCCTCGAAGCAACTGCTGAAGAAACCTTTGCCCAGATTCTCCTGAATCTGCTTGAAACTCCATAATTTGCCGTTCTTAAAATGCGTGTTGCAGAGAATCGAGTCGTCTTTCAGGTCGATAATAAAGAGATAGATGAGCCGATTGGTCACTTCATTTTCGAAATGATATACAATGTTGAATGTCGGTTCGCTTTCCTGTGCCTGAGGAAGCGAGTTTCGCAGCAGGCGGGCTACGCCTTCCGATAATGTTTCTCCATAGCGAAGGTAACATTCCATGGGAATATCCGTCTTCCCTTTATCCAGAATGGCGGACATGGGCCTGCTGCAAAGGAACAACATACCGCCGGCGGACACAGCTATCCGTATCACCGGGTTGATGTAAGCGTTTTTGTAGTTGATTGCCTCTATGGCGAGGCTTTTCCCAATCACTTTCCCTTTTCTGTCTACGATAGGCACGTATTCGGTATGAGACATCAGGTTGTTGAAATACCGGATGGCGATTTGGTTGAATAAAATGCTTGCAATGAATACCGCAGGAGGAAATATCCGGTAGAGAATAAGCGTGTTTGTCGCGCTTATGGGACATTGTACAGCCAGAATAATACTCATGACGATGAAATGCAATGCTCCGAATAAAAGAACGATTCGTGCCGATACGACGGCCGATTCGGCTCCTTGTGCGAACAGCCGTTTGTTGCACGCTTCTATTTGGCCTAAAAAATGGTTGATAAACTTTTTCCGGTGCATGTATAAAATCAACATAAAGGTGAGTATGCTGACTTCCAAAGTGACAGGAAGATAACCGTCGGGAATGTAATTGGGGGTAATTATGTTCACCAGCGAAAGAAGAAACAACACTCCCGTTGAAATGCATAATATAAAATTGGGTACGCTGATTCCTTTGCGTTTGGATAATAAATATATCAGCGCCATACCGATACCTGTACCGATATAGGCGGCGATGTCTTGCGTTATGATTTCACATAGCAGAATGGATATGATAACGGGGATAAAACCCAGTGACATATTGAATGCGGAAGACAGTACTCCTTTGTAGTTCATCTTTGTTTTATGCATCGATCTTTCTCATAAAACAACCGATGAATCTTTTTTGTTTTTCATCCGATGTGTTTCTCCGCATGGTATGAAGAGCGTACGAGCGGGGCACTTTCCACAATTTTGAATCCTTTTGCCAGTCCGATTTGTTTGTACCGTGCAAACTGTTGCGGAGTAATATACTCTGCCACAGGATAATGCCGGCGGGTAGGCTGAAGGTACTGCCCGATGGTGAGGATGCCGCATCCCACTGCCAGCAAGTCGTCCATTAATGTTTCCACTTCTTCCGGGCTTTCTCCCAGACCCACCATGATGCCGCTTTTCGATTTCGTTCCGCTTTTCGATATATGTCCGATGACTCGCAGGCTGGTTTCATAATCGGCTGCGCTGCGCACGTGCGGACTGATGCGTCGCACCGTCTCCATGTTGTGTGAAATGATGTCCGGCCCTGCCTCGATTACTTTATCCACCAGCTCCATCCGTCCTTGAAAGTCGGGTATGAGTACTTCGAGCGTGGTTTGAGGGTTGAGGCGTTTGATTTCGCGAATGGTGCGTGCCCAATGTTCCGCACCCAGATCGGGAAGATCGTCGCGGTCGACGGAGGTTACCACCGCATGGCCCAGCTTCATTAGCGCCACAGATTCCGCCACATGTACAGGTTCCCGCTCATCGAGCGGGCGCGGGCGTCCCGTTTGCGTGTTGCAGAATTTGCAACTGCGCGTACAGATATCTCCGCCTATCATGAATGTTGCTGTTCCCTTCCCCCAACATTCGCCCATGTTCGGGCAACGTCCGCTGCTGCATATCGTATGCAGGCAGTGCGAGTCGACAATCTTTTTCGTCTCGGTGTACCGCTCGTTGCTTCCGATGCTGATTTTTAGCCATTCCGGTTTACGTACTCTCTCAGCCATTACAGATTGTTTTTAAAGAAGTTGGTAAGGCGTGTGTACAGGTGCAGGCGTGTTTTTCCGCCGTATATGCCGTGGTTTCGGTTGGTATATACCTGCATGTCGAATTGTTTGCCCAGTTGCACCAGATGTTCGGCATATTCCGTACAATTCTGGAAGTGAACGTTATCGTCCGCCATGCCATGCACCAAAAGGAGATTGCCATGCAGCTTCCCGGCACGGGTGAATGCCGAAGACGCCTTATATCCTTCGGCATTCTCTTTCGGCGTACGCATGAACCGTTCGGTATATACCGAATCGTAGTAACGCCAGTCGGTGGGAGCGGCTACGGCGACTCCGGCTTTGAATACGGGCGTTCCTTCGCTCATGCTCATCAGCGTCATGTATCCTCCGTAGCTCCATCCCCAAATGCCGATACGGTCTTTGTCCACATACGGTTGGTTCCCCAGATAGAGGGCGGTTTCCACTTGGTCTTTGGCTTCCTGTACGCCTATCTTCAGGTAAGTGCATTTTTCGAATGCCTCTCCCCGTCCGCCGGTTCCGCGACCGTCTACGCAAACCACTACGAATCCCTGAGTCGCCATGTAGGTTTCCCAACTGATGTTCCAAGTGTCGCGCACTTCCTGAGAGCCCGGTCCGCTGTATTGATACATAAGAACCGGATATTGCTTCGAAGCCGAAAAACCGATCGGTTTCATCATCCATCCGTTCAACGTCACGCCGTCGGACGTCCGGAAGCTGAAGAATTCTTTTTCCGGAATGGCATATTCTGCCAGCGTCTGCTGCAGCTCCTTATTGTCTGCGAGTGTTTTCAGCGTTTTCCCGTTGTTGTCGTTCAGCGTGATGAGCAGGGGAGTTTTCAGGTCGGAGAACTTGTTCATGTAGTGCTTCATCGTTTGGCTGAACAGCGGCGTGTTGGTGCCTTCGTGCTGCGAGAGTTTGGTTTTCTTCCCTTTCTTGTCCGTTTTGTAAACGGCTTTACGCATCGGGCTTTCTTCGTTGGCGGTGTAGTAGAAGCTGCCGTCGGTTGCGTCGTATCCCAAAAATTCTTTTACTTCGTACTTGCCGTCGGTTACTTTCTTGATGAGGTTTCCGCCCATGCTGTACCAGTATAAATGGCTGTATCCGTCGCGTTCGCTAAGCATGCTGAAGCCTTCGGGATAGAAGCGGATATTATCGAAAACATTCTCTTTGATGTAATAAGGCGATTCGTCGCGTACCACCAGTTTGCAGAGCGTAGAGCGGGGATCGGCGAAATAAAGGTCGAAGCGGTCCTGATGGCGGTTCAGCGTCATGATGGCCAGTTTGCCGGCATCTTGGGTGAAGCGGATGCGGGGAATATATCCGTCGGCATCCAGAGGCAGCTTCATGGTGCGGGTGACGCGCGACTTTATGTCGAACGTGCGTACTTCTACCTTCGAATTAGGATATCCCGCTTTCGGATACTTGTAGACGTATTCGCCCGGATAGTCGTCAAACTGCCTGAGATGAGGCGACTGTCCGGCAAACAGCGGGAAGGAGTAGGAGGGAACCGCCGATTCGTCGAAGCGTACGAAGGCAATCATCGTATTGTCGGCGCTGAACTCCAATGCCCGGTTGAAGCTGAATTCTTCTTCATATACCCAGTCGGGGATTCCGTTCAGCACAGCGTTTCTTTTACCGTCTTCGGTCACTTGGCTTTCGCTGTTGCCGTAAAGTAATTTCACGAGGAAGATGTTGTTCTCCCGTACGAAGGCAACCATTGTTCCGTCGGGCGAAAAGACCGGAACCTGCTGAGGTCCTCCGTCGGAGAGCTTTTCGATGATGTTGTGCGTGGTTACTCCCTTATCGTTCCGTTTGAGCGGATAGATATAGTGCACGGCCGTATACGAGCGTCGATACACGGGTTGGGTTTCTGTTGCGATCAGCAGTTTCTGTCCGTCGGGTGAAAACCGGTAACTGTCGAAGTGTTTGAAGTCGCATTCGCGGGCTGTGGAAACATCGAACAGCACTTCTACCTTTTCGCCCGTTTTGAACGAGTATTTCACGATTTGCGTACGGCTGTCGTTCATCTGTGTATAATATTCTCCGTCCGGCATCGGGATTACTCCGTGTATGTTTTCCGGTCGAAAACGTCCCGATGTCACTTCTTCCAGACTCAGGTTCTTTCTGCCTTGCGCCATTCCGGCGAGGCAAAGCAGGCAGAGAAAAAGGGCGATACTTATCTTCTTCATGGTTCTGATATCGTAGTTATATTTTTTTATTCATACCTGCAAAAGTAACAATAAACTTAGATTCGGCAAAACATGCTTTGTTTTTATCGGCTTGTATGATGGATTATTGATGGAGATTTTTTATCTTTGTCTATGAACCTTTAGAACCGGACGTTATGAACTCGAAACGAAAAGATCTGCAATACGCCTCTGTTTTTCTATTGGCGGTGGTGTTGACATTCCTCATGGGGAAAGGAGATCGCTTGTGGCTTACTTCATGGGGAGACCTGATACCGAGTATTTTCGTGCTTTTCATAGCCGGCGACTGTTTGTACAGCTCGCTGCTCCGCATCAAGCGGGGAGGGGAGGAGAAAGGCGCGCGTTGGAGCACCTGCTTTACTTTTCTGATATTCAGTTTTGTCTTCATGGCCGATTTGTTCTTCATCGGGCATTTCATATTCGATAAGATTTGCGGATAGCTTCCGTATCGGACGGATTGTAAAATCATCTTTTCATTCAAACGGAAAATCTGCTTCGTGCAAACGGAAGAATTTCTTTGTGCGGGAGGAAGATTTACTTCGCCACGCAGGATATTGCGCCGACAGTCCTCAAATAAACACAGTGTTGACTCGTAAGAGGCCCGACAGGATGTTGCAGTATCAGTTCTTCGACTCGGATAAGCCCAAACGAGCGTCAACTTCTAATAAAAATAAGTATTAACTGAGTCAACCGACTTTGCAAATAAGCCGTAAAGTGGTCAACTAAAAACACAGTGTTGACTCCTAAGCCGTATGTTTCATTTAGTTTCCCACCGATGAAACAATAGTTTCCCACTGGGGAAACAAAAGTTTCCCGCTATTGAAACAAAAGTTTCCCCGGTGGGAAACTTTTTTCTCACTATAGCATTACGGAGCGGACTGTCCGTCATCGGCTTCGGCGATCATCTTCATACGGATTCCGGACGTACGGATGGGAGTTTCTTTAATCGGTGTGCCGGCAACGGATAAGCCTTTGTTCTTTATCGACGGAAAAGAGGCGGACTGTCCGGCTGCGGATACTTTGAGTCCGGAGGTTGTGAAGAACATGGCGGCAACGGTAGGGGAAAAGCCATCATTAAGCATGGGGAAAGGGCGAAAGGGGGAACAGTCTCTTTTCCCTTTTTACGCCGTCAGAGCATTTCCTGAATATAGGCGCGAATCTCCGTTTCCTGTTCGGGGTGGAACCAGCGTATCTCTTCGTCGCGCTTGAACCATGTCATCTGTTTGCGGGAGTAAATGCGGGAATTTTGCTTGATTTTTTCAATAGCGAACGGAAGTTCCCATTCGCCGTCGAGATATTTGAAGAGTTCTTTGTAGCCTACTGTGTTGAGCGAGTTCAGGTGGCGGTAAGGAAGCACCGAACGAACCTCGTCCAGCAGCCCGTCTTTCATCATTTCGTCCACCCGTTGGTTGATACGCCCGTAAAGTTCTTCGCGGTCGCGCTTTAATCCTATTTTCAAGATGCGGAACGGGCGTTCCTTTGTCTGCCGGGTGCGGAAAGAAGTATAGGTACGCCCCGTCATGTAGCAGATTTCGAGCGCATGGATCACGCGCTTGGGATTCTTCAGGTCTACGATGCGGTAATACTCCGGATCGAGGAGGCGGAGCTCGGCACAGAGTGGTTCCAATCCTTCCGTCTCATATCTTTGCAGCATAGTCCGGCGCGTATCTTCATCCACGGTGGGAATATCGTCGATTCCTTTGCAGACGGCATCCACATACATCATCGATCCGCCTGTAAGAATCACCACGTCTCGCCGGGTGAATAGCCGGTTGAGAATTTCCATCGCTTCCGCTTCGTATTGCGCGGCGCTGTAGTAGTCGGTCAGCCGCAGTGTGCCGACGAGATAATGGGGAACTCTTTTCAATTGTTCCTCAGTGGGGGCGGCTGTTCCGATTTTCAGGTCGGCATAAAGCTGCCTGGAATCGGCCGAAACAATAGAAGTTTGAAAGCCTTCGGCTAACCGAAGGCTTAATTCTGTCTTTCCTACTCCGGTAGGACCTATGAGGACGATGAGAGTACCCAATACGATGGAAATTTTAAGTCAAATGTCCGTTGCTCAATATTTGTCGTCATCGAAAGATCCGCCGGCATCTCCTCCCATATCGAATCCCTCCTGATCGAAATCTTCCATGTCGAAATCCTGGTCTCCGTAGAAACTTTCGTCCAGATCGAGCGAGTTGCCCGTTGAGGCCATCTCTTCGAAATCGACAGTCTGTTTGGGTGCTTCTCCGCTTTTTTTGGTGCATTTGGCTCCTTTGATCTCTTTTCCGGTGATGATTTCGGACAATTCGATGAAGAAGCAACGTTCTGTCATGTAGTCGAACACGTACAGCAACTTCTGCTTTTCGTCTTCTACCAGTTCGCTGACCACCGTGTCTTTCATCACCCAACTGTCCATTTCCGGATTGTCATCCATCTCTTCCAATGTCACTTCTTTGTCTTTCTCCCAGTCGTCGTCGCAGATGAAGAACGAAGTCATCTGGTCGTCGGTGTAACCGGTACACTCCAGTATCGCCTTGTGAAAGTCGAAGAATGTAGCTTCCGGATCAATCTGTATTTCTCTGACAAAGTCGTCGGCTTCATCAGATATGATTGTAAATCTGTATATCATGTTGCCTTAGTTTTTTGAGTTCTTATTTGATGATTCCGCGTTCCGAACTTCGGATGAAATTGATGATATAATTGATTTCGTTCGTCTTTTCAAACTCATCTTCGATCTTTTTCAAAGCGTCGCTTGTGTTGAGCCCGCTTTGATAAATGATGCGGTATGCGTTGTGAATACTTTCTATCGTTTCGTTAGAGAATCCGCGGCGGCGCAATCCGATGATATTGATACCCGAGAATGCGATGGGTTCGCGTCCTGCGATGATGTAAGGAGGAATATCTTTGCTGAAACGCGAGCCGCCCTGTATCATCACATATCCGCCCACGTGGCAGAACTGGTGCATCAGCACGTTCGCGCTCACTATCGCGTTATCGTCGATGACAATTTCTCCGGCCATCTTGGTGGAGTTGCCGATGATGCAGCCGTTTCCTATAATCGCGTCGTGAGCCACATGTGCGCTTTCCATCAGCAGGTTGTTGCTTCCCACTACGGTTCGTCCTTTTGCAGAGGTTCCTCGGTTGATGGTTACGTTTTCGCGGATCAGGTTATTGTCTCCGATCTCCGCCGTGGTTTCTTCGCCGCGAAACTTGAGGTCTTGCGGAATGGCTCCGATTACCGCGCCCGGAAATATTGTATTTCCGTTTCCTATGCGCGAACCGTACAAGATATTGGCATTGGCCATGATCTTGTTGTTGTCGCCTATCACTACGTTCTTATCGATGTATACGAAAGGTGCGATTTCTACGTTCTCTCCTATCTTTGCTTCGGGGTGTATATAAGCTAAGGGACTTATCATAACTGATTGGGAATATGTTATTTGTTTTTTACTATTTGCGCCATGAATTCCGCCTCACAAACTATTTTTTCACCGACAAAAGCGTATCCTTTCATGGTGGAAATGCCTCGACGGATCGGAGCCAGCAGTTCTACACGGAAAACGAGTGTGTCGCCCGGAACTACTTTCTGGCGAAACTTCACACCGTCTATTTTCATGAAGTAGGTAGAGTAACGCTCTGCCTCGTCTACCGAATTCAGTACGAGCAAACCGCCTACCTGCGCCATTGCTTCTACCTGAAGAACACCCGGCATGACAGGTTCTTGCGGGAAGTGTCCCTGGAAGAAAGGCTCGTTGGAGGTGATATTTTTAACACCTACGATGTAGTTGGCGCCGATTTCGATTACTTTGTCCACCAATTGGAAAGGATAACGGTGGGGAAGCAACTCGCGGATGCGGTTCACATCCATTATCGGTTCGGCGCTGCAATCGTAAGCAGGCGCCTGAATATCGTGCAGGCGGATTTCTTTCCGCATCTGGCGGGCGAATTTGTTGTTGATCGTGTGTCCCGGACGGGTGGCGATGATGCGTCCTTTAATCGGCTTGCCGATAAGTGCAAGGTCGCCGATTACGTCCAGCAATTTGTGGCGGGCGCATTCGTTGGGCCATACCAATGGTTTATGGTTGATATAACCCAGTTGGTCGGCATTCATGCGGGATACTCCCATGATGTCCGCCAGTTTGTCGAAGTTCTCCTGCGACATTTTGCGCTCGTAAATAACGATTGCGTTGTCCAGGTCGCCCCCTTTGATGAGTCCTGCCGACAGCAACGGTTCTATTTCGCGGACAAAAACGAAAGTACGGCTGGCTGCCACTTCGTCTTTGAATTTGTCCATATCTTCGAGCGTGGCGAACTGATTCGGTATGATGGTAGAATCGTAAGACACCAGAACGTTCAGGCTGAAATTCTCGTCGGGAAGCACGATGATGGATGAACCTGTTGATTCGTCACGGACTTCTATTTTCGATTTGATGATATAGAAGTCTTTTACCGCATTCTGCTCTTCCGTTCCTACGCGCTCTATTTCTCGCACGTAATACTGTGCGCTACCGTCGAGAATGGGGAATTCCGGCCCGTTGACCTGAATGAGGCAGTTGTCTATTCCCAAAGCATAAAGGGCTGCCATCCCGTGTTCTATAGTGCTTACTTTGACTCCGTTTTTCGATAATACCGTTCCACGGGTAGTTTCCGTCACATTATCGGCCACAGCATCGATAATCGGATGTCCCTCCAAGTCGAGACGTTGGATCTTATATCCATGGTTATCGGGAGCTGGATTGAATGTTACGGTAAGATCAAGTCCAGTGTGAAGACCTTTTCCGCTCAGTGAAAAGCTATCTTTCAGCGTTTTTTGTTTCAACATTGGCTATTTGTTTAGTAGTTGTTTTAATTCTTCTAACTCTTTGCGCAGACTGCTCAACTCGGTGTACATGTCCGGCAATTTTTTCGACATGACCGCTGCCTTGAAATACGGCTTGGGTTCCATAGGAGGAGTGCCTATCAGCTGGCTGTCGGATTTGATACTTCCGGGAACGCCCGATTGGGCACCGAGATTTACACGGTCTCCTATCGTAATATGTCCGGCAATGCCTACCTGCCCGCCGAACATACACCATTCTCCTATTTTGGTAGAACCGGCGATGCCCACTTGGGCGGCCATCACGGTGTGCGAACCGATTTCATCGTTGTGGGCAATCTGTACAAGATTGTCTATCTTCGCGCCGCTGTGTATGACTGTAGCGCCCATTGTCGCGCGGTCTATACAGGTGTTTGCTCCTATATCTACCTTATCTTCCAGGACAACGATACCGATTTGCGGTATCTTGTCGTATCCGTTCGGAGTGGGAGCGAATCCGAATCCGTCGGCACCGATCACAGCTCCCGAATGAAGAATACATTCGTTGCCGATGCGGCAGTCGTGATAAACGTTGACATTCGAATAAAGCAGGCAGTTGTCGCCTATTTTAACGCCGTCGCCCACAAAGGTGTGCGGATAGATCTGAGTATTGTTTCCGATTTCCGCATTCTCACCGATATAGGCAAAAGCGCCGATATATACATTTTCGCCCACTTTCGCGCCGGGAGCGACAAAAGCCAGGGGATCGATCCCCTGTTTCTTTGGCTTGCTCATTTCGTAGAGATTAAGCAGCTTTGCCAGACTTTCGTAGGCATTGTCTACTTTGATGAGGGTGGTTTTTATCTCATGTTCGGGAATGAAATCTTTGTTCACCAGTACGATGCTGGATTGCGTCTCATATATATAAGGTGTATATTTGGGGTTCGATAAGAAAGAAATAGCTCCGGGCATTCCCTCTTCTATTTTAGCGAATGTATGGACCGTCGCATTTTCATCTCCTACGATTTCCCCTTGGATAAATGCAGCAATTTGCTTAGCCGAAAACTCCATATCTTTATTTTAAAATTAAATTAGTCCACAAATAACGGACTTTTTTTCCATATTTCCGTATTCCGGAATGATTATTTTATAGTTACCTGTCTAATCGCTGATAGCAGAGATAGTATTTTTTACCTTTTTCGACAGTAACGAGATGTTCAACATGTCCGATGCTTCGGCGATGTTCTTTATTGTTCCGTCTTTGTAGATAATGTCGATACTGTCGTCTGCGGGATTATACATATTTCTTTCGATGCCGGGGGTAGAGACGAAATAGCTTGCTTCGGAAAGTGAGATGTTCAGCTGCCGGCTGATTCGTGAAATGAGTTCTTGTTTTCTCTCTTCACCGGCGGGTTCGGATGTAACTTCCACTTTAAAAACGTTCCGGTTGATCATGCCTTGGCTTAAAACGGCGAGAACTTTGTCGGAGTGTGTGCTCCATACTTTCAAGGCTGTCCATATGTCGTTGTCGTCCAGTTGGATGAAATGCTCCAGGCATTCGGGGTTGTTGTAAAACTCCGAATGGTCGATGTTGTTGTACAGGAAGAAATGCAACGAGGGAGAGGCAAACAGCTCCACACCTTGAGATGCCAGCTCTTTGGCACGCAATAAGGCGCTGATGAGCATGCGCTCGTAACCTACGGATGTCTTATGCAGATATACCTGCCAATACATCAGTCGGCGTGCCGTAAGGAAGTTTTCTATGGAATAGATGCCTTTGGATTCGACAACCAGATGGTCGTCTGCCACATCGAGCATCTTGATGATACGCGCCGAACCGATATTCCCTTCGGTGACTCCCGTGTAGAAACTGTCGCGGCGGAGATAATCGAGCCTGTCCATGTCGAGTTGTCCGCTGACGAGCTGGTGCAGGAAGCGTTTGGGGTATTCGTCCTTAAAAATCTGAATGGCGAGACTGAGCTGTCCGTTCATCTCTTTGTTCATACGCTCCATGAGCATGAGTGAAATCTCTTCGTGAGACACTCCTTTCACGATCGTATCTTCGAGCACATGCGAGAAAGGCCCGTGACCGATATCGTGAAGCAGAATGGCCGCCTGCACGGCTTCGGCTTCGCTGTCGAAGATAAAATGGCCTTTCGATGTCAGTTGGGTGATTGCTTCGCTCATGAGGTGGAAAGCTCCCAACGAGTGCTGAAAGCGGGTGTGCTGTGCTCCCGGATATACCACCGAAGACAATCCTACCTGCTTGATGCGGTTGAGACGCTGCAACAGGGGGTGGCGGACAATGTTGTATAAGAGTCCTTTCGGGATATGGATAAATCCGAATACCGGATCGTTGATTATCTTTCTTTCGTGGATCACAATTTCGATATTTAACGGGTTAATGGAGCAACAACATCCTCGTCACGAATCATTTGATTATCGCTTTCAATTGTTCTTCCATCTGCTTCTGTACTTCCTGAGCGGCGATACGGGCGGCTTCGGCGAACTTCTCGCCATTGTCGGCATAAATGATGCCGCGTGAAGAGTTTACAATCAATCCGCAAGTGCCGTTCATCCCGTATTTGCATACCTCTTCGAGAGATCCGCCTTGCGCACCTACGCCGGGAACAAGCAGGAAATGATTGGGAACAATCCGGCGAATGTCTTCGAAAGCCCGTCCCTGCGTAGCTCCTACTACATACATCATGCTGTCGTCTCCGCCCCATGCCTGCGATTTACGCAACACTTTCTCGAACAGGCGTTCGCCGTTTGCGTCTTCCGTCAGCTGAAAATCGTGAGAGCCTTTGTTTGAAGTAAGCGCCAATAGAATCACCCATTTGCCTTTGTACGAAAGAAAAGGAGTTACGCTGTCTTCTCCCATGTACGGGGCTACGGTCACCGAGTCGATATCCAGCTCGTCGAAGAATGTACGGGCATACATCGCCGAAGTGTTGCCGATATCACCGCGTTTGGCGTCTGCGATAATGAACTGGTCCGGATAATTTTTCTTTATGTATTGAACGGTCTTTTCGAAAGCAACCCATCCTTTTACCCCCATGCTTTCGTAAAAAGCCAGATTGGGCTTGTAGGCGATGCACAAATCGGCCGTTGCGTCGATAATGGCTTTGTTGAAAGCGAATATCGGGTCGTCCTCTTTGAGCAAGTGTCCGGGGATTTTCTTGATATCGGTGTCCAGTCCCACGCAAAGAAATGACTTCTTGCGTTTGATGTTTTCGAATAACTGCTGCTTGTTCATGATAATATTGCTATTTTTTTAAAGTTCGCTTTCTTTCAGTCTTTCCGCATTCTCAGCCACAATCAGGTGATCGATGCAGTCTTGGATGTCTCCGTCCATGAAAGCCGAAAGATTATATATGGTATAATTGATGCGATGGTCGGTGATGCGCCCCTGCGGATAGTTGTAAGTGCGTATCTTTGCCGAACGGTCGCCGGTGGAAACCATCGTTTTGCGCTTGGAAGCGATATCATCGATGTATTTCTGGTGCTCTTTGTCGTAGATGAACGTGCGGAGACGGGCCAAGGCGCGTTCCTTGTTCTTCGGCTGGTCGCGGGTTTCGGTACATTCGATGAGGATTTCTTCGGAAACTCCCGTGTTGGGATTCTTCCAAACGTAACGCAGACGTACGCCCGACTCTACTTTGTTTACGTTCTGTCCGCCGGCGCCGCCGCTTCGGAACGTATCCCATTTGATTTCTCCTTCGTTGATCACCACGTCGAACTCTTCCGCTTCGGGCAGCACGGCTACCGATGCTGCCGACGTATGTACACGTCCCTGTGTTTCAGTAGCGGGAACACGCTGTACGCGGTGCACGCCCGACTCGTATTTCAGCGTTCCGTAAACGTTCTCGCCCGTTATGCTGCAAACAATCTCCTTGTATCCTCCGGATGTGCCCTCGTTGGCGCTCGACACTTCAAGTTTCCACCCTTTGGTTTCGCAATATTTGGCATACATACGGAAAAGGTCTCCGGCGAAGATAGCTGCTTCGTCGCCGCCTGCGCCTCCCCGTATCTCGAGAATGGCATTCTTCCCGTCTTGCGGATCGGCGGGTACGAGCATCAGCTTTATTTCTTCTTCCAGTAAAGGAAGTCGCTCCTGACTGCTGTCCATCTCTTCTTTCGCCATCTCGCGCATGTCCGCGTCCGATTCGTTGGAAAGGATGTTTTTGGCTTCTTCGATGTTGCCCAGCAACTGGATGTATTCCTTACGGGCTTTCATCAAGTCGTCCAGCTCTTTGTACTCTTTGGTCAGTTTGACGTAGCGTTTCTGGTCGGCAATCACTGCCGGGTCGGTGATTAATGTGGAAATCTCTTCGAAACGGGCTACAAGTCCGTCGAGCTTTTCTAATATAGTATTGTTGTCCATGAAAGTTTTTTAGATTAAGAGATTTATAATAAATCCTCTTCTATCGAGATGGGGATGTTTTTTTCTTTACAGTATGAGGAGATTTTTGAATCCTCGTCTCTTTTGAAGTAATTATCGCATAAATCTTCCATGCCTTTTTTTACATCTCTTGCAAATTTAGGTTCTGCTGTAATAATTTTCTCCAGTTGCTCGAAGAATTTATTGAATTCTTTATTGATAATACATAGTTTTTCTATTGTTTTAAAGTCTAAGGATCTGTGTTTGGCAGGAAACAATAGTTTGCTTTCGAATGGGTTGGGCATTATATGAATAACTCCAATTCCAAAAGAGTGATTTAATCGTTCCAGTTCGTCTAATAGGTTGCTACCTATTTCGAAAGCTGCGATAAAACCATAATTGGCCCAGCTTGAGTTTGATACAGCTTGAAAAAAACTTTTTTTTAGCTCATAATCCGATGTTAGTTCTTTCTTTACTTCATAGGAATATATTTCAACTGCATTCGTGTGATTCGTTGCCTTGAAAAAGTCTTGACATGTTTTATTCCCAAACTCTGTGAATTTGGCTCCTATAATATCTGGATGAACCCATTTTTGATATTCATCATGTTTATTGGATTGCTCATGGAAGATCGTTTTTCCGTAAATGTTGTTGTTTTTCAGGAAAGTAGTTAATAAGGGGTGTAAGTCTCTTTCCTTGTAGGAATGCTTTACTTTATCTGTTGTTTTGTTGTTATTAGAAAGTATTGGAAGAGTATTTATTTTTTTCTCGTTTTGGGCTAAGTAATAGCTATAGGTGTTATCGCTATTCTTTACTCTCTTAACCCGATTATCTCCATGCCTGATAAAGCCACCCAATCTTGCGCTAACTGTTTGTTCCGGTGTTTGAGCATTGCTGAAATCACAGTAGTTTTTTTCCTTGATATGTTGGAATACCTCTTTGTAAGTTCCTCCTTGTTCAAGTTCTTCAAGGCTTTTTAGAATAGCTTCTTTTACGGTCATTTTATGGGCTTATTTTAATATCTGAACTCTCCGAATTCGCTTTGAATGATCAATTCTTTTCGGTCGCTTGCCTCCACTCGTCCGACAATTTGCGCGGGAATGCCGAAAGACTCGGAAATGGCGATGACTTCCGCGGCGTGTTCGGGCGAAAGATAAACTTCGAGGCGGTGCCCCATATTGAATACTTTGTACATTTCCGACCAGTCTGTTCCGCTTTGCTCCTGAATGGTTCTGAATAAAGGAGGAACAGGGAAAAGATTGTCTTTCACCACGCGTACCTCGTCTACGAAGTGCAGGATTTTGGTCTGCGCTCCGCCTGAGCAGTGCACCATTCCGTGTATTTCCGGACGCAGGGCATCGAGGAGTTTCTTCACTACGGGCGCGTATGTGCGGGTAGGAGAGAGCACCAGTTTTCCCGCATTCAGCGGAGAGTCTTCCACCGCATCGGTCAAATTCAGCTTTCCCGAATATACCAACTCTTCGGGCACGGCGGCGTCATAACTCTCGGGATACTTCGCCGCAAGATATTTGCCGAATACATCGTGGCGGGCACTGGTCAGTCCGTTGCTGCCCATACCTCCGTTATATTCTTTCTCGTAAGTCGCTTTTCCGTAAGAGGCCAGTCCTACGATGACATCGCCCGGCCGGATGTTGGCGTTGTCTATCACATCCGATCGTTTCATGCGGCAGGTCACTGTAGAGTCGACAATGATGGTGCGTACCAAGTCGCCCACGTCGGCGGTTTCTCCGCCGGTTGCATATACACCTACTCCCATTTCGCGGAGTTCGGCCAGAAGTTCGTCCGTTCCGTTGATGATGGCGGAAATCACTTCGCCCGGAATCAGCAACTTGTTGCGCCCGATGGTAGAAGAAACCAGGATATTGTCTACCGCTCCCACGCAGAGCAAGTCGTCGATGTTCATGATCAGCGCGTCTTGTGCGATTCCTTTCCATACGGACAAGTCGCCCGTTTCTTTCCAATACATATATGCCAGCGACGATTTTGTTCCGGCGCCGTCGGCATGCATGATGTTGCAATATTCGGGATCGCCTCCCAATATATCGGGAATGATTTTACAAAAAGCTTTCGGGAAGATTCCTTTGTCTATGTTCTTGATGGCATTGTGCACATCTTCTTTGGATGCGCTGACGCCTCTCATCATGTATCGTTGGTTGCTCATGAATGATAGAATTGATGTTTTGTATACAGCGGCAAAATTACTCTTTTTTTTTCTATCAGCCAACAATCAAAGCAGAAGAGGTTCTCTCAAACCGAATTTTTGATTTTGAATCTTTTAAAAAGTTTTGAATTGGCTGACAGGCAGGCATGTGACTCAGGCAATGTCTGTTTCTGTATAGGTATGGAGCTATCTTACCATAAGTTTGTTGAAAGATGGTGGTTTCTGTTACCAGACTATTTCGCTTTCTCCGTGTGCCTTTAAGTATTCGTTTGTTTGGCTGAAATGCTTGTTGCCGAAGAAACCGTTGTAGGCGGAAAGCGGAGACGGATGTGCCGAAGTGAGTACCAAGTGTCTGCTCCGGTTGATGAAAGCTCCTTTCCGTTGCGCGTATGCTCCCCATAAGATGAATACCAAATGTTCTTTCTCTTCTGCCAGAGAGCGTATGGCGGCATCGGTAAACGTTTCCCATCCACGGTTTTGATGAGAGCCGGCTTGGTGCGCCCTTACAGTAAGTGTAGCGTTGAGCAAGAGTATTCCTTGTTCTGCCCATCGGGTGAGATTGCCTGTAGCGGGTGGTTCGGTGCCCGTATCCGCTTTTATTTCTTTGAAAATGTTGACCAGTGAAGGGGGAAAGGGAATGCCGTCGTTCACCGAGAAGCACAAACCGTGCGCTTGTCCCGGTCCGTGGTACGGATCTTGCCCGATGATCACAACTTTCACCCGGTCGAACGGGCAAAGGTTGAAAGCGTTGAATATCAGTCTTCCCGGTGGAAATATCCGGTGTTGGGTGTATTCATTTCTGACGAATTCCGTCAAGGCGCGGAAGTAGTCTTTCTCAAATTCCGGTTGTAAGCGTTTTTTCCAGCTTTCTTCTATCTGAACGTTCATGGCTAAATAAGATGTATGTCGAGTTCTTCACATTTTTGGCGCATTTCATCGGGCCAAATGCTGGCTTGTATCTCTCCGATGTGGGCTTTGCGAAGATAATACATGCAAAGGCGCGATTGTCCGATGCCTCCGCCGATGGAAAGAGGAAGCGTTCCGTTTATCAGCCGCTTGTGGAAGTATAGTTCGAGCCTGCTTTCTTCGTTCTTTTCCTTAAGCTGTTGCAGCAACACCTCTTTGTTCACACGGATTCCCATGGATGAAAGTTCGATGGAACGTTGCAACACTTCGTCCCAAAGCAGCAAATCGCCGTTTAGTCCGGGCAAGTCGTTCAACCCCTTTGTAGTATAGTCGTCGTAGTCCGGTGCGCGTCCGTCGTGTTTTTGCCCGTCGCTCAGCTCGCAACCAATGCCGATGATGAACACCGCTCCGTACTTCTGACAGATGGCATGTTCCCTATCCTTCGGCTCCAGCTTCGGGTAGAGCCGGTACAACTCTTCGGCATGAATAAAATGCAGCTTCGGGGGCAGGCAAGGTTTGATTTGTGGATACATTTCGTACACCATATATTCTGTGCGGATCATGGCTGCATAGATGCGGTTGACAATCTCTTTCAGAAAATTTATGTTTCTGTCTTCATCCGTTATCACCCGCTCCCAGTCCCACTGATCGACATAAAGCGAATGAAGGTTTCCCAACTCCTCATCTGCGCGGATAGCATTCATATCGGTATAAATGCCGTATCCCGGTTCGATGTTGTAATCGGCCAGAGTCAATCTTTTCCATTTGGCCAGCGAGTGTACTACTTCGGCCTTCGCATCTCCCAAATCTTTGATCGGGAAAGAAACCGGTCGCTCTATTCCGTTCAAATCATCGTTGATTCCCATCCCTTTCAGTACGAAGAGAGGGGCTGTGACACGGCGAAGGCGTAGTTCCGACGACAGGTTGAGTTGGAAAAACTCTTTTATTTTCTTTATTCCCAGTTCGGTTTGTTTTAAATCGAGCAGAGGTTTATAGTTTTGAGGCTTTATTAAGTAACTCATATATCCTAAAATGTTATTTGTCGGCAAAGGTAGAAATTATATTGATAGATGTATTTTGTTTTCTCTAAAAGATTGTCAATTTGATTAAGTATTCCCTTTTAGACGTTTCAAAATATCAACTGCTACAGAGAGATTTATGTTTTGGGGAGTATAAAAAAGAAAAAATCATTAGGAAAATGCGAAGTTTTTTTCTACTTTTGCCCTCGCATTAGAAAAAGAATGGCTCCGTAGCTTAGTGAATAGAGCGTCAGATTCCGGTTCTGAAGGTCGTGCGTTTGAATCGCACCGGGGTCACATGAGAAGAGGGTTTCCGAAAAGGATATCCTCTTTCTTTTTCTTTATAATACTTCTGCTACAGTCGGGGTGGTGTAAACAGTATTTTAAAGCAGCTTTTCCGCTATAACTCCTACGAGGCAGGCAATGGTGAAACTGGCAAGCGTGCCCACCAGTACGTATTCCGTATTTTTTATTTCGGACGGTTTGCTTAATTCTCCGAACCGGAAAATAGACTTTGCAGCCAGGAGGAAACCTATCCCTTCGTAATGGTGAGTCAGTATAAAGGTCAGTATCAGTATGCGTTCAAAATAGCCTATCCATTTTCCCGCTTGCGGCAGACTCTTTTCCTCAATGTCTTTTTTAAGCTCCGGGCTTTGTTGTTCTTCTTGTTTGGGAGGGTGAGGGATCCATCTTTTGATAAACTGCCCCAATAGAATGGAAGTAGGATGCAATATGAATATGTATGCAGTGACAATTATCCAAAAACTTCTGTTGTTCCAATTTTGTTCGAGCCAATCTTTTAAGGTTGCGTTTCCGGAGAAGAGGAGAAGCCATATAAAGCCGATGACGGTGATGTGGGCGGCTTGGTCTGAAAGAAACATGTGTATAGTCTCTTGGGGACGGCATACTTTAAACCAGTCGATGCTCCAGTGGCTCAGCAGGATGATGGTGGGGACAATCCAGTTTGTCCATTCCCCGAGTACGATGTAAACCGTTGCGGCATGAAGAAGACTGTGGATGAAAAGGGCGAGATGTCTTTGAGGCCCTTTTCCTTTCTTTGCTTCAAGCAGCTTTTTGGGCTGAAGTGCGAAGTCGGTAATGAAGTGAGCGAATAGCAGTTTGATGAGCGTTAATGTGTGCATATTGATAACTTCTTTTGAATGAGTGTTGAATACCGGTCTATATACATTTCTATCAGTGAGATTTTGGCATTTACCAATAGTTTGCTTACATTTTGATATGAACTCCCGATTTGCTGCCCGATTTCTTTTTGTGTTGCTGCCCGATTGAGCAATGCGTAATAAACCGCTTTCGACTGCGTGACACTCCAGCCGGAAATAATGTCGTCGGCAAACGATGTGTTTACTTTAAGTTCTTCGTTTACTGTCTCCCATTTGGTTTTTATTTGCAGCCTTTGTTTGCCGATTTCGTCCAAGCCTCTTCCTGAGAGCCGGAAAGCTTCCCCGTCGGAAGTGACGATATGTTCTGAGGTGAAAGATACTTCGCCTATGCCTATCGACAGGCGAGCGTCCCAGGATGGCATTCCTTTCGGGGTGCTGCTGATAAGGCGAGCTCGTAAAAGAATGGCAATTCTGAGAGTCTCTTGCGGGTTTCCGGAAACAATCTGAAAACTGTCTCCTCTGTAGAATTCTATTCTTAGAGAAGCGTCTATCTGCGTCAGTTCGGTGATGGTGTCGTGTATATCGTTCAATAGCTGTTCCCGCCACTTTGTTGCGATATGTGTGGAACCTACAATGTCTCCGGTAATTACTCCTTTTATGTCCATAGCTTTTTTCTTGCTTGATTTGTTAGCAAATATAATAACACTCTTCGTATTATCAACTTATTTCGGTTGAATTTTCTATTTCAATCTATTTCGGTTGATTTTTGTTGTTTCATCTTTTGGGAGTTGAATCTTTTGTTTTACTTCTTTGTAGGCTGAGTGAGCAAACGGTGAAACCCTTGTTGGTGGTATGCAGATCTGGAAACCGATGCAGGTCCGGAGGACGAGCCGGTATTGTGAGGTTTATGAGAGTCTTTGGTTATTTCTGCTAACTCCTGATTTTGAATCGAATGATATACACCCGTGAGGTTATATCGGCTGGGAAATCTTTCTTGATCCCTGAAAGTAAAAAGATAAAGATGCAGAAAATATACATATCAATCTATTATTTCCTATTTTTGTAGCTGAATAAACAAAACCTTTATGACCGAATCAGAAAGAAAACAGATTATAGAGCTGATAAAGGAAGAAGTGGTTCCTGCTATCGGCTGTACCGAACCGATAGCGGTTGCTCTGTGTGTTGCCAAGGCTGCCGAATTATTGGATTGTAAGCCTGAACGGGTGAATGTATTCTTGAGTGCCAATGTTCTGAAGAACGCGATGGGAGTGGGAATACCGGGGACGGGAATGATCGGGCTTCCCATAGCCGTAGCTTTGGGAGCTTTGATCGGTAAATCCGCTTACCAGCTGGAAGTGCTGAAAGACTGCACGCCTGAAGCGGTAGAACGCGGCAAACGCTTAATCGATGAGAAACGCATTCGTATCGCTTTGAAAAAAGACATATCCGAAAAGCTTTATATTGAAGCGATTTGCGAGGCAAACGGACGGAAATCCACTGCCATTATTGCAGGCGGGCATACTTCGTTCGTTTATCTGGCTTGTGATGGCGAAGTGCTACTTGATGTGCAGCAGGTGCCTCAGGAAGAAGACAACGAGCATACGCTAGACCTCAACCTGCGTAAGGTGTACGAGTTCGCATTGACCACTCCGTTGGACGATATTCGTTTTATTCTGGATACGGCTCGTTTGAATAAAGCAGCGGCGGAGCAGTCTTTCAAGGGCGATTACGGACACTCGTTGGGTAAAATGCTTTGTGGAACACAGAGAAGTAAAGTGCTGGGCGATACTGTGTTTTCACGTATTCTTTCTTATACCTCAGGTGCATGCGACGCGCGTATGGCAGGCGCAATGATTCCCGTGATGAGCAATTCGGGCAGCGGAAATCAAGGAATCTCTGCTACGTTGCCGGTGGTGATTTATGCCGAAGAAAACGGCAAGACCGAAGAAGAGTTGATTCGCGCTTTGGTGCTTAGCCACCTGACGGTTATTTACATCAAGCAAAGCTTGGGACGCTTGTCAGCTCTTTGCGGTTGCGTAGTGGCAGCTACGGGATCCAGTTGCGGAATAACCTGGTTGATGGGAGGGGATTATGACCGAGTGGCTTTTGCCGTTCAAAATATGATTGCAAACCTAACGGGAATGATTTGCGACGGGGCGAAACCGAGTTGTGCCTTGAAAGTGACGACAGGAGTTTCTACAGCTGTATTGTCGGCAATGATGGCGATGGAAGACCGTTGTGTCACTTCTGTAGAGGGGATTATTGATGAAGATGTGGATCAAAGTATTCGTAACTTGACCCAAATAGGTTCGAAAGGAATGAATGAAACAGATAAGATGGTGTTGGATATTATGACGCATAAATAAAACCCGCCATTCTCGGGCGGTCATGCATACGAACTTACCCAAGAATACGCTAAAGTTAGTAAACTTGGGTAAGGTTTAAAATGAATTAGTTCCGGTTTTATCTACAAGTTCGGCTACCCGGACAGGTAATCCGGCTGTTCGCATAAACTTGTTGGCCGCATCTAAAAGTAGATTAGCACGGGTTTAGTGGCAGCTTCCTTCACAACCGCAGTCGCTTCCGCATCCGCAACTGTTTTCTTCGCATCCGCAGCCATCGCCGCATCCGTGATCACCGCAACTTCCACATCCACAACCGTCGCCGCTCATCATCTTTACCAGTTCCTGAATCTCTTCATTCGTGGCAGGACGGTTTTCAATCACCTCTCCTTCGAAAATCAAGCTGGCTCCTGCCAAAGGGTGATTCAGGTCTACTACCACTACGTCTTCTTTGATTTCTACTACGCTTGCGTTTACCTGCTGTCCGTCTGCGGTCATAAGAGGTACGATGTTTCCTTCTTTAACGCGTTCTTTGTCGAATGCGCCGTCTACTTCGAAGATGTGCTTGGGGAGTTCGATGACATGTTGCTCGTCATACTCTCCGTACGCTTTGTCGGCAGGAATGGTAAAATCGAACTTATCTCCTTTCGACAAAACCGTTATCTGATTTTCGAAATCTTCAAGCGTTGTTCCCAATCCGGAAATAAATTGGAAAGGATGATCGGCTTTTGCTTCTTCGAACAATTCTTTTTCACCATCTTCCATTGTATATAGTCTGTATGCAACGGTGATGTACTTGTTTTCTGCTGTTTCCATCTGATTTTAATATTTCTTAGTTAATGAATCCCGCAAAAACGGGGGCGACAAAGATACGAATTATTTGCTTTCCTACGGTAAGCAGAAGATAAATTTCAGATTATTAAGGGCTTTTCTTTGAAAATATACCGATTCATAGTATGCGTATAACCTTTCATCTATTATATTAAAGTAATAAAATGACTTGTAAATCTCTATCTATTCTTACGAATAAATATTTTTATCTTCATTTTTTAGTCGATTTGTTTGGAAATAATAAAAAAGCCCTTACCTTTGCAAACAAGAAAATAAAGTATATATAATGATTGTGCTACATACATCTATTAACCTTGCAACTTTGCATATTATTCGCGTCGTGGTGGTTTCATCAGGAATGTGAGGAAGGTTTTTGTATGTATACATATCTCGAGCATAATAAGTTGTAGGAGCCTTTCTCACAGTTGTGAGAAAGGCTTTTTTCATTAAACATATATTTTGAAATGAAAAAGCAGTTACGTAGTTCGTTTAGCACGCAAGGGCGTCGAATGGCAGGAGCACGCGCATTGTGGGCGGCTAACGGGATGAAAAGGCAGCAGATCGGAAAACCTATTATAGCTGTCGTAAATTCATTCACACAATTTGTGCCCGGTCATGTGCATCTCCATGAGATAGGTCAGTTTGTGAAAACTGAGATTGAAAGTATGGGATGTTTCGCAGCAGAATTTAATACGATTGCTATCGACGACGGTATCGCTATGGGGCACGACGGTATGCTCTATTCCCTTCCTTCGCGAGATATCATAGCCGATAGCGTGGAATATATGGTTAATGCGCATAAAGCGGATGCCATGGTGTGCATCAGCAACTGCGATAAGATTACTCCGGGTATGCTGATGGCTGCCATGCGTTTGAACATTCCTACAGTTTTTGTATCGGGCGGACCGATGGAGGCAGGCGAATGGAACGGAAAACAACTGGATCTGGTGGATGCCATGGTGCGGTCGGCTGATGAGAATGTGACTGATGAACAAGTGAAAGGTATCGAGCAACATGCTTGTCCCACATGCGGATCTTGTTCGGGTATGTTTACGGCCAACTCCATGAATTGTCTGAATGAAGCGATCGGTTTGGCGCTCCCCGGCAATGGAACCATTGTAGCTACGCACCTAAATCGTAAAGAGTTGTTTAAAGATGCCGCCCGACTGATTGTCGAAAATGCCATGAAGTATTATGAGAAGGGAGATGATAGCGTGCTCCCGCGCAGTATCGCTACCCGTGAGGCCTTTTTGAATGCGATGACACTGGATATCGCAATGGGCGGATCTACCAATACCGTGCTCCATTTGTTGGCGATTGCTCGCGAAGCAGAAGTAGACTTCAAAATGGACGATATCGACTTGCTTTCCCGCAAGACTCCTTGCTTGTGTAAAGTAGCTCCTAACTCGCAGAAATATCATATTCAGGATGTAAACCGTGCGGGAGGTGTTCTTTCCATTATGAATGAATTGGCAAAAGGCGGTTTGGTCGATACCTCCGTAAGGCGGGTAGACGGGCTTTCATTATCAGAAGCCATTGATGCTTATGCTGTGACGAATCCGAAAGTCTGTCAGAAGGCATTGATAAAGTATGCGAGTGCCCCCGGAAAAACATTTAATCTGATACTCGGCTCACAAAACGCTTATTACGACGAGTTGGATACGGATCGTGCTAACGGATGTATCCGAGATATAGCCCATGCTTACAGCAAGGATGGCGGATTGGCTATATTGAAAGGAAACATTGCGCAGGATGGATGTGTGGTGAAAACTGCCGGAGTTGATGAGAGTATATGGCGGTTTACAGGTCCCGCCAAAGTGTTCGATTCGCAGGAGGCGGCTTGTGAAGGCATCCTTTCGGGTAAGGTGGTGAGCGGCGATGTAGTCGTGATTGCACACGAAGGTCCGAAGGGAGGGCCGGGTATGCAGGAGATGCTTTATCCTACCTCTTATATTAAGTCTCGTCATTTAGGCAAAGAGTGCGCTTTAATTACCGACGGACGTTTTAGCGGCGGGACTTCCGGTCTGAGCATCGGGCATATTTCGCCTGAGGCCGCTGCCGGGGGAAATATAGGAAAGATAGTGGATGGCGATGTGATTGACATTGATATTCCAAACCGGAAGATTAACGTAAGGCTTACAGAGGAAGAATTGGCTGCTCGTCCGATGACTCCGGTCACTCGTGACAGGAATGTGCCGAAGAGCCTAAAAGCCTATGCCGCTATGGTGAGTTCGGCTGATAAAGGAGCGGTGAGACTGATTGATTAGTGAATAGAGTTAGATAAGAAGCTGTTTCAATTGTATATAAAGAATGCGTGGCTGTTGGTTTTCTTATAGAAATTGAACCGGTTTCCATACCTTAATTATTAATTCGGAATGTACTTATGAAAGACTTTATAACAGGAGCGGAAGCGATGATGCGCTCTTTGGAGCATCAGGGGGTAACTACTGTTTTCGGTTATCCGGGAGGCTCTATCATGCCTACCTTCGATGCTTTGTTCGACTTTCGACATGCGTTGAACCATATTTTGGTTCGTCATGAACAAGGAGCTGCTCATGCGGCTCAAGGATATGCCCGTGTATCAGGCAAGGTAGGAGTGTGTCTGGTAACCAGTGGCCCCGGCGCTACCAATACGATTACAGGTATTGCGGATGCCATGATAGACAGTTGTCCTCTCGTTGTGATTGCAGGTCAGGTGGGGACAGGCTTTTTGGGAACGGACGCTTTTCAGGAAGTAGACTTGGTAGGCATTACTCAGCCCATCAGTAAATGGAGCTATCAGATTCGCCGGGCAGAAGACGTGGCATGGGCGGTGGCGCGCGCTTTTTATATCGCTCGTTCCGGTCGTCCCGGTCCGGTGGTTCTCGACTTCGCGAAGAATGCGCAGGTGGAGAAGATTCATTACGAGCCGGTTGCAATTGACTTTGTACGCAGCTATGTACCCGTGCCCGATACGGATGAAGCGTCTGTAAAAGAGGCCGCTGAGCTGATAAACGCTGCCGAACGTCCGTTTGTGTTGGTCGGTCAGGGCGTGGAACTCGCAAACGCCCAAAAAGAACTTATTGCTTTTATTGAAAAAGCCGACCTCCCTGCCGGCTGTACATTGCACGGACTCTCTGTCTTGCCCACGGAGCATCCTCTTAATAAGGGAATGTTGGGGATGCACGGTAATCTGGGACCGAATATGAATACCAATAAGTGCGACGTACTGATTGCTGTCGGGATGCGTTTCGATGATCGGGTGACGGGTAATGTGGCGACTTATGCCAAACAGGCGAAAGTGATTCATTTCGATATCGATCCGGGAGAAATCAATAAGAATGTACGGGCGGATGTGGCTGTCTTGGGAGATTGCAGAGAAACTTTACCGGCGGTTGCCCGTCTTTTGAAGAAAAAAAAACACGCCGAATGGATCGATAGTTTCGGGGAATATGAGCAGGTGGAAGAAGAAAGGGTGATTCGCCCCGAACTGTATCCGGCTTCGGAGGAGCTGAGTATGGGAGAAGTGGTGCGGGCTGTCAGCGAGGCGACACTCCATCGGGCAGTGTTGGTGACCGATGTCGGACAGAATCAGATGATGGCCGCCCGCTATTTTAAATATACTCAAGAACGCAGCATCGTTACTTCGGGCGGATTGGGAACGATGGGCTTCAGTCTTCCCGCAGCCATCGGGGCAACCTTCGGACGTCCCGATCGGACAGTGTGCGCGTTTATGGGCGACGGCGGACTTCAGATGAATATTCAAGAGCTGGGTACGATTATGGAACAGCAAGCTCCCGTGAAGATTATTTGCATGAACAATAACTTTTTGGGAAATGTGCGCCAATGGCAGGCTATGTTTTTCAACGGGCGGTATTCTTTTACCCCGATGCAGAATCCGGATTATATGAAGATAGCGGAAGCTTACGGCATTCCTTCCAGAAGAGTGTTTGCACGTGAAGAACTGAAAGCGGCAGTGGACGAAATGCTGGCAACAGATGGACCGTTTTTGCTTGAAGCTTGCGTGCAGGAGGAGGGAAATGTTATGCCGATGACTCCTCCGGGAGGTTCGGTGAACCAGATGTTGCTGGAGTGTTAAGCATGTGAATCGATAAATGAGTGAGTTATGAATGAGAAAACATTATATACCATTATTGTTCATTCCGAGAATTTTGCCGGATTGCTGAATCAGGTGACTGCGGTGTTTACCCGTCGCCAAATCAATATAGAGAGTCTGAATGTTTCGGCCTCGTCTATTAAAGGAGTACACAAATATACCATTACGGCTTGGACCGATAAAGATACGATTGAAAAAGTGGCGAAGCAGATTGAAAAGAAGATCGATGTCATTCAGGCCCACTTTTTTACGGAGGATGAAATTTATTCGCACGAGATAGCGTTATATAAGGTAGCTACTCCTGCTTTTCAGGAGAATCCGGAGGCGTCGAAAGTTATCAGGCAATACAATGCGCGCATTGTGGAGGTGAACCCGACGTTTTCCGTTGTGGAAAAGAACGGAAAGAGTGAAGATATAACGGCTCTTTATGAGGAGTTGAAAGAGTTGAATTGCGTCTTGCAGTTCGTACGTTCCGGCCGTGTGGCTATCACGACAAGCTGTTTCGAACGGGTAAACGAGTTTTTGGAGGCGCGGGAAGCCAGAAGGCAGTTTCCGGTTGCCTGTTCTTAGAAAGGAGAGGATTTTTCTCAGTGGACCTCTTTGTTTGATCAAGAAAAGCCAGTTTTTTAATAACACAGGCTTTGCATAGGAAGAATATTGAAGCAGTTTTTAAATATTAATTGAAATAAAATGAATCGAGAGAATAAAATTGGGAGTTATCATTTTGTAGCCGAACCTTTTCATGTCGACTTTAACGGAGAGCTGACTATGGGAGTGCTGGGAAATCACTTGCTTAATTGCGCCGGCTTTCATGCCACCGAACGCGGATTCGGAATCGCCACACTGAACGAAGAGAATTATACCTGGGTGCTTTCGCGTTTGGCTATAGAGTTGGATGAGATGCCCTGCCAATACGAAGATTTCTCTATCCAAACGTGGGTGGAAAACGTCTACCGCTTGTTTACCGACCGCAATTTTGCCATTGTCGATAAAGAAGGCAGGAAAATAGGATACGCGCGTTCCGTGTGGGCGATGATTAGCTTGAATACGCGTAAACCGGCCGATTTGCTGACTCTTCATGAGGGGAGCATCATGGATTATGTATGCGATGAGCCTTGTCCGATAGAGAAGCCTTCGCGCATTAAGGTTGCTGCCAAAGAGCCGCAGGCAGTGTTGACAGCGAAATATAGCGACATCGATATCAACGGACATGTGAACAGCATTCGCTACATTGAGCACATTCTGGACTTGTTCCCGATCGAGCTTTACCGGGAGAAACGCATCCGCCGCTTTGAGATGGCGTATGTTGCCGAAGGGTATTACGGAGACAAGCTTTCGTTCTTCTGCGATGAGGCTTCGGAAGATGAATACCATATTGAGGTAAGAAAGAACGGTGAAGAGGTTCTTTGCCGTTCGAAAGTGATATTTGCAGATAAATAAAATAATAACGGAAAATTGAAAAGAAAATGGCACAAATGAATTTTGGAGGAGTGATGGAGAACGTAGTAACCCGCGAGGAGTTTCCTTTGGAAAAGGCGCGGGAGGTGTTGAAGAATGAGACGATAGCCGTAATTGGGTATGGAGTGCAGGGGCCGGGACAGTCGCTCAACTTGCGTGATAACGGCTTCAATGTGATTGTAGGGCAGCGCAAGGGAGGCAAGACTTGGGAAAAAGCCGTAGCCGACGGCTGGGTGCCCGGAGAAACGTTGTTTGATATCGAAGAAGCTTGCCGGCGCGGTACAATCATTCAGTATCTGCTTTCAGACGCCGCCCAGATTGAAGTATGGCCTACGGTGAAGAAACATCTGACGGCAGGCAAAGCTTTATACTTCTCTCATGGCTTCGGTATTACTTACAAGGAACGTACCGGAATTGTTCCTCCTGCGGATGTGGATGTGATTCTGGTTGCCCCCAAAGGTTCGGGCACATCATTGCGTACGATGTTTCTCGAAGGGCGGGGGCTGAACTCTTCTTACGCTATCTTCCAAGACGCCACGGGACGCGCATACGACCGCGTGATAGCTTTGGGTATCGGCGTAGGCTCGGGCTATCTGTTCGAAACGACGTTCAAACGCGAAGTGTACTCTGATCTGACGGGTGAGAGAGGCTCATTGATGGGGGCTATTCAAGGACTTCTGTTGGCTCAGTATGAAGTTCTTCGTGAAAACGGACATACTCCTTCCGAAGCTTTCAACGAAACAGTGGAAGAGCTGACCCAGTCGCTGATGCCGCTGTTCGCAAAGAATGGCATGGACTGGATGTATGCCAACTGCTCCACTACCGCACAACGGGGAGCGCTCGACTGGATGGGACCGTTTCACGACGCTATCAAGCCTGTGATGCAGAGATTGTACGAAAGCGTGAAGAGCGGCAACGAAGCGCAAATCTCTATCGACAGCAATTCGCAACCCGATTATCGCAGCAAGTTGAACGAAGAGCTGCGCCAACTGAGAGAAAGCGAGATGTGGCAGACGGCTGTCACCGTTCGCAAACTTCGTCCCGAGAATAACTGATTCGGGGAATAGGCATACTTGTACGATAACGTTTTTTGACCGTTATATTGGCGACGGATACCCGATGCGTTGGCGGGGAATAACCGAGATGCTTGGGGAACAATCCGCTCTCGTTACCCATTCGGCAAAGTTTAAGGCTAATGGCGAAGTGGGGCTCACATTGCGGTGTACCATGTCTATATGAATCGATATACATGGTTTAAGGTTGATGAGAAAACGGACCTTATAACCGATTGTATTGTCGGAGCTTTTCACGAAAGTATGCTTATAAGAGCCTTGTGTAGACGAAAGACCGTGTGCCTAAGAAACAAACAGAGCCTCTGATCGGACAGATCAGAGGCTCTGTTTGTTTGTGTTAGAGGCTCTGTTTGCTTGCGTCGGAGGCTCTGTTTTTTCCGCGACTTATGTCTACTCAAAAAAGGGGGAACGGACATTATTTCGGGGTGGCGAGGAGAAGCATGCCCGATCGCTCCATCTTTCATCTGACCTGCCTGTTCGATAAACTCCATCAGCCGTCGATAGGACCGATGGCAACTTCCCGGATGCCTGCTGTTCATGGCGGAAAGCCAATAAATCTTCTTTTGCTCCGGAATAAACATTTTGATTTGTTAAACATTCAAAGCTTTTCGTTCGTTTGTCTAATAGTTAGTTATACTTAAAATGTAATACGATTATGATCTATGATTTAAACATGTTAGAGGCGTTCTACAATACTTATCAAAGTAAGATAGAGCGGGTGAGAACTGTATTGCGACGACCTTTAACACTGGCTGAAAAAATTCTGTACGTTCATCTGTATGATGAAAAACAATTGGAAAACTTTTGTCGGGGAAAAGATTACGTGAACTTCCGTCCTGATCGTGTGGCTATGCAGGACGCAACGGCGCAGATGGCTTTGCTGCAATTCATGAATGCGGGAAAAGAGAAAGTAGCCGTTCCCTCCACCGTGCACTGCGATCATCTGATACAGGCGTATAAGGGGGCCAGAGAAGATATCTCTACGGCTACCCGGACAAACGAAGAGGTGTACGACTTCCTTCGCGACGTTTCTTCCCGATACGATATCGGTTTCTGGAAACCCGGCGCAGGCATTATTCATCAGGTAGTGCTCGAGAATTATGCGTTTCCCGGAGGAATGATGGTGGGTACAGACTCCCATACTCCTAATGCCGGCGGGTTGGGAATGGTCGCCATCGGAGTAGGCGGAGCAGATGCGGTGGATGTGATGACCGGTATGGAGTGGGAGCTCAAAATGCCGCGTATCATCGGGGTTCGTCTCACGGGCACTTTGAGCGGATGGGCATCTCCTAAAGATGTAATATTAAAATTGGCGGGTATTCTCACGGTGAAGGGAGGTACAAATGCCATTATCGAATATTTCGGACCGGGTACCGCGGCTCTTTCCGCTACCGGAAAAGCGACGATTTGCAACATGGGGGCAGAGGTTGGAGCCACTACCTCCTTATTCCCTTATGATGAACGGATGGCTGCTTATCTGAAAGCTACCGGAAGAGAACCGGTGGCCGATTGGGCAGCGGCGGTAGCCGGAGACCTTTGCGCCGACGAAGAAGTGACGGCGCAACCGGAAAAATATTACGACAGGGTGATTGAAATTAATCTGTCGGAGTTGGAGCCTTACATCAACGGACCTTTTACGCCCGATGCCGCTACGCCTATCTCCGAATTTGCCGCGAAGGTATTGGCAAACGGCTATCCGCGTAAAATGGAAGTCGGACTGATCGGGTCGTGCACCAATTCTTCCTATCAAGATTTGAGCCGTGCCGCTTCTTTGGCGCGTCAGGTGGCTGAAAAGAAGCTGGAGGTCGCTTCGCAGCTAATCATTAATCCGGGTTCGGAACAAATTCGCGCAACAGCCGATAGAGACGGTATGATAGATGCTTTTAAACAGATAGGGGCGATTATTATGGCAAATGCCTGTGGCCCTTGTATCGGACAGTGGAAAAGACATACCGATGATCCGGAACGGAAGAATTCAATTGTTACGTCTTTCAACCGTAATTTTGCCAAGCGTGCGGACGGCAATCCCAATACGCATGCGTTTGTTGCCTCGCCGGAACTGACGATGGCGCTGACTATTGCCGGCGATCTTTGCTTTAATCCGTTAAAAGATTCGTTGGTGAATAAAGACGGTGTAGAGGTAAAACTGGCTGAGCCATCGGGTGAAGAACTTCCTTTGAAAGGTTTCGCTTCGGGAGATGACGGATACATTGCTCCGAGTGGCGTGCGGAGTGAAATCTCTGTAAATCCCGATTCGCAACGGTTGCAATTGTTGGCTCCTTTTTCCGCATGGGATGGGAAAGACTTGCTCCATATGCCTTTGTTAATTAAAGTACAGGGTAAGTGCACTACGGATCATATTTCTATGGCGGGTCCGTGGCTTCGTTTTCGCGGGCATTTGGAGAATATCTCCGATAATATGCTGATGGGGGCGGTCAATGCTTTCAACGGTGAAACGAATTGTGTGTGGAATCGACTGAAAAACAGCTATGGGTCTGTTTCCGGAGTTGCCAAAGAATACAAAGCGGCAGGTTTGCCCTCTATAGTGGTGGCAGAAGAAAACTATGGAGAGGGGTCGAGCAGAGAGCATGCTGCCATGGAGCCGCGCTTCTTGAATGTGCGCGTCATATTGGCAAAGAGTTTTGCCCGTATTCATGAGACGAATTTAAAGAAGCAGGGAATGTTGGCGCTTACGTTTACCGATAAATCGGATTATAATAAAATTCAGGAACGCGATCTTATCTCTATAGAAGGCTTGAGAAACTTTGAACCCGGACGGAATGTAAAGGTGGTTCTTCACCACGCAGATGGAAGTACGGAGAGCTTTGAGGCACAACATACGTATAACGAACAGCAGATAGTCTGGTTCCGTGCCGGATCTGCTTTAAATGCAAGATAATATGAATAAGATAAAGATGCAAACGGATGGCACGTTGACGGTGCCCGATGTGCCTGTTATTCCTTTTATTACGGGAGATGGAGTAGGAGCGGAAGTTACCCCTTCGATGCAGGCGGTGGTCAATGCGGCAGTGCGGAAAGCCTATGGAGGCAGACGAAGGATTGAATGGAAAGAGGTATTGGCAGGCGAGAAGGCTTTCAATCTTACCGGATCATGGTTGCCGGATGAGACGATGGAGGTGTTTCGTGAATATCTCGTGGGTATCAAGGGACCGCTTACTACGCCTGTGGGGGGCGGTATCCGTTCGTTGAATGTGGCTTTGCGGCAGACACTCGATTTGTATGTTTGCCTTCGCCCTGTTCGTTGGTATCAGGGGGTGCAGTCACCGGTGAAGTTTCCGGAGAAAGTGAATATGTGTGTCTTCCGTGAAAATACGGAAGATATTTATGCCGGCATCGAGTGGGAGGCCGGTACGCCCGAAGCGGAAAAATTTTATCGTTTTCTTAAAGAGGAGATGAAAGTTACGAAAGTCCGCTTTCCCGAAACTTCTTCTTTCGGGGTAAAGCCTGTTTCGAAAGAAGGAACCGGACGTCTGGTGCGCGCCGCTTGCCAATATGCGCTCGACAATCATTTGCCTTCGGTTACTTTGGTGCATAAGGGGAACATCATGAAGTATACGGAAGGAGGATTTAAGAAATGGGGATATGAACTTGCGAAGAATGAGTTCTCGGAGGCTTTGGCTGACGGGCGATTGGTGGTGAAAGATTGTATTGCCGACGCATTTCTGCAAAATACCTTGCTGACTCCGGAAGAATACTCGGTTGTAGCCACATTAAATCTTAACGGTGACTATGTGTCCGACCAGTTGGCGGCAATGGTAGGCGGAATCGGCATAGCTCCCGGAGCCAATATCAACTATCGGTCGGGGCATGCTATCTTTGAAGCTACTCATGGTACAGCTCCCAACATTGCGGGGAAAAATGTGGTCAATCCTTGTTCCATCATTCTTTCGGCTGTGATGATGCTCGAATATATGGGATGGAAAGAAGCGGCAGCGCTTATCGAGCATGCCTTGGAGCAAAGTTTTCTCAATGCTCGTGCCACACACGATCTGGCTCGCTTTATGACGGGAGGAGTTTCGCTCTCTACTTCTGTCTTTACAGAAGAGATTGTAGGAAGAATCGAACAATAGTAATAACCATAAAAACACAGAAATATGAAAAAAGAATATCTTATTTATAAGCTTTCCGAAGAGATGAAAGAAGCTGCGCGCATCGATAATGAACTGTTCTCTAAATTCGATGTGAAGCGGGGATTGCGCAATGAAGACGGTACGGGTGTATTGGTTGGTTTGACCAAAATCGGGAATGTAGTGGGATATGAGCGTGTTCCCGGCGGCGGATTGAAGCCCATCCCGGGTAAGTTGTTTTATCGCGGCTACGATGTGGAAGATATTGCGCATGCCGTGTTGAAGGAAAAACGTTTCGGTTTCGAGGAGGTGGCTTATCTTCTCCTCTCGGGCCGATTGCCGGATAAAGAAGAACTATCGTCGTTCAGTGAATTGATCAACGAAAATATGCCGTTGGAGCAAAAAACAAAAATGAATATTATTGAATTGGAAGGGAATAACATCATGAACATTCTTGCGCGAAGCGTACTCGAAATGTATCGCTTCGATCCTGATGCCGATGATACTTCGCGCGATAACCTGATGAGGCAGAGTATCGAACTTATTTCGAAATTCCCTACCATTATTGCTTATGCTTTCAACATGCTTCGTCACGCTACGTTGGGGAGGTCTTTGCATATCCGTCATCCGCGCGAAAAGCTTTCCATTGCAGAGAATTTCTTATATATGCTCAAAAAAGATTTTACGGAATTGGATGCCCGTACACTCGATTTACTGCTTATTCTTCAAGCGGAGCATGGAGGAGGTAATAACTCTACGTTCACAGTCCGTGTGACTTCGTCTACGGGAACGGATACTTATTCGGCTATTGCCGCAGGTATAGGTTCGTTGAAAGGGCCTCTCCATGGTGGAGCCAATATTCAGGTAGCAGATATGTTCCATCATTTACAAAAGAATATCAAAGACTGGACGAATGAGAAAGAAATTGATGCTTACTTCACCCGCATGCTTAATAAAGAGGTGTACAATAAAAGCGGTTTGATTTACGGCATCGGGCATGCGGTTTACACTATTTCCGATCCGCGCGCTCTTTTGTTGAAAGAATTAGCGCGTGAGCTGGCTCGCGAAAAAGGCAAAGAGCGTGAGTTCGCTTTTCTCGAATTGCTGGAAGAGCGTGCAATCGCTACGTTCGGACGCATTAAGAATAACGGAAAAACCGTTTCGAGCAATGTCGACTTTTATTCAGGCTTTGTTTATGAATTGATTGGACTCCCGCAGGAAATTTTCACCCCTTTGTTTGCTATGGCACGTATCGTAGGTTGGTGTGCGCATCGCAATGAGGAGTTGACCTTTGAAGGGAAACGGATTATTCGTCCGGCTTATAAGAATGTGCTTGAAGAGGAAAATTATGTGCCTATCAAGGAACGTTAATTTCCCGCCAAGCTGCTTTGGGGCGATCGCAATGCTTTATCAAAAATAAGGTTGATGCCTTTTCGCTTGAGGAGCGGTTCGTTTCGTCCTAAAAAAAGAGGGGCTGTCCGACTTTGGGGCCCCTCTCTTTTTAGGATATTATTACCTTATGAATAACGCAGTCTTAAATTGAAAGTTCTTTCAAAACACTGATAAGTTCTCTTTTTATAGGCTTGTCGTTTTTTATTGCTTTGCTGAAGGGTACATAGACTATTTCGTCATGGTCGATGCCGATCATTACATTGCGTTGGTCTTCCATCAACGCATCAATGGCCGCTGTTCCTAAACGGCTTGCCAGAATACGGTCGTGCGCGGTCGGGCTTCCTCCGCGTTGCACATGTCCTAGGATGGTTACACGTACATCGTATTGCGGATATTCGTTTTTCACGCGTTCCGCATAGTGCATGGCCCCTCCGGTAATTTCGCTTTCCGCTACCAATACGATACTGCTGTTTTTCGATTTTCGGAATCCGTTCTTGATAAATTCTTCCAATTGGTCTACCTCGGTGCTGATTTCGGGGATGATTGCCGCCTCGGCTCCCGAGGCGATGGCTCCGTTCAATGCAAGGAATCCTGCGTCGCGCCCCATTACCTCCACGAAGAATAAACGTTCGTGCGAAGTTGCCGTATCGCGTATTTTGTCTACAGCCTCTAAAATAGTGTTTAACGCCGTATCGTATCCGATTGTCGTATCTGTACCGTAAAGGTCATTGTCGATGGTTCCCGGCAGCCCGATACAGGGTATGTCGTATTCTTGTGCCAAAATACGGGCGCCCGTCAGTGAGCCGTCTCCACCGATTACTATCAATGCGTCGATTCCTTCTTTTTGCATATTCTCGTAAGCCTGTTTCCGCCCCTCAGGGGTGGTAAACTCTTTGCAACGAGCTGTTTTTAAAATAGTTCCTCCCAGTTGGATGATATTACTTACATCCTGACTTCTGAATTCTTTGATTTCACCTGTCACCAGACCTTTATATCCTCTATATATACCTTTTACTTGCAATCCGTTATAGATTGCCGCACGTGTCACTGCACGAATGGCGGCATTCATACCCGGAGCATCGCCTCCGGAAGTCAGGATGCCGATACATTTAACTGTTCCCATAACAAACTTTTAATTTTTAGTTCGACGTGACAAATGTACGATAAAAAGTTGAATGCGGCGTTCGGGTTGATTTTATTAGTGTGAAGAAAGTATTAAAAAGTCCAAATAGTAGAGGGACGGGGATCTCCTTTTTATTCATTGATGAGCGCCCGGATGCGATGGTATATTTGCTCCATTAACCATTTGGGAGTGGAAGTGGCCCCGCATATGCCGATGGAACTGATATTACAGAGCAGAGCAGGGTTGATGTCTTCTTCGCCGTCGATCAGGTGTGAGTTGGGATTTACTTTCAGGCATTCGTCAAAAAGAATTTTTCCGTTCGAGCTTTTTTTCCCGCTGACAAAGAAGATCAGATCGTGCGAGGAGGCGAATTCACGGAGCTTGGGCATGCGATTCGCTACCTGACGGCAGATCGTGTCGTAATATTCAAAAGTGGATTCGGGCGAAATATGCTCTTTGATATAACTTACAATCTCTTGAAACTCATCGAGTGATTTAGTGGTTTGCGAAAAAAGGCGAATGCTTTTGTTGAAATCAAGAAGTCTGGCTTCTTCCGCTTTCTCAATTACAATTGCTTTTCTGTCGGTTTGACCCACTAATCCCAATACTTCCGCATGTCCGTTTTTCCCATAGATGACTATTTGTTTGTCTTGTGGTTCGCCGTTCAGGAAGCTCTGTTTGATGCGTTTTTGCAGTTGCAACACTACCGGACAAGTCGCATCGATGATTTCTATATTATTTTTACGGGCAGTTTCGTAGGTTTCAGGCGGTTCTCCATGCGCACGAAGCAATACTTTGACATTTTTCAATCGTTTGAATTCTTCGTGGTTAATTGTAATCAGCCCCATTGCTTTCAGCCGTTCCACTTCCCGGTTATTGTGTACGATATCTCCCAAACAGTACAGGGTTTCTCCTTTTGCCAACTCTTCTTCGGCTTTATGGATGGCTGTCACCACTCCGAAACAAAAGCCTGAGCCTTTATCTATTTCTATCTTGATCATGCGATTGTTTTATCGTTATCGGCAACTGATTGGAATTGTTGCATCAGCCATTCTTTTTGTTGTTCGATTGTCAGATTCGTATTGTCTAGCAGCAATGCGTCTTCCGCTTTGCGCAACGGGCTGACTGCCCGATTTTGGTCGATTTCGTCCCGTTGCTTGACGTTTTTCAGAATATCCTCGAAACAAGCCTCTTCACCTTTTGCTTTCAGCTCGTCGTAGCGTCTTTGAGCACGTATCTCCGGTGAGGCTGTGACAAACACTTTCAATTCCGCATTCGGAAATACGGTCGTTCCGATGTCGCGTCCGTCCATCACAATACCCTTCTCTTTTCCCATTGCTTGCTGCTGAGCCACCATTTCATGACGAACAAAGTCAAGCGTGCTGATCGGGCTGACTTTGGAAGAAACCTCCATTGTACGAATCTCTTTTTCCACATTTACATTGTTCAGGAAAGTATCCGGGCGTCCCGTTTGCGGGTTCAAACGAAAAGATATTTTGATATCTTTCATCGCCTTTTTCAACTTTTCTATGTCTATCGTATCCCCATCAAAGATTCCATTCCTGATGCTATATAGCGTAACGGCGCGGTACATAGCGCCACTGTCAATGTATATATAACCTATTTCACGGGCAAGGTCTTTTGCCATAGTACTTTTTCCGCAAGAGGAAAATCCGTCTATAGCGATTGTTATTTTTTTCATTGTCAATATACTCTTTTTGAATTATGCTCCAAAGATACGTTATTTTTAAAAACGAACCATGCTTTATTTTTGTTGTGTCATTTTTTAGTCGTTTTTCTTCATATATAATAGAACTTGGATCCATTATGCTGTATTGGTGTAAAAGACATTGTCTTTATATCTTTTTATTCATAAATTAAGAGTCGCGTGTATTGGCGTTTGTTTGGATAGCTGACTGACCTTGTAAGCTTTTAATTCTAATATTTTTTCGGTTAACCTTAAAAAACTTAAAAAGCAAATTGAAAAGCAGTAATAAAGAACTCGGTTGTTTGAAAATGTATTATATTTGCCAAAGACACATAACAGAAGACACTTTTTTTTAATCATTATATTAATAAAATTATGGAAGTTAAAAAATCACCCAAAGCAGACTTGGAAGGCAAGAAAACCACTTGGCTGCTCGTTGGTTACATGGTTGTATTAGCTTTTATGTTCGTGGCGTTCGAATGGTCGCACCGTGACATTAAAATTGATCTCAGCCAGGCTGTAGCTGATGTCGTGTTTGAAGAGGAAATTATTCCGATTACCGAAACCCCCGAACAGCAGGCTCCGCCTCCTCCTGAAGCTCCGAAAGTAGCTGAATTGTTGGAGATCGTAGATGATAAGGCCCAAGTAGATGAACCTACAGCTATTTTCGATGAAGACAATGCCCCGAAAGTAGAAGTGAAGTATGTTCCTGTGCAAGTTGTTGAAACAGAGCCTGAAGAGCAAACTATTTTCGAAGTTGTAGAGAATATGCCGGAATTCCCCGGCGGGCAGGCTGCTTTGATGCAGTACTTGGCAAAGAATATCAAGTATCCTACCATTGCTCAGGAGAATGGAACCCAAGGGCGTGTTATCGTTCAGTTTGTGGTAAATAGAGATGGTAGTATCGTTGACGCGAAAGTTGTACGTCCTGTAGACCCCTATTTGGATAAGGAAGCGCTTCGTGTGATTAATTCGATGCCTAAATGGAAGCCGGGTATGCAACGCGGTAAACCGGTACGTGTAAAATATACAGTTCCTGTAATGTTTAGATTGCAGTAATTTTGTATCACAGATAAATAAAGAGGCTGCTTCGAAGCAGCCTCTTTTTGTTCGTTACGTTTTTATTATCAAATTATTATGTTTACAGCCTCTCAGATTCTTGATGAAATAAACAAGCATATTGCCTCACTTCAGTTTACCCGTACGCCCAAAGGACTTTACGAACCGATTGAGTATGTTCTTTCTTTGGGAGGAAAAAGAATACGTCCGGTATTGTTGTTGATGGCTTATAATTTATACAAAGACGACTTGGCTTCAGCTTACGCCCCCGCTACAGGAATAGAAGTTTATCATAATTATACGCTTTTGCATGACGACTTGATGGACCGCGCAGATTTGCGGAGGGGAAAGCCTACTGTTCATAAAGCTTGGGATGATAATGCAGCTATATTATCGGGAGATGCCATGCTGGTTTTGGCATATCAGTATATAGCGGCTTGTAGTCCTGAACATTTAAAAGAAGTTTTGGATTTATTCAGTCAGACAGCGCTTGAAATTTGTGAAGGACAGCAATTAGATATGGAGTTTGAAGCCCGCAAAGACGTTTCGGAACAGGAGTACCTCAATATGATTCGCTTAAAGACAGCAGTATTGCTTGCTTCTGCTTTAAAAATCGGTGCGATTCTTGGCGGGGCATCTGCTGTGGATGCCGATCATCTTTATCAGTTTGGTGTGCGGATAGGAATTGCTTTCCAATTGCAAGACGATTTGCTCGATGTGTATGGGAATACGGAAGTCTTTGGCAAAAAGATAGGTGGAGATATTCTTTGCAATAAGAAAACATATATGCTGATTAAAGCGCTTGAGCATGTAGATGGCCCGCGGCAGAAGGAGTTGAGTTTCTGGTTGGATGCAAAGAATTTTGATCCGGCTGAGAAGATTCGGGCAGTGACTTCCATTTATGATCGGCTGAATATTCGGAGATTTTGTGAAAATAAGATGAGAGAATATTATGATTTGGCTATGGAGAGCTTAAGTGCCGTAAGTGTTGTCGAAGAAAAAAAGCACGAACTGAAAAATGTTGTGAAGCAGCTCATGTATCGTGATATATAAATAGGATAATGTATGCCTTACAGACGATTGCCAAATACGGATAAAGCCAGAGTGAGAGCGCTGAAAGCAGCGGTTGCAAGAGGCGACATATGCTCCTTGGACAAATTAGCCATTTCGCTAAAGACCTTATTTGAAGCCCGTAATTTTTTGGCGAAATTCGAAGCTGCGCAAATTTATTATGTGCAATGCTATACCAATCAGTCCAAGTCAAGTCGCAAACATCAGTCAAATGTGAGAACTGCGAGGTTATATATTTCACACTTTATCCAAGTGTTTAATTTGGCAGTTCTCAGAGATGAAATTAAAGAGTCTCAAAAAGAACTTTATGGTTTGTCGGATGTAAATACATTGCCCGATTTGCTTAGTGAGAGCGCCTTGATAGAATGGGGAGCGAAAATAATAGAAGGAGAGCAACGACGTATTTCACAAGGGGGAATACCTATTTATAACCCTACTATCGCGCGTGTGAAAGTATATTACGACATCTTTGTGGATAGCTATGAACGGCAGAAAAACTATCAGGCGGCAACGGCTCGTAGCCTGGAAGATCTCGCTTCAATGCGTAGCCGTGCCGATGAGCTGATTTTGGATATATGGAATCAGGTAGAGGCTGAGTTCGAAGGTGTGCAACCGAATGAAAACAGGTTGGAAAAATGCCGGGATTACGGATTGGTATATTATTATCGTTCCAATGAGAAATGAACAGATAAAAGTGACTTTATGTTAATAGATACGCACTCTCATCTTTTTTTAGATGAATTCTCAAAAGATTTACCGGAAGTAATAGAACGGGCACGTCGCGCCGGGGTTTCTCATATATTTTTGCCTAATATAGATAGTACGACTATTGATTCGATGCTGGCTGTCTGTGCAGAGTATTCGGATTATTGTTACCCTATGATCGGTTTGCATCCTACATCGGTCGATGAGCGGTATGAGAATGAACTGTCAATCGTTCGTAAACAGCTTGAAAATCCTAATCAGTTTGTGGCAATCGGTGAAATCGGACTTGATTTTTATTGGGATAAGACTTTTTTCACTCAACAGCTGGCGGCTTTTGAAAAGCAGTTGCAATGGGCAATCGAATATGATTTGCCTGTAGTCATACATTCGCGTGATGCATTTCCTTATATATATAGTATAATGAAGCCGTTCAAGAATACATCGTTGAGAGGTATATTCCATAGCTTTACAGGAACTGTCGGAGAAGCTGCCCGATTGCTCGAATTCGAAAACTTTATGTTAGGCATCAATGGAGTTGTCACTTTTAAAAAGTCGGTGTTGCCGGAAGTCTTGTTGTCTGTTCCCCTGGAAAGAATAGTACTTGAAACAGATTCTCCTTATTTAACTCCGGTTCCCAATCGTGGAAAACGAAACGAAAGCGCAAACGTAAGGGATACATTGTCGAAAGTGGCAGAAATCTATCGGATGACACCGGAGTATGTTGCAAGGGTAACTTCTATGTCTGCCCTAAAAGTGTTTGCATTCCGCAAATAAGGACGGAAAGGTTTTAAAATATATTAATTTGCAGTGTTTATTCAAGATAAAACAGGGATAATGCTTCATGAAAAAAAAAAAAAGGATACATTTGTAGCTGAAAATCTGAAAGCCTCTTAGGGAGAGATGCTCGAGTGGTTGAAGAGGCACGCCTGGAAAGCGTGTATACGCCAAAAGTGTATCGGGGGTTCGAATCCCCCTCTCTCCGCAAGTGAGAATGAAATTGGGAAATAAATACAAAATAACAATTAATTAATTAATCTTAAAAATTAGACACACAATGAAAAAGTTATTTGCAATTGTTGCTGTGGTTGGAGCCATGACATTTGGCACAACTCAATTTGCTCAGGCTCAAGACGCTACTGCTACTGAACAGGCTGCCGACCAACAAGTTGCTGCTGAAACTGTAGCTGCTGACGTTGCTACACCTGCTGCTGAGGAAGGTGGTATCCATAAAGAACTTAAAGTAAAATTCATTGAAGGAACTGCTTCTTTCATGAGTTTGGTAGCTATTGCTTTGGTTATCGGATTGGCATTCTGTATCGAACGTATCATTTATCTGAGCTTGGCTGAGATCAATACAAAAAAATTCATGGCGTCTATAGAGGCTGCTTTGGAAAAAGGAGATGTTGAGGCGGCTAAAGATATTGCCCGCAATACAAGAGGCCCTATCGCTTCTATTTATTATCAGGGATTGATGAGAATCGACCAGGGTATTGATGTTGTTGAAAAGTCTGTAGTTTCTTACGGCGGTGTGCAGGCCGGCTACCTTGAAAAAGGATGTTCTTGGATTACACTGTTTATCGCTATGGCTCCTTCACTCGGATTCTTGGGTACTGTAATCGGTATGGTGCAAGCTTTCGATAAAATCCAGCAGGTAGGTGATATCTCTCCGACAGTTGTAGCAGGTGGTATGAAAGTAGCTTTGATTACTACTATCTTCGGTTTGATCGTTGCTCTGATTCTACAAGTATTTTACAACTACGTTCTTTCAAAGATCGAGGCTCTTACAAGCGAAATGGAGGATTCTTCCGTATCTTTGCTTGACATGGTAATCAAATATAATTTGAAATACAAAAAATAATCTGAGATGAGTAAATTAACATATAAAGTTTCGTATTACGTTCTGTATGCGATGTTTGCTGTCATTCTGATTGTCTTAGGGCTGTTCTACTTCGGTGGTGACGCTCAAGGTGCAGAAGTCATTCCGGGTGTAGATCCTGAAATGTGGCAGCCGGCTCAGGCCAATGCCTTACTCTTCTTGATGTATGGATTGCTTGGTTTGGCCATTGCAGCTACTCTTGTCGCTGCTGTATTCCAATTTGCGTCAGCTATGAAAGACAGTCCGGCAAATGCTATAAGATCTTTGCTTGGATTGGTTCTTTTAATCATTGTTCTCGTGTTGGCTTGGACCATGGGCGATGGTACGCCGATGAACATCCAAGGCTATGAGGGTTCGGACAATGTTCCTTTCTGGTTGAAGCTGACAGATATGTTCCTTTATACTATCTATATCTTGCTGTTTGTGACGATTGTTTCAATCATTGTAAGCGGTATAAAGAAAAGATTGTCCTAATTTAAAGTAAGGGATATTCAATTTAATAAGTTATTACAATGGCAAAAGGAAAAAGAAAAGTTCCTGATATTAACTCAAGTTCTACGGCGGATATCGCTTTCTTGTTGCTTATCTTCTTCTTGATTACGACATCAATGGATACGGACCGCGGCTTGGCAAGATTGTTGCCGCCGCCACCCGAAGAGCAAGATAAGCAAAATACCGATAAAATTAAGGAACGTAACATTTTGCAGGTCTATTTGAATAAGGATGATGCTTTGATGTGCGGAAATGATTATATCAGTATTGATCAACTAAGGAAGAAAGCCAAAGAGTTTATTGCTAATGTTAATAATGAAGAGTCTAAACCGGAAAAAACACAAAAGAATGTAGAGTTTTTTGGTCCGACTCTTGTTAACGACAAGCATGTAATCTCTTTACAGAACGACCGTGGCTCTTCTTATCAGGCATATATTAGTGTGCAGAATGAATTGGTTGCTGCATACAATGAGTTAAGAGATGAATTGTCTCAATCTAAGTTTCAGAGAAACTATGCTGATTTGAATGAAGAAGAACAAAAAGCTGTTCGTGAAATCTTCCCGCAGCGTATTTCAGAAGCAGAACCTAAAAAATACGGAGAAAAAAAGAAGTAATGGGAAAATTTAATAAAACTGGTAAACGTGAGATGCCGGCGTTGAACACTTCTTCTTTGCCTGACCTTATCTTCACCTTGTTGTTCTTCTTTATGATTGTAACAACAATGCGTGAGGTGACTTTAAAGGTACAGTTTAAGCTTCCGGTAGGTACTGAACTTGAAAAGTTGGAGAAGAAATCGCTGGTAACGTTCATTTATATTGGTGAACCGACTCAGGAATATCGTGCTAAGATGGGTACTGAAAGCCGTATACAGCTGAACGACAGCTATGCTGAAGTTTCGGAAGTACAGGATTTTATCTTTCAGGAACGCTCTAGTATGAATGAAAGCGATCAAGGAAATATGACAGTTTCTTTGAAAGTCGATCAGAAAACGAAGATGGGTATTGTTACAGATGTGAAGAATGCTCTTCGTAAAGCTTATGCGCTAAAAATCAACTATTCTGCTACAAAACGTGGAGAACAGAAATAATAGTTGAATTTAATATTATAAAAAGAGAGGGCAATAAACGGCCCTCTTTTTTTATACATAATTTCTGAAGCAGTCGGTTGCCGCAGATTCGGGGGTGTGGAGATTCGAATGCCGGATACTGCGGCGGAAGGCTCAAGACTATAGAGCGGTCATTTTGTTTCCCACCGGGGAAACAAAAGTTTCCCCAGCGGGAAAATAAAGTTTCCCCAGTGGGAAAATAAAGTTTCAATAGTGGGAAACAAAAGTTTCAATAGCGGGAAACAAAAGCTTCAATAGTGGGAAACAAAAGCTTCAATTGTGGGAAACAAAAGCTTCAATTGTGGTTTAATGTTTTTAGTTGACCACTTTACGGCTTATTTTCAAAGTCGGTTGACTCAGTTAATACTTATTTTTATTACAAGTTGATGGGAGGATATCGCAAAATGATTCGTTATCTGACGTTGTAGACAGTCGTATAAAGTTGTTCTTTAACTTCTTCAAAATGATTTTCGCTTGTCAGATTTCCATAGGCCATTAAATACATGGGCAAATACGGGTCTCCTTTTTTATAGGGAGGCTGATTATAATTGTTTTTCCATAGGCAGAATCCATGTCGTTCGTAGAAGTGAATGCGACGTTGGGATATTTCGTCTGTAGGTCTTTCCACTTCCAGCACGATGGGAAGATTCAACCGTTTGTATAACTGTTCGATAACTTGTTTGCCATAACCCTTGTTGCGATGCACAGGATTCATGGCAAGATGTTCTATGTAGAAGAAGCGTTCAAACGCCCAATAGGTAATAAATCCGATGGGCTGCTCATCGTTCAGGATGATATTGTTGTAGAAGTTATTTGTTTGGTCGGTATATTTGCGAACATCTTCGAGCGGGCGGTATTCTTCCGGTGGAAAAGCTTCTGTGAGTAGCTTCTCCATAAACCGGTAGTATTCTACATCTGATGTCTGTATGGGTTGAAATCGGATCATTGTATTTGTTTTAGCTATGGATTGTTTGGTGTGTTATGGTACATAAAATTCAATCATACGCCGGATAGCGCGTTGGCAAACCGGGCAGAAAGCGGGATATTCGTTTGTTTTCATGCGACAATTGAAAGCCGGGCGATATATGCCTTTCGCAGAATAACCTCCTCCTTCGTACACTCCTACGGGAAATAACTTGTTTCTTTGCGCAGATGGTGTTGGAATAGGCGTGCCGGTCACAAGCATGTCTTCCCATTTCGAAGCAAAATCGATTCGGGTGGTAATATTTTGCTCCCAAGGTTCCACATCGAGCGGGTAAGTATCTGTCATTACATCATTCTCATAAAAGTATTCATCGGCCAATCCTCCGAAACTATGTCCGAACTCATGTACTACTACAGGTTTGAACATGGAATGATGCGCGCTGGTTAGCGTGTAGGAGTTATAGATTCCTCCCCCTCCATATACTTCCGTGTTTGCCAGTATGATGATATGTTCGTAGGGAACACCGGCCAAAGCATTGTGTATCGCCTTTACACGGCTAGTGGTAAGATAGCGTTCCGAATAAAAAGTGTCAAAATGGGAATGTACGGTCGTTTGTTTCCATCGTTTCTCTCGCGGTACGCTTACTCCGCTATCTGCCGACGGACTTGCTACCGCAACCACATTGAATTTACTTTTCAATGTTCGGAAAGGTTCGTGTGCAAACAAACTTTCACAGGCCCGTTCTGCGTCTTGGTAAAATGTCTCTATTTCTTTGTTGGTGTATCCTTCTGCTAAAATGGCTATATCAATGCATTCTTTTTCACTTCCGTTTTTCAGGATATAGCGATGTGGAGCGTTGTGAGATATGCCTCGTTCGTGAATCAAGATATCATCGGGGCGAACCACATGGCGTAAGTGAGCCATGACGGCTTTACGCGGAGTATATAAGATGACTTCTATCTCTACAGGCTCTTTGGGAAAGGGGAGGAGAAATGTGTTTTCAAAACCTCTGGCAGTTTCTTTTGCCTCATCGGTAGATAGCCATTCCTGGTATAGCGAGGAGAAAGAGGTTTTGTAAATACATTGTTTACTGCTTAAATCTCTGACAATGATTTGACCGTTACCTTCCAAAGGCAGTTCCGACAGATTGTGCCGGCGGCCTGCCCATACGGGAAGTTGCGACAATTCATCCAGGTAAATCGCTTGTCTGTTCGCGTCACCTGTGAAAAGATAGTCTACCCGTAACGTTTTGTCTTGAAAATAGTCGTCAAAATTTTGCGCATGGCTTTCGAATGCCATCCATACGCACAGGAAAAAAAGAATGCAGTGTTTCATATTCATCGTATATTTATGTTTCTTACAAAGGTACAAACTATTGCCGACTTATCTTCTATTTGTAAATAAAAGTAATAGTTTATAGTATTTATTATCGGGAAATAGCTAACTTTGCATAAAAGATTCATTGATTAAAACAGTTTGATTTAAATGGGATATCATCAATTAGATAGTTTAGATGAGCAGATTTTGAAATTGATTGCGGATAATGCGAGAATTCCTTTTCTGGAAGTCGCCAGAGCTTGCAATGTATCGGGTGCGGCCATTCATCAACGCATTCAAAAATTGACAAACTTAGGTATATTGAAAGGGTCGGAATACATCATCGATCCGGAAAAAATAGGATATGAGACGTGCGCTTATATAGGTATCTTTCTGAAAGATCCCGAATCGTTTGATTCGGTAACAAAAGCGTTGAGAGACATACCGGAAGTTGTGGAATGTCATTTTACTACAGGTAAATACGATATGTTTATCAAAATTTACGCACGTAATAATCACCATTTATTGAGTGTGATTCATGATAAACTGCAGCCGCTCGGGCTGGCTCGTACAGAGACACTTATCTCTTTTCACGAGGCTATTAAGCGGCAGATGCCGATATTGATAGATACGGAATAAGGAAAAGCAGGACGTGTAGGGACGTTTCCAACGGTGACTATCGCCTTACATAATCTACAAAAGCATAAGAGCAGGGATGTTTTTCATCTATTGAATGAACTTCTCTGCTTTTTTCATGCCAGATATCGGGAGATATTTCCGGAAAGAAAGCGTCAGCCAGTGGAGCCGTGCAATCTATTTCAGTCAGGCACAGTTGGTCGGCATAACGAAGCGCTTGTCGATAAACGCTTGCCCCCCCGATGATATATACGTTTTCATCTTCCTTACAGGCTTTTAACGCAGCATCCAACGATTGGAAAACTTCTGCTCCGGGGAATTCGTTTGAGGTGTTCGAAGACAATACAATGTTCCTGCGATGCGGCAACGCTCCTTTGGGAAGCGATTCAAAAGTCTTTCGCCCCATGATGATGGTATGTCCGGTTGTCAGCGCCTTGAAACGCTTCAAGTCATTGGGTAGCCAGAAGAGAAGCTTGTTCTCGAATCCGATAGCCATTTGACGGTCTACGGCGGCAATAATAGATATTTTACTCATGGCAGTTTATACCGATACCGCTCCTGCGATGTGTGGATGCGGGTTATAGTTCGTTAATTCAAAATCTTCAAACGTAAAGTCGAAGATGCTTTTTATCTCCGGGTTGATCTTCATTTGCGGAAGCGGGCGCGGAGTACGCGTCAGTTGCAGTTTAATCTGTTCGAGGTGATTCAGATATATATGAGCGTCTCCCAATGTGTGGATAAAATCGCCGGCTTTTAATCCGGTCACTTGAGCCATCATTTGCAGCAACAAGGCGTATGAAGCAATGTTGAAAGGAACACCCAGAAAGATATCGGCGCTTCGTTGGTAGAGCTGTAAACTGAGTTTTCCGTCGGCAACGTAGAATTGGAAGAAAGCGTGGCACGGCGGAAGATTCATATTCTTCAGATCTGCCACATTCCATGCGCTGACAATGATTCGCCGGGAGTCGGGGTTGTGCTTGATCATTTCCACCGCTTCACTGATCTGGTCGATTCCTCCTCCGTCGTAATCGGGCCACGAACGCCATTGATGCCCGTAAATATGTCCGAGCTCTCCGTTCTCGTCCGCCCATTCATTCCATATACGCACGCCATGCTCCTGCAGATATTTCACATTCGTATCTCCTTTCAGAAACCAAAGCAGTTCGTGGATAATCGATTTTAGGTGTAGCTTTTTAGTGGTCAGACAAGGGAATCCTTCATCAAGATGAAATCGCATCTGATGGCCGAAGATGCTGATGGTTCCGGTTCCCGTCCGGTCACTTTTGGGAGTCCCTTCCGCTAATACGCGGTTAAGTAGGTCTAAATATTGTTTCATTGTCGGTGGTTATGCTATGATGCAAAAGTACTCAAAAAACTTTTATTTGCAGAGGAAGAACTTGTTTAAATTTCGATTGTACTCTTTCCGTTTCATTTTAATTAAATAAAAAAGGACGAGTTGCCCCGTCCTGGATGTTTTCACAACGGAATAATCCTTATTGTGATTTACTTCAATTTAGTGCTGCAAAGTTAAATAAATATTTATTCAAAAACAATAATTCTAATAAAAAAATATAACTTTGCGGAAAAGAATAATATTATGAAAAAGATACTTGGACTTGATTTAGGCACCAATAGTATAGGTTGGGCAGTAGTCAACTCTTTTGATGAAAATCAAAATGAAGAAAGTTTGAAACACATAGAATGTCTGGGAAGCAGGATTATTCCAATGGATGCTGCCATATTGGGAGATTTTGATAAAGGTAATTCTATTTCGCAAACGGCAAAACGGACCGAATTTCGTGGCGTGCGCCACTTGCGGGAGCGTCATTTACTTCGTCGGGCAAGGTTGCATAAGATTTTAAGATTATTAGGATTTTTGCCGGATCATTATGTGCAAGATTTGGATGGTCATGGAAATTTTCTGGTAAATGTGGAACCTAAAATAGCTTGGCGAAAAGATTCAAACGGAACTTTTGAGTTTATTTTTAACGATTCCTTTGATGAAATGTTGCAAGATTTTGCTACATATCAGCCCGAATTAATTGCTTGTAATAGGAAAGTACCTTACGATTGGACCATTTATTATCTTCGTAAAAAAGCACTGACAAAGAAACTCTCTAAAGAAGAATTATCTTGGATTCTTTTGAATTTCAACCAAAAGAGAGGATATTATCAATTAAGAGGTGAAGAAGATGATGAATCTGTGAAAACCGCAAAGACTCGCCAATACTTTGATCGACAAAAGATTAAAAGTATAGTCGATACGAATCAGACCTACAAAGGACAAAAGGTTTTGATTGTAGAGTTAGAGGATGGTGTAAAAGGCAAAATCTTTAAAAAAGAAATACCTAACTGGGTAGGACAGGAAAAGAGTATCATTGTAACCGTAGATATTGATAAAGACGGATGTGATAAATATGAAGAATCGGGAGAACTTTCCTGCCGATTTAAAATACCGTCAGATGCAGAGTGGGAATCAGAATGGAAGCTTATTAAAATGAAGACTCAAAAAGATTTGGACGCATCAGGTAAAACGGTGGGCGCTTATATTTATGACGCTATTCTGCAGAACCCTTCTCAAAAAATACGTGGAAAGCTGGTGCGTACTATTGAGCGTAAATATTATAAGGAAGAGCTTAAGCAAATATTGAAAAAGCAAGTGGAGTTTCATCCGGAGTTGCGGGATAAAGACTTGTTTCTTGATTGCTTGAATGAATTATATCCGAACAATGATGCTCATCGAAATGCTTGTGCCGATCGAGATTTTATCTATTTGTTTATGGACGACATACTATTTTATCAGCGTCCACTCAAGAGCAAAAAGTCTTTGATCGCTGATTGTCCGTATGAAAAACATATGTATAGAGATAAAGAAACAGGTGAGTTGAAATATTCGTCTGTTAAGTGTATTGCCAAATCACATCCGTTGTTTCAAGAGTTTCGTTTATGGCATTTTATTTCGAATATTCGGATATATCAAAAAGAACGTGTGATTGATGTTGATGCCTGCCAGCCGGATTTATCTTCAGCAAGGTCTGCTTTGAAGTCTAAGTTGGAAGCGGATGTTGATGTTACGAATGAGTTTCTAACATGTGAGGCTGATTATGTATCTCTTTTTGAATGGCTTAATAATAAGAAAAGTGTAAGTCAAAAAGATTTTTTAAAATATCCCGCTTTTGGAATAAAGAAATCGGGAGATAACTATCGGTGGAACTATGTGGAAGATAAATCATACCCTTGTAATGAGACACGTGCGTTAATTCTGAGCCATTTGGAGAAAGCAAATATTCGAGGGGATATTTTTACCAGAGAGCAGGAAGAAGCTTTATGGCATATTTTATATTCAGTTGAAGATAGATACGAGATAGTGAAAGCTTTACAGTCATTCGCTGCTAAATATCGTTTTAATGACGATTTTGTAACCGTTTTCAGTAAGTTTCCTCCATTTAAAAAAGAGTATGGCTCTTATTCTGCTAAAGCGATTAAGAAACTGTTGCCCTTAATGCGCATGGGGAAATATTGGAGTGAATCAGCTATTGACATCAAGACAAGAGAGCGCATAGAGAAGATTATTACGGGGGAGTGTGATGACAGTATTCGAGAACGAGTCCGTTTAAAGGCTATCCGATTGCATGACATTGAGCATTTCCGTGCTTTGCCGGTTTGGTTGGCATGTTATGTTGTTTATGACCGTCATTCCGAATCCGGAGATATAATGAAGTGGAAAACTCCGCAGGAGATGGATTCGTATATACAAAACTTTAAGCAGCATTCTCTTCGGAATCCGATAGTGGAACAAGTAATTACCGAAACGCTGCGTGTTGTACGCGATATCTGGAAACAAGTCGGCAGAATTGATGAAATCCATGTAGAGTTAGGTCGTGAGATGAAAAATCCTGCGGATAAAAGAAAAGAAATGACTAAGCGAATAATTGAAAATGAGAACACCAATTTACGGATAAAAGCCATGCTGACAGAGTTTTTGAATCCGGAATTTGAGATAGAGAATGTTCGTCCCTACTCTGCGAGTCAACAAGATATTTTACGTATTTATGAAAATGGTGTTTTGAATAGCGTATCGGAAATTCCGGAAGAGATAACAGGAATATTGAAAAAGTTTAATGAACGAGAGCAAAGAAAGCGTCCGTCTACTTCTGAGGTATTGCGCTACAAGCTTTGGTTGGAGCAGAAATATTGCTCTCCTTATACCGGAAAGATGATACCGCTTGGTAAGCTCTTTACGCCTGCGTATGAGATAGAACACGTTATCCCTCAATCTCGCTATTTTGATGACTCGTTTAATAATAAGGTGATATGTGAAGCTGAAGTTAATAAGTTAAAGGGAAATCTTCTCGGATATGAATTCATTAAAAAACATCATGGGCAGAGAGTCGATTTGGGACTGGGAGAGATTGTCGATATATTTTCGGTTGATGAATATGAAACCTTTGTGAAAGATTATTATTCGGGTAACCAACAAAAGATGAAGAAGCTTTTAATGGACGAAATACCGGAGCAATTTATAGAGCGCCAATTGAACGATAGCCGATATATCAGTAAAGTAGTGAAGTCTTTGCTCTCTAATATCGTTCGTGAGCAGGATGAACAGGAGAGCATATCGAAAAACGTAATTGTGTGTACAGGAGGGGTTACAGACCGATTGAAGAAAGATTGGGGGATTAATGATGTTTGGAACAAGCTTATTTTACCTCGTTTTCAGCGCTTGAATAATATTACTGAAACCACTGAGTTTACGGCGAAGAATATGGAAGGCCATGAAATTCCTGTTGTGCCGTTTGAATATCAAAGAGGTTTTAACAAGAAAAGAATTGATCATCGCCATCATGCGATGGACGCTATCGTTATAGCATGCGCCAGTCGTAATATTGTTAACTATTTAAACAATGAGTCTGCAAGGAAAAAAGCTCGAATAAGTCGTTATGATTTGCAAAAATTGCTGTGCGATAAAGTTAGGACAGATGATAATGGTAATTATAAATGGATACTTAAAAAGCCATGGGGTACCTTGACACAAGATGTTTATGCCGCATTGGATAATGTAATTGTCAGTTTTAAGCAGAATTTGCGGGTGATTAATAAAACGAAGAATTATTATGTCCATTATGAAGCCGGTAAAAAGACCATTGCTAAACAAGAAAAGGGTAGTAGTTGGGCTATTCGAAAACCAATGCATAAAGATACCGTGTTTGGAGAAGTGAATCTGCGCAAAGTAAAAACAGTTTCTTTGAATGAAGCTATTAAAAATCCTCAATGTATTGTGGAAAAGGATTTCAAAAAGAAGCTTCTATCTTTGCTTAAACAAAACTTTGATGCAAAGAAGGTTAAGGCATATTTTGAAGAACATAAAGACGTTTGGAGTGATATTAACCTATCTAAGATAGAGGTGTATTATTTTACAAAAGATACCAAAGAAAGATTCTTCGCAACACGTAAACCTTTAGACTCAAGCTTCGATAAAAAGGAAATAGAAAGTGTTACTGATACAGGGATACAGAAAATCCTGCTCCGTCATTTGGAACAGAAAAACGGTGATCCTGATTTAGCTTTCTCACCGGATGGTATTGAGGAAATGAATCATAATATCGTACAACTGAATGGTGGCAGAAAGCATCAGCCTATTGTTAAAGTGCGTGTTTATGAGAAAGCAGACAAATTTGCAATAGGCCAGCAGGGTAATAAATCGTCTAAGTATGTAGAAGCAGCAAAGGGTACAAATTTGTTTTTCGCAGTATATGAGGAAGAAGTGCGCGATAAAAAAACAAATGCCGTAATGCTTAAGAGGCACTATGCGAGTATTCCGTTAAACGTTGCTATCGATCGTCAAAAAAAAGGATTATCCACTGCACCGGAAGATGAAAATGGAAACGTTCCCATTTTTGTGTTGTCACCTAATGATTTAGTCTATCTTCCGACAGCCGAAGATATAGCAAATGCCTCAATCTCTTTTCCAATAAATAAGAATAGAATTTATAAGATGGTTAGCTGTACTGGTAATCGATGTTTTTTTATAAAACATCATGTTGCTAATGTAATTGTGGATAAAAGTGAGTTCTCAGTGCTTAATAAGATAGAGAAGGCTGAGACAGATGAAATGATAAAAGAGATCTGTGTTCCAATAAAAATTGATAGACTTGGGAATATTGTAAAAATAGGGGTTTACAAATAGTTCTTTCAGAGGGAACTTATATTATCAGACGATATAGATAAAAGAGAGATGATTAAAAAGACACTTTATTTTGGCAATCCGGCTTATCTTTCTTTAAGGTATGGACAGTTGGTAATAAAACTGCCCGAGATGGAGAAAAATGAAAGTTTGCCGGAAAACCTGCGGCAGCAAGCGGAAATCACAAAACCTGTTGAAGATATAGGAGTGGTTCTTTTAGACAATAAGCAGATCACTATTACATCCGGGGCGCTTGCTGCATTATTAGAAAATAATAGTGCTGTTATCACTTGCGATAGCAAGAATATGCCGGTAGGATTATTGCTTCCTTTGTATGGGAATAAGACACAGAACGAACGTTTTCGTCATCAGCTGGATGCATCGTTGCCACTGAAAAAGCAACTTTGGCAGCAGACTATTAAGTCGAAAATAGAGAATCAGGCTGCTGTGTTAAGTAGCTGTACCGGAGAAGAAGTGAAGTGTATGCGGGTGTGGGCCAATAATGTAAGAAGTGGTGACCCTGATAATTTGGAGGCACGTGCTGCTGCTTTTTATTGGAAGCTTCTTTTTGCTGATATTGAAGGATTCACGCGCGAACGTGAAGGTGTTGCTCCCAATAATCTACTGAATTATGGTTATGCTATTCTGCGTGCGGTGGTTGCCCGTGGATTGGTTGTCAGCGGCTTGCTCCCTACTTTGGGTATCCATCATCATAATCGCTACAATGCTTATTGTCTGGCTGATGATATAATGGAGCCTTATCGCCCTTACGTAGATGAATTAGTGTTTGCTTTAGTTCGTTCTTATGGCAATAATGTGGAATTGACAAAGGAAGTAAAAAACTCCTTGTTGACAATTCCTACTTTGGAGGTTAAAATTGGAGGAAAGCGGAGTCCGTTAATGGTTGCAGTTGGGCAGACTACAGCATCGTTATATAAATGTTTTTCTGGAGAACTGCGTCGTATAAGCTATCCGGAGCGTTGATGGATCGTTTTAGTGAATATCGGGTTATGTGGGTTCTTGTTCTTTTTGATCTGCCGACGGAAACTAAGAAAGACAAAAAGGCATATGCAGATTTTAGAAAGAATTTGCAGAAAGACGGTTTTACTATGTTTCAATTCTCAATTTATATACGGCATTGTGCCAGTAGCGAGAACGCATCTGTACATATAAAAAGAGTTAAATCTTTCTTGCCTGAATATGGACAGGTTGGGATTATGTGTATAACAGATAAGCAGTTTGGAGACATTGAACTTTTTTATGGAAAGAAAATTCAAACCACTAATGCACCAGGTCAACAATTAGAATTATTTTAAAACAAAAAATCCCGTACTTACACGGGATTTTTTATTGTTAATGAGTACGGTTTTTCTTATTCTAATAGTCCTATTAATCCGTTGATTATTAGTTGT
>NZ_KE386625.1:0-1889 GCF_000428105.1 Bacteroides pyogenes DSM 20611 = JCM 6294 | reverse complement strand
CGTTGCATCAGGCTCAGCTGTACTCAATGTCTCAAAGATACTAAATCGGCCGGGATGATTACAAAAAAGGAGTAAACAAGTTGGCAAACCAGCCTACAAACTTTTTCCATGGGGAGCGTTTCTTCCAGAACTCGGGCGTCATTTCTGTGCATTGTCCGATGTCCGCCCGGAAAATATTGTTTAATTCGCCTGTGACTTGTTTGTCGAAAATGAACGCGTTCGTTTCGTAATCATAGCGCAGGCTGCGGCTGTTGAGATTGGCCGTGCCGACTGTGCAGAAAAGGTCGTCCACCATCATGATTTTGGAGTGGTGGAATCCGCCATTGTACATATAAACGGTTGCTCCCCTTTTCATCAATTTATGGAGTTTGTAGAGCGCAGCTTCGGGGGTGAAAGGGATGTCCGCCGCGGTAGAAACCATAATGGAAACGTTTACTCCTCGATCGATGGTTCTTTTTATTGCTTTGTTGATGGAGGAGGTCGGAACAAAATAGGGGTTTACGATGTGTACGTTCTTTTGTGCGGCATAGATGCTTACGGCGTAGGCGTGACTCAACATACGGTTGCTCTTCTTGGGAGTACGGTCGACGATGGCAACCACTATGCTGTCGTTCTCTTTGTGGAGAGGGAAATAAGCCGGTCCGCCGATGTTTTGTTTGGTTTGTTTGTTCCAGATTGCCAGGAAAATCTTTTGCAGTTCATCTACGGCATCTCCTTCAATGCGGATGTGCATGTCTCGCCATGTCCCGATTTTCGGGAGTCCTTTAATGTAGTAGTCGGCTATATTCATCCCTCCTGTATAGGCAACCTTTCCGTCGATAACGGCTATTTTACGATGATCGCGGTGCGCTGCATGGTTGATGTAGGGAAATGTAAACGGATCGAATTTCAATATTTCAATTCCTTGCTGACGTATTTTCTTGAGATGCTTTTTCTTGAGCGGACGATTGTTGGACCAATTGCCGAAAGCATCGAACATCGCGCGTACCTCCACACCCTCTTTGGCTTTTTGGGCCAGCAACTTAAACAGTTCATTGGCGATAGAGTCATTTCGAAAGTTGAAATATTCCAGATGAATGTGATGCCGGGCTCCTTCAATGACTTCAAACAGATCAACGAATTTTTCATGTCCGCTTTTTAGCAGCTTGATTTTATTGTTATTGCTAATAGGAATGCCGGATTGGGACAGGAAACGAAGCGTCAGAGAGTCGCTGGTCAAATTGATAGAGTCCCTGCGAATCGCCATTAAACTATCGATAACATCTGCCCGACTATGAGATAAGGATAGAACTAAAAATAAAACAAATGATAGTATGCGTGGCTTCAAAACGTTTCTCCTTGCTTTGGTTTACAAAAATCCAAAGATACAACAACTATAGTTAGGCACCCCTTCAAGAAAGAACCGATTTATTATAGTTTAACACTATTACCTGCTTATGCCGTGCTTGTAAGATGAAAAGCTTCGGAGACCGTTGCGGGATTATTCGCCTTATAATTATCTCTCTCTACATCGACCTTGTTCTTTCAGAAACAGTTTTTGAAAGGAGAATCCCTGTCGATGTCGGGGTGTATATATCGACACCGTGGGAAAGACGCATATTTCGATTAGTTTCCCATTGGAGGTGTGTCGTAATGCACGATGCACTTCCTTTTTTGTTCATCGCTATACAAATCGGTTCATTATCTTTAAGCTGCGATATTTTGAAGATTTCTTTGATTTATGTGTTTCCAGCACTTAAATAAAGCGGCAGTAAGCTCATAAAACAGCCTAATTAGCCAATCCATGCCTTCTTTTGTCATTTTTGCACACATCTTTTTTATATTGAAGGCAATGGCCAGGAAGGAAAAGTCCATAAAGACCTTGTCCTTTCCAAAATGTCTGAAACGTT
>NZ_ATZH01000014.1 GCF_000428105.1 Bacteroides pyogenes DSM 20611 = JCM 6294 | reverse complement strand
GTATAAAAAGTTATGCTTAAAGATACAAAATCTTTAGGTAATAACAAAGCCCCGGCTTGTGAAAGTCGGGGCTTTGTGCATAAAAAAAGAGGTGTGCATTTTGACACACCTCCTTTGTTTCATCAATGGGAAACTGAATGAACTTTGTGCTTTAATGTTTTGAGTCGACTTTTTTCGGTTTATTCGCAGGTATGGTTGTCTTCGGTTAGTGCTCTTTTATTTGAGGCCGACACTCTTTCCGTTTGCTTCGGTGTGAAAGAATTTATGCTGCGGATACTTGCTTTAGGGCGTGCCGTCTGTTCTTTTGCGAGGTAAGAATCTGCCCCTCTTTATTCTGTTTGTATATGGGTAAGGAAATTTCCCTGTGCAAGAAGCAAATCCTTAATCTTTTATAACGATTTATGGATTGTCGGGCCAAATGGCGCCACGCGTGAAGTCGGGAATTGCTACGGGAATGCTTCCTTGCAGTACCGATTGTTCGCTCAGTTCGGTTATGCACGACCATTCGGCGGCATCATACACATCCATGTCCAAAGGCAATCCGTTGCGCAGGCAATAGATGAGCCGGTAGTCCATCATGTAATTCATTTCATTGGCGATTCCTTTTTGTTTTGCTTCTGCGCCAATGGTGGCGGCAAACGGATGCCGGTAGCGTTCGATGAACTCTTCGAGCGCTTTCCCTTCGAGGGGAGAGGAGCCTTCCGGGTCTAATGTGATGCACGGCGCAGGATATTTCTGTGCGAAAGCCGATGTGCCGCATACGGTATGCAGGCGGCTGTAAGGACGCGGGGTGACGACATCGTATTGCAACATAATGCTTTTCTTCTTTTGCGTTTGGATGAGGGTTGTGTTCACGTCGCCCAACAGATACTTCTGCCGTGCTTCGGGAGAGTCGCTTCCGAAGCGGCGGGCCGCATATGCGCTCATTCCCGCCTGACGGGTGGATAGAGAAACGAGAAACTCCATGCGGTCGCCCCGGTGGATATGCAGTAATTGGCAGAGAGGTCCCAATCCATGTGTGGGGTAGGGGTTTCCGGTGTGCTCGATGCTGTACTTCTTTCCCCAATGGTTGTGGTAGCCTCCTTCGCTTCCATCGGTGAAATACAGTTCGCGCAAGTCGTGTATGTAAGCTCCTTCCACATGCATGATTTCGCCGAACACTCCCTGCTGTTCCATGTTCAGGGTCATGAGCGCGAAGGGATCGTAGCAGCAGTTCTCAAGCATCATGCAGTGCCTGCGGGTCTTCTCGGCCGTGTCGACCAACTCCCAGCATTCTGCCACACTCATCGCGGCGGGAACTTCAATCGCCACATGCTTCCCGCGGAGCATGGCGTACACTGCTATGGGAGTATGTGTAAGCCAGTCGGTACAAATGAATACGATGTCCAGATCGGCTTCTTCGCATAGCCGCTTCCATCCTTCCGTACCGGCATACCCGACGGCTTTCAGGCGGTTGTTCTCTGCAAGTATGCGCTGCGCTTTGCTCAGGTTTCCTTCGCGAATCTCGCACAGGGCTTTTATCTCCACGCCCTCTATTTGCAGATAACGTTGCAATGTAAGCAATCCTCTGTTCCCTAATCCGATAAATCCGATGCGTACGATTGGTATGGGAGGATGGGACAGTCGGAGAACATGTTTCGGATTTGTGTCGTTTTTCATGATGCCGGATAAAAAGTGTTGTTATATAAAAAAAGAGAATCCAATTTCTCAGATTCTCTTCGGAGAGCGGAAGACGGGACTCAAACCCGCGACCCTCAGCTTGGAAGGCTAATGCTCTATCAACTGAGCTACTTCCGCGTTTTTTAGTGGGCAAAGATGGATTCGAACCACCGAAGGCGTAAGCCAGCAGATTTACAGTCTGCCCCATTTGGCCACTCTGGTATTTGCCCTTTATTGCTTATGAGAAAGTTTGTTTCCCAATTGCGGTGCAAAGATACGACTATTTATTTAAACTCCAAAAAAAATCGATCATTTTTATCGCTGTAATTGCGCATTCATCGCCTTTATTGCCCAATTTGCCTCCTGCACGGTCTTCTGCCTGCTGCATCGTGTTGGTGGTGATCAAACCGTAAATCACCGGGATGTCGCTCGTTGCGTTCAGTTGCGTAATTCCTTGGGTGGCTCCCATGCACACATAATCGAAATGCGGAGTATCGCCTTTTACTACACATCCGATGGCTATGACGGCATCGACATCGCAGCACTCTGTCATTTGGCTGGCGCCGAAGGTCAGTTCGAAGCTTCCCGGCACGGTTTTAACCAAGATGTTTTCTTCTTTAGCTCCATGCTTCCTGAGCGTGTCGACCGCACCTTTTAATAAAGCTCCGGTGATATTGAAGTTCCATTCCGAGACAACGATTCCGAACTTCATGCTTTCGGCATTCGGTACAGAATTGAAATCATACTCGGACAAGTTGTGATAAGCTGTTGCCATAATACGTTTTCTTGAGTGAAAGTGGTGTTGTTTTAAAATATAAGCCTGAGGGGTGGGGGAGTTTCTCTGCCGGATAATGCCGCAGAGGAAACCGTTCTCTGGAAAACAAGAAACGAGGGCGACAATCCGATGTTTTTATCTCCCTCGTTGGTGTTGTATCGAATGAAAAAATTATTTATTCATCAATTTGGCCCGTTCGATGTATTTGTCGATATCCATTGCCTGATAAGACTGGAAGTATTTTTCCTTTACTTTGGTATACGCTTTTATGGCATCGTCGTATTTGCCTTGTTTCACCAGAATTTCTCCGGCTTGCATCAGAAAGATGGGGCTGAGCGTGTTGTTGTCGGCTTTATCGGCCGCAGCAAGTAGCGTAGACGCTGCTTTGTCCAGCTGTCCGAGCTGTGCGTAGCAATTGCCTGTCGCTCCGAGGATGGCAGGAGCTACCATTTGATCTTTGCCGTTGAAGCTGTCGAGCATTTTGATGGCTTCATCGTATTTGCCCAATTGCGCGTAGCAGATGCCGGCATATCCTTTGGCCAGATTGGCGGCTTTCGTACCGCTATACTCGTCGGCTACTCTCAGGAAACCGGTGAAACCGATGCTGTCACCGTTTAAAGCCTGATCGTAAGCATCTTGTTCGAAATATTCCTGTCCTTTGAAAAGAGCTGCCTGCGCTTTTTCTTCGCGGGGTTCGGCATACAGGTTCTTGTACATGATAATGCCTGCTACGATAATAACGATAGCAGCCACACCACCGATGATTGCCTTTTTGTACTTGATAAGAAACGCTTCCGATTGTGTCAGGGCATCTTCTACGTTCAGATGCTCGTTCTGATTCTTTTGTTCTGCCATTTTATAATGATTCTTTTTGTTATTATTCGATATTTGATATTTCGACTCGCAAAAGTAGTTTTTTTATGTCTACAAAAGAAATTTAGGAGCATCTTTTTTTGCTTTGCAACTGAAAAGCACGGATTTCTTATTACTTTTGTGAAGAATTTAATGAGTGTGCAATGAGACTGAAACGGATATCCATATTGAATTATAAGAATCTGGCGCAAGTAGAGACAGGGTTTTCTCCCAAACTGAATTGTTTTTTCGGGCAGAACGGAATGGGAAAGACCAATTTGCTCGACGCTGTTTATTTTTTGTCGTTCTGTAAGAGCTGCGGCAATCCGATCGATTCGCAGAATATCCGTCATGAGCAGGATTTCTTTGTCATTCAAGGATTTTATGAAGATGAGGACGGTACTCCCGAAGAAATATATTGCGGGATGAAGCGCCGCTCGAAAAAACAGTTTAAGCGCAATAAAAAAGAATACAACCGCTTTTCCGATCACATCGGATTCTTGCCGTTGGTAATGGTTTCGCCTGCCGATGCGCAGTTGATAGCGGGAGGGAGCGATGAGCGCCGCCGGTTTATGGATGTGGTGATTTCCCAATACGATAAAGAGTATCTGGATGCGTTGATACGGTATAATAAAGCGTTGGCGCAGCGCAATACGTTGCTGAAAACAGACTGCTGTGTGGAAGATGAGTTGTTTGAGATATGGGAAGAGATGATGGCGCAAGCCGGAGAGGTGGTTTTCGGCAAGCGCGAAGCATTTATCAAGGAGTTTATTCCCATATTTCAATCTTTTTATTCTTTTATTTCTCAAGACAAAGAGCGGGTGGGGCTTTCTTATGAGTCTCATGCCAGAGATGTTTCTTTGCGGGAGGTTTTGAAGCAAAGCCGTTCGCGCGATAAAATAATGGGATTTTCATTGCGCGGCATTCACAAAGATGACTTGAATATGTTATTGGGAGAATTCCCGATTAAAAAAGAAGGTTCGCAGGGACAGAACAAAACGTATCTGGTGGCATTGAAGTTGGCTCAATTCGATTTCCTGAAACGTACGGGAAGAACGACTCCTTTGTTGCTGCTCGACGATATTTTCGATCGGTTGGACGCTTCGCGTGTGGAACAGATTGTGAAGCTTGTGGCCGGCGACAGGTTTGGGCAGATTTTCATCACAGACACGAACCGGGAGCATTTAGACCGTATATTATATGAGGTAGGAAGCGACTATAAAATGTTTTGTGTGGATCAAGGAGTGGTACGGGAAATGGAGGTTGAGTAATGAAACGAAATGACGCGGAACAGATAGGGAAATTGATTCAACAGTTTCTTCGCAGAGAGAGTCTGGAGTCTCCTTTGAACGAACAGAGACTGTTGGATGCATGGCCTCAGGTATTGGGGCCTGCGGCCAGCTATACGAGCAACCTTTACATTCGTAACCAAACACTGTATGTACATCTCACCTCGGCTGCTTTGCGTCAGGAACTGATGATGGGGCGCGAAGTGTTGATACGCAATTTGAACAAGAAGGTGGGAGCTACTGTGATTACCAATATTATTTTCCGTTAGATCCGCTTTTTCACCCTGTGGGAAGCGAGTGAATCATATCCATGCTGATGTCTGTTTTCTCCGTAGGGATGTCTTCTATGATTTGAAACGGAAAGCATAGGCCGATTTTGAAAGCAGGTATATGCGGAAGCAAGCGGTCGTAATATCCTTTCCCCCTGCCGAGCCGATGGTTGTTTGCATCGAAGGCTACTCCCGGTATAATGGCTACATCGATGGTTTCGTATGCTGTGAACAGTTCTCCGGTAGGTTCTGATATGCCGTAGCTGCCTGTCCTCAGGTCTTTCGGACCGGTATAAGCATGCAGCTCGAGGTTTTCGCCTGCCACCACCGGCAGAAGAATCTTTTTTTTATCCGCCCATTTCTCGATAAACGCATGTGTATTCACTTCATCTTTCAAGGAGTGGTAAAGAAGTACTGTATGGGCTTCTTGGAAAACCGATAGCTCTTCCAGTCGATTTAGGATTTCGGCAGAAAGAAGGTTCAGCGCGGCGGTAGAGTAACCCGCCTTCTTCAGGGCAATCTGTTTACGCAGCTCTTTTTTCTTTTCCATTTTCAGTTTCTTTTCCATTCTCCTCGTCGGTATCTGCTACGGCAGGTTTGGGAAATGCTTCTTCTTTTTCAAGCAATTCTATGCCTTTTTTAACAGTGCTGTCGGTTTGGTTGAAATATCTGATGTATGCTTCCAAACCAAGCATATTGTAAATGATGTTGCCGTAAATGTTTCTTTCGAGCAACTGATAAGATTTATGGATCAGGATATTTCTTCTCTTCACCCCTTTGCTTTCTGCAAAACGAATGAATTGTTCTATCACTCCTTGTCGGCTGAGATATTTCAGTAAAGATTCTTCATTATCGAACTGGTTTAAGCTCTGTCGATGTTTATCGGTATACTGGAATGTAAATTGCAGTGTAAGTCCCCGATTCAAAACTGTAGACAGATACGAAGAGATTCCTGTTGTGTCTTGTGGCACGAATACGTCGGGCATAATGCCGCCTCCGCCGTACACAACACGTCCTAAGTTGGTATAATAACGTTCGTCTTCGTTTTGCTTGATGCTGTCGCGGGAAAAGAATTCCCCATGTTCATATCGTTTATATAAATCCATCTCATAGTTGCGGTCGTTCCCGCTCTCATAAGGTCGCTGGATACAGCGACCGGACGGCGTGTAGTAGCGTGCTATGGTCAGACGGATAGCCGATCCGTCGCTAAAATCAATGGGTTGTTGCACAAGCCCCTTCCCGAACGAGCGGCGTCCTACTATAGTTCCCCGGTCGTTGTCCTGAATGGCTCCGGTGAAGATTTCGCTGGCCGAAGCGGAACCTTCATCGACCAATACGATCAATGGGATTTTCTGGCAGCTTCCTGTTCCGTTTGCAAACTCTTCCGAACGGGGATATTTGCGTCCTTGCGTATATACGATTAGTTTGCCTTCGGGCAAGAATTCGTTTACCATACGGATGGCGGCTTCCATGTAGCCTCCCGTATTGCCGCGCAGGTCGATTATCAGCCCTTTGCATTTCTTTTGGTTCAGCTCCGCTAATGCTTTTAATAATTCCATATGGCTGGTACGGCCGAACTTGCTGACTTTGATATAGCCTATTTCATTGGTTAGCATGTATGCTGCATCGACAGTATTCTGAGGAATGTCTCCACGAGTTATGGTAAAGCTCAACGGCTGTTTTTCACCCGAACGTTTGACTCCGATTTTCACTTGAGATCCCTTAGGCCCCTTCAGTGTACGCATAGCTAATTCATTATTGATTTTTTTGCCTACGAAAGCACTGTCGTTTACACTGATGATGCGGTCGCCTGCCATTAATCCTACTTTTTCCGAAGGGCCTCCTTGAATGACTGCGTTGACATGGATGGTGTCGTTCTGAATAGTAAACTGAATGCCGATTCCACTGAAGCTTCCTTCCAGTTCGGAGTTGATTTCTTCAAGATTCTTGGCGGGAATATAAGTGGAGTGCGGGTCCAGTTCTGCCAGAATCTGAGGCATAGCTTTTTCTACAAGCTCTCCCATGTTTACGGTATCTACATATTGGTCGTCGATAATGCGCAATAGCGCGTTCAGTTTGTTGGAAGAAGCATTGATGATTCCCAAGCGATTACCGGCAAAATGCTTGGCATAAAATGTACCGATAAGAATCCCGATTACCACACTGACAGCTATGATGACAGGTGTAAAGCGTGAAGAGTTCTTTGTGCTCATATCTTTATTAGTTAGTGGCTATAATGAACAGCAAATTCAAACATGGGTTTGTGCCGTTGTTTATGTTATGCTATTTTTCTTCTTTTATTTATTATTTGCTTTCCCGTTCTTGTTCCATATCTACATACAAAACTTCTATTCCCGCTCGCTTCAACAGTTCTATGCCGTCCTCGAGGCGATAATGCTCGGAGTAGACTACCCGCTTGATACCGGCCTGTATGATCAGCTTTGAACATTCGATGCACGGAGAAGCTGTGACATACATGGTAGCGCCGTTGCTACTATTGTTCGAGCATGCGATTTTCGTAATGGCATTGGCTTCTGCATGAAGAACATAAGGCTTGGTCAGATTGTTTTCATCTTCGCATACATTCTCAAAGCCCGATGGGGTTCCGTTGTATCCGTCTGAGATAATCATTTTATCTTTTACAATCAAAGCTCCCACCTTGCGTCGTTTGCAATATGAGTTTTCTGCCCATATATTTGCCATACGTATGTAACGCTTGTCGAGTTCCAATTGTTTCTTTTCCGTATCCATGTTATTTATTGTACTTTACGTTTCACATGAAAGGCTAAACGCAGGTTTACTTTTTCGTTATAAGGGTAGTGTATGAAAAGGTTGTCATTGTCTCCTTTATATGAAACGGCTCTTGAAAGCCCGTCTATTATTTTAGCCATGATTTTATCATCGGCGTCTATCACTCTCTGTTCTTTGATGTGACAGGCAAACGTATTCTTTTTGGCGTTGGCCCTCCATGTACCCGAGAGTATTGCACTCCCGCTTGCTGTAAATTCTCCGTCAATGACATTTTCTTTTTCTACTCCGGTAAAGGTGATTGTAAACCTTTTATCCCCTGTGATAAAATCATAGGCTTCATATGCATTGGAGTCTGTTATGTCGGGAAAAGGGTACCAATGTTTCCCATTTTCCGTAATAAAAGTCAACTCCCAAGTTTTTCCTGTAAATATTGATGTTACATCATCGGTATCATTGCATCCGCAAAATAACGGAAGCAATGTCAACAGGCAGATCGTTTGGAAAACAATTGTTTTTTTCATATATCTTTACTGGTTAAACTTTATCCCGTTTCTTATCAACAAAGCGTCGATTGTAGGCTCTTGCCCCCGGAAACGTTTGTAGAGTGTCATCGGATGCTCTGTTCCGCCTTTTGAAAGAATGTTATTCCGGAATGATTCTGCTATAGCGGTGTTGAATATGCCTTCCTGTTTGAAAAGAGAAAAAGCATCGGCATCCAATACTTCAGCCCATTTGTAACTATAGTAGCCGGCAGAGTATCCGCCTGAAAAAATGTGAGAAAATTGAGAACTCATGCAGGCTTCATTTACTCTGGGCAATACTTGCGCTTTCTTCCAGGCTTCATGCTCGTATGCCTTTACATCTTCTTCGAAAGGAGTGTTGCGAGTGTACCAAGCCATATCCAACAATCCAAAGCTGACCTGACGCAAGCAGGCATAAGCTGCATTGAAATTGGATGAGTCTATGATTCTTTGTACCAATTCGTCCGGAATAAGCTCTCCTGTGAGGTAATGTTTGGCGAATGTGTGCAGAAAAGTTTTCTCTGTGGCAAAATTCTCCATGATTTGTGAAGGAAGTTCTACAAAATCTCTGTACACGTTGGTTCCGCTTAAACTTTCGTAAGTGGTATTGGCAAAGATTCCATGTAAGGCATGTCCGAACTCGTGCAAGAAAGTTTCCATTTCATCGAAAGTCAGTAGCGCCGGTTTGTCTTGTGTCGGCTTCGTGAAATTCATTACAATGGAAATGTGCGGGCGGCTGTTTTCGCCGGTTGCTTCGTCTATCCATTGCTCTTTGTAGTTTGTCATCCATGCGCCCGACCGTTTGCCTACTCTTGGGTGAAAGTCGGTATAAAGCACGGCGAGGAAATCTCCGTTTTTGTCGAATACTTCATACGCATCTACATCGGGATGATAGACGGGTATCTCCGGATTTTCCTTGAATGTAATTCCGTATAAGCGGGTAGCCAAGCCAAATACGCCTTTTTTAACGTTGCCGAGCTCCAAGTAGGGACGGAGCATTTCATCGTCGATTTTAAATTTCCGATCTTTCAACTTATGAGAGTAGTAAGACCAGTCCCAAGGCATTACGACAAAATCGCTTCCTTCTGTCTCTCGGGCCAATGTTTGTACTTCCGCATACTCTTTTTGAGCGGCAGGAGTATAAGCTTCCAGTAATTGCTCAAGGAGTTTATATACAGCTTCGCTGTTTTTTGCCATCCGGTCTTCCAGTTTATATGCGGCAAAGTTGTCGTATCCCAACAATTGGGCTATTTCCATGCGTGTATTTACTATCTCCTTGACGATTTCCAGATTATTGTATTCGTTGTCATGGGTGCATTTTGTATTATAGGCTATATACAGTTGGCGGCGCAAGTCGCGGTTGTCGGCATACATCATAAACGGAATGTAGCTGGGAGCCTGTAGTGTGAATACCCAGCCGTCCTTCTTTTTCTCTTTGGCAGTTTCAGCAGCTGCTTCGATTGTGCTTTCGGGCAAACCCGACAGTTGGGCTTTATCCGTTAGGACAAGTTGATAATCGTTTGTCTCTTTCAGATTGTTTTCTCCAAATTGCAAAGTCAGCAGGTTTAGCTTTTCAGTCAGCTGACGATATTTTTCTCTGTTTTCGTTGGGTAAGTTAGCTCCATAGCGGACAAAGCCTGTATATGTTTCTTTTACCAGGTGATGTTGTTCGGCGGTGAGGTTTGTTCTTTCTCTCTGTTCATATACCGACTTGATACGTTCGAACAGCTTTTCATTGAGCATAATGTTATTGTAATGCTCGTTCAGTAACGGAGCCATTTCGCGGGCGAGCTTTTGGAGCTCTTCGTTTGTTTCTGCTCCTCGCAAATTGCCAAATACTGTAGTAACATGTCCGAGCAGTTGCCCTGACTTCTCATATGCCAGAACCGTATTTTCGAAAGTGGGTGTTGAAAGATCATTCGCTATTGCATTGATTTCATCTGCTTGCCGGCGAATACCTTCTTTAATGGCAGGTTCGAAATGTTCTGTTTTGATTTTGTTGAAAGGAGTAGTGCCATGTGGCGTAGAATACTTTTCAAAGAAAGGATTCTGAGCCTGCATCATGTTCATAAAGCAAAGAGTTAAAATCGTTAGTTTAATTTTCATCATATTCAAGTGTTTAACTGATAAATAATGATTTAAATGCAAATGTGCAAAAAAAATAGGCGACTTCTACAGAAGTCGCCTATTTTTTATTGTTTTCTAACTGTATATTATTTATTAACAGATGCCATGTGGGCAATCAGGTCAAGAACTTTGTTAGAATAGCCGATTTCGTTATCGTACCAAGACACTACTTTTACGAAAGTGTCGGTCAAAGCGATACCTGCTTTTGCATCGAAGATAGAAGTGCGAGTGTCTCCCAAGAAATCGGAAGAAACTACGGCGTCTTCAGTATAACCCAGTACACCTTTCAGTTCACCTTCTGAAGCTTCTTTCATTGCAGCGCAGATTTCAGCGTAAGTAGCCGGTTTGGCCAAGTTTACAGTCAGATCGACAACAGAAACGTCCAAAGTCGGAACGCGCATAGACATACCTGTCAATTTACCGTTCAAAGCGGGGATTACTTTACCCACAGCCTTGGCAGCACCGGTAGAAGAAGGAATGATGTTGCCGGAAGCGGCACGACCACCTCTCCAGTCTTTCATGGAAGGACCGTCGACTGTTTTCTGAGTTGCGGTTGTAGAGTGAACTGTTGTCATCAAACCGTCTGTGATGCCCCATTTGTCGTGCAGAACTTTTGCGATAGGAGCCAAGCAGTTGGTCGTACAAGAAGCGTTAGATACGAATTGAGTACCTTTTACATATGTCTTTTCGTTTACGCCGCAAACGAACATCGGAGTGTCGTCTTTAGAAGGAGCTGACATTACAACATATTTTGCACCGGCATCGATATGAGCTTGAGCTTTATCTTTGCTTAAGAACAAACCTGTAGATTCAACAACGTATTCTGCGCCTACAGCATCCCATTTCAAGTCTGCCGGATTCTTTTCTGCAGTAATACGGATAGATTTACCGTTCACAATCAGTTTGCTGTTTTCAACGTCAGCTTCGATAGTTCCATCGAATTGTCCGTGCATAGTGTCATACTTCAGCATGTATGCCAAATAGTCTACCGGGCAAAGGTCGTTGATACCTACAATTTCAATGTCATTTCTAGTCTGGGCTGCGCGGAATACGAAACGTCCGATACGTCCGAATCCATTAATACCTACTTTAATCATTTTGTTTAAACTTTTAAGGGTTTTATAATATTTGTTCCAAAATATATCTCTAAACTTGCTTTTTTCCTGAAATGCGATGCAAAAATACGAAATTGTTTTTATATTTGCGTATCAAACTCATATTAAATATTGAAAAAGATGGGAAAGAGTACTTTTTTACAGGATTTTAAGGCGTTTGCCATGAAGGGGAACGTCGTGGATATGGCTGTCGGTGTAATTATTGGTGGCGCGTTCGGAAAAATAGTGTCGTCGATAGTTGCTGATATCATAATGCCGCCTATCGGGCTATTGCTGGGTGGGGTGAACTTTACTGACTTGAAATGGGTGATGAAGCCGGCTGAGGTGGTAGACGGCAAAGAAGTAGAAGCTGTAACTATGAACTATGGTCAGTTTTTGCAAAACACGATTGACTTTATCATTATCGCTTTTTCTATCTTTGTTGTTATTCGTCTGGTAATGAAATTAGTTTCTAAGAAAGAGGAAGAACCGGCAGCACCTCCCGCACCGAGCAAGGAAGAGGTTTTATTGACCGAGATTCGTGATTTGTTGAAAGAGCAAAAATAAAACGCTACGTCGATTGGAGGTTTCTGAAAAATCTAATTCAATTCAGTTGGAATAATAGTTTTGAAACTCAAATTGTAAGACAGTGCCATTCTACATCTATCAAAAACAGGGTGTGGAATGGTACTTTTTTGTTTATAGACACTGACAAGGTTTATTCGGATCCGGATAGTCAATTTCATTCGATGAACTGTCTCTTTTTTACTCTTTTCCATGCGTTTGAGGGCTTTTGTTGATGAAGAGATATTGACGGAATATGTTATTCTTTTGTTTTTTGCTTTATGAAAAATGAATTTCTGCTTTATTCTTTAATAGATTGCGTACTTTTTCCTACTTTTGCAAATCATTTATTTAAAATCCAATCATTAATATGCACGAAAAGATTGTCATTCTTGATTTCGGTTCGCAAACCACGCAGCTTATCGGCCGCCGTGTGCGCGAATTGGATACGTATTGTGAAATTATTCCCTACAACAAATTTCCCAAGAAAGATACTACGATAAAAGGAGTTATTCTCTCAGGGAGTCCTTTTTCGGTGTACGATGAAAATGCCTTTAAAATTGATTTGAATGAGATTCGCGGCAAATATCCTATTTTGGGAATTTGTTACGGCGCGCAATTCATGGCTTATACTAATGGCGGAAAGGTGGAGTCGGCAGGCACTCGTGAATACGGCCGCGCACACTTGACTTCTTTTTGCAAAGATAATGTCCTTTTTAAAGGTGTGCGTGAAAACACACAGGTGTGGATGAGTCACGGGGATACTATTACGGCTGTTCCTGATAATTTCAAAAAGATCGCTTCTACGGATAAAGTGGAGATTGCTGCCTATCAGTTGGAAGGCGAACAGGTTTGGGGTGTTCAGTTTCATCCTGAAGTATTCCACAGTGAAGACGGGACGCAGATTTTAAAGAATTTTGTGGTGGACGTTTGCGGTTGTAAGCAAGATTGGTCGCCCGGCTCGTTTATCGAAAGTACGGTTGCCGAATTGAAAGCCCAACTGGGGGATGACAAGGTAGTGTTGGCGTTGAGTGGTGGGGTCGATTCTTCGGTCGCTGCCGTTTTGCTGAACAGAGCTATCGGTAAAAACCTGACTTGTATTTTTGTCGATCACGGATTGCTGCGGAAGAATGAGTTCAAGAATGTGTTGGACGACTACGAATGTTTGGGATTGAATGTGATTGGAGTAGATGCTCGCGCGAAGTTTTTCGCCGAACTCGCCGGGGTGACAGAACCGGAACGGAAACGGAAAATTATAGGCAAAGGCTTTATCGACGTCTTCGACGAGGAAGCGCATAAAATAAAAGATGTGAAGTGGTTGGCACAAGGCACAATTTATCCCGATTGCATTGAGTCGCTTTCTATTACGGGAACAGTGATAAAGAGTCATCATAATGTAGGCGGACTGCCCGAAAAGATGAACCTGAAGCTGTGTGAACCGTTGCGTCTCTTATTTAAAGATGAAGTACGCCGGGTGGGGCGTGAATTGGGAATGCCCGATCATCTTATCAGTCGTCATCCTTTCCCCGGACCCGGTTTGGGTGTACGTATTTTGGGCGATATAACTCCTGAGAAAGTAAACATTTTGCAAGAAGCGGACGATATTTTTATCCAGGGATTGCGTGATTGGAATCTGTATGATAAGGTATGGCAGGCAGGTGTAATCTTGCTGCCGGTACAGTCGGTTGGCGTGATGGGTGATGAGCGTACTTACGAAAGGGCTGTGGCTCTTCGTGCGGTGGCTTCTACCGATGGAATGACAGCAGACTGGGTGCATTTGCCTTATGAGTTTTTGGGCAAGATTTCGAACGATATTATTAATAAGGTGAAAGGGGTGAACCGTGTAACCTATGATATCAGTTCCAAACCACCTGCTACGATTGAATGGGAATGATCTATAATAAATATGCAAAAGGCGTTTTGTTTTATAAGGCAAACGCCTTTTTTGTTTTATTCAAACTCTTCACCACTGATTCGTATTGTGAAAGAATGAACCGAAAATGAGCATACCCAAATTACTATTGTTGAGATTTGAAATACGGAATGCTGTTTGTATTAGTAAAAGTTGCAGGAAAAAGTGCTTGCCTAAAAATATATTCTCATCTTTCATGAATGAGATTTTTTCAGACAAGCGCGTTTTTTTATAGAAATTTCCCCTGTTTCGCGAGAATATAGTTTACCAAGCGCTATACCAACTAAAAAAATAAAGCGTTAGAACTCACTTGCAACCACCTTCTCAAGATCCGGAATTACAATTTCTTTCCGGTGGAGTTCTATTAATCCTTCATCTTGCATTTGGTTTAGAACCCTTGATGTGTTTAGACGCGTATGATCTAACTGCCGCGCCAAATCGTCCATTTTTACTTTAAGTATTTTTTTTCCTTGAATTTTCTCACAATGTGTCAAAATGAAACGAACCATCTTTTCTCTCAATCCCGATGCGGGTTCTTCCCATAAGCGTGAATGAAGATTTTGTGCCCGATTACTAATAATATTCATATAGTTAAGGCGAAATATCTCGTACTTAAATAAGTCGCTGAGGAGAAATGGTTTATTGATACTTACGATATGCGCTTCTGTGTGCGCCATATATGAAGAAACGTATTCTCTGTTCATTCCGAAGAGAGCTTGAGGCTCAATCAGATAAGGTGCTTCTATTTGTTCGACCATGGTATATGAACCTTGAGGCGAAGTAGTGATGATTGATATCTCTCCTCTAAGCAGAAAGCGCAGTTCTCCGCAAGAGTTTCCGCTCTCTATGATGGTTTCGCCGGCTTTATATTTGATAAAGTGTAATTTTACTTTATCTAAAATCTGAGTAAAATCTTCGCGGCAAAGACCTTGAAACAAGGGAAGTTGGAGTAAAGTATCGTACATTGTTTCCATATGTAATATTTCTGATTTATCTTACAAAATTACTTATTATTCGCTTTTTGAGGGCATCTTCGCTTTTTCTTTTTGTTTTTTTATTGTTTGAATGCATAAAAATAGACTATATTTGCAGAAAAAAAAGAGAGAAATATATGTTTCAGGGATTTTTTGATTGGTTACAGTTATTGTTTCAAGGATTTGATTGGTCACAGCTATTTAGTGCGTTCGTTGCACTTTTTTCAGTTATAGATATTCTCGGCTCTGTTCCCATTATTCTTAATTTGAAAGAAAAAGGGTTGGGAGTGAATGCCACAAAAGCTACGCTTATATCTTTGGCGCTTTTATTGGGCTTTTTTTATGCCGGAGACGCAATGCTTAAATTATTCAATGTCGACATACGGGCTTTTGCCATGGCCGGTGCGTTTATCATTTTTCTTATGGCTTTGGAGATGATTCTCGATATTGAAATATTCAAAAATCAGGGTCCTATCAAGTCGGCTACATTGGTTCCTCTTGTTTTTCCCCTGCTGGCAGGAGCGGCTACTTTTACTACGTTGATTTCACTGAAAACAAGCTATGCAAGCGTGAATATCCTCATAGCTTTGTTTCTTAATATGATTTGGGTGTATTTTGTCGTAAAAATGACATCCCATGTAGAACGTTTTCTGGGTAAAGCAGGTATTTATCTCATCCGTAAGTTCTTTGGCATTATCTTATTGGCCGTTGCAGTGGGCATGTTTATGGAAAACTTGTTTTCGCTCATCGATAAAGGATTATAGAAAGGGTTCTTCCTCTCTTGTTTCGCTGTAGCACGTTCCCTCTTCATCCTCTTGTTCGTCTTTAAAAGGATCCGGTCGTTGGGGCCCGTTGCTTTCGAATAGGAAAGCGCAAAGCATGCCTGCTATTCCTCCGCTGAGGTGCCCTTCCCAAGACATATTAGGGGGAGAAAACTGTGGGAACATATGCCATATAATGCCTCCGTACAAGAAAGTAATCAGCAGAGAAATGGCAATCAAAGGAACGTGCTTGCGCAAAATCCCGCTGAAGAAAAGAAAAAAGGCAAGTCCGTAAATAAGTCCGCTTGCGCCTATATGCCATCCCGGTTTGCCTATCAAGAAAGTAAGCACTCCACTTCCTATCCAAATCAAAACAAAAATACATCCGGCTATTTCACGGTAAAAATAGAACAAACACCACGAGAGGAAAAGCAATGGAAACGTATTAGCCAATAAGTGATTAAAATCACTGTGTATCAACGGGTGAGTTAAAACACCCAACATTCCTTTTGTTTTTAAAGGATAAATACCTAAACGAGAAAAATCCCATCCCATTCCTATTTCCACCATTTTCAGGATGTATAACAGAAAAACGAATAGCAACGACTTAACTCCTGCTAACCTGATTCGCAGAATATCTCGGTTCATTTTATTTTTATTTTGGATATTTGATGCAATACTACGAATAATAGCAGAAAATAGAAAAATAAACCGCTATTTTGTTTTGCTTTTTCTCTATAATTTGTACATTTGGGGAACGGAGTTATATATTTTGGTATATACTTATGATAATAACCTATAAATTAACCTTTAATATGCACAACTATGAGTTATTTACGATTTGACAAGACCCTCATGGCCAATCTGGAAGAGTCTCTTCAGCGAGAGATTCTTCGGGTAAACAATGCAGGAGCTTATCATTGTACAACGATTGTTGATTGTAACACACGCAAATACCACGGTTTGTTGGTGATTCCGATTCCCGGTCTTGATGACGAGAATCATGTGCTGTTGTCTTCTTTGGATGAAACTGTTATCCAACATGGTGCAGAGTTTAATCTGGGATTACACAAATATCGGGGGAATCACTTTAGTCCGAATGGGCACAAGTACATCCGTGAGTTTGATTGTGAGCGTATCCCGGCTACCACCTATCGAGTCGGAGGTGTAGTTTTACGCAAAGAAAAAATCTTTGTACATTATGAGAACAGAATCCTGATTCGTTATACCTTATTAGACTCCCATTCGCCCACTACTTTACGGTTCCGTCCGTTCCTTGCTTTTCGCAGTGTGCGTGAATACACGCATGAAAACGCATTGGCAAACCGGGAGTATCAAGTTGTGGAGAATGGAATTAAGACGTGTATGTATGCCGGTTATCCGGAATTATTCATGCAATTGAATAAGAAATGTGAATTCCATTACCAGCCCGATTGGTATCGTGGAATTGAGTACCCTAAAGAACAGGAACGCGGATACGATTTTAATGAAGATCTTTACGTTCCGGGATATTTCGAAGTGGATATCAGAAAAGGAGAGAGCATTGTATTCTCTGCGGGAACATCGGAAGTTTCTCCTCGTCGGTTGAAGCAGATGTTTGAGGCTGAAGTGGCCGATCGTACTCCTCGCGACAGTTTTTATCACTGTCTCCAAAATTCGGCGCATCAGTTCCACAACCATCAGGGAGGGGAACATTATATATTAGCCGGATATCCTTGGTTTAAATGCCGGGCACGCGATTTGTTCGTTTCGCTTCCGGGACTGACTCTTGCCATTGACGAGATCGACGAGTTTGAGGATGTGATGAAGACAGCCGAAAAGGCTATCCGTCAATTTATCAGGGAAGAACCGGGCGAGTATAGGATTTACGAGATGGAGCATCCGGATGTGTTGCTTTGGGCTGTGTGGGCCTTGCAGCAATACGCCAAGGAAACTTCCCGCGAACAATGCCGCCGGAAGTATGGCGAGTTGCTGGTAGATATCATGAAGTATATCTATGAGAGAAAACATGATAACATGTTCTTGCATGAGAACGGATTGCTTTATGCAGACGGGCGCGAAAAGGCCGTCACATGGATGAACTCCATCGCGAACGGACGTCCGGTTACTCCTCGCACAGGCTATATTGTCGAAATCAACGCGCTTTGGTATAACGCTTTACGTTTTGTGGCCGATCTCATTCGCGAAGGAGGAGAAACAGATTTTGCCGATTCGCTCGATGCGCAGGCGGAAATTACCGGACGCTCTTTTGTTGACGTATTCCGCAATGAATACGGCTATTTGTTCGATTATGTGAATGGAAATATGATGGACTGGAGCGTGCGTCCCAATATGATATTTACCGTTGCGTTCGATTATTCGCCACTTGATAGAGCACAGAAGAAACAAGTGCTCGATATTGTCACTAAAGAACTTTTGACTCCGAAAGGTCTCCGGACTTTAAGCCCGAAAAGCGGAGGGTATAACCCGAACTATGTCGGGCCTCAGATACAGCGAGACTATGCATACCATCAAGGTACCGCTTGGCCTTGGTTGATGGGATTTTATATGGAAGCTTACCTTCGAATTTATAAGATGAGCGGTTTGTCGTTCGTAGAGCGGCAGCTTATCAGTCTGGAAGACGAACTTACCATTCATTGTATAAGTTCGCTTCCCGAACTGTTCGATGGTAATCCTCCTTTCCGAGGCAGGGGAGGCGTCTCCTTTGCCATGAATGTCGCTGAAGTTTTACGCATTCTGAAACTATTGTCCAGGTATTATTAAAAAAGGAGGAACGAAGATGAAAGTTTTAATGTTTGGATGGGAGTTCCCCCCGCATATCTTGGGAGGTTTAGGAACTGCCAGTTATGGTCTGACCAAAGGAATGTCACAGCAGAGCGACATGGAGATTACGTTCTGTATTCCCAAACCATGGGGAGATGAAGACCAAAGTTTCTTGAGAATCATAGGAATGAACAGTACGCCTGTCGTTTGGCGGAATGTGGATTGGGACTATGTGAAGAATCGGGTAGGTGGCTATATGGATCCGCAACTGTATTACGATTTGCGCGATCATATTTATGCCGATTTCAATTATCTCCAAACCAACGATTTGGGATGTATTGAATTCTCCGGGCGTTATCCTGATAATCTGCACGAGGAAATCAACAACTATTCCATTGTGGCAGGTGTTGTGGCTCGTCAACAGCAGTTCGATATCATTCACTCTCACGATTGGCTGACTTATCCCGCTGGGATTCATGCCAAGCAGGTGTCCGGCAAGCCATTGGTAATACACGTGCATGCCACCGATTTCGACCGTAGTCGCGGTAATGTGAATCCTACCGTATACTCCATAGAGAAGAACGGTATGGATCATGCCGACCATATTATGTGTGTGAGTGAGCTGACGAGGCAAACTGTGATTCATAAATACTTCCAAGATCCCAAAAAGGTTTCTACCGTACACAATGCGGTATCTCCTTTGTCGCAAGAGATTTTGGATATTGTTCCGCAAAAAAAGCCGAATGAGAAAGTGGTTACTTTCTTGGGGCGTATTACCATGCAGAAAGGACCGGAGTATTTTGTCGAAGCTGCGGCGATGGTCTTGCATCGTACCCGCAACATCCGTTTTGTGATGGCGGGTAGCGGAGACATGATGAATCAGATGATTCGGTTGGTAGCCGAACGCGGAATCGCTGATCGCTTTCATTTCCCCGGTTTCATGAAAGGGAAACAGGTATACGAAGTATTGAAAGGCAGTGATGTATACATTATGCCTTCGGTATCGGAGCCTTTCGGTATTTCTCCGTTGGAAGCCATGCAATGCAGTGTGCCTACGATTATCTCCAAACAATCCGGTTGTGCCGAGATTCTGGAAAAGTGCATTAAAACGGATTATTGGGATATTCACGCCATGGCAGACGCCATTTATTCCATTTGTACCTATCCTGCCATGTACGAGTATTTGAAAGTAGAAGGGAAAAAGGAAGTGGATGAAATAAAATGGGAAAACGTAGGTTACAAAGTACGTGGAATTTACGATGAGATTATTAAAAACAATGGTTAACAATAAAACAATATAGACTATGAGAACGATCTGTCTTTATTTCGAGATACATCAGATTATACATTTGAAACGTTACCGTTTCTTTGATATCGGCAGCGATCATTATTATTATGATGATTACGCCAATGAAACCGGTATGAATGAGGTTGCCGAACGGTCGTATATACCTGCGCTCAACACTTTGATTGAGATGGTGAAGAAATCTGAAGGCGCTTTTAAAGTAGCTCTTTCCATTTCAGGAGTAGCGTTAGAGCAGCTTGAGTTCCATGCGCCGGCTGTCCTTGATTTATTGCATCAACTCAATGATACCGGAAATTGTGAGTTCCTTTGCGAACCTTATTCGCATGGTTTGTCTTCTCTTGCCAATGAGACTTGCTTCCGTGAAGAAGTGCGCCGTCAGCGTTTAAAGATAAAACAGATGTTTGGCAAGGAACCTAAAGTCTTCCGCAATTCCAGTCTGATTTATTCGGATGAGATTGGCGGCATGGTTGCCTCTATGGGATTTAAAGGTATGTTGACGGAAGGTGCCAAGCACGCGCTCGGCTGGAAGAGTCCGCATTATGTTTATCATTGCAATCAGGCACCCGGTCTCAAGCTTTTGCTGAGAGATTTCAAATTGTCCGACGACATCAGCTTGCGATTCTCCAATTCCGAATGGTCTGAGTACCCATTGTTTGCCGATCGCTACATCAGCTGGATCGACGCATTGCCGGAAGAAGAGCAGGTGGTGAACATTTTTATGGAGTTGAGCGCGTTGGGAATGGCACAACCGTTGTCTTCCAACATTCTTGAGTTCTTGAAAGCTCTGCCCGAATGCGCGAAAGCAAAAGGAATCACTTTCTCTACTCCGTCGGAGATTGTAAGCAAGTTGAAATCTATTTCGCAGTTGGATGTGCCTTATCCGATGTCGTGGACAGACGAAGAAAGAGACACCAGCAGCTGGCTGGGTAATGTATTGCAGCGTGAGGCTTTCAATAAGCTTTACAGTGTGGCGGAACGTGTCCGTTTGTGTGACGATCGGCGGATTAAGCAAGATTGGGACTATCTGCAAGCCAGCAACAATTTCCGTTTTATGACGACTAAAAATACAGGGATTTGGCTGAACCGCGGTATTTACGATTCTCCTTACGATGCGTTTACGAATTATATGAATATTCTGGGCGATTTTATTAAGCGGGTTGACGCGCTTTATCCTATAGATGTGGACAATGAGGAGCTGAATTCTCTTCTGACTACCATAAGGAACCAGGGAGAAGAAATAAACGAACTGCAAAAAGAATTGGCTAAATGGCAGGAAAAGGTGGCAAAAGAATCGGATAAGGTTCAGAAGAAACCTGCTGAAAAGAAGAAGGCTGCCGCTGAAAAGAAGAAGCCCGCGAAAGAAAAAGAACCGTCTGTTGAGAAGAAAGCGGCAGGACGTTCTAAGAAAACGGTAGAAACGGAACAATAAGCAGGAGAAGCATGTAAATCTTGTGATCGGCAATAGATACTTCTCCTACTCGTGTATCTGGGTAAATAAAGAGATGGAGGAATGTTTCTGCAAAGCTTTTTGGATAAATCGAAATTACCGACAAAATAAATCCGGCACGTGAAATGGAGTTTGGCTACTCTCATTCTCACGTGCCGGATTTCTATTCTTTGTTTAAGCAAGCTTTACAATGCGTATTGCTTATTATTTTACGCAAATCTTGCAATCGCTTTAGTTGGCTACTTTAAAATCTGTGGAAATTACTTCTAATTTTAGCCGGTGAGCCACGTTGGTTTCTCCTAATTTCCCCCCTTTCAGACGCACATATCCCGGTTTGAGGTCATGCTGTATGCTGATGACTTTGGGTGCGTTGTTGTATCCACTGTTTGAGGAGTCATAAGTAATAAGTACCGGAATCAACAGCACTTTGTCCCAATCCGCATTGTTTTCCAACCATTTTGTCTCATCCCAAGCTGTTCCTTCTTTTGCTCTGGCAGCTTCTTTTTCTGCGATGCAAGCTTTTACCAGCTTAGTAATGTTGTTGAATGTGTATTGGTTAGAAGCGGCGGAATGTGAAGTTAAGAAAGAGGATATGCCGTCGTTCAATTCATTCTTTTCAAAGAAAGAGTCTTTGAACTGCTTGCGTATCAGCAATACATTCGAGGGTATGGACATTCCGTTTTTCTTGTTGCCGGATTGGTTGTAATTGGCAAATGTCATTTTTACCGCATTCAGAGTGTCGTTCTTCAATTGTTTTTCTATTTCCGCAATGGGAAGTTTAGCCTGCGTAAGAATACCTGCCGGACTTTTCAAATATGTACAATCGGTCTCTTTGATTCGCTGTTCGATAGCGCCTTCATCATTGCTCAGTTGGTTGGCTTGAATGACTTCGCGCGTAGAAGCGAATATTCTGTACGCATAATAAGTGGAGTCTTGCCCGTTTTTCTTCTTAAGTTTAAGTCCGCTGATGCTGTCGGTAGCATAGCATTTATAAACTACATTCATTTGAGACTGGTCGACATACAGTACCGTTCCGTCTCCATAGTCGCTGTTTACATAAATACCCTTAAAAGCCTCATTGAATGTTTTGTTGTTCAGCTTATTTCCATAAGCTCTGGATTTTTTCAATATTTCCCCTCCCACTTTGCGAGCGATATCTTTAGTGAAAGAGATGTGTACACTGGGTATATAGTTGCTTTGCTTTCTCTGAGAGTCTTTTACCGACAAGTCTAAAGCCGTGTATGCTTTGGTACCCAGCAGGTCTTCTTCCCGATAATAGTTTTCAGGCTTTATATCCGTGTAATACGATTTGTCTTTATCGAGCTTCTTGTTTAGTTCGTAGACACTCAATCGGCAAGCCGTGAGCGAATCACCAAAGTAGCTTTTATACCACAAATATATTTCTACGGCATGGATATTCCCTATAGCCTTTCCTTGTTCATCTTTAATCAGGTCGATGTCTTCGGCTGCGGTTCCAATCATTTTTCCTGTTGCCTTTACAGCTTTTGCCCCGGTCTCGGAAATCGGTTTGCCGTTTTCGTCGTATTCGGTATATACTTCGGGAAATGTCATTCCTTCCGGACAGTTCAGTTCTGCCAGAAAGCCTGCTTTGTATGTTCCGAAATCTTTGTCGGTAAATTTTCCGACATAGCCGACGTTCGTTTTGGCATACATTTTTCCGGTGGCGACAGACTCTGTTATTACATTAAACGTTGACAATTTCCCCTTGATGTTTTGGTCGATTCCCGGAAACATTCCGAGTCCCAAACTTCCTGTGTTATCGTCGCATCCGAAGAATGTGATTGCCAATAGAGCTATCAAAGCATATTTCGCTTTCATGATTGTCGTATGTTAGGGTTTTGTTATTCTTCTTTTTTCGCAGTCGCTTCCCATACCTGATCGTAAAACTCGTTGCAAGCGTCCGCATAGTTTTCTTCATTTTGATAATCAAGTATCTGCTTGCCTGATTGACGGGCGTAATCAATTATAGTCTCGTTTACTTTTTCGCTATTTCTAATCACTCCGTCGGAATAGTCTACCGCTAATTTGCAGAGAGTCTCATAATCCGTCGCTCCGTTCAATGACGACAAATCTTTTTTGGATATTCCTTTCAGCATCATTTTGGCGGCAAAATCCTCATTGAATGTGTTTTTGAAATCGTCTTCGTATACTGAGAATATGACTTTCGCATCGCGGAACGAAGGTTCGTCCTTATATGCTTTTTTGATGTAAAGAGGAGCCAATGCCGTCATCCAGCCATGACAGTGGATGATGTCGGGGCACCAGCGCAGTTTTTTCACCGTTTCCAGCACGCCGCGGGCATAGAATATAGCGCGACTGTCGTTGTCGTTATATTCCACACCGTTTTCATCTACTGTTTGCAATCGGTTTTGAAAGTAGTCGTCATTATCTATGAAATATACCTGCATGCGGGCAGATTGGATAGAAGCCACTTTGATGATGAGAGGATGATCGGTGTCATCGATAATCAGATTCATGCCCGACAAACGAATCACCTCATGGAGTTGATTCCTGCGTTCATTGATATTTCCCCATTTGGGCATAAAAGTTCTGATTTCACGGCCTTTTTCTTGAATTGCCTGTGGAAGGTTTCTACCTATATTGGCCATTTCCGATTCGGGTACATAGGGTGTAATCTCTTGTGTAATAAATAAAACTTTATTCGCCTTTGTCATAATCAACAATAGTTCTCTATAATATTCTGCAAAGATAGCAAAAAAAAAGAACATTAAATATGATATTCTTTCTTTATGTGGCAAATATTAGTTTATTTTGCAGAGTTTTTGCAAACGATTTGAACGTAAACTTATAAACAGAGATGAAAGTTGTACACACTATCAAGGACTTACAGACTGAATTGGAGGTCCTGAAAGCTCAAGGTAAGAAGGTTGGATTGGTGCCCACCATGGGTGCCTTGCATGCAGGGCATGCATCACTGGTAAGGCGTAGTGTAAGTGAAAATGCTGTGACTGTAGTGAGTATTTTTGTGAATCCTACTCAGTTTAACGATAAGAACGATTTGGCTAAATATCCGCGCACTGTAGAGGCCGACTGCCGTTTGCTGGAAGAATGCGGCGCTACATTTGCTTTTGTTCCTTCGGTGGAGGAGATGTATCCCCGGCCTGATACGCGTAAATTCAGCTATGCGCCGCTGGATACGGTGATGGAGGGAGCTTTTCGTCCCGGACATTTCAACGGGGTGTGCCAGATTGTGAGCAAACTGTTCGATGCCGTAACGCCCGATCGGGCTTATTTCGGGGAGAAAGATTTCCAGCAATTGGCGATTATCCGCGAGATGGTGCGGCAGATGGGTTATAAACTGGAGATTGTGGGGTGTCCCATCGTGCGCGAGCAGGACGGTTTGGCGCTGAGCAGCCGTAATTCGCGTCTTTCTACGGAAGAACGGGGGAATGCGTTGAATATCTCCCGCACGCTGTTCGCAAGCCGTTCGTTCGCTTCGTCCCATCCGGTTGCGGAGACCTGCAAGATGGTTGAAGAGGCGATAGCTTCCTCGCCGGGGCTTCGTTTGGAGTATTTTGAAATCGTGGACGGAGATACGCTGCAAAAGATAAACGATTGGAAAGATACCGCTTATGCGGTGGGCTGCATAACCGTGTTTTGCGGAGATGTCCGGCTAATCGACAATATCAAATACAACTGATTTTTACAACTTTATTTTAAAACAACGCATTATGATGATAGAAGTGTTGAAATCGAAGATTCATTGTGCCTGTGTCACAGAGGCCAATCTCAATTATATGGGTAGCATTACCATCGACGAAGACCTGCTGGATGCTGCGAACATGATTCCCGGAGAAAAAGTATACATTGCCGACAATAATAACGGCGAACGCTTTGAAACTTATATTATCAAGGGCGAACGCGGCTCCGGCAAGGTTTGTCTGAATGGCGCCGCGGCGCGGAAAGTGCAGCCCGGAGACATTGTGATTATCATGTCGTACGCATTGTTGGACTTTGAGGAAGCGAAAACGTTTAAACCTACGGTGATTTTCCCCGATCCGCTCACCAATAAAGTGGTGAAATAGAAGGGGGCTTGCCATGCCCGTTGCGGTAGCTTCGGTAAAGGCGCTTGTGCAGGGGAACTTCCGCTTTGCCCGAACGAGCCTCTCTTTGGCTTGAACGGAGCCTCTCTTTGGCTTGAACAGAGCCTCTCTTTGGCCCGAACAGAGCCTTTCTTTGGCTTGAACAGAGCCTCTCTTTGGCTTGAACGGAGCTTCCGCTTTGTTGCCACGAAAGTTTCCCGCTGTTGCCACAAAAGTTTCCCACTGGGGAAACAAAAGTTTCCCGCTGTTGCCACAAAAGTTTCCCCACGGGGAAAATAAAGTTTCCCACCGGGGAAACTCTGCAACCTGTCCGTATTTTCCAAAAAAGAAGCAGCGCGGCATATTTCGTGTGTCGATACACCCGATTGCGATATGCCGCGCTGCTTTATCTATTCTCCCATTCCCCGAAAGCATTCCATGCGTCGGGCCATGTGTGTTGCCGGATTGCGGCAAAAAACTATCGGAGCTTCTGTTCCTGTAGTTGCCTGTGCATGGATGCAGCGGCCTTACGACCGTCTCCCATGGCGAGAATCACCGTAGCGCCCCCGCGCACGATGTCTCCTCCGGCGTAAATCATCGGAATGGACGACTCCATGTTTTCATCCACGTTTATGGTTCCTTTCCGTCCCAATTCAAGCCCCTTGATGGAGTTCGGCACGATGGGATTCGGAGAAACGCCGATGCTGACAATCGCCAAGTCGATGTCGATGGTCTCAATGGCTCCGGCGATGGGCACGGGGCTGCGGCGTCCGGAAGCATCGGGCTCGCCCAGTTTCATTTTCTGTAACACCACTTGTTTTACACATCCTTGTTCATCGGGGATATATTCGATGGGATTGTGCAGCGTGAGGAACTCTACACCTTCTTCTTTGGCGTGCTTTACTTCCTCTATGCGTGCCGGCATTTCTTCTTCCGAACGGCGGTAGATGATGATGGCGCGTTCCGCTCCGAGTCTTTTTGCGGTTCGTACCGAATCCATCGCCGTGTTTCCCCCGCCGATTACCGCCACATTCTTGCCGAAGGTGACGGGAGTGTCGGAGTCTTCGCTTGCGGCGTCCATGAGATTCACACGTGTCAGGTATTCGTTGGACGACATCACATTGATGGAGTTTTCGCCCGGTATGTTCATGAAATTGGGCAATCCTGCGCCTGAAGCCACGAAGAATCCCTTGAAGCCTTCTTTTTTCAGCTCCTCGATATCGATTGTTTTTCCCACAATGCAGTCTTTCAGGAATGTGACTCCCATTCTTGCGAGGTTGTCTATCTCGACGTCGACAATCTTATTGGGCAACCGAAACTCCGGGATGCCGTATTTCAGTACGCCTCCTACTTCGTGCAACGCTTCGAATACGGTGACGTCGTATCCGTATTTGGCCATGTCGCCGGCAAAAGACAAGCCCGCCGGTCCGGAGCCGATGACGGCTATCTTGATTCCGTTTTTCTCTGCGATGGCAGGGACGGATATTTCTCCGCTTTCGCGCTCGTAATCGGCGGCAAAACGTTCGAGATATCCGATGGCTACGGGTTGTTCGTTCATCTTCAGGTGGATACATTTCGATTCGCATTGTTTCTCCTGAGGGCACACACGGCCGCATACGGCGGGAAGCGCGCTTGTTTCTTTCAGTGTTTTGGCTGCTTCCAGAAATTCGCCGCGCTCTATGTTTTTGATAAAACGGGGAATGTCGACTCCTACGGGGCATCCTTCTATGCAGCCGGGGTTGGCGCAGTCGAGGCAGCGTTTGGCTTCGGTCAGAGCTTGCTCTTCGGTGAGGCCGAGGTTTACTTCTTCCTTGCGGCTGCGCGAGCGGTACTCCGGATCCAATTCGTTCATTTCCACACGGGGGATGGCAGTCCGTTCTTTGGCTTTCATCGCTTTGCGCAATTCTTGTCGCCAAGCCGCGTTTCTGCTTGTTTCGTCTTCCTCCTCGATGGCTTTGCATTTCGTTTCGGGATGCAGCTTCTGCATTTTTCTGTGTTCGATGCTTCTAAAGGCTCCCATGCGTTTCAGCATTTCATCGAAGTCTACTTGGTGTCCGTCGAACTCCGGACCGTCTACACAAACGAACTTTGTCTTTCCGCCCACCGTGATACGGCATGCGCCGCACATGCCCGTTCCGTCTACCATGATGGTGTTCAGCGAGACGTCCGTCGGAATTTCATATTTCTTTGTCAGCAGGCAGACGAATTTCATCATGATGGCAGGACCGATGGCAAAGCATTTGTCTACTTTTTCCCGTTTGATGACTTCTTCCACCCCTTCCGTCACCAGTCCTTTGCGTCCGTACGAGCCGTCGTCGGTCATGATAATCACTTCGTCGGAGCTGTCGCGCATTTCCTGCTCCAGAATGATCAAATCCTTGCTGCGTCCTGCCAATACCGTGATTACCCTGTTGCCGGCAGCCTTCAGCGCTTGTACGATAGGAAGCATCGGAGCTACGCCGACACCGCCGCCCGCGCATACTACTGTTCCGAAATTCTCGATGTGGGTGGCTTGTCCGAGCGGACCTACCACATCGGTGATGTAATCGCCCTCATTAAGCTCGCAAAGGCGGGTGGAGGAGAGTCCTACCTCCTGTACAACCAGCGTGATGGTGCCTTTCTTTACATCGGCTTTGGCAATGGTTAAGGGCATACGTTCGCCTTTTTCGCCTACACGCACGATAACGAAATGTCCCGCTTTGCGGGATTTCGCTATTAAAGGAGCTTCAATCTCGAATTGAAACACTTTTTCAGAAAAACGTCTTTTGCTAATGATTTTATTCATTATGAATTAATTTGTTTGATTTATTACGTTTTTTATTTCAGAATGATAAATTGCTGCAAAGATATGGAAACTTTTCGTCAAACACTTCCTTTTCTCTGATTTTATGTGTCGCCGGCAATATGTAAGCTTTGTTGCAAGCATATTTCTCTGCGCGATGTGGCGAAAGTGATTGATACACCGGCAATATATTAGGTTTGTTGGAAGTCCGTTGCCTTCCGATAGCTGCTTGCGACGGCAACACGCCGGCAAAACATTCGGTTTGCCCGGGAAGCAACGGCTTATCGCCTTCGGCCCGTGCCTTTTAATTTAGTCGATCATCTCGAATCCGCAGTAAGGAACCAGCGCTTTGGGAATCCGGATTCCTTCGGGAGTCTGGTTGTTTTCGAGCAGGGCGGCGACAATACGCGGCAAAGCCAGCGCCGAACCGTTTAACGTATGGCAAAGTTCGGTTTTCTTTTCCGCGCTGCGATACCGGCATTTCAGGCGGTTGGCCTGATAGGTGTCGAAGTTGGATACCGAGCTTACCTCCAACCAGCGTTTCTGCGCTTCGGAATATACTTCGAAGTCGAAGCAAAGAGCAGCTGTAAAGCTCATGTCGCCTCCGCAGAGGCGAAGGATGCGGTAGGGAAGTTCCAGCTTTTGCAACAAGCCTTCAACGTGGTCGAGCATTTCCTTGTGAGATTCCCGTGAGTGTTCGGGCTTGTCTATACGTACAAGCTCTACTTTTGAAAATTCGTGCAAACGGTTCAATCCGCGTACATCTTTTCCGTAAGAACCTGCCTCGCGACGGAAGCATTGCGTGTAAGCACAGTTTTTAACCGGCAGTTGTTTTTCTTCCAGAATCACGTCGCGATAGATATTCGTTACGGGGACTTCTGCCGTTGGAATCAGGTATAAGTCGTCCGCTTCGCAGTGATACATTTGTCCTTCCTTATCGGGAAGTTGCCCCGTGCCATAGCCCGACGCGGAGTTGACAACGGTGGGAGGCATGATTTCCGTATACCCCGATTCACGTGCCTCGTCCAGAAAGAAATTGATAAGCGCGCGTTGCAGCCGGGCACCTTTTCCTTTATACACAGGAAAGCCTGCTCCGGTGACTTTTACGCCGAGGTCGAAATCGATCAAATCGTATTTCTTTGCCAACTCCCAATGAGGGAGAGCGTCTTTCGGCAGCTCATGCTGCATACCGCCCGTCTTTTCCACTACGTTGTCGTCGGCTCCCGTTCCTTCGGGCACATCCTCATAGGGGACGTTGGGGATGGTATAGAGCAACTCCTGCATATCCGCGGCGGCCTGTGTCATGGTTGCGTCCAATCCTTTGTTAACTTCTTTCAGCTCGGCCACACGTGTCCGTGCCGCTTCGGCTTCTTCCTTTTTCCCTTCTTTCATCAATCCGCCGATGGTGCGCGACAGCGAGTTCACCTCCGCAAGATTTTTATCCAATTGATTTTGTGTGCTACGTCTTTTATCGTTGAGTGAGATTACTTCTTCGATCGTCTCTTTTGCATGTTTGAAATGTTTCTTTTCCAATCCGCGGAGCACTGCTTCCGTGTTTTCCGTAATTTGTTTGATGGTAAGCATATCGTAAACTTTTTATGAACTATGTTTTGAAATGCAAAGATACTCAAAAACGATAGAAACGAGACTAAAATGGGATATTTTCTATGATTCTACTTGCCCGACCGGGGCGTTTTCCAAAGTTTGTCGTGTTTATTATAAACAGCAAGGGGCTATCCGACTTTGTTTGGACAGCCCCTTTTTAATCTGTTATTTGGATATGATACAGTTATGCTTCTGTCGAAGGAATTACAGAAACGTATCTTTTGTCTTCCTTACCTACCTTGAACTTTACTGTACCATCTACTAAAGCGAAAAGCGTATGATCTTTACCCATACCGATGTTGTCACCCGGATGGAATTCTGTTCCTCTTTGGCGAACGATGATGTTACCGGCTTTGCAAGCTTCGCCACCGAACATTTTAACGCCTAATCTCTTGCTGTGTGATTCGCGGCCGTTCTTAGAACTACCGACACCTTTTTTATGTGCCATTTCTTCTTACTTTTTTAAATTGATTAAGCTACTACTTCTGTAATTGTTAACTCTGTGAACTGCTGACGGTGACCGTTCAGTTTTCTGTAACCTTTTCTTCTTTTTTTGTGGAAGACAAGCACTTTGTCGCCTTTTACCAGGCTTGAAACAACCTGACAAACAACTTTTGCGCCTTCTACTGTAGGAGCGCCTACCGTCACATTTCCGTCTTTGTCTACCAAAAGAACTTTCTCAAACTCTACTGTTGCTCCGTTCTCCGCGCCTTGGATGTGGTGAACGAACAACTTCTTTCCGGCTTCTGCTTTGAACTGCTGGCCGTTGATTTCTACAATTGCGTACATTTCTGTCTTAAATGTATTAGTTAGCTCCGGCGGGTGGTCTTTAAATCACTTAAAGAGCTCTTGAACGAACCCGTTGCGGAATAATCGGGCACAAAATTACTCTTTTTATTCCTTATGCACAAATATTTCTTTTCTTTTTTTGCTTTTGAATGAAAAGGAAAAAAGAAAGGGGCAATAAGGGATGCTATTTCTTCCGAAACCAGATTGCAATGACCTTGCGTTTGATAATCAGAATGTTGATGATCGATACGGTGAGAAACAATACGATGCCTGTACCGGCGGTCAGCCACATGGAACCTTTGTGCATCTGAGGAAAAAGAGACTGAATGGAACTTATATAATATGTCCGCAGCCAAATTACAATTGCAACGGATATAATCAGCACGACAGCATTCAGTATTACGGTAAGCAGCTGGTAAGGGAGCGCTATCTTTTGGGGGCTGTATCCGATGAGCATGAGGTCTTCCAGTTTATCCGTATTCTTTTGGAGCAACAGGTAAATGCTTAGCATCAGGATGAAAAAAGAAAGCAGGCTGATTGCCAAGCCGATTGCCAGCACAATGCCCGTGATCAGTCGCAGAAAGTGTGTTGCCTTGCCTGCGTCGAGCTTCCCGTCTTCTGCTTCGTAACCGTTCTTTTTGAAGTACTCGGCAATGGCTGCATCTGCCGGGTTGTTCACTTCGATGATAAGTCGGTTGGGGCGAGGCTCTTTATCGGGAGAGAAGTTGTTGTTTGCCCAACTCATGAAAGATTGAGGAACCAAGATTGTATTCAAACGATTGGAAAAGCCGATGATGTTTCCTTTGTATTGTTCTGCTCTACCGTTACCACGTATCGTAATATCCATTTGAATGAGACTCATCAATCCTTCCGACAGTTGAGGAAGGTTACGGCTTTGGGCGAATCCGAAATTATACAGATTCAGGTAATTGCGTGGGATGATAATGGGAATGAGACGTGTGTCGGGATGAAACTGCCACTTGTCGAGTTTGACGTCGACAAACTCATCGGGTACCGACTCGAAAAACATATCCGTACTGATGTAAATCCTTGTCCCTTTCATGCCTATCCCGGCAGATACCTGAAATTGGGAAGGGGTAAACATGCCCATTCTTTTTGTAAATGGTTGTTTCTTGAGGTCTTCTGCTTCTTGGGGAGAGAACATACTGCTTTTCCCGGCCAGCGAACCGAGTGTGCTGACTCTTTTGGTGGCTATGATGAAATCTTTCTTCATGAAACTATCTCCCTCGGTAAATACGGGAAGAACGTCTTTGTAGAATTGTACACTGAGCAAGACGATTACCATGCCGAAAATGTTGGCCATGATAAAGCTGCCGAGCTGCCCGATGCTGATATGTTGGCGGAGTAATTTCCAGACAAGTCTGTTCATCAATTATTTATTAAATGTTTATCATATGCGGAAGTTATTCTTATCGGGAGATGTTCTTAAAGGAGAACTTTCTGGCCGTAAGGAAGTTCCGGATGCTTTCCTATGGATGTGATAACGATTCCCGCTTTTTGTTTGCCGGCTTCCGAAAGAATGATTTCTTTCATTATTTCACTGTTTTCATCATCCAGATGGCTGGTTGGCTCATCCAGAAAGATAAAATCGAACGGTTGGCAGAGCGAGCGGATGAAAGCGACCCGTTGTTGCTGTCCGAACGAGAGCTTGCCGGCCTTTACATGTATCTTATCCCCTATGCGTAGAGTTTCGAATAATGACAGTATCTCCCTCTTCTTTTTCCAGCCGGTCAGCTTGTTTTTCAATTGTATGTTCTCAAAAGCGGTAAGTTCGCTGAAAAGCCTCAGGTCTTGAAAGAGCATGCTTATAGAATGCTTTCTTATATTGCACCATTGCTCCACCGTGTAACTCTTGATGTTGCTTTCGTCGAAACAGATAATCCCCTGGTAATCGTTCCGATAACCGTAAATGTAGCTGCACAGAGAAGATTTGCCGGTTCCGGAAGCGGCTTCTATCAAATAAGTTTCACCTTTGCGGAACGTAAAGTCCCGATGCCAGATGTCGGAATGGATTGAATTGCGGTCGGCAAACACTTCCGGAAGTGTTTGCCTGAGGTGGATACTGTTCATCTCTGATCAATTACATGCCGGCGAATTGTTTGGCAAATTCTACTATTTGCTTCAAGGCATTATCGTTTTTGTTTTTCAGATGAAGGGTGATATCGGAAGTCTCTCTTTCGAAAGAGACCGATAGATGCGAGGTTCCGGCGAGTAAACCGGATAGCGTTTGGGCCTCTTTGCTGTTGAAGCTGATTATCATTTTAACCAAAGGAAGGTCTGCTATTGCCTCTGCGTTAATTGCCATGTATAGAGGATTGCCTTTCATTTCAGACGCGTAAACAGCATCTTTGACAGATTTTTCGGCAGCTTTACCTATTCTTTTATATAGCATCTCGTCGTTGGTTGCATACATTTGCTTGTCTTTCACACCGAAAAAGATCTTCATGTTTTTCGACTTATACACATATTCGTTTTTCCCCAATTGCAGAATATCGCTCCCTTTTCTCAAGTTCATTTTTTGTATGTTTGCATATAGCCTCTGAACGGCATTGTTGTCGCTCACTTCCGCATAAGCCATAAAGGCGGGGGTGTTTTCCATGGTGACATTGATCAGCCCGGCGGTAATATCACCGTTGAACGAGTCGACTATTGCTTTTATTTCTTCTGTTTCGCCCAATGATAGATTCTCGATATTTAGCAGTTCATATAGTTGGTCTCCTTTTACCCCAAAGGTAATAAACATCAAGGTGGAAGCCGGAAAGTATTTATTGAAAACACCTTTCGGTTTAATAAATGTATTGTTATGCTTTTTAATAAATGCTTGTATGGTATCGTTTTCGGTGTAGTTCTCTGTTTTAAGGCTGATTTTTCCTTTTTCGAAATTCAGTCCGCTTATTACTGTAATTTGTCTGGGGTCGATACCGGTCGGGCTTCCAAGAGAAAATAATTTTTCGTTCTTTGCAGAAAGAGTTTCCATCGAAGCCATGAGTTTGATATCTTCTTTCCGCTCCGAAGTTTTCCGGAAAGCTTCCGATTGGTGAATGCTTTGTTCCGCAGACTGTTTTAATAAAGCTGCAAGTCTTTTCTGAACACTTTCCGTTTGCGATGAACTTCGCCCCAATGTCATCATTACTGCGGAATTGTTGAAAACTATCAGCTCCTTTTTGAAGGTCGTAAAGCAATATCCGTCTGTTTCGGAAACCGGTTGGCATATATTTTCTTTCTCCATGTATTCCAACGATTTGTGGAGTTTGTCTTCATTGCTGATTTCGGCCAGAAGTACAGGTTCATTGAAGGTTGGAGACTTGAATATATAGACCGGAGATTTTATATTGATCCCCGATTCTTGCGGATTCTTTATGATCTTCTCCACATGTTGAAAAGCTGAGGCATCAAGTCCGCTCTTCAAAGATTCTACTATTTTTTGTCTGACGGATTCATTTTCTTTGTTGTCTATTCCCGTTTTGTCAATCAAAGATTTCAGGTCGATGGAAACCACGAAGGAAGCGTCCGCCGGTATTGCGTTAGTATATTCTACCTTTTTAGAGCAGGCTGTAAAGAATACAATCAGGATAGCCAATGCTGAGATTTTTGCGATTAATTTCTTTTTCATACCGTGTGTTTTTAAAAGTTTGTATATTGCTTATTGGTTAAGCAGGTTTAGTGTGTGGCAAGCCACCAATGCGGCCGTTTCCGTCCTGAGCCTCGATCTTCCCAAACTAACAGGAATGAATCCGTTGTTTATGGCTTTTTCCACCTCTTCTTCGCTGAAATCTCCTTCGGGCCCGATTAAGACTATGGCGTCTTCGCCGGGTTTCAAGATATGTTTCAGCTGAGGCTTTGCACCTTCGTAGCAATGGGCGATAAACTTCTGTCCTTTAAAATCCTGTGCGATGAACTTGTCGAATTCCATCATCTCGTTGAGTTTTGGGAGGTATGCTTTGAGCGATTGTTTCATCGCCGACACCAGAATCTTTTCAATGCGCTCGGTTTTAATGACTTTCCGTTCGGAGAAACGGCAGCAGAGAAAGGAAAGTTGGTCTATTCCTATTTCTGTCGCCTTTTCGGCAAACCATTCGTTCCGGTCCATGTTTTTGGTCGGTGCCATAGCAATATGGATGCGGCAAAGAGTGAGAGGAGGTTGGGGGATGGATTCTTTTACTGTTACCAGGCAACGTTTGTGGGTTGCCGCCGATATTTCAGCTTTGTAGAAACAGCCTTTTCCGTCGGTCAGAGTCACTTCGTCTCCGATGTTCAGCCGTAATACGCGGATACAATGTTGCGCTTCTTCTTCCGGCAACTCGTTGTTGTGTGATATGTCAGGAGTATAAAATAGGTGCATGGTTACTGGTTTTGATTTCTTAAGCGGATCTGGTCGCGTAATTTGGCGGCCAATTCGTAATCCTCGCTCTTTATCGCTCGCTCCAATGCGTCTTGTAGTGCTTCAATGCTTTCTTCCTGAGTTTCTTTTCCTTTATTTCCTCCCTCTTCTTGGTGTTCTTTCTCTTCTTCAGGGATGCGCAGACACTCTTTTTCAAGAATCGATTCATAGATAAGAATGGGAGCCCCGGCGCGTACCGCCAACGCTATTGCATCTGAAGTTCGTGCATCCATGCGAATAATTTCGTTCTCTTTTTTTAAGTAAATGTAAGAATAGAAAATGCCTTCCTCAGCCTTGTAAATCAAAACGCGGAGCAGATTGGCTCCAAGTACGTTGATGGCAGCCGTGAACAAGTCGTGCGTCAGCGGACGGGGAGTCTGAAGACCTTTCAAGTATAAAGCAGTCGCTTGAGCTTCGGCAGGCCCTATGATGATAGGCAGCTGTCTCTCTCCGTTTACTTCACCCAGAAGCATGGCAAACGCGCCTATCTGAGCTTGGCTGTTGGTGATGCTTATTACTTGTAATTCTATCTTGTTGTTCATTCTTTATTTTTTATTAGCTGTTTCCGGTTGATGTTTGTACCTGAATATGATTGCAAACAGAACGGCTACGGTCAATGCGTATCCGGCAAATACGAACCATGCAGAAGCCCAACCTTCTGTTTGGGGAGCTGCACTGTTGAAGTCGACAAAACGGTTTACGACAGCTTGAGCTCCCAAAGTTCCGATTGTGGCTCCGAAACCGTTGGTCATGATGACAAATAGCCCTTGTGCGCTGGAACGGATGCCGATGTCTGTTTCTCTATCAACAAACAGAGAGCCTGAAATGTTGAAAAAATCAAACGCTACTCCGTATACAAGCATGGAAAGGATAAACATCCACACTCCGCTTCCCGGGTTGCCGAAACCGAATAAAGCGAACCGCAATACCCACGCCAGCATGGCTATCAGCATTACTCTCTTGATTCCGAATTTACTCAGAAAGAAAGGAATGAGCAGAATGCACAGAGTTTCGGACACTTGCGAGAGCGAAATAAGGATATTGGCGTGTTGCACTCCAAAGGTATTCGCGTATTCGGGGATGGAACCGAAACTGCTGATATACGGGTTGGCAAATCCGTTGGTAATCTGTAAAGATACTCCCAAAAGCATGGAGAAAATAAAGAAAATGGCCATTTTCTTGCTTTTGAACAATGTGAAAGCGCGTAATCCCAAGGCTTCGACCAACGATTTGGTTTGATTGTTGTGGCTGACAGGACAATGAGGTAATGTCAATGCGTATATTCCATAAATGAAACCGATGACGGCACATGCATAAAATTGTCCGTAACTGGTCTGTAAGCCGAGCAGGTCGATAGCCCACATGGAACAGATGAAGCCGATGGTTCCGAATATACGGATCGGGGGAAAGTATTTGATGGTATCAAGACCAGCCTGATCGAGCGCTGTATAAGCCACCGAGTTCGAAAGCGCAAGGGTAGGCATATAAAAAGCGACACTTAATGAATATAAGCTAAATAAAACCGGGAAACTGACTTGGGGTTCGGCGGTCATACCGTAATAACCTGCCAATACCATGAAGAATGCTGCCAGAAAATGGCTGATGCTTAACAGTTTTTGTGCGGGAATCCATCGGTCGGCAATGATTCCTAATATGGCGGGCATGAATAAAGATACAATTCCCTGCATGGCATAGAAGAGACCGATGTTTTCTCCCATTCCGATGTTTGCCAGATAGCTTCCCATGGAAGTCAGATAAGAACCCCATACCGCAAATTGCAGGAAGTTCATAATGATCAAACGAACTTTGATACTCATAATTTTCTTATTTGTGTTTCTCTATTTAGTGAATTAATGAGATGCAAATATAATATATTCATCGATTGGGTGGACAAATAATCGGGAAAAAGCTTCTAAAGAGGCGCTCTTCTTTATGCTTTTTCTGATAAATCCGTATCATACTAAGAATAAAATCGTGTCGGCTTGTCGGTACCTGAGATTTTATGATGAAAGAGTCCGGCATTTTGTAGCGACTGCGTTTGTCAAAATTGGGGTAATATTCGGCATATCCGGTTTTAGCTTTCCGAAAAATTACTCTGAGGGGAGAATTGGTCTGAAAAGGGTTGCATCGGCAAAAGCTATTTGCCTAAGAACAAAAAACGCGTTTGCTTAAAGATAGATCTATTTTTGCTAAATGTGAAAGTTTTTTAGGTAGAGGGTATATAGGAAAGAGGTATATAAAAAAAGAAGGCTATCTATCCCAGACAGCCAATCTTTATTAACCTTAAATCTAATACCATGAAAAACACAGTGCAAAGATAAGTGTTTTATGTTTTAAAACATGATATATCGATTTAAAAATGCCGATTGTTAACCTTAAATAACAATTGAATGCTTTTTACTCCACATATAATACCAATCCTTTCAAGTATTCTCCTTCAGGATGGTATATGTTTACCGGATGGTCGGCAGGCTGTGTCAGCTGATGCAGAATGCGGACACTGCGTCCCGACATGGCTGCCGCAGTAAAGACAGCCGTACGGAAATTGTCTTTGGTGACGACTTGCGAGCAGGAAAACGTAAACAGAATGCCGCCCGACTTGATTTTTTCGAAAGCTTTGGCGTTTAATTTGCGATAGCCTTGCAGCGCGTTCCGTAAAGCGTCTTTATGTTTGGCGAAAGCAGGAGGGTCGAGTACGATCAAATCATATTGGTCGCCCATCCGGTCGAGGAACTTGAACGCATCTTCTGCAAAAGCTTCATGGCGAGAATCGCCGGGAAAATTCAATTCCACGTTCTTATTCGTCAGATCGATTGCTTTGGCCGAGCTGTCTACCGAATGTACCAATTGGGCGCCTCCCCGCATGGCATAGAACGAGAATCCGCCGGTATAGCAGAACATGTTCAATACCGAACGGTTCTTGGCATAGCGTTCCAACAGCGAGCGGTTCTCCCGTTGGTCGACAAAGAATCCCGTTTTTTGTCCCTTCAGCCAGTCTACATGAAACCTGAGTCCGTATTCTTGTGCGATATTGTCGTGGCTTCCTCCTTTCAGAAATCCGTTTTCGGGGAAAAGGTCGGCTTTGAAAGGCAACGTTGTTTCCGACTTGTAATAGATGTTCTCGATTTTATCACCCATTACTTCCGAAAGAGCTTCGGCAATAGCCATGCGGTCTGCATGCATTCCTGCGGAGTGAGCTTGCATAACGGCGGTTTTCGCGTAGACATCAATCACCAGTCCTGGCAGATTGTCGCCTTCACCATGCACAAGCCGGTATGTGTCATTTTCCGGATTGGTGGCAATTCCGATGCTGCAACGCATGTTATAAGCTATTTCCAGCTTATGTTTCCAGAATTCCCGGTTCACGGGTTCTTGCCGGAACGAGAGTACACGAACGGCAATGCTGCCGATTTGGAAGTGACCTTCGGCTATAAATTCCTTTTTCGAAGTATATACTTCTACCACTTCGCCTTCTTCGGGTTCTCCGTCGATACGGGAGATTGCGCCGGAGAATATCCAGGGGTGAAACCTTTTGAGCGACTCTTCTTTACCCGGCTTGAGGTATACTTTATGCATGCTGGCTTATTTTTCGATGTTTATGAGATGTTTTTTTCTTCAGGTTCAAGGGCTATCTTATAATTTCCGGTTCGTTTCAACTCTTGCAGCAAGTTGTAGATGTTGAGACATGCCCAAGCGTCGACGGCAGCGTATTGTTTCTGGCTGTCGCTCAATACGTCGGCTTCCCAGTTCGATAACCGTTGCGATTTGGAAATCTTTTCTTTGAATAAGATGGCGTAGATTTTTTGCAGACTTTTATCCTGTATTCCAAAAGGACGCACATAGTCTTGCAAGTCGATGCAGCTTTGCTGATGAAACGGAGCCCGTTTGTGCAACATCATAAAGTCGTCTTTAAGAGAGAGACCGACTTTGATAACTTCCGGGTTTTCCAATAAATCGATCAGAGGTTGAGACAATCCGGTTATGTTGAGGCGAAACAGGAAACAACATTCTTCGGACGAAATTTGAAGAAGCGCTACTTTGTGCGACTGCCCTTTTTTAAAGCATGGGCGCGTTTCGCTGTCAATGCCCAAAACAGACTTCGACTGTAGATAGGTTACTGCTTTTATCGTTTCCGCTTCCGACCGGATGACATGAATCTGTCCCGGGAAAACGGCTTTAGGCAGTTCTCTGACTTCGTCTTTATTAATGGTTCTTCTTACTATCATTTTTCTATTTCTCAATCGTGGCAATGGCAATCTTCATCGTGACAATGTTCTTCGTCCGCTTGATTGTATTTAGCGTCATGAAGCGCGCGGAGTGTATTTACAAGTTTCTGTCCCCACAGCATACCGAAACTTTCCCGGCAAATAGCCAAAGAATCGTTCATCGTTTCGTTTAGTCCGAGTTGGAATACAAAGATAAAATCCTTGATGTCTTGATAGATATCCGCCAAATCCTCCGATACGGATTTTTTGATAGGCTGATCGCTGTATACCATGTCTTCAACAAAAACATCGAGATAATCGTCTTTTTCTCCCATCAGTTCCGCCAAGTTCAGACGGAGCACTTCGTATATCTCTTCGGTCACGTACGTTTCGGGAGCTTCATCACCTATCGTTTCGACTGTTGGAAGCATGGAAGCCTTGAGATAGAGCAGAGGCAGAATTTTAAGCGATGTGTCGATAAAAGTGCTTTGCTTCATTTCGCCGGCACGTTCGAGGAATGCGCAAAATTCTGCGGCTACGGTAACGAATTCAATCACATTCTTGTCAAATATCGTTTGGCTCTCTTTTTCCATAATCAGCTTTGTTTTGAATTGCAAAGGTAACAAAAAAGGATTGAATGAACGCAGCGCTCCGTATTTTTTTATTATTTTTGCAGCTTAGATAGCAAAGTGCATTAAAGATAAAACAGAATATACTCATGGCAAAAAAGAAATCGGATAAAGAGAATAAAAAGAATTCGTCTTCCTTTGATAAAGCTGGAAATGCATTAAGGAATGAGACTATACATTTTGTCGTCGGACTGATGCTGGTCATTTTTTCGGTTTATCTGTTATTGGCGTTTTCTTCTTTCTTCTTTACCGGCGCGGCCGACCAGAGCATTATCGACAGCGGTAATCCTGCCGACCTGTCGGCGGTCAACAATCATGTGAAGAATTATGCGGGTTCGCGGGGAGCGCAGCTGGCAAGCTATCTCATTAATGACTGCTTCGGCATCTCTTCTTTTTTTATTCTTGTGTTTTTGGCTGTAGCCGGACTGAAGCTTATGAAAGTGCGTAACGTGCGTTTATGGAAATGGTTTGTCGGGTGTTCGCTTTTATTGATCTGGTTTTCCGTTTTCTTCGGATTCGCTTTTATGGATCATTATCAGGACTCTTTCATTTATCTCGGCGGAATGCATGGATATAATGTAAGCCGGTGGCTGATTTCGCAGGTGGGAGTTCCCGGTGTGTGGATGCTTTTGCTGGTGACAGCCATTTGTTTCTTTATTTATCTCAGCAGGCGAACCATTACTTGGCTTCGCAAATTGTTCGGGTTGAGTTTCCTCAGGCGGAAACGGAAAGAACATCCTGTTCCGGAGCGTGAAGAGACTCATGAGTTTACCATATCCCGCCCGAAAGAAGTGGAATTTGATTTGAAGCACAATGCGGCGAAACCGTCTGCTCCTGCAATCGATATGCAAGTGGTTGGCGAAAACGATAAGCATACGAATCCGGATAATCCTCAATTGAAAGGAGATACTCCGGAACCTCCGAATGGAAACGGTATTGCCATGACTATCGGACAAGTGCCGACCGAAGCAGATTTCGCAGCAGCTCAGGAAGAACGGTTCGACGAAGCCGAACCCGGATTTGAGGTTGAAAGCGCCGTCGAAGAAGAAGAGTATCGCGGGCCGGAACAGGAGCCTTATAATCCGACCAAAGATTTGGAAAACTATCGTTTCCCTACTGTCGACTTGATGAAGCATTTTGATAATGACGAACCAACCATTGACATGGAAGAGCAAAATGCGAATAAGGACAGAATCATCAATACGTTGCGGAGCTTCGGCATCGAGATCAGTACCATTAAAGCAACCGTAGGCCCTACGGTTACCTTATATGAGATAACTCCGGAGCAGGGAGTGCGTATTTCTAAAATCAGGGGACTCGAAGATGATATCGCATTGAGTCTTTCGGCGGACGGAATCCGTATCATTGCTCCCATACCGGGAAAAGGAACAATCGGTATCGAGGTGCCGAACAAAAATCCGAAGATTGTTTCGGGACAAAGCGTGATTGGCAGCAAGAAGTTTCAGGAATCCAAGTTTGAACTGCCGGTTGTTCTCGGAAAAACAATCACGAACGAGGTTTTCATGTTCGATCTCTGTAAAATGCCTCACGTATTGGTGGCGGGAGCGACGGGACAGGGTAAATCCGTGGGGCTGAATGCCATTATCACTTCTCTGCTTTACAAGAAGCATCCTGCCGAGCTGAAGTTTGTGCTGGTCGACCCCAAGAAGGTAGAGTTCAGCATCTATTCGGTGATTGAGAATCATTTCCTTGCCAAACTGCCCGATGAGGGAGAACCTATCATTACGGATGTGACCAAAGTGGTGCAGACGTTGAATTCGGTTTGTGTGGAAATGGATACTCGGTATGACCTGCTGAAAATGGCTCATGTGCGTAACATCAGAGAATACAACGAGAAGTTCATCAATCGCCGCCTGAATCCGGAAAAAGGACATAAATTCATGCCGTACATCGTTGTCGTAATCGATGAGTTCGGCGACTTGATCATGACTGCCGGCAAGGAGGTGGAACTTCCGATTGCGCGCATCGCTCAGTTGGCACGTGCGGTGGGTATTCACATGATTATTGCTACTCAGCGTCCGACCACGAACATCATTACAGGAACCATTAAGGCGAATTTCCCCGCCCGTATTGCTTTCCGTGTATCCGCCATGATGGACTCCCGCACCATTCTCGACCGTCCCGGTGCCAATCGGCTGATAGGTAAAGGCGATATGCTTTTCTTGCAAGGAGCCGATCCGGTGCGTGTGCAATGTGCTTTTATCGATACGCCGGAAGTGGAGGAGATTACCAGATACATCGCTCGTCAGCAAGGATATCCCACTGCTTTCTTTCTGCCTGAATATGTGAATGAAGAGAGCGGAGGCGAACCGGGTGATGTCGATATGGGACGCCTCGATCCGTTGTTCGAGGATGCCGCCCGCTTGGTGGTTATTCATCAGCAAGGGTCTACCTCATTAATCCAGCGTAAATTCTCGATCGGGTACAACCGTGCAGGAAGAATTATGGACCAATTGGAGAGAGCCGGCATTGTCGGTCCGGCACAAGGCAGTAAAGCCCGTGATGTGATGTGCGTGGATGACAATGACTTGGAAATGCGTTTGAACAATTTACAATAACAGTCCGTTTATTCAAAAATGAGAAAATATATCTTTAGTATTATAGTAGCTTTATTGTCTTTACCTGTGGCTGCCCAGCAACGGCAGCCGCAGGCTAAAACTGTTTTGGACAATGCGGCGGAAGCCTTTCGCAAAGCGGGAGGAGTTCAGGCCGAATTTGCGGTTAAGACGTATAACAACGGCCAATTGGAGAGCTTTTCCGATGGCTTGATTCGGTTGAAAGGCGAGAAATTTCTGCTGAAAACTTCGGAAGCGACAACTTGGTTCGACGGAACAACGCAATGGAGCTATATGGACGGCAGCGATGAAGTGAATATCAGTAACCCTACGCAGGAAGAACTTCGGACTATAAATCCGTACGCTTTATTATATAGTTACCGGAAAGGCTTCTCTTATGCCTTGGGGAAAGTTGCCGATTTTCATGGGAAGCCGGTTTTTGAAGTAATTCTGACGGCAACAGACCGGAAACAGAGTTTTTCGCGTATCGTTCTTTACGTAGCCCGGAATACTTATCAGCCGGTTTTTATTTCGCTTCAGCAGCCGGGAGCAAAAAACCGTTCCGAAATAACGGTTACCGCCTATCAAATCGGCAAGAAATATGCCGATGCCGATTTTGTGTTCGACAAAAAGAAGTTTCCGAAAGCAGAAATCATTGATTTGAGATAAGGCCGTTCTGTTCGGGCTTTTGTGCTTGGATGGGCGTATGATGGAAAGTAAATATAAAAAAGAAATAACGTGATGGAAATAGAAAAAGTAAAGTGTTTGATTATCGGGTCCGGACCGGCCGGTTACACTGCGGCGATTTATGCGGGACGCGCCAACCTGAATCCCGTGCTTTATGAAGGATTGCAACCGGGAGGCCAGTTGACAACGACCACAGATGTGGAGAATTTCCCCGGATATCCGGAAGGAATCAGCGGTCCGCAACTGATGGAAGACCTTCGCTCGCAGGCTGTTCGCTTCGGAGCGGATGTCCGTTTCGGCGTAGCTACCGCTTCAGACTTGAGCAAGGCTCCTTACAAAGTAACTATCGATGAGGAGAAAGTGATCGAAACCGATACGCTTATCATCTCTACCGGCGCGACAGCCAAATATTTGGGCCTGGATGACGAGAAGAAATATGCGGGCATGGGTGTGAGCGCTTGTGCTACATGCGACGGGTTCTTCTATCGTAAGAAAGTGGTTGCGGTAGTGGGCGGCGGTGATACGGCTTGCGAAGAAGCCATTTATCTGGCAGGTTTGGCCTCTAAAGTCTATCTGATTGTTCGCAAACCTTATTTGCGGGCTTCAAAGATTATGCAGGAACGTGTGATGGCTCATGAAAAGATCGAAATTCTTTTCGAACACAATGCCGTAGGGCTGTTCGGAGATGGAGGAGTGGAAGGCGTCAAGCTGGTGAAACGTTTGGGCGAGTCTGACGAAGAACGTTATGAATTGCCGATAGACGGCTTCTTCCTGGCAATCGGGCATAAGCCTAATTCGGATATATTCAAGCAATACCTCGATACCGACGAGGTGGGTTACATTCTTACGGAAGGAAACACACCGCGTACAAAGGTTCCGGGAGTTTTTGCGGCAGGCGATGTAGCCGACTCCCATTATCGTCAGGCAATTACTGCGGCAGGCAGCGGATGTAAGGCTGCGATTGAAGCCGAGCGCTATTTATCGGAAAAAGGGCTTCTTTAAGAAGAAACGCCGTGAGGGATAACGCCGATTGCCGTGAGTTACAATTTGCTTGCAACAAACAGGCGATGTTTTAAGATTGAAGCATTAGGCCGGTACCCGCTTGATGAATGTATATGCAGTAAGCAGGTCGATGTTTGGAATTGAAGCAGTAAGCCTGCACCTGTTTGGTGAATGTATGATGCAGTAAGCAGGGCGGTGTTTGGAATTGAAGCAGTAAGCCTGCACCTGTTTGGTGAATGTATGATGCAGTAAGCAGGGCGGCGTTTGAAATTGAAGCAGTAAGCCTGCACCCGCTTGGTGAATGTATAGTTCAGTAAGCAGGGCGGCGTTTGGAGCTAAAGCAGTAACCCCATGGCAATTCGATGAAGATATAGTGTAAAAAAGGCGGCGGTGCTTGAGAGAAAAGCCCGCCGCCTTTTTTTCAAAGCCCGCCGTGTTTGATTTCAAAGCCCGCCGCCTTTTTTTTAAAGCCCGCGGGCTTTTTTTCAGAGGCGGCGGGCTTTTTTTCTCTTGCCTAACGGCTTGTTTTTTTTACGGATTCCCCGAAGCGTCCGAAACGCTTCTATGGCCGTTTTCCTACTGTGTGCCTCATTTAATATTCTGCCGTATCTTAGCCAGATATTTCTTCATACCTTCGGCATCTTTGTTGGTGATGATTTCCAATAGCCGCTTCAGCTCCAAACGAATATTCTCCACTTGTCCCGGTGTGCGGGGATTGAATAAAATCTCCTGCAGCAGATAATCGTCTTCGCTCATCAGCCCTTTGGCAATAGCCATGTGCTTTTTGAAAGTAGTTCCCGGCGCTTCCTGATGTTTCATCACGGCGGCAAACACCAAAGTGGAGACGAATGGGATGGAGAGCGAGTAGGCTACAGTCCGGTCGTGCTCGTCGAATGTGTATTCGAAGATGTTTAAGCGCAGGGTCTGATAGAGATCTTTAAAGAAAATCTTGCCCAAGTGGTCGCCTTCGCTGATGATAATGGCGTTTTCGTTCCCCAGATTGCTTAAGCTGGCGAAGGTGGGGCCGAACATGGGATGAGTGGAAACATAACGAAAGCCGCTCTCTTCGTAAAACTTCTTCAGTCCGTTTTTCACGGAGGCGATGTCGCTGATGATGCAGTCTTTGGGCAACACGGGAAGCACTTTGCGAAAGGCGTCCAGCGTGTACTTCACCGTGGCGGCGTTGATGACCAGCTCCGGCTCGAAATCCCTGATTTCTTCCAGTGTGGTGAACCGATAGGTGTTGTAAACAAAGCGCAGTTGATGCGGATTGACGTCGAATACGGCCGTTTCGTGCCGGAAACTCAGTATGTCTGTAAAGAAGGAACCCATTTTTCCGGCTCCCAATATCAATATTCTCATATCTTTTTTCGATGTTTTACTAATGGGTGCATCTGTTATTGACCGTTGTTGATAATCTCCATCTGCTGGCGGACGGACTCCTCGTGAATGGCCTCGAATATACTCTTCATGAACTCGGCGTTCATTCCGCATTGTTCGCCCTGCGCTCCGCGCTTTTCGAGTATCTCGTTGTATCTTCCCGTTTGCAACACGGTGATTCCGTGCTCCTTCTTGTATGTGCCTATCTCTCGTGCAATGCGCATTCTTTTGGCGAGCTCCTGAATGATGTTGTCGTCACATTCGTCTATCTGTTTGCGAAGTTCCGAGAGGTTTTCGGTAGACTGTGTTTCGTTGCGGATGACCAAGAGGTTGAGTATGTATTCGAGTACGTCGGGAGTCACCTGTTGTGCGGCATCGCTCCATGCTTCATCGGGGTTGCAGTGGCTTTCTACGATGAGCCCGTCGAAATTCAGGTCCATGGCTTGCTGGCAAAGCGGAGCTATTAGTTCGCGCTTCCCTCCGATATGGCTCGGATCGCAGAAGATGGGCAGCTCCGGAATGCGGCGGCGCAACTCGATAGGAATGTGCCATTGAGGCAGATTGCGGTATATCTTTTTATCGTAACTGCTGAATCCGCGGTGAATGGCTCCCAGACGTTTCAGCCCCGCGTTGTTGATTCGTTCCAATGCTCCGATCCAAAGTTCGAGATCAGGGTTTACGGGATTTTTTACGAATACGGGAATGTCGACGCCTTTTAAAGCGTCTGCTATTTCCTGAACGGCAAAGGGGTTGGCTGTGGTGCGCGCTCCCACCCAAAGCATATCTATTCCTGCTTTTAGACACTCGTATACGTGCTTGGCAGTCGCTACTTCGGTAGAGACATACATGCCTGTTTCTTTTTTGACCTCTTTCAACCAGACAAGTCCTTCGACTCCAATTCCCTCGAAACCACCCGGTTTGGTGCGAGGCTTCCATATTCCGGCGCGGAATATCTTTTGTCCTTTGGCAGCCAATTGCCTGGCTGTGTTCATCACTTGCTCTTCTGTCTCCGCACTGCACGGTCCGGCGATGACAATGGGCCTTTTTACGTCGATGCCCGGTAATAGAATAGATTCCAGTTCCATATTTTTGTTTTTTTAGTTGACGAATGAATAAACCGACAAGCCGATACGCCTTCAGACCATATAAGGCAGTAACCGAATCTTTGTCTCCAATATCTTACATCCGGCGGATTCGCCGGAGGGCTTCCTCCAGCTTCTCCTCCTTGCAGCAGAGTGAAATGCGTATATATCTGGCTCCGTTGCTTCCGAAGATAAATCCCGGAGTGATAAACACGCGGGCCTCGTGCAAAACCTTTTCGGTCAGTTCTTCCACATCGTTGCACGAGTCGGGAATCTTTCCCCATAGGAACATGCCGACTTGCTTTTCGTCGTACCTGCACCCCAATGCCTGCATAATTTCTCCGGCAAGGCGGCGGCGGTTGCGGTAACGGCTGTTGTTTCCTTCGTACCAGATGCGGCCGGACTCAAGGGCCGTCGCGGCAGCCAGTTGCATGGCACGGAACATTCCGCTGTCTATATTGCTTTTCACTTTCAGTATCCATTGCACAAAGGTTGCGTTCGATGCCAGCATACCGATGCGCCATCCGGGCATGTTGTGGCTTTTGCTCATGGAGTTGAACTCTATGCAGCACTCTTTGGCTCCTGGTACGCTGAGAATGCTGACGGGATTTTCGTTCAGGATAAAGCTGTATGGATTGTCGTTCACAATCACAATCCCCTTCCGCCGCGCGAAGCTTACCAAGCGTTCGTACAGCTCGGGCGTGGCATTCGTGCCGGTGGGCATGTTCGGATAGTTCGTCCACATCAGCTTCACACGGCTCAGATCCATTTGTTCCAGAGATTCGAAATCGGGCAACCACCCGTTCTCTTCTTTCAGGTCGTAATAAACCACTTCGGCGCCCAGCAGTTTGCTCAAGGAACTGTATGTGGGATAGCCGGGATTAGGCACCAATACCTGCTCGCCGGGGTTGACAAATGCCAGCGTGACGTGGAGGATACCTTCTTTCGAACCGATCAGCGGTTGAATCTCCGTAGCCGGATCTAAGTCTACTCCGTACCAGCGGCTGTACCAATCGGCAAAACCTTTGCGAAGTTCGGGAATGCCCGTGTAAGGCTGGTAGCCGTGCCCGGCAGGGTCGTGCGCATTTCTGCACAGCGTCTCTATCGCCCTCTCCGAAGGCGGCATGTCGGGACTGCCGACGCCCAGGCTGATTACATCTTTCCCCTCCGCGTTCATTTGCGCCACTTCTTTCAGTTTTTTCGAGAAGTAGTATTCGCTCACGCCGTCCAACCGGCTCGCCGGAGCGATGTTATATGTTTGATTTTCCTTCTGCATATTCTCCTAAAATTTTAAGTTCTTTGGTCAATGGAGTAATTGCCGCTATGGCTTGTTTGTATCTCAGGTAATCGCCGAAAGCGATGTCCACATAAAATTGATATTCCCACTCCCGTCCGATGATGGGGAGAGACTGTATCTTGGTGAGGTTGATGTTGTAGAAAGAGAGGATGGAAAGAACCTGCGACAGGCTTCCTTCGGTGTGAGGCAGCATGAATACGATGCTTGCTTTGTCGGGCTTGGGGGTGCCATGCCCGCGAAGTTCGTCCGCCTGCCACGGGTCTGCCACGACAAGAAAGCGGGTGAAGTTGTGTTTGTTCGTTTCTATTCCCTCCTGAAGCACTTTCATTCCGTAGCGTTCCGCCGCTACTTTGGAGCAAATGGCCGCACGTCCTTTCAGGTTTTCGCGGCTGATGATTTCCGCGCTGCGGGCGGTGTCTTCACTCTCCACCACTTTCAGTTGCGGATGTCGGTTCAGAAACTCGCGGCATTGCATCAGAGCGATGGGGTGGGAGTTGACTTCCGTCAGGTCTTCCCAATCTTCATCGGGCAGGCAGACAAAGCTGTGCGAAATTCGCAGCTTATATTCGCCGATAATCTGCGTCCCGCTCTGTCGCAGCAACTCGTTGTTGTAGAGCAGGCTTCCGGCAATCGTGTTTTCGATGGCCAGCATCCCTATGGTCCGGCTGTCTTTGCGAACCGAAGCGAACACTTCTTCGAAAGTGGGACAACAGATTATTTCCAACTCTTCTCCTTCGAAGTAGTTGTGCGCCGCTATGTCGTGATAAGAACCGGTTGTTCCTTGAATGGCTATCTTTTTCATTGGTATACGATATGATATAAAAAAATCCCGCGTCCATAATCGGAGCGGGATTTATATGATTTATTCTTTCCTTTGGTCTTTAAGCATCACTGTCACTTGATACATACAAACTCCCGCTCTACTTTGTGATAAAAGTAAAAGTAAAAAAAGAAGTAATATGCATAAGTAAACGATTTCATCCGAATTTCAATTAGTGTTTCGATTTCTGAGGCAAAAGTAATAAAAAAACATTATATACAAGTAAAAAACAAAGTTTTTTTATTCTTTTCGGTTATTTAGAGTAAAAAAGGCAGATTGTGGAGGATTCGTAAGGGAAAGGAGCCTTGGAGCGCACCGGCGCTAGCTCCGTCATCGGTAAGGCGATGGTTCCGGGAACAGTGTGCGATAGCTTGAGATCGATGATGCCATGGCTCCGTGGCGGATGATGCGATGGTTCCGGGAACAGTGATGCGATAGCTTGAGATCGATGATACGATGGTTTCGTAATCGGGAAGAGAGTGGATTCCGGGCTTGTTTTCAACATTCATGCTACTGCCAAAGGTCTTTCGCCCGCTTCGGTGTTGTCGTCAGTCGGAACATCTTCACCTGCCGTAACGGTCGGTTCGTCTTTCGTCTGCTCCGGTGTTATCGTCAGTCGGGATCGGGTTTTGTATCCATTATTCTTTGGAGGTATCGTTCTCTTACTTTCGGATCTTCTGCGGGGTTGCCTATATCCACAATCTTATTCTCGCTGTTCACCAGAAAAGTTCGAAAAAGCGTGTCGGCAGGAAAACGATTTAGCTTGTAGAACACATTGTCTTCATCTATGCAAACCGGAAAGTTGAATGCCGATTGCCGAAGTTTGGCAATCATTTGCTCCCTGTTTTCGGGATGGAGATAGAAAAGGCAGGTGACTCTTCCTTTCGCTACCGGACGCAAAGCTTGCAGGAATGATTCCCATTCTTCGAGCCGTAACCGGTCTGAGGCGCATTGCAACGAGTCGATGTAGGTAACCACGGTATATTCGGTGCGCTTCAAGGAATACTTGCGTACGGAGTCGGCGTCGAACGATTCGAACACGCTGTCTGCCGGATAGTAGACGGTCTTTCCTGTCCATGCTTCCGTGAGCCGTGCTATCCGATGTTTGTCGGACTCCTTACATGAGAGCAGGAGTAGGGCGAAGATGAAGTAAAGAAGGCTTCTCATAAGGCACAGATTTATTTCTTGTTTCTTTGGATTACCAAGGTAGGGGGGACGTGTCTCCGCGTAAAGCGGGCAGGGCGCTTATTCAGAATATTCCCGGCAACGTTTCGGTGTTGGAGCCGATGTTTTTAAACTCTCCGCTCAACCGGGTCTCCTCCTTAGGACTCAGTTCCAATGATTTTTTCATGTCCTCTACAGAACCTTCCTTGTCTCCGTTCAGCAGTTTGGCACGTCCGCGTTCTTTATACGCTTCGGCGGAGTCGGGATTCAGGTCGATGGCTTCGTCGAATACGCGGATGGCTTCGGCCGGATCCTTTCGGCTGATGAGCAACTGTCCGAGATAAAGGTATCCCTGTTCGTTGAAAGGATTCATTTCCGTAACCAGCCGGTAGTCCGCTTCGGCTTCCTGTTCCAATCCGGTCGCCTCTTTGAGTTTTCCGCGCAGGAGAATGGCCGATTCTTCTTCCGGATTTTGGGAAAGCACGGCATCGATATCTTCTTCCGCGTCTTTGTATTGATTCATTTGCAGCAATGATTCCGCGCGCATCAGCCGGGCTTCTGTAAAGTCGTCTTTTAAAACAATGGCTTTAGTCAGATGCCCGATAGCCATAAGGTCGTCGTTCCGGCTTTTGCGGGCTTTCCCCAAAAGGAAGTGAGCGACTGCGTTCGCCTCTTCGATGCCGATTGCCCGGTTGGCTGCTTCTTCCATTCCCCGATAATCTTCCTGCATGTAGCAGACATTGGCGAGTGTAAGAAACGTATCCGCGAAATGAGGTTCCATTTTCCCCATCTTTTCGAGCAAAGTACGGGCTTTCTCCATTTCGCCCATCCCGATGTAAAGACGGCTGAGGTAACTCATCGTTTCGAACTCTTCTTCGATGGCAAGAGCTTCGGTAAAGCATTTCACTGCGTAATCGGGACGTCCCATGCGCTGAGCGCGCAAGCCGTCGAATTTGAATATCTCGAATTTCTTTCGGTCGTTTTTTTTCTTTTCACTTTCCGGAGTTTCCGACTTTCCGGAAAAGAAAGATTTAAAAAAGTTAGGCATGCTGTATCGTTTTTTAGGTTTCTCTGCAAAAATAGCAACTTATTTCGAAATATGTATCATTCCGTCTTGCATCTTCAGTTCTCCTTCTTCCAATAAGTAACGAACCACTTCGCTGATTCTCTCTTTTTCCGCTTCCATTGCATTGCTTATCTCTGCGGGAGTAAGAGGGTGTCGGGACAATTGATGAAGAATCCGGCGCTTCAGGTCTTCGAACGACGACTCTGTGAGCCGGTTTGTATTCCCCCTGTCGAGACAGACATCGCATTGTCCGCAATTGTGGTCGTTCTTCTCTCCGAAGTAACGCAGCAACATGCGGCTGCGGCATGCATGTTCGGAGACGACATACTCTTCCATCGCGCGGATGCGGGCTTCGTATCTTTCTTTCCGTTTTTCATATACGGAAGGAGGAATATGCATGTGCCTCAATTCCATCCGTTCGCGGGTGTATATTATATATGGTGTCTTTTTGCGGGGGATATAGTCTACGATACGTCGCCGGGTGAGCATGACCAATATGTTGTACACCTGTTGGCGGGTCAGCCCGGTACGTACCATGAGCGTTTCTTCGCTGATGTATGTGTAATCGGTGAAGACGCCGGTGTACGAACGGAGGATGGCCTGTATAAGTCCTTCTGTTTCCGCTCCTGTTTCCCGCAATTTGTACAGCTCGTCCCGTTGGATGGTGAAAAGAATGCGCGAAGCATTGTCTTGTTCGTCGGTGTATTCGAGATATCCTGCCTGTGTGAGAATCTTGAGCGCATTGTGCACCGGTACGGGGAAGTATTTGAACTTCCGGCAAAACTCTTCGAGGTTGAACTCGCGGACGCATTGAAAACCGTCGCCCATTGCCATCTGATAGTAGTATTGCAGGTGTTCGTACACATCAAGTATGTATTCTTTCGGCGGGAAAGTGTCGGCTATCCGTTTATGGAGCGCTGTTCTGTCCGACCGGGCATAAAGGATGACGGCATGGGCTTTCTCCCCGTCCCTTCCGGCGCGTCCCGCCTCCTGAAAGTAGGCTTCGGGAGAATCGGGCAAATCGAGGTGCAACACGATGCGTACATCGGGCTTGTCGATACCCATTCCGAAAGCGTTTGTAGCTACCATTACACGTACTTCCCCGTTTTGCCAGCGTTTCTGGCGGAGGTCTTTCACGGCATTGTCCAACCCCGCGTGATAGAAATCGGCGGTAATGCCTTCGTTTACCAAAAGCCCGGTGATTTCTTTCGTCCGCCGTCTGTTGCGCACATAGATAATGGCGCTGCCTTGTATCTTTCGCAGAATGCGCAGCATCTCTCCGGTCTTATCATCTGTTTTCCGCACCGAATAAGCCAGATTTTTGCGTTCGAAGCTCATGCGGAACACATTCGTCGCGGCAAACTTCAACCGTGTTTGAATGTCTTTCACCACTTCGGGAGTAGCGGTGGCGGTGAGCGCCAAAACGGGAACACCGGGCAGCATGTCTCTTATTTCCGCTATTTTCAGGTAAGCAGGGCGGAAGTCGTATCCCCATTGCGAGATGCAGTGGCTTTCGTCTACTGTAATCATGGAGACTTTCATTGCCCGCAGCTTGATGCGGAATATCTCCGTGTCCAACCGTTCGGGCGATATGTAGAGAAACTTGTAATCGCCGAAGATGCAGTTCTCCAGCGCGGTGATAATCTCTTGCCGTGTCATTCCGGAATATACGGCAACCGCCTTGATGCCCCGTTTACGCAGATTCTGCACCTGGTCTTTCATCAAGGCGATAAGAGGCGTGATGACGATGCACAATCCTGCTTTCGCAAGGGCGGGTACCTGGAATGTGATGGACTTACCGCCTCCGGTAGGCATCAATCCCAATGTGTCTTTGCCTTCGCCGATACTGTCGATGATTTCTTCCTGCAGGTGGCGGAAAGAGTCGTATCCCCAATATTGCTTTAATATTTCCCGGTATTTATTCAATCGGCTTTATATCCTCAATCTGCAGTTGGACTTCGCCCCGCTTGTGGGTGTTTTCTTCGATGGTGTAGCAGATGTCGAACGAGCGTTTCGTCTTGATGTAGCGCACGTGCGAACTTTGTCCGAAAGCGATGCCGTTCATTACGTTGTTCGATTTGTTGTCCACCAGTTCGAGTTTGATATGTTCTTGTTCGCGTCCCACCACCTTGCTCGTTCCGTAGTCGTACACATGATGCGTGCAGAATATCGGTTTGCTGTTTTCGGGTCCGAACGGATTGAATTTCTTCAGGTCGCTGAAGAATTTGGGAGTGATATCCTTGAAATCTATCTCTGCATCGATATCTATCACCGGGCTCGTCTGCTCCGGCAAGATGTTCTGCGACACATACTCTTCGAACCGTTGGACGAAGGCTTCCACATTCTCCACCTTCATCGACAACCCTGCCGCATAAGTGTGCCCGCCGAAGTTATCCAGAAGATCGCGGCAATATTCGATGGCTTTATAAACATCGAATCCGGATACGGAACGCGCGGAACCTGTCGCCGTATCGTCGGTACGTGTCAATACCACCGCCGGGCGATAGTAAACTTCCGTAAGCCGTGAGGCGACGATACCTATGACCCCCTTGTGCCACTCTTCGTTGAAGAGCACGATAGACCGCCGGTCGGCAAGTCCGTCTAAGTGGCTGACAATACGGTTCGCCTCCTCCGTCATGCTTTTGTCGAGGTCTTTGCGTGTTTCGTTATACTGGTTGATTTGTCCGGCTTTCTCCAGCGCTGTCGAGAAGTCCTTTTCCGTCAGCAGGTCGACAGCCTCTTTCCCGCTTTGTATACGTCCGGAGGCATTGATGCGCGGTCCGATTTTGAATACAATGTCGCTGATCGTGATTTCCCGTTCCGACAATCCGCACACATCGATGATTGCCTTAATGCCGATGCTGGGATTGCTGTTGAGCTGTTTCAGTCCGTGGAAAGCCAAGATACGGTTCTCGCCCATGATAGGCACAATGTCTGAGGCGATGCTCACTGCTACCAGATCGAGCAGGGGAATGAGGTGGTGAAATTCGATGCCGTTGTTCATGGCGAATGCCTGCATGAACTTGAAACCCACTCCGCACCCCGAAAGATGTGTGTAGGGATACGTGTTGTCCGGGCGTTTGGCGTTCAGTATCGCTACGGCAGGCGGCAGAACATCGTCCGGCACATGGTGGTCGCAGATGATAAAGTCGATGCCTTTCTCTTTGGCATACGTAATCTCTTCCACTGCTTTGATTCCGCAGTCGAGCACAATAATCAGCCCTACGCCGGTTTCGGCGGCATAGTCTATCCCTTGTCTGGAAACTCCATATCCTTCACTATAGCGGTCGGGTATGTAGTAGTCGATGTTCGAATAGAACTGTTGGATGAACTTGTAAACCAAAGCTACGGCAGTAGTTCCGTCTACGTCGTAGTCTCCGTAAACCAAAATACGCTCTTTCTTTCCCATCGCCTTGTTGAGGCGCTCCACTGCAATATCCATATCTTTCATCAGAAACGGATTGTGCAAGTCGGGCAACTGCGGGCGGAAAAACTTCCGGGCATCTGCCGCTTCCGTTATTTCGCGTTGCACCAGAAGTTGTGCAAGTATAGGGCTAATCCCTAACTCTTGAGCTAATTTCCGGCTTTTCTCCGCCTGTTCGGGTGTAATGGGTCGATAATTCCATTTGTGATTCATTTTTATATATTGTTTTTTCTTTCTCTGTTCTCAGGGTTGGAAAAAGCATAATTTCCCAACGAGGGGTAAAAGTACGAAAAAAACCGGACGCCCGGATTAGATATATTGAAAATATTTCAGAAAGAAATGAAATAAGCGTGTATCGGAAGTCTTCATTCGCTTTCAGAAATACCTGAATATATCCTCTGCAAAGCGATGGCAAAAGTTGCGGAAAAGCCTATTCGCCTTTATGGGAACTGCGGGCGGACTTGCAAAAAAAATATAGAAGTACGCGCATGTGTCCTTTTGTCGCCTGTCATAAAAGGCAAAAAGAAAGGGACTGCCCGTATGTCGGACAATCCCTTCGTCTCATTCTAAAAAGATAGAATTATTTCTTTTTACGGTTACCGTAGCGGCTCATGAACTTGTCGACACGGCCGGCGGTGTCTACCAACGTAGATTTACCTGTATAGAACGGGTGTGACGTGTTCGAGATTTCAATCTTCAGCAACGGATATGTTTCGCCTTCGAATTCGATGGTCTCTTTGGTTGCTACAGTTGATTTCGACAAAAACATATCGCCGTTTGACATATCTTTGAACACTACCGGACGGTATGATTCTGGATGAAGACCTTTTTTCATTTCAGTATCTGCTTTTAAAAATTATATATTCTGTTACTATTTTGGTAAGAAATAGTGTAATGGTCATTTTCAGTGCGCAAAGATAATGCATTTCAACGAAATAGCAAAGAAAAAGAATCAAAAAGAAAAGTTTGTCACGCAGAGGTGGCAATAACCCGCGGAAATATCTTTTAATATATTGAAATAGGATTAAATTATTATTATCAATGAGATATTTCCACGTTCTCTTTTTTCTATTAAAAGGATTATTTCTACCTTTGCGTAGAATTTTATTCACTAACAATAAACTTTAAACAAAATGATTAATTACAAAGATTTAGGCCTGGTAAATACCAGAGAGATGTTTGCAAAGGCTATCAAAGGCGGATATGCTATCCCTGCTTTCAACTTCAACAACATGGAGCAGTTGCAAGCCATCATCAAGGCTGCAGTCGAGACTAAATCTCCGGTGATTTTGCAAGTTTCGAAAGGAGCCCGTCAATATGCCAACCAGACTTTGCTGCGTTATATGGCGGAAGGCGCTGTGCAATACGCAAAGGAACTGGGATGCGAAAAGCCGGAAATCGTTCTTCACCTCGATCACGGAGACTCTTTCGAAACCTGCAAATCTTGTATCGATATGGGATTCTCTTCGGTTATGATCGATGGTTCTCACCTTCCTTACGATGAAAACGTTGCGTTGACCAAGAAAGTGGTTGAATACGCTCATCAGTTCGATGTGACTGTAGAGGGCGAGCTGGGTGTATTGGCCGGTGTGGAAGATGATGTTTCCGCAGACCACCATACATATACCGAGCCGGATGAAGTGGTTGATTTCGTTACGAAGACCGGTTGCGACAGCTTGGCTATTTCTATCGGAACTTCTCACGGAGCTTACAAATTTACTCCGGAACAATGTCATGTAGATCCGGCAACAGGCCGTATGGTTCCTCCTCCTTTGGCATTCGACGTGTTGGATGCTGTGATGAAAGAGTTGCCCGGATTCCCCATCGTTCTGCACGGTTCTTCTTCCGTTCCTCAGGAAGAGGTGGAAACGATCAACAAATTCGGTGGAGCGTTGAAGGCTGCTATCGGTATTCCCGAAGAGTGGTTGCGCAAAGCTGCTAAATCTGCGGTTTGCAAAATCAATATCGACTCCGACTCACGTCTGGCTATGACGGCTGCTATTCGTCGTGTGTTTGCTGAGAAACCGGCTGAATTCGACCCCCGCAAGTATCTGGGACCGGCTCGCGACAGCATGGAGAAACTGTACAAGCACAAGATCATCAACGTGTTGGGCTCAGACAATAAGTTGGCTGAATAATAAATATACTTTTAATATATGATTGGATGAAGGCTGTAACTGTCGATGGCGGTTACAGCCTTTTCTTATTGTAGCGGGGCTGTTCGATGAGTTGTGGAATGCAGCGGCGGGGGAGGACGAAAGCTGCTGTTGCAGGAGAGTGGTTTCGTTTCGTTCGAATAAATGTTCTGCTTGTTTCAATCGGTGTCAGTTTTCTGTTCAGGTAAAAGTTGTGCTTGTCTCAACCGCCGGCAGTATTGTGCTCAGCTAAGGGCTTTGCCTGCTTCAACCGGCGGCAGTATTTCTGTTCAGATAGAAGCTCTGTCGGTTTCAATCAGAGGCTTCGTTTCCTCTAAATAAAAGCTCTGCTTGTTTCAATCAGAGGCTTTATTTTCCTCAAACAAAGGTTCTGTTGGTTTCAATCGGAAACTGCGTTTTTCGTCTGGCGACTTTCTTTTTTGAAACTCATAGCCTTATGAGCCGGCGGGCGTGCGGTGTTGTGTGCGTGGATACTCACTCTTGCCGGATGGATCAGTTGAACTCCGGGGACACACCGCCGGTTCGAAAGCGTGCTTATTTCTTCGGATTTCTGCCGGTGTACTTAATCAGTTCACGTATCTTTTTATTAAGCTCCTCCGCCTGCATCAGCTCCTCCAGCGTGAGGTGCATCCGGTATCGCCAATAATGGCTCGGGTTCGACGGAATGTTGATACGCTCTTCCCGTACGTCCGGGTTTCTCAGCTTCTTGTCGATGGAAAGCCAGTCTTGCAGCGACAGGATGCAGAACATGGAGCGGCTGCCCAGATGATCTCTGATTACTTCTTCGCATAATTCCGGCGTGGCAGACGCAGGAGCGTTGCCGTAGTGCCCCAATACGTCCCGGTAATAACGCTGTATCTGCTGATGGTCTTCTTCCCACCAGCCTCGCAAAGTCGACATGTCGTGTGTGGAGACGGTGCACACCGATGGGTAGGGATATGTTTCGGGGCGTCCGAATTCGTGCGCCGGATCCTTGGGCATTCGCTGTATCTCCAGACTGAGAATGCGAAGCTCGTTCATCACCCAAGGCACGCAGTGGGGAATCATCCCCAGATCTTCGCCGCAGATGAGCATGCGGGTGGCTTGCGTAAGCTGCGGCAGTTTCTTCATGGCTTGCTGCTGCCAGAAAAGGTCGTGCCGATGGTAGTAATACCGGTCGTACAATTTGTCGAAGGCCGCTTTCTCTTCATGGCTCAACGCATGGTACACAAAATCGCGTTGCACGCCTATGCGCGGGTGATACTTGCCTTCTTCTTTCGGGTCGGGAATGAACAATACGTTGCTGATGAGGCTGTAAAGCCCTTCCTTTATCTCTGTGTCGGAGTCTGTTGCCTTGTCCGCGAAAAAGGTTTCCACTTGCCGTTGCATCTCGAAACCTTTTCTCATCCGGTACAATCCCGCTTCGCCTGTCGGTTCGATGAAGGCGGCTTTCACCGATTCGGTGTGGCGGCCGAAGATCTGATGAAGAAACGATTCGTGGATGTAGGGGCTGAGCAACTCTTCGCGGAAGCCGATGCCGTAGCTTTCTATCTCTTCCCGGCTCATGGGGATGGAGGGTACGAACCGCCCCAGCAGACCGTGTACGGCGTGCATGGGAATCTCCCAGATGCGGAAGAAGCCGAGGATGTGGTCGATCCGGTAAGCGTCGAAATACTCTGCCATTTTGCGGAAACGCTTCATCCACCAGGCGTAACCGTCTTTTTCCATCGCCTCCCAATTGTAAGTGGGGAATCCCCAGTTCTGTCCGTTCTGCGAGAAGTCGTCGGGCGGCGCGCCCGCTTGTCCGTTCATGTTGAAATAATGCGGCTCTGTCCATGCCTCTACACTGTTGCGGCTGATGCCTATCGGAATGTCTCCTTTCAGTACTACACCGTTTCGGCGTGCATATTCCGTTGCACGGGTCAACTGCCTGTGCAGGTGATATTGAACGAAGTAATGAATCGCTATTTCGGGGTATATGCCGGAATCGGGGCGGCACATCGCGGCGATTTCTTCCGGTTCGAACACTGCGTGTCGGGGCCATTGCCGGAAGTCGGGCGTACCGTATTTGTCGCGCAGGTAGCTGAATGCGGCGTAGGGCAGAAGCCACTCTTTGTTCGATTCGAAAAATGCTTCGAACGCTCTCGAACGCAGCGTCTTTTCGCCTTCTTGCGCGAAGATGAGCCGGAAAAACCCCCATTTGTTCCGGTTCACAGCCTCGTAATCTACCGAATTCAGGCTGTTCAGTTCCTGCTGCTTCTTTTCGAAAGCGGCAGCCGCCTCTTTGTCCTTCAGCTTTCCCATCCGGCTGATGTCGGCATACATCGGGTGCAGGGCGTAGATCGAAATGCTGTTGTACGGATAAGAGTCTGTCCATGTGTGCGTCATCGTCGTGTCGTTGATGGGCAGAATCTGTATAATCTTCTGGTTGGTGCTTACCGCCCAGTCGGTCAGACGTTCCAAATCGCCGAAGTCGCCCACTCCGAAGCTCTGTTCCGACCTCAGCGAGAAAAGGGGCACGGCCGTACCGGCTCCTTTCCACAGCGGCGTGTCGAAAAAAACATACCGGTCGGAAATGACGATGGATTCATTGGCCTTCAGTGACGGAGCTGCCAAATAGCGGTTGGGGTTGTTTTCCCAGCAATCTGCCTGCTTCTGTTGCTTGTTATACAGCACAAACTTATATTCTAACGGGAACTTCAGTTTGGAAGCGTCGAGTTCCGCTTGCCACTCGGGGAAGTTCGCGTCGCTCATCAATACGGCTTTGTCGGGGTCCCAGTTTCCCAGGCACTTTTGGTTTCCGCAAATGCCGAGGCAGTAATTGTCATCGATACGGGGCGCGTATGCCTTTATTATCAGACCCTTGTTGTAACTTGGCGGGAGGGCATCCCTGTGGGGATGCGCCAGAAGAATATCGGTGAAAGCGGAGCTGTAGTAGTACAGCTGTTCGGGAATGTTTTTCCAACAATCGTGTATCCGGTATCGCTTTTTGGAAGAACCCGACAGGAAAAGGCTTCGTTTCAGATGGTTCCACTCTTTCCGTGTCACTGTGCCGTTTTCTTCTATCCGGTAGTTGTAATGAATCGTTGCGCCTTCTTCGGGGATTTCGAGCTCTATTTCGGTCGTCCAATGTATGCCGTCTGTGGTCTGTAAAGCGACGGGATGGGGGAACAGACCGGCTATTTTTACTTCTTCGCCCCAATTGGTGCGGTATTCTATATGAAATGATACGTGCATTTATCGACTGCTTTTTCGGGTTAACGACTAATGTCGGTGCAAGTATAAGATAATTTTCCGAGAAAAATAAAGCGGTTGCGGTAAAAAAGAACCGTTATGCCGCTAAAAACTCGGATTCATGCGGATTTGCATAAGCCGAACTTGGCGTTTTTACATCAATCCGTATGAATCCGAGTTTTAAAGCAGGCGGCAATGAGTCTTACAGTGCGTTTCTGTTTCGTACGCTATTCCTGTTTTTTTTATCCGCACCTTGAAGCGCCGCAAGTTTTACAGATCAGGCAACCTTCCTGATATACCAGAGTCTCGTTTCCGCAATTCGGGCATTTTTTGCCTTTGGCTTCCGTTCCGTCTTGTACATACTTCTTCAAAGCGCGTTCTACACCGTTCTTCCAAGTGTTGATGCTCTCGCTGTTCAATTGCAGTGAACTTACGAGTTTGATAACTTGCTCAATCGGCATCCGGTAACGAAGTACTCCCGAGATCAGTTTCGCATAGTTCCAATACTCTTTGTTGAACTTTTCGGACAATCCTTCGATCGTTGTTTTGTATCCCCGCTTGTTCTCAAACTGGAAATCGTAGCGTTTGTTTCCTTCCTCGTCCACATTCTTGATGATGCGTCCCATCGTTACGCTCTTGGGTAATAAAATCCCTTCATCATCGTCTTGCAATCCGGTGAATATCTCGTACGGATGTCCGTCCATCAAGCCGACAAATGCCACCCATTTCTCTTTGTTGTTCTGAAAACGTACCACATCAGCTTCCAGCACTTTGGGGCGTACTTCCACCACTGTGGGGGGCTTGCACGGAGGAAGCTCGTCGTCTTTCTTCTTTTCCGCTTTTGCTGCGATCAGAACTCCCGAACGCGATCCGTCGCGATATACGGTGCAACCTTTGCACCCTGAGCGCCATGCTTCCACATAGAGGCGGTTCACCAAGTCTTCGTCCACATCGTTCGGCAGATTGATCGTTACACTGATGGAGTGGTCTACCCATTTCTGTATCTTTCCCTGCATTCTGACCTTCATCAGCCAGTCGACATCGTTGGAAGTGGCTTTGTAGTAAGGCGATTTCGCCACCAATTGGTCCACTTCTTCTTGTGTATATCGCTTGGCAGGGTCGTATCCGTTAGCCTCCATCCACGTCACAAACTTATGGTGGAACACGATATATTCCTCGAAAGCGTCGCCGGTTTCATCCACAAAATCCACGCGTACATTGGTATCATTCGGGTTCACCTTCCTTCTACGCTTGTACACGGGCAAGAATACCGGTTCGATTCCCGAAGTGGTTTGCGTCATTAAGCTGGTTGTTCCTGTCGGGGCGATAGTCAGGCAAGCGATGTTGCGCCGTCCGTATTTCTTCATGTCTTCGTATAGCTGCGGATCGGCTTCAGCCAGACGCCTGATGAACGGGTTGTTCTGTTCGCGTTCGCTGCTGTAAACTTCAAACGCTCCCCGCTCTTTCGCCATGTCTACGGATGAACGGTAAGCGCACAAGGCGATTGTTTTATGTACTTCCTCCGAAAACTCGGTAGCCTCTTCCGTACCGTAGCGAAGTCCTAAGGCTGCCAGCATGTCTCCTTCCGCAGTGATGCCTACACCTGTCCGGCGTCCCTGTCCGCTTTTCTTGTAAATCTTTTCCCAAAGCAAGCGCTCCGAGTGTTTCACCTCTTCGCTTTCAGGGTCGGCGTCAATCTTATGCATGATGCTCTCGATCTTTTCCAACTCGAGATCGATGATGTCGTCCATGATGCGTTGTGCCAGAGCTACGTGCTTCTTAAACAAGTTGAAGTCGAAATAAGCGTCCGGCTTGAATGGATTCACTACGTAAGAATATAGGTTGATAGCCAGCAAACGGCAGGAGTCATAGGGGCACAAGGGTATTTCTCCGCAAGGATTTGTCGATACGGTCCTGTATCCTAAGTCGGCATAGCAATCGGGTACGGACTCGCGAATGATGGTATCCCAGAAGAGGACTCCGGGTTCTGCCGACTTCCATGCGTTGTGTACAATTTTCTTCCACAAAGTGGAAGCGTCTATTTCCTTCGTCACTTTCGGGTTCGGTGAGTCGATAGGGTATTGCTGAATGTATGGTTTCCCGTCTACCGCCGCCTGCATAAAGGCGTCGTCCAACTTCACGGAGACATTCGCTCCGGTTACTTTCCCCTCGGTCATTTTAGCGTCGATGAAAGCTTCCGAGTCGGGATGCTTGATTGAAACACTCAGCATGAGTGCTCCCCGTCGCCCGTCTTGCGCTACTTCCCGGGTGGAGTTCGAATAACGTTCCATGAAAGGAACCAGTCCGGTGGAAGTCAGTGCCGAGTTTTTCACAGGAGAACCTTTCGGGCGTATGTGCGATAAATCGTGTCCTACGCCTCCTCTCCGTTTCATCAGTTGTACCTGTTCCTCGTCGATTTTGATGATGGCGCCGTACGAATCGGCAGAGCCGTCTACTCCGATAACAAAACAGTTGGACAGTGAAGCTACCTGGTAATCATTGCCGATACCGGTCATCGGACTTCCTTGAGGAACGATGTACTTGAAGTGATCGAGCAAGTCGTAAAGCTCTTTTGCCGTGAGTCCGTTGGGGTACTTCGCTTCGATGCGGGCTACTTCGTTGGCTATTCTCCAATGCATGTCTTCCGGAGACTTTTCGTAGATATTTCCGAAAGAATCCTTTACTGCATATTTGTTTACCCACACTCTTGCAGCAAGCTCATCGCCTTGAAAATATCGTAAAGATTCTTCATAGGCTTCTTCGTAAGAATAAGTTTGTTTTTCCACGATTTCTATATCTTAGATTTTTTGTTCAATAAGTAATGTGCGTAGAAGTTTACTTATCATTAACAAATGTGTTTGCAAAGCTAAGAATGTTTTTTAATCTTTCAAAATAAAAAGGAATGATTTTATGAACAGGTTGTAAGTTTTCCATTTTAAAATGTTAATTGATTGTTTATCAGCGTTGTATGAATCCTTGTAGATGCGGAAAGTTTTCCAAAAAGAAAATTGCTATATTATTGGAATAACATAAAATGTTCTTTCTTTTTTTGTATCTTTGCAAAAAAAAGATATGATTGAAACTGTCAGAAACAGAAGGACTATCCGGAAGTATCTGTCTGAGGATATTCCCGTAGATTTGTTAAATGATTTGCTTGAAACTTCTTTTCGTGCCTCTACTATGGGAGGCATGCAGCTTTACAGCGTAGTGGTTACTCGCGATGCGGAAATGAAAAGTCTGCTTTCGCCTGCCCATTTTCATCAACCGATGGTTGAGGAGGCTCCGGTGGTATTGACTTTTTGCGCGGATTTTCGGCGGTTCAGCCTATGGTGTGAGCAACGGAAAGCTGTGCCGGGATATAATAATCTGATGTCTTTCATGAATGCGGCTATGGACACGTTATTGGTGGCTCAGACATTTTGCACATTGGCAGAAGAAAAGGGATTGGGGATTTGTTATTTGGGAACAACTACTTATAACCCTCAAATGATTATTGATGCGCTTCGATTGCCGGAGTTGGTATTCCCTGTGACAACAGTTACGGTGGGTTATCCCGACGAAATGCCGCCTCAAGTTGATCGTTTGTCTCGGGAAGCGATTGTGCATCAAGAGTTTTATCGCGATTACACGTCGGATGATATTGACCGGATCTATGCTTGCAAAGAATCGTTGCCGGTGAACAAGCAATTTGTGGTGGAGAATGGAAAAGAAACTTTGGCTCAAGTGTTTACTGATGTCCGTTATACCCAAAAAGATAATGAGTTTATGTCTGAGAATCTGTTGAAGGTGCTTCGCAAGCAAGGTTTCTTCCTTTAATCTCTATTGCATCTTGTTGATGTGGGGGCTTTGCAAGGCTATCGTTTGAAAGCTTTCGCGGGGCTTGCTTGTAGTGGTCCGGGCTTGTTTAAGGTCGAAGATGCTCGCGAGAGTTCCGCCAAACTTTCGTACATTCCGTCTTTCTTCGATATGAATAAGCCGATGGGGGATGCTGTGAAAAGTTAGCAGGCATGTGTTTGCAGGTAACGGCTGCTTCAACTATCCTCTTTTCCGTAACAAACTTTCGATTTCTTTGACCTCTGCTTTAAAGCTTTTGTCTACCTCCAGCTGCCCTTTTACGGTTTTGCATGCGTGGAGTACGGTTGCATGATCTTTGTTTCCAATGAATTTTCCAATCTTTGATGTAGAGAAGTCTGTGTTGCTTTTGGCCAGATACATGGCTATCTGTCGTGCCTGCACCACTTCTCTTTTTCTGGATTTTGTATGTATGGCAGCCAATTCCAAGCCAAAATGCTTGCATACGACTTTCAGGATATCATCGATGGTGACGGCTTTCGTTTCACTGTGTACCACGCCTTTCACTATGTGTTGAGCCAGCTCCAGATCTATTTCCTTGTTAAAGATTGTAGAACGCGCCATGATGGCGATGACAATTCCTTCCAGATCTCGTACGCTTTCGTTGACATTCTCTGCAATATAATCGATGACTTCGGGTGGGAACTCTAGACCGTCACGATGTATTTTGTTTCGCAAAATATCTTTTCGCAATTCTACAGTCGGCTTTTCGAGTTCGGCCACCATTCCCCATTTAAAACGGGTAAGCAATCGTTCCTCCATTCCTTGCAACAGCACCGGTGCACGGTCGGAAGTCAAAATCAGCTGTTTGCCGTTTTGGTGCAAATGATTGAAGATGTGGAAGAACGTATTTTGAGTTTTAGTAACGCCCGCAAATTCTTGAATGTCATCAATGATCAGAACGTCGATTGTCTGGTAGAAATTGATGAAATCATTAGTCGTATTGTTTCGTACCGAATCGGTGTATTGTACCTGAAATAAGTGTGCGGAAACGTACAATACTCTTTTTTCAGGATAAAGCTCTTTGATTTTCGTACCAATTGCATTCGCTAAATGAGTTTTTCCGACTCCGGATGCTCCATGCAGGAACAAGGGGTTGAACGCTGTTCCCGCAGGATTTTGTGCAACGGCTTCGGCTACGCTTCTCGATAGTTTGTTGCTGTATCCTTCAATGAAAGTCTCAAAATTGTAATTTGGATTTAAATGCGGATCCAAATCCTGAACGGCGGGGGCTTTCAGGAAGTTCGGCGCTTTATTGAGATTGGTACTGCTTTTAGGGGAAACAGCTATGGAACGATTGCTTGCTTCGAGATTTATAGTCTGATTAGGAATCGAAGTTTTGTCAACCATGACATTATACATTAGCTTGGTGCCCTCACCAATAGCTTTATATAACGTTTTTCGTAACAAATCTACAAATTTCTCCTCCAGAATTTCATAAAAGAACTGGCTTGGAATCTGTACGATCAACGTTTTGTCCTCATATTTTAATGGGACGATAGGGGCAAACCAAGTATTATATGTTGTCTCGGGAACATTGTCTTTTATGATCGTAAGACAGCGGTTCCAAAGCACAACATGATTTGATTCAATCATAGTGACTTTAGTACATTTATTTAGTTAAGCGAAACTTCTACGTTTTGCAAATTTGGGAATCTTATTTGAGAAAAACAAATCCATGTTTTTCTTGTATTTCTCGTTCGACTAATAATCCGTTTACATTCAGTGACTTATGCTTTTATATATGAAGGGTGTAAATTAACGGACTATTGTATCTTTATAATAGTTTGATTATCATTTATTTAATCCTTCTATATCTTTTGTGTTTCTTATTTTAATCAGCTTATTTTAAAGACGCATCTTGGTTTATAGATGCATGTTTCAATGATTTAAAATTCTTTTAGTTTACTCTTTCTTATTTAGATGTAATCTAATTTATTCTATTTTTCTTATTTCCCTTTTTTGCCGAAAACGGAAAAATGGACATAGCGTTTCGGGTGCAATTTTAAATCTTCCAGTAAATCGGCTGCATTTTTACTTGTCGCGCTAAGGTTGTTGTATAAGGATGCGTCATTCAGAAGAAGGCCGAGTGAATTATCTCTCCTTTTCAGCTTTTCTGTCATTATTTTTACATCGGCCAATGTGTCGTCTACTTTTTTGAAAGTCTCGGCGTAATTTATATCTTTCAGGTTATTGCTGATAGCGATAAAATTATCGCCGATAATATTAAGTTTACCTGTAAGTTGGGGAATGTCGTTGTTCATCAAACTTTTTATTTGTGTGCTGACTACAGCCAAATTTGCGGTTGTAGCTTCCATGGAGTGAAGAGTGGCAGGAATACTTTTATCATTTACGATAGAATTGAGGGATGTTAGTATGGAATCCAGCTTAGGAAGCATGCTTTCTATTTGAGGCATGAGTTTCGATACGCTTTCTACCATACCGCTATTTAATATTCCGGGTATCGTATCACCTACGGAATGTTTTTCACGCAGGTTGTTGGCCATAAGGATATTCATTCGCACGCCACCCATCAGTTCGGGTACTAACTCGGCCATACTGCCTTTCGGAATACGCAAGTCATTATCTAATTCAACTTGCACGACTACATTTCCGGGTTGTAGGTGATCGTAGGATATGTCACGGACAATACCTACCCGAACCCCATCAGCAAACACTGCGCTGGATTTAGTCAGCCCGTTCACGTTTTCAAATTTGGCATAAAAATAACTTGACGGTTGAAACATGTGTATACCTTTCAACCAATTAATTCCATAAACGATTATGCATAATGCGATGATCCCGGCCAGACCTATTTTTACTTCTTTCGTAATATATTTCATGTTTTTATTTATTTCTGCTTTTCTTGAATTCAGCGATTGCTTCATTGATATTTATCTTCTCATTACCTCGAAAGGCTATGATAAATGCATCATTGAATAATGTAGCAATACTTCGTTTGGTGCGTAATACTTTGTTGTAGTCAGGTGATGCGCCGTATGTGTATTTGTAAATGCCTTCCTCTTTGTAATAATCAACATCTTTCAACCCTTTTAGTCGCTTGTCGTTTTGGGATAACGGTTGTCTAGAAGTCAATATTTGCAATTTAAATATGATTTCCGGTTCTTTCTTGCTTTCTATTCTAGTGTAAGATTCTGTTGTTTGTTCGGAAGTTTGAGATAGCGGTGTTGTGTCTGCCGTTAATTCCATTTTTTGCCTGTCATCAATCTTTCCCTTATTTTCCTCTTTAATTTCTGTTATTGGAGAAGGTGTTTCTGATTTTGTATTTCCCGGTTCGGTGGGCACTATTGTTTTACTGCTTCCGGTCAATCTCAATTCATGTTCTCTTTTATAGTTTAAGAAAGCATAATAAATACCTTTAGCCATTTCGTTGATTCCGTTTGATGAGTTCAGATAACGTTCTTCTGTGGGTGTGGAAATAAATCCCAATTCTATCAATATACTGGGCATGGCACTCGCCTTTAATACCAAAAAACCGGCTTGATGCACTCCTCTATCTATTCGACGGCACGAATGGCGGAACTGTTTTTGTACCAATGAAGCCAAATGTACGCTCTGTGCCATATATTTGTCTTGCATGAATTCGAAAATAATATATGACTCGGAGGAGTTTGGATTGAATCCTGCATATCTTGTGCGATAGTCACTTTCGTATAAAATTACCGAATTTTCCCGTTTGGCTACTTCCAAATTTGCTTCTGATTTTGCGAGACCGAGTGTCCATGTGGAAGCCCCTTGAGCTGTTCGGTTATTGGCTAATGCATTGGTATGTATTGAAATAAAGAGATCGGCTTTTGCGTTGTTCGCTATTTCGGCTCTTCGATTAAGTGGAATAAAAACATCTTTTGTCCGGGTATAAATAACTTTTACATCGCTGCAGTTTTTTTGTATGAGTCCACCTAATTTCAAAGCTACATTCAGGTTGATGTTTTTTTCTTTGGAAATTCTGCCGATAGCTCCCGGGTCATGTCCGCCATGTCCGGCATCAATGACTACAGTGAAATCTTTCCCCCATAAGTTTCCATTATATCCGGGCGACATGAGCAACCCCAAAATAATGGATATATATACTATGTAGGACTTTTGCATTCTCATAATCTCAAAAATGATGATGCAAATGTAGTAGAATTTTGTAGAAAACTCGTGATTTACCATTAAGTTTTGAGTTTTTTTCGGTTTGATGATAGTTTTTCTTTGAAATCTCCGTACTTTGCATTCAAAAAACAATACTGCAATGCTTAAGCTCTTGAAGAATTGGACACTGCCTCTTGCCATGTTGCTAGGTGCCATAGGCTATCCTTTGTTTATTACTTTCTCTTTTTTAACTCCATATCTTATTTTTGTTATGCTGTTGCTTACTTTTTGTAAAGTATCGCCTCAGGATATAAGAATCAAGCCTTTACACGGATGGTTGTTGCTGATTCAGATTGCCGGAGCATTAATCGCCTATTTTCAGCTTTGTCGCGTCAATAAAATTTTGGCCGAAGGAGTGATGGTTTGTATCATTTGCCCTACCGCTACAGCTGCTGCGGTGGTTACATCGAAGTTGGGAGGAAATATAGCAAGCGTTGCCACATACACATTGCTTGGCAATATCGGAGCGGCTATTGCAGTTCCTTTATTTTTCCCTTTGGTTGAAGTCGGAATTGATGTTGGTTTTTGGAGTTCTTTTTTGATTATCGTAGAAAGGGTGTTCCCTTTACTTATTTTCCCTTTCTTTTTGGCCTGGCTCTTACAGAAGTTCCTTCCGAAGCTTCATCGCTGTTTGCTGGGATATCATGATTTGTCTTTTTACCTTTGGGCCGTTTCATTAATCATTGTTACTGCTCAAACTACACATTCATTAGTGAATGAGCCTGCCGGCGGGTTCACGGAGATTATGATTGTAACAGGTGCCTTGGTCGTATGCGGTCTGCAATTCTTCCTTGGGAAAATGATTGGAAGCGCTTATAACGATCGCATCAGTGGTGGACAGGCCCTAGGACAGAAAAACACGATTTTGGCTATTTGGATGGCGCATACCTATTTAAACCCGCTGTCGTCTATTGCCCCCGGTTCATATGTATTGTGGCAAAATATTATTAACAGTTGGCAACTCTGGAAGAAGAGAAAAATAGAAAAAGGTTAAATATAGAACAAGTGTTCCGATTTTTGGAACATAATTTTTTATCTTTGTTTTTGCTTAAAGGACGATATTGTGATGAAAAAAAGAACAAAAATAATTGGGGGAATAATCTTGCTTTTGCTGATAGTTAGTGTCGCTATTTGTAAAAAAAGATGGAAGGCATGGTTCGAAAATCTTCCTGAGATACGCTATGTGCTCACTGACGAACCGCAACGTGTGCTTCTTACTTTTGGAAATGATGGCGAACTTTCTCGTAATGTCAGTTGGGTATGCGGCGGCGTCTCGAAACAGGCAAAATTGGAATATACGAAAGTCGGATCGGGAGATACCGTTTGGGTGGATGGATATTCCAAATTCTTCAGGACATTGGGCGGCTTTTGTTATGCCAATTGGGCGAAATTCGGGAAACTTGCGTATGGAGCTTCATACGCTTACAGGGTTTGGAATGATTCTGATGTTTCCAAATGGTATTCTTTCTCTACACAGCCCGACTCGACAGATTATTTTTCTTTTGCCTTTATCGGAGACGTGCAAGATACATTGCGTGGTAAAACACGCGAGTTTATGGAAAATATACGCCATCGTTATCCCGATACCGACTTCTACATGTTTGCCGGCGATTTTGTGGAACGTCCGATGAATTGCTATTGGGAGGAAGCCTACCAAAGTATAGATTCGATTGCTCCTTGCAAACCTGTAATGGTTTCTCCCGGCAATCATGAATATATTAAAGGTTTGACACGTGTTATGGAAAAGCGGTTCGCGTATGCTTTTTCTTATCTTCTCGATTCGCGTTACAAGCGGAATAATGTGTATGCGATAGATTATAAAGACGCTACTATTATTACACTCGACAGTAATCGAGATGCTTGGTTTTTGTTCTCACAACGAGAGTGGTTGAAAAAAACGCTGAAAGCTTCGGATAAAAAGTGGAAAATAGTGATGTTTCATCATCCGGTATATTCCATTAAAGGGAAAATGAACAATCTTCCGGTGCGCTGGATGTTCGATTCGTTGCTTCGGGAGTACGGGGTTGACTTGGTGCTTCAGGGACATGAACACAATTATGCCCGTATGACAAACAAGAAAAAGAATGGAGAAATGACTGTACCGATCTATCTGGTAAGTCATGCTTCGCCTAAGGAATACCGTTTAAGATTTAACGACAAATATGACCACTTTGGTACGAATCACCGTTTCTACCAAATGATTGATGTGAAAGGTGATACGCTCCGCATGAAAGCCTTTTTAGAAGATAACTCTTTGTATGACGATGTGGAGATTATAAAAACAGCTTCCGCCCCTGTTCGGGTGATAGATAATGCCCGCCATATTCCTGAAATATTGGAGCAGCCTTGGTTGAAAGGGCGGAAAGCGAAGAAGTTTTGTGAAGGAGTTGAGCGCTGGAAAAAAAGAAAAGAGTTTCGTGCAAACAGATAATAATGAGAACTGTTGGGGGTGAATATCGTAAATTTTAGTAATATTGCAAAGAATATTCATTGAAGTGATTGGAATGTTCATTTATGTATACGAAAAATAAACGATAAAATGAGTCCGGTTCAACTGATTGACAAGTATTACCCGCAAGAGAATGAATTGAAACATATTTTAGTAGCGCACAGTGCTGCTGTAGCCCGGAAAGCACTGTCGATGGCGGAAGCGCATCCCGAACTTGCTTTCGACCGCCGCTTTGTCGAAGAAGCCGCCTTGCTCCACGATATCGGTATATTCCGAACTCACGCTCCGGGCATACATTGTGAGGGCACTTACCCGTATATTTGCCACGGATATTTAGGGGCCGATTTGCTGCGTGAGGAGGGACTGTATCGCCATGCGCTTGTTTGCGAACGGCATACGGGAGCAGGACTGTCGCTGAAGGAGATTATTCAGCAAGAACTGCCCGTACCTCACCGGGAAATGCTTCCTGTGAGTTTGGAAGAACAGCTGATTTGTTTTGCCGATAAGTTCTTTTCGAAAACACATCTCGACAGGGAAAAGACAGTAGCTCACGCACGGAAAAGTATCGAACGGTACGGAGAGGAAGGATTAGCCCGTTTCGACAGGTGGTGCTCGCTGTTTCTATAGCACTAAAAAATAATTAAATAACACAGGTTCTCACGTATTATTGGTGAAGATTGTGTACTTTTGCCACTTCAAGCGTAAACTTATGAGTTAATGACGTCGTTGAAAGCGAAAATACTTACATCATTTATACTGTTATTTGTTTTGTTGTTTCTTCCCGATAAGGCCGCATCTCAGCGACCGAGAAGAAGAGTGACAGGCTCCGATGCCGCGCAAAAGGATTCTCTTTCAAGAACCCCGACGGCTAAATCGGACACATTGCGCATTGACTCCGTTACTCCCTTTTCTAAGAAACAGCCGCTTGAAGCTCCCGTTATCTACGAATCCACCGACTCTATGGTCTTTACTCTCGGGGGGACCGCTACACTGTATGGAAGCGGAAAGGTAAACTATCAGAAGATAGAGCTGGCAGCCGAAGTGATTTCGATGAACCTCGACAGCAGCACAGTGCATGCTTACGGGATAGAAGACTCTACCGGAGTAATCAAGGGAAAGCCGGTGTTTAAAGACGGAGATACGTCGTATGATACGAAATTGATAAGTTACAACTTCAAGAGTAAGAAAGCGGGGATCAGTGACATCGTGACTCAGCAGGGCGAGGGTTACGTCACCGGTAAAAAGGCAAAGAAAGGAGCTAATGACGAAATATTCATGGAGGATGGACGCTACACCACTTGCGACCATCACGATCATCCTCACTTTTATATGCAACTCACAAAGGCGAAAGTCCGGCCCAAAAAAAATGTGGTGACGGGACCCGCTTATCTTGTTGTCGAAGACGTCCCTTTGCCTATAGCCGTGCCTTTTTTCTTCTTTCCTTTTTCCAGCAGCTATTCTTCGGGATTCATTATGCCCACTTACATGGACGACTCCAACCGCGGGTTCGGATTGGCGGAAGGGGGATACTATTTCGCCATCAGCGACATGATGGACCTGAAGTTTACGGGAGATATTTTTACGAAAGGTTCCTGGAGATTATCCGGACTGACCAATTACAACAGAAGATACAAATATTCGGGAATGGTGCAAGCCGATTATCAGGTGACCAAGACCGGTGATAAAGGTATGCCCGATTATGCCGTGGCGAAAGACTTCAAGGTAGTATGGAGCCATAGGCAGGATCCGAAGGCAAGCCCCAACACTACTTTTTCCGCCAGTGTGAACTTTTCGACCAGCAGTTACGAGCGTTCCAACATCGGCAACTTGTACAACGCTCAGGCGATGACTCAAAACACAAAAACATCGAGCATCAGTTATTCCCGCAGCTTCCCCGATATCGGGCTGACGCTTTCGGGAACCAGTAATATTGCGCAGACCATGCGCGATTCATCTATAGCGGTCACCTTGCCCGACTTGAATATCACACTGAATCGCCTGTTCCCTTTCAAACGCAAGAAAGCGGCAGGAGCGGAACGTTGGTATGAAAAGATCTCGGTGAGTTACTCCGGACGTTTTACGAATAGCATCCGCACCAAAGACGATCGGCTCTTTAAAGCCGGAATCAGTGATTGGGAGCACTCGATGAACCATAATATTCCCGTCAGCGCCACGTTCACTTTGCTGAAGTATATCCAGTTGTCTCCTTCGGTGAATTACACGGAACGCTGGTACACCCGTAAGGTTAATCAGACTTACAATCCCGAGAAAAACGCTTTGGATCCTGCCTTGAAAGATACGATCAACGGTTTTTACCGGGTAGCGAATTATTCGGCAAGCCTGAGCATGAGCACCAAACTATACGGTATGTACAAGCCTCTTTTCATGAAAAAGAAAGAGATGCAGATCCGCCATGTGTTCACTCCGCAGGTAAGCCTCAGCGGCGCGCCGAGCTTTAGCAAATACTGGAAAGAGTATACCGACAACAACGGCATGACGCAATACTACTCTCCTTTCAGCGGGCAACCTTACGGAGTTCCCTCACGCGAGGGCTCGGGGACGGTCAGCTTCTCGGTTTCGAACAATCTGGAGATGAAGTATAAAGACAAGAACGACTCGATTCAAAAGGTAAGTCTGATCGACGAGTTGGGGGCCAGCATGTCTTATAATATGGCAGCCAAAGAAAGACCGTGGAGTGACTTGAGCATGAATCTTCGATTGAAGCTGCCAAATAACTATACCTTTAGTATGAACGCCTCATTCGCTACATACGCTTATGCTTTCGACAAGAACGGGAATGTGGTGACGAGCAACCGTACCGAGTGGTCGTACGGACGATTCGGACGATTCCAAGGATATGGCTCTTCGTTCAGCTATACTTTCAACAACGATACCTGGAAAAAGTGGTTCGGCCCGAAAGAAGAGGAGGAGAAAACCAAAAAGAAACCCGGAGAGGAAGACGACGAATCGGAGGATGAGTACAAGGAGGAAGAGGTAAAGACTAAAAAGGTCAAGAAGGCGGAATCTGATCCGGACGGCTACCAGGCTTTCAAGATGCCCTGGTCATTGAATGTCAGTTATTCGTTCAATATCCGTGAAGACCATTCGAAGCCTATCAACCGACATTCAATGAGGTATCCTTATACTTATACGCACAATATCAATGCAAACGGTAATGTGAAGATCTCAAACAAATGGTCGATCTCGTTCAGCTCGGGATATGACTTTCAGGCGAAAGAGATTACTCAGACCTCCTGCACCATTTCCCGCGACTTGCACTGCTTCAATCTTTCCGCCAGCCTTTCCCCGTTCGGACGCTGGAAATACTACAATGTGATGATTCGCGCCAATGCAAGCATTCTGCAAGATTTGAAATACGAGCAACGCAGCCAGACGCAAAGCAATATTCAGTGGTATTAATTTCTTTCAACCGACTCATATTGCCTTTACTCGCGATACTCGTTTTCGGGAGATTTACGCTTATTTCTCCCATAAACGATAAAAGGTTATTGCCTGAAAAGACCGTATTTCCCTAAGAGATTTTTCGTATTCGAACGAACGCGGAATTTTTTTCTTACGCAAACGCGACAGCTTTCTTAGGCAGATGCAATATGCCATATACTACATCCCCTCCTGTCGTTTTCTTCGCATCGTGCCGGTTTATCTCAGAAATCGGTAGTAATGTCGCAGAAAATAACAGGAGGGGATGTTACAGGAAAAAGAATATTCTTCGAGCCGATGCCTTAGGGTTCTGCTTTAAAAACTTTTTTCCGGCAAAACCTCTCAGTCCATCGACACAGATTATCGTTTAAAACTCTACTTTAGGCGCTTTTTCCGATCCGGCTTCCGCTTCGAAATAAGCCTTCTTGTCGAATCCGAAGATACCCGCAAAGATGTTTTTCGGGAAACGGCGGACGGCTGTGTTATACTCTTTGGCGGTATCGTTGAAGTTTTTGCGGGCTACAGTGATGCGGTTTTCCGTACCTTCCAACTGTGCTTGCAATTCGAGGAAGTTTTGGTTGGCCTTCAGGTCGGGATACCTTTCGCTCACGGCAAGCAGTTTGCCCAATGCCGATGTCACCTCTCCCTGAGCTTTCTGGTATTCCGCCAGCTTTTCCGGTGTCAGGTCTTTAGCTTCCACTTTGATTTGCGTGGCTTTGCTGCGAGCTTCTATCACGCCTTCCAGTGTCGATTTCTCGTGTGCGGCATATCCTTTCACCGTGTTCACGAGATTGGGTATCAAGTCGGCCCGGCGCTGATACTGTGTTTCTACATTCGCCCACTGGTTGCTTACTTTCTCTTCCATGGTTACCAATCCGTTGTAAGCGCTGATAGCCCAGATAACCAAAACACCTGCTACGACTAAAAAGATAATAGTTGACTTTTTCATAATTCTTTTGCTTTATAGTTTCTACTCGTTCATCGTTTTTTTAATGATATAGTGTGATAAAGATTTGTTCTTTTTTTATTCCCGCCGTTTCTATTGCGAAGTTTCCCTTTTATATTTTCTGTCCGTTTAAAATCGTGAGCCGGCACCTCCGCCTCCGCCCATTCCTCCACCGAAACTTCCACCGCCGAATCCTCGCCCGCCACCGAAGCTTCCTCCTCCCAAACCTCCGATGAAAGGTCCTCCGCCTCCGCCCCGGTAATTACTGTCATAGGTTTGCCGACGTCGGACGATCGTATGCCCGCAATTGCCGCACGTATATGTGATGTCCTCCGCCTTTATTCCGTTGCTGCGCGAAACGATTCGCGAACCGCTTCTCTGCAACCGGTGTTTTCCGCAGTTGGGGCAGCGGCTTTCCTTCCATGCGGCGAATAACGAAACGCCTATAGCTATGGCCATGAATCCGAATACGATGAGAATGATGCCCATTGCGCCGTCCTCCGATTCGTTTTCCGTATCGTTTTCCATCGAACCGTCGAGACGACCGCAGGTAGCTACGACTCCCGCCACCATTCCTTCGTCCCATTTCTTGTCTTTCAGATAAGGAATCATGTATTGTGTCTGGATTCTTTTGCAGATGGCGTCGGGGAGAATCCCCTCAAGCCCGTATCCGGTATAGAACTGGATACACCGCTGATCGGTCACCAGCAGGATGACCAGCCCGTTGTCTTTCCCTTTTTTCCCCACTCCCCACCGGTTCAGCAGTTCGTGAGAGAAATCGAAACATTCCGCTTCCCCGATGGAAGGAACTACCGCCACTACGGTCTCGATCCCTGTTTGTCGCTCCAATGCGTAAAGCCGGGCATCTATCGTGTCGCAGGCCGCTTGCGAAAGAATTCCTTCGGGGTTGCACACATATTTCATTTTGTTTTGCAGATGAACCTTCGGAAGATTGTCTACCGTATATATTTTCTCCTTTGCCTGTAAGGGAAACCACAGGAAAACGGCACATATCAGAGTGAGGATTGATTTCATACGAATTCGTTTACTTTTGCAAATATAGCAACTTTTCGGAAACTCGTTCCATACTCCTTGTGTTATTCGGCATCATCGGACGTGGCGATCGATAAAGCCGCGCACTTTGCGGGTATATTCTTCGGGGTTTTCCTGATAGGAAACCGCATGCGCGGCTCCGGGGACAATCCAGAGTTCTTTCGGTTCGCATTTGGCTTCGTACAGCGGATATACCATCCGAGTGGGGACGTACCTGTCCTTGTCGCCGTGTATGAAAAGCATGGGAAGCTTACATCGGGCGACCTGCTTCAGCGCCGAAGCCTCTTTAAAGTTCCATCCGTATAAGATATCGCACAGCCGGCTTGCCGTGTGGAGGAGGGGGAAAGGGGGGAGGCGGAAACCTTCGTCCAGCTCTTTGGCAAACTGATCCCACACGTCGGTATAGCCGCAATCTTCCACATAAGCCTTTACGTAAAGAGGCTGCCGCTCACCCGATACCATCATCGTCGTAGCCGCTCCCATCGAAATACCGTGTACCACCATCTTCGTGTCCGGGCCATACAGGCGGTCGGCCACATCCATCCATTCCATTACATCCAACCGGTCTTTCCATCCCATTTGGATGGCATTCCCGCCGCTTGCTCCGTGATATTGCAACTCGGGAAGCAGGATGTTGAACCCTAAATCGCGGCTGTACAGATAGCCGATCATCATCATGCGCATGGCATTGTCCGTATATCCGTGCACAATGACGGCTGTGTTGCGCGTGGGGCGTGCCGCGCGCACATAGTATGCATGCAGCCGGATACCCTCTTTGTTGGTGATGAACGTATCGCGCAACGCTTCGGCTTGCTTCAGGCTGTCTGTCCATGACTTGTAAAACGGATAGCGTTCGGCCATGAACAAGTCGGTAGAATCGTTCTTTTGCTTGATTTGCCGGGAGGGCGTCAGCGCATACCGAATCAGGTACCAGCTTCCCCCGCCCACAAATATCAGTACGATAACCGACAGACTTAGTATAAATTTCAAGAGCGATTTCCGCGATTTCTTTCTCATTCCGTCTCCTTTCTTTTTATTTTTGCCAGATTTCCCAAGCTGCGAAAGCCTGTAGCAAAAGCATTTCCAGCCCGTTTTTAGTGACAGCCCCCTTGGCTTCTCCCTTCTTCATGAAAAGCGTGGTATTGGGATTGTAGAGCAAATCGTACAGCAAATGGCTCGGTGTGAGGTGCTCGTAAGGAATGTCGGGACAGAAATCCACTTTGGGATACATGCCTACCGGCGTGCAATTGACGATGACGGTATGCTCCTGTACGATTTCGGGAGTCAGTTCCTCGTAGGTCAGCGTCTTTTCCGTTTTCTGCGTGCGAGAGACGAACGTGCTTTCGATGCCCAGTTTTTTCAGTCCGTGGAAAACCGCTTTGGCAGCTCCGCCCGTTCCCAGAATCAGCGCTTTCTTATGATGAGGCAGCAATAGCGGCTGGATAGACTGGACAAATCCGATAATGTCTGAATTATAACCGACCAGCCTTGCTTTCTTTTTCGGTTCGCGGATGAGTTTAATTACATTGACGGCTCCTATTTCGGCAGTGTCCGGATCGAGCCCGTCGAGAAAAGGAATCACCTGCTCCTTGTACGGGATGGTGACGTTCAGCCCCCGCAGGTCGGGATTATCTTCGATTACTTTCATGAAATCTTCGATGCGGGGAATCTCGAAGTTCACGTACTCCGCGTCGATTCTTTCGGAATTGAATTTCTCGTTGAAGTATCCGATAGAGAACGAATGCCTCAGGGGATACCCTATTAAACCGTATTTATCCATCGTCTTAGTGGTTGCGCAAACGGCGGGATATTTTGTCTCCTTCGGCCGATTTGCTGGTTGTCTGTTACTTAGTAGCCGTATAAAGAGTGCAGATGCCACCGGTGAGCCGCCGGAAATTCACTTCCCTGAACCCGGCTTTGCCGATTACTTCTTTCATGATTTCCCCTTGGGGGAACACCTTGATCGTGTCCGGCAGATAATGATACGCACTCTTGTCTTTAGAGAGAATTTTACCCAACAGCGGAATCACAGCCTTCGAGTAAATCGCGAACAGTTGCTTCATCGGGAAACGGTCGGGGGTGGTGAGCTCTAAGATAACCAGATGCCCCCCCGGTTTCAGCACGCGGCACATCTCCGAAAGACCTTGGTCCAGATCTTCAAAGTTACGTATCCCGAACGCCACGGTAACGGCATCGAACTCGTTATCGGCAAAAGAAAGGGAAGTGCAATCTTCGCGGACGAACGATATTGTATCCGCCAGACCTTGCTCCTTCGCCTTTTGGCGCCCCACGTTCATCATGCCTTCCGAAATGTCTGTGGCTATCAGTTGCCGGGGGCGCAGCTTGCGACAGGCAAGGATGGCGAAGTCGCCCGTTCCGGTAGCCGCGTCCATGACGCGTTGCGGGCGGAAGGGGCGGAGCCATGCGATGGCTTTGCGGCGCCAGCGGCGGTCGATGCCTAATGACAAGGCATGATTCAGTCTGTCGTAAGTTCGTGCGATGTTGTCGAACATCCGTTCCACTTGCTCGCTCTTTTTGCCCTCTTTGTCGTAAGGCTTGATATGTTGTTGCGGGTAATCCATGGTTGCCGCTTACGTTTATTTCAAGTATTGCAGAACGTTTTTCTCTATCCGTTCGGCGATGTTTCCCGTGTCTTCTTTTACAAACTTCTCGCCGGTAATGTTCTCGAACAGCTCGATGTATCGTTCGCTGATGCTTTGCACAATGGCCGGAGTCATTTCGGGAACCTGCTGCCCTTCTTTCCCCTGGAATCCGTTTTCCATCAGCCATTCGCGGACAAACTCCTTCGAAAGCTGCTTCTGCGGTTCGCCTTTTTCGAAGCGTTCGCGGTAGCCGTCGGCATAAAAATAGCGGCTGGAGTCGGGAGTATGAATCTCATCCATCAGGTAGATGGTTCCGTTGTGCTTGCCGAATTCATATTTCGTATCTACGAGAATCAGTCCCCGCCCGGCGGCAATCTCCGTTCCGCGTTTGAAAAGCGCCAGCGTGTATTTCTCTAAAGTGGCGTACTCTTCGGGAGTAGCCAAGCCTTGTCTGAGGATTTCCTCTTTCGAGATGTCTTCATCGTGCAGTCCCATTTCGGCTTTGGTGGTGGGTGTAACGATAGGTTCGGGGAACTTCTGGTTCTCGCGCATGCCTTCGGGCAACTTAACGCCGCAAATTTCGCGCGCCCCGTTCTTATACGCTCTCCACGCGCTTCCGCACAGGTATCCGCGCACGATCATCTCTACCGGGAACCCTTCGCACAAAACGCCGACCGTCACCATCGGGTCGGGAGTAGCCAGCTTCCAGTTCGGGCAGATGTCTGTCGTGGCGTCGAGAAACTTCGCCGCAATCTGATTCAGCATCTGTCCTTTGTATGGAATGCCTTCGGGTAGCACCACGTCGAACGCCGAAATACGGTCGGTTGCCACCATGACGAGTTTCTCACCGTTGATGTTGTACACATCGCGCACTTTTCCGTGATATACGCTTTTCTGTCCCGGAAAGTTGAAATCTGTTTTTGTTAATGCTTTCATCTTTATTTATTGTTAGACGGTTTTTCTGATTTGTTGTTTCGGCTCTTTGCAGCTTCCGGCGCCGGATTCTCCTGCTGCGGTTTTTCGCGTTTGCCACCGCCTTCGGAAACATCCTTCCGCTCCGTTTCGTTCCGTTTCTCTTTCCCGTCCGCTTTGCGCGGCTCCGCATCGCTTTGTGCCGTGCTCTTCGCTGCCTCTTTCGCCGCTTTCACCTCTTTGTCGAATTTCTCGTAAGCGTCTACGATGCGTTCCACAAGCTTGTGGCGCACGATGTCTTTTTTCCCCAGTTCCACGAATCCGATGCCTTTCACTCCTTTCAGGATGCGCAGCGCCTGTATCAGACCCGACGTTTGAGAGGTGGGGAGGTCGATTTGCGTCATGTCTCCCGTTATGATCATCTTCGTATTCATTCCCATGCGGGTGAGAAACATCTTGATTTGTTGCGTAGTGGTGTTCTGCGCTTCGTCCAGAATGACTACAGCATCGTTCAGCGTGCGTCCTCTCATAAAAGCCAGCGGAGCTATCTGGATAATGTTGAGTTCCATATATTCTTTCAGCTTGGCGGCGGGAATCATGTCTTGCAGCGCGTCGTAAAGCGGTTGCAGGTACGGGTCTATCTTTTCTTTCATGTCGCCGGGAAGGAAACCGAGTTTTTCTCCGGCTTCGACGGCGGGACGTGAGAGGATAATCTTTTTGATTTCTTTGTTCTTCAGTGCGCGTACCGCGAGAGCGATTGCGGTATATGTCTTTCCCGAACCGGCGGGACCGATGGCGAACAGCAAGTCGTTCTTGGCGAATCCTTCCACCAGTTTCATCTGGTTCTCGCTTCGGGGAATGATGGGTTTGCCTGTGACACTGAACACGATGACGTTTCCGCTTTGCTCCGCCTGCGGCGTATTTCCCTTGATGATGTCGATGATTACCTCCTCTTTCAGCGAGTTGTATTCGGCACAGTACTTTTCCAGCTTGGTGATATTTTCTTCGAAGGCGCACATCTCTTCCTCATCGCCCAGCACTTTGATTACATTTCCGCGTGCAACGATGCGCAGCTTCGGGTATAAAGCCTTTATCAATTGTATGTTGGTGTTGTTCACTCCATAGAAGATAACGGGGTCGATATCTTCAAGGACTATCAGTTTTTCTATCATTGAGTTGTATTAAAGAAAAGTTTCTGCAAATTTAGTGAATCGTTTTCGTATTCTTAGACTTTGGAGACGGAATTTTGCAGATTGCGTTTCCAAAATAGTGTTTGTGTATGACGTGCGGTGCGTTTCCGCTACTTTGCGGCAGTGCTTTGCCGGGGAGGAGCTTAGGGTTTCTTCTTAGCGAGCTTCTGTTTGATTCCGGCAGAGCCTCTGTTTCGTTCCGGCAGAGCCTCTGTTTCGCTCCGGCAGAGCCTCTGTTTCATTCCGGCAGAGCTTCTGTTCCGCCTGAGCAGAGCCTCTGTTCCATTCGCCGGGATATGCCTCCGTGAAAAACACTTGCCGTAAAATTACCGGGCCGTGATGTGGAAGCACCCTTGCTTCAATTCGTATTTTATGTAGCATTTGCCTGCCTGCCGCAAATCTCGCAGCACTTCCGAAAGGACGAGCTTCAGCGTATCGGGGCCGACATCCTGTGTGGGGCGACCGTCTTCATCTTCTATTTTCTTGAACCGCTTCCAACTAACATCGAAAGTCGCGCCGTAACAGTGTGCCGAATTTTCCGATGAATTCACATTCCGGCGGCGCAGGCGCTTTACATCCTCTTTGGTGCGCAGTACGGAAGTCACGATTATCCGGTTTGGATTGAGCCCCTTCGCGTCTAAGGAGTCGATGAAGCGCGCGCCGATGGTATCGAGAAGCGCTCCGGCGCGCGGTATGAGATAGGGGATGGAGTGCGTCAGCGAGTCCACTTCGTAATATGGGTTGCCCGTGATATGCACCAGCTTTCCTTTCATCCGGGCGGCTTCCTTGCGATCGGCCAAGGGGCGGATGCCGATGGCCTGCGCCACGTTCAGGTGCTTTTCGTTCATGTCCGGGAACGAACGCTTGTAGCTGATTACGCCCCGGATATTGCGCGGATGATTCAGTTTCAGCGACATGTCTTTCTTTTTGCAGCTTGCCGCGAAGGCGATGCACCCGGCAATCAGGAAGAAAAAGAGTGAGTAACGAGGTATGCGGTGATTCATTGCCACAAGTTTATGTTTTGTCTGCAAAGATAATGTTTATTGCGTAAGGAGCGTAAAAGAACCCGAACGTTTTTCGGCAAACGTTGCTTTCCGGCATCGTATAAAATGCTTGCTTGCCGTAAAGAATACGGAATGTTCTCTGCGCCGGTTCGAAACCGGAAAATTTGATTATTCGAGTTTCTGAATGAAAAAATGATTATTTTTGCAGTCAAAATCTAAAAAAGAAAGATTTCGTGCAAAGATATTTCATCTATTTGGCTTACGACGGCACCCGTTACCACGGTTGGCAGGTTCAACCCAACGGTATCAGCGTGCAGGAATGCCTCATGAAAGCGTTGGCCACCTTCCTGCGGGAAGACATCGAAGTGGTGGGAGCCGGACGTACCGACGCGGGAGTACACGCGTCTCTGATGGTGGCTCATTTCGATTGCGGCCTGTCTTTGGAGCCTGACGCGGTGGCGGATAAGCTGAACCGTTTGTTGCCCCCCGATATTTCCGTTTTCCGTATCCGACGGGTGAAGCCCGGCGCGCACGCCCGTTTCGATGCCGTGGAGCGCACTTACAAGTATTATATCGTTTCAGCCAAATACCCTTTCAACCGCCAATACCGTTGGAGGATCCACAGCCGGTTGGACTACGACCGGATGAACGAGGCTGCGCGCACGTTGTTGGAATATTCCGATTTCACGAGTTTCAGCAAACTGCACACTGATGTGAAGACGAATATCTGCCGGATCACCCATGCCGAATGGACGCAGGAAGATGATATCACTTGGGTGTTTACGATACGTGCCGACCGTTTTCTGCGGAACATGGTGCGCGCCATCGTCGGTACTCTGGTCGAAGTAGGGCGCGGAAAGCTCTCTGTCGACGGTTTCCGCCGCATCATTGAGCAGAAAGACCGTTGTAAAGCGGGCACTTCCGCACCGGGGCAAGCCTTGTTTCTCGTCGATGTGGCATATCCGCAGGATATTTTTGCGGACTGATGGCGGGAGAGCCGTCGGTTTGATTTCATCTTCAACTAAAGACTTTTAATATCGCATTATGTGGTTACTGTTAGCTTTCCTTTCCGCTACACTGCTCGGATTCTATGACGTTTTCAAGAAATATTCGCTGCGAGACAACGCCGTGCTTCCGGTACTTTTCCTCAACACGCTTTTCTCAAGTTTCATCTTTATTCCTTTTATTTTGCTCTCCGCCGGTGAGGGTTCCGTGCTGGAAAGAACGATATTTCATGTTCCCGCAGCCGGGTGGGAAGAGCATAAATATATCCTTCTGAAGTCGTTCATCGTGCTTTCTTCGTGGATATGCGGTTATTTCGGAATGAAACATCTGCCCATTACCATCGTCGGGCCGATAAACGCCACCCGCCCGGTAATGGTGCTGGTGGGGGCGATGCTGCTTTTCGGCGAACGGCTAAACCTTTATCAATGGACGGGTGTGGTCTTGGCCGTCGCCTCTTTCTTCCTGCTGAGCCGTTCGGGAAAGAAAGAGGGAATTGATTTCAGGCGCGACAAATGGATTTTCTTCATCGTGCTTGCGGCGGTGATGGGAGCCGCGAGCGGATTGTACGACAAATACCTGATGAAACAACTCAACCCCATGTTGGTGCAATCGTGGTACAACGTGTATCAGGTATTCATCATGTGTCCCATCCTGTTGATGCTTTGGTGGCCGAGAAGAAGAACCACCACGCCTTTCCGCTGGAGTTGGGCGATTGTTTTCATCTCGATTTTTCTCTCCGCCGCCGATTTCGCTTATTTCTACGCCTTGAGCCACGACGATTCGATGATCTCCATTGTCTCCATGATTCGCCGCGGAAGCGTCATCGTCTCTTTCCTCTTCGGAGCTTTGCTTTTCCGCGAGAAAAATTTGAGGAGCAAAGCCGTCGACTTGGCTCTGGTGCTGATCGGGATGATATTTTTATACTTGGGAACCAAATAGAAAGGAGGAGAGAACGTAATCTTGCACCGTTCTCTTTTGGCGGCGGTGTGGTTTCTCTTCGCCTTTCCTTTTATTAAGCATCTTCTTTAACACAACTTCTATTTATACGTTGTAAACTTATTTGCCCAAGACCTTAGCGATTGTTCGTCTTGTTCAACACACTTCCACTTCTACCTGTTTTCGGCTCCCGAGTGAAGTGCCCGGTGAAGTCTTCTTACTTAACACTCTTTCATTCCTGCCCCTCTACAGTCCTGCTTTCTTCCTGTGTAGACACTCCTCTTACTTAACGTACTTTCATTCCTGCCCGCTTCCTGTTGCTTCCTTTGGGAAAATTTTCTCACTCCCATATGGTTTAAGACCTGTATTTCCCTTTCAATCCGGCATGTTCTCTCCCAAAAAGAAAAATGTTTTTGCCGAATATACTTATAACTCAAGGTTATCATGTATATTTGCACGTGCAAATCATCGGCGATAACGCACGCAACCGCCGGAGCAGCAGGCACGAAAGAAAATACGTGCCGGTAAAAAGGCGGAAAGAGAGCGACGTTCTGTCTTGTGTGCGGATAAAATAAGAATAAATATGGAAAGAAAATTGTCTTTATCTTTTATACTGAGTGTGGCGTTAGGTTTCTTCTTTTTAACCCCTCTTCGTGCGCAAGAGGCCAAAACGCTGTTTGTAAATATGCCCGATTCGCTGCTGCCTTTACTTACTTCGGTAAACCGGGCAGACTGCATCGACTTTCTGGAAAGTAAAATGAAAGCGGAGGTAGACAATCGCTTCGGAGGAAAGTCGGAAATGACCGAACTGGGGAAAGACTACATTTGCATGCAGTTGTCCGCACAAACTTCCTGGCAAATGAAGGTGTTGCCCGTAAACGATTCCGTTCGTGTGATTTGCACCGTATCCACTGCCTGCGCGCCTGCTTGCGATAGTACCGTCCGTTTCTATACGTCCGACTGGAAGTCTCTTCCGGCTTCATCGTTTATTGTTCTTCCGGCGATGGACGATTTTTTCAATCGTCCCGATTCTCTCCAAAGCCAACTTTTCGAGACTTCGCGTCGTTCTGCCGATATCCCGTTGGTGAAGGTGCTGTTGAATAAGGAGAATACGGAACTGACGGTGCAACCCGTATTTGACTATATGGTAAAAGAAACGGCGGAGAAACTGAAACCGTTTCTCCGCCGCCCTATAGTGTATGAATGGAAAGACGGCTCTTTCCAAAAGAAAACCGTCCTTCTCTGACCGGCTCTTATTTCTTCAGGCATTCTTGTATGAATGCTACCATTTCCGGAGTATGCTCTTCTACGCTTTGCAGTAGTTTGAACTGAGCTTTGGTACGAACCAGATTGTGTTCGGGGTACTTGATCTTGTAATAAGTGTCACCGTTGATATAATCGGCAAGGAACCGTACACATTGCATGTATGGGAACAATGCGGCAGCGTAAGGAAGATTTTCAATCTCAATGGGAGTCAGAAACGATTGGGCTCCTTTCAGATATCCTTCGGTGAAAGCCTTGAAAATCTCCATGTTGAAATTCACGCGGTTCAGGTCTTTATCGTCCTCATCTCCGGTGTTGGCGCCCGTACGAAGGAAGTCTCCGTAGTCGGAAAAGATGAAGCTCGGCATTACCGTATCCAGATCGATGACGCAAAGCACCTTGCCGTCTTCGTCGAACATCATGTTGTTCACTTTCGTGTCGCAATGGCAAACACGTTTAGGCAGTTTGCCTTCCCGGTGCAAGCGCTCGGCTTTGCACATTTCATCCGCTCTTTTCTCTATTTCGTCCAGGTAGTATTGAACTTCTGCCACTCTTCCTGCGGCGTTCGAAGCCACCGCGTCGCGCAATTGCTTCAGGCGGAACTCCATGTTGTGGAAATCGGGAATAGTTTCACCCAGCGTTTCGGGGATGTCTGCCAGCATTGCCTGAAAATGTCCGAAAGCTTCTCCGGCATATCGCGAATATTCCGGAGTCACCGCTTCGTATGTTTTTGCACGAGGAATGAATACCATTACACGCCAATAGCTTTCTCCGTCGAACCAATACGTTTTCCCTTCCGCTGTCTCAAGGAAGGTAAGCACTTTGCGGTCGATATCCTGTTCGCCTGCTTCCGTCAGTTTCTTCCTGATATGGCGGGTTACAGCCGAGATATTGGATTGGAGCATTTCTACATTTTGGAAGATGGCATGATTGATGCGTTGCAATACATAGTCGGGTGCGTCTTTTTCGCAAGTCTGTACTTTGTACGTATCGTTGATAAGCCCGGAGCCTAAAGGTTGGATCTTATCTACCGTACCCTTAATGTTGAACTTAGCTACAATGTTTGATAAATCTTTCATGAAAGTTTTCTTTATATTTTAAAAGTGGTTAGTAATTATATTTAATTGCTTCGTTTGCCTGTGCTGAAGAGCGTACGGGCATTAACGTGAATCCCCAGTTGTATTCGCGGTTGGCGGGAATCTGATACATCGGTTCCGGACGTGATCCCCAACTGTCGTATCCGCCTACGCCTTGTTGCTTCATGTCGACACATACTTCTACGAAGTCTCTCGGTATGATGTCGTTGGTGTGATGCATTCTTCTCATCACGTTGCGTGCAGCTTCTTCATTGCGGTTGGCTATTTCTGCGGGGGTAAAGTTGTTCCATTGGTAAGGATGTGGAAGAGCCTCCTCCGAATCAAAATCTTCAATGGAATTGCGCAGGGCGTTAAAGCCGATGATACTGTCGGCTACAACGGCAAGCCCTCCGCCCTTTGCCTGGCTTAAAGTCAGCCAACGCGTGTCTGTGCGGTGGCCATTTTCCTGAGGACGTACATAGTTGAAGTACATCCGGTCTGCCGTTGTTTTATAAATACCCACCAGTGTTCCGTGGTTGCGGTCGATGTAATTCTCTTCCGGTCCGCGTCCAAAATATTCCACCTGATTCATGGAAGCCGGCAGGCGGAAACGAACGCCGATACGCGGAACTTCCAGCTTCGATGTGGCTTTTCGTGCCTCTTCGTTGCCCGGAGTGAATGTTGCCGTGCGGGTGGCTTCCGAAACAGCTGTTTCAGCAGCGAGCATATCGGTGGAAGTAAACTGCACCTTTACATTGACCACTCCGTTCGGATAAATCTTATAAGTTATGTTATACAGGTTTCCTGCGGTCAAGAGATACGTAGCTTTCAATAATACGGCTTTGTCTTCCGTACTCATTTGCACGTCTGTCACCCTGAAGTTTTTGCTCGATTGTTTCCATACTTGCAGGCGTTTCGGGGTTCCGTTGCCATAGTCGTTATCCGTCGGTCCGCGCCAGAAGTTGGGCTGGATGCCGAATCCGTCTTTAAAATATTCCGTTCCGTCTACTCGGTACGAAGTTACCAATCCGCTCTTCTTGTTAAATGTAAAGTTGACTTTCGATGAAGAAACAACAAAATTGTCACCGTCTACATTGGTTTTCAACGTGGGACCTCCTGTTTTGTAAGCGGTCTTTGCGGCGTTAATAGGTAGGCGGAATTGGTCGTAAGCGATTTCAAATCCTGCAGGAATCAACGGTTCCGGCTCTACTGTGACAACGCTGAAGTTTACAAAGTATTCGGTTCCTGCTTTCGCCTTCATATTGCTTACCGGTACGGTAAACTCCTGCGAAGTTTGAGGAGCGATGTTCAGTGTGGCTTTTCCGTTACGAACGGTTTTTCCATTCGCCGATATGTTGTAGTGTATCCGGTATTTATTCAGATTCGTAAAATAGAATCGGTTGGTGATTCTGAATACTCCCTTTCCGGCATCGATAGCTTCAAAGGCAACATTCTGATGCACATATTTCACTTCAGCCATGGCAGGGTGCGGAGTACGGTCGGGGTTTACTATTCCGTTGCAAAGGAAGTTTCCGTCGCTCGGAGCATTCACTCCGAAATCGCCTCCGTAAGCCCAATACTCTCTTCCGTTCTTGTCTTTTTGCAGAATACCCTGGTCTACCCAGTCCCAGATATATCCGCCCTGCAGGTTCGGGTATTTATAAATCGCCTGCCATTGCCCCCAGATATTACCGGTAGAATTGCCCATGGCATGCGCATATTCGGATGGAACTATCGGACGGTCGCTTCCGTTTCTGCCTATGCTTTCAAGCCAAGCCGCTCCGGGGTATTGGGGAACATACATATCCGAGTTCCATTCCCATTGGGCGCGCTCGTAGTTCACGGGGCGGTTCATGAGATTCTTGTCGGCTTCTTTCACCCATATATAAGTCTGATAGAAATTGTATCCGTTGCCTGCTTCGTTTCCTAACGACCAGAATGTCACGGAAGGATAGTTTTTATTGCGTTCGAACATGTTGATCGTGCGGTCCATGTGCGCTTTCAGCCATTCCGGATTGTTGCCCAATGTGCCGCCTTTGCGAAGATCGTAATACATTCCATGGCTTTCGATGTTGGCTTCGTCGTAAACATACAAACCGTATTCATCGCAAAGTTCATAGAAACGGCGGTCTTGCGGATAATGGCACAAGCGAACGGTGTTCAGATTGTGTTGTTTCATCAATTCAAAGTCACGTCTCATTAGTTCCTCCGGCACGTAATGTCCTGTCTCCGGATTATGTTCGTGTACGTTGACCCCTTTTAATTTTAGAGGCTGCCCGTTGATGAACAGACAAACGTAGGGTTTACCGTTGGCTGCTTTTTGTTCAATCGGTTTAATTTCTATGCGGCGGAATCCTACATTGAAAGGCACGATTTCGCTTACCCTGCCGTTTTCTTTGATGGTCATCATCAGCTTGTACAAATTCGGATGTTCCGAAGTCCATGTGAGTACTTCGGGAATTTCTTTGCCGAAAGAGACTGTACGCACTTCGCCTGCGGGAACGTTCATCGCCTTTTCTTCGGTAGAAACGGCTTTTCCCTGTGCGTTTAGCAGTTCGTAAATTACCGTCAGATTACTTGCATCCGTCCGGCGGTTGCGTAAATCTATGTCCAACGAGAAGACACCTGTTTGATAACTGTCGTCCAAAGTAGATTTGACGCGGAAGTCTTTGATTGAAGCTTTCGGTTGAGAGTATATATATACATCCCGTTCGATACCGCTGATGCGCCAGAAGTCCTGACATTCCAAGTAAGATCCTGTACTCCAACGGAATATTTTCAGTGTCAGTACGTTCTTTCCTGCCGTGACATACTTATTGATCAGGAACTCTGCGGGATTTTTCGAATCTTCGCTGTATCCTGCTTCTTTTCCGTTGATATATACATATACTCCCGATTTGGCTCCTGATAAATGCAGATAGATATCCCGATCCATCCAATCGGAAGGAATTTCGATATCACGGCGGTAAACGCCTACCGGATTCGCTTCCGGCAATGCGGGAGGCTGCGGGTTCCTCGGGCGGAATTCATATCCGTGATTGGTGTAAATAGCCGTCCCGTATCCTTGCACTTCCCAGTTTCCGGGAACCTTTATGTCATTCCAATTCGCTGTACTTGTGTTTGCTTCGGTAATGCCGGCCGGGAGATCTTTGTAGCTGTCTGCATAATAGAATTTCCATGTGCCGTTAAGCAACTTGTAGTAATTACTCTTTTCGTATCTGCCGGAAAGAGCGTCTGTCCGGTTATCGTATGTCATGAATGCTGTTCGCGGATATTCTTTATTGACAGCTACTACTTGTACATCTTTCCAATAAGGCGTTTGTGTTTTGTCTGCCTGCGCGTATGCAGCATGGGGAAGAAGTGTGAGACTTCCGAAGAGCAGTATGCCGAAGATGGCATGATAGATGTTCTTTCTCATGTTATTTATTTATGGTGGTTGTTACTTTACTTTTATACGGTCGAATCCTTCACCGTAGACACCGATAACGGCACTTTGTGATACAAAGGCGTGTGGGTCGATGTCTTTTATTAGTCTGAAAATCGTTGCCGATTCTCGTTTTCGTGCCAGCACGAACATCATCTTTTGTTCTTTACCCGAGTAGAAACCGGTTGCGTTGATGATTGTAACTCCCCGCTTGGGATATTCATTTATATGTCGGGCAATTTCTTCCCATTGGTTGCTGATAATAAAAAACTGAACCGACTGTCGGGAACTGTTTACCACTTGGTCTATTACGAAACTGCAAATATAAAGGGTGACAAATCCATATACAACCTTTTCCCAGTCTTTTAAAACGAAATAACTGGAAGAGATAATTACCAGATCGCACAATAATATAACCCTTCCGAGTGTTATTTCCCGATATTTATGTATAATGGCCGCAATAATGTCTGTTCCTCCCGTGCTCCCATTAGCCGAAAAGGCTGTTCCTACCCCGGCTCCGCAAAAAGATGCGCCTAAAACACACGCCATGAAAGGTTGACTCTGGAGCAACTGCGTTCCTTTGGTTACTTCCTGTATCACTGAAACAAAAAAAGTCAGCGTGAATACCGCAAAGATTGTTTTAATGCTGAACTTGAAGCCTAATATTTTTAGAGCCAGAATTAAAAGGAAAAAATTGATGCCGAAGTAGCTGTATTGCACAGGAGAGCCGGTGGCAAAATAAATGATGGAAGCAATACCGGGTACACCACCGGTAGTAATGTCATTGGGGAGAAGGAACAATACCCATCCTATACTATACAAAACCATCCCGAAAGCAATGGTTATATAATCCTTAGCCTCCCTGTACACAACTTGCTTAGAGGTTTTGCCGATGTATGTTTTCATACTATTATGCCGCCCCGACGATAAAGATTAATAAGATTTTCACACACTAAACACAGATCATCCGAATATCTTTACAAAAGAAGTAAAAATATTCGGGCAATCTGTGTTGGCTATGTTTAAAAGTTCTTAATTAGCAAAGGCGTGTCTATATCCTTTGATTCTTTCCCATCCTCCGCGGGTGAAATCAGGTACTTCTACCGGAGCGGAACCGTTTTCGATAGAGATACGGCTGAGCTCTGCCATGCAACACCATTCGGCTAAATCGTATACGTCCATGTCCAATGGCAATCCGTTCCGTAAACAGTATATTAAACGGTAATCCATTATATAGTCCATTCCTCCGTGTCCACCTACTTTCTTGGCAGTTTCTTCCAATTCACGGTGAATCGGGTGTTTGTATTTTTCCATCAGAGCTTTTTTCACTTCTTCTGTTACAGGACCGTGCGCGTTCAGTTTCTCGTGGTCGGGTGCTATATCCGAATCTACCTGAGTCGGACGAAGACAATACATCTCCATCGGATATTTGTCAGCGAATCCATCAGTTCCTACTGCTTGATACATACGGCTGTAAGGGCGAGGCGTCATCACATTGTGCTGAATCAGCATAGTCTTTCCTTTTTCCGTACGTATCATTGTGGTGGTTTGGTCGCCGTTCTGGAAGTCTTTTACCTCTTCTCCGGTTTTGTTTTTGATATATGCCGGACCGTTAACGGCTTTTGTGTCCATGGACACAAGAGTCTTCATACGGTCTCCGCGGTGAATGTCGAGCAGTTGGCAAGCAGGCCCCATGCCATGTGTGGCATATACGTCTCCACGAAATTTACGGTTATAATCCATGCGCCAATTGTTCCAGTAATGCCCCCAGAAATCTTCCAGATTATGGATATAAGCTCCTTCGGCATGCAGAATTTCTCCGAATACTCCTTGATGAGCCATGTTTAGTGTGGTCAGTTCAAAAAAGTCGTATACGCAATTCTCCAGCTGCATGCAATGCTTACGGGTTCTTTCCGAAGTATTGATCAACTTCCATATTTCATCCAAAGTCATGGCTGCCGGAACCTCGATGGCTACATGCTTGCCTTGCTCCATTGCATAAACTCCCATTTCTGCGTGATTTTTCCAGTCGGTTACTATATATACAAGGTCGATGTCAGTCCGTTCGCACAATTTCTTCCAGGCATCTTCGCTACCGGAATATTCGGCTGCTTTGGGAAGACCGGCTTTAACTAAATATTTTTGAGCTTTTTCCACACGTTCGGGATAAATGTCGCAAAGGGCTACCACTTGGGTGCCGGGAATATGTGTGAAACGTTCCACTGCTCCGGGACCACGCATGCCGAGTCCGATGAATCCTACACGAACCGTTTCCATTTTGGGGGTAGTAAGTTGGAGAACATCTTTTTGTCCGGCAGGTCGTTCGGGAGTTTCTATCCGAATAGGAGAGAAGTCACTTTTTGTTTTCTGTGCATATCCGTTTTGGATTCCGAACAAAGTTGCAGTAACGATTAAAATCGTAATAATTTTGCGCATAATGTTTTTCGGTTTTAAAAGGTTTATAAATTATAGTTGTTTTTGTGTTTTAGAACTTTGATATCGTATGCGAATTTATTTTAAATACACGAGATTGCTCTTACTCCCTACCCGTATGCCAACCTTTTTGTTTATTTTTAACGAAACGGGCTGCTTTGTGAACAAATAATTGGTATTTTTGATGATTTATTTATTTTTTCTTCCTGTTATATATGGCAAATTATTACTTTTGCTTTTCGATAAAGAATCGCTCTCTTTTTATCGTGTAAGTCAGAAAATTAAAATGAAAAACATAATATGAAAAAGATTTTTTTACTTACAGCTTTTTCTCCATTGGCGAGTGTATCTGTAAGCGCTCAACATGTGGATTATCGTTTTGCGTCGTCAAATGGTGAAGGTGAAGCTGATTTACCGAATGTTATCTTTATTTATGCAGACGATTTAGGATACGGAGATTTGGAGTGTTATGGCGCTAAAAATGTGGAAACACCGAATGTAAATCGGTTGGCGGCCGCAGGGGTTCGCTTTACAAACGCTTATGCTACGGCTGCAACAAGCACTCCTTCACGATATTCCATGCTTACGGGTGAATATGCATGGAGGCAACCCGGGACAGATGTTGCTGCCGGAAACGCAGGTTTGATTATACGTCCCGAGCGTTATACGATAGCGGATATGTTTAAAAATGCCGGCTATGCTACGGCTGCTATTGGAAAGTGGCATTTAGGTCTTGGAGATAAGACAGGAGAACAAGATTGGAATGCGCCGTTGGCTACCGCTTTAGGAGATTTGGGTTTTGACTATTCCTACATTATGGCAGCTACCGCCGATCGTGTGCCTTGCGTCTTTATCGAAAACGGGAAAGTAGCCAATTACGATCCGGAAGCCCCGATTGAGGTTAGTTATAAACGACCTTTCGACGGAGAACCTTTGGCGAAAGATCATCCGGAATTGTTATTTAACCTGAAGTCGAGCCATGGACATGATATGGCCATTGTGAATGGCATCGGCCGGATCGGTTATATGAAAGGCGGCGGAAAAGCATTGTGGAAGGATGAAAACATTGCCGACTCCATCACGTCGCATGCTGTTGCGTTTATTGAACAAAACAAAGATAAACCTTTTTTCATGTACTTTGCAACAAACGATGTGCATGTGCCCCGTTTCCCGCACGAACGTTTTCGAGGAAAGAACCCTATGGGGCTTCGCGGCGATGCTATCGCCCAGTTCGACTGGAGTGTAGGTCAAATCATGGCTGCTTTGGATCGATTGGGGCTGACAAAGAATACGCTTATCATTCTTTCCAGCGATAACGGGCCCGTTACCGACGACGGATATGCCGATCGTTCTGAAGAACTGCTAAAAGGGCATAAACCCGCCGGACCTTTACGTGGAGGTAAATACAGCGCATTTGAGGCAGGAACTCGTATCCCAGCCATTGCAAGCTGGCCTAAAGTCATGAAAGAAGCGCATGTTTCGGATGCATTGGTTTCGCAAATTGATTGGTTCTCTTCCTTGGGGAGTTTGATCGGTGCCAAACTTCCGAAAGGAGCGGCTCCCGATAGCAGAGATTATCTGGACGCTTGGATGGGAAAAGATGGGATAGGGCGTTCTTGGGTGATCGAACAAGCCGCTAATCATACATTGTCCGTGCGTACAAAAGATTGGAAGTACATAGAGCCAAGTGACGGACCGAAAATGATTCCATGGGGACCGAAGATTGAAACCGGTTATTTAAACGTTCCACAACTTTATAATCTGAGCAAAGATATTTACGAAGAAACGAATTTGGCGGAAAAACATCCGGATATTCTTCGGGAACTTCATGATCTTTTAAAGCGGGTTGTGGATTCCGGCGCCGCTCTTTGATCCAATTCGCAGTATGATGAAAGAAATCTCCGATAATACAAGCGACTATTGGAGATTTCTTTTATTTTCATGATCCGCGGCAATCCATTGTTATGGGTTTACTTTAGTTCTAATTTATTTTAGGTCCTAACAAAGCCTTGGCTTGCGAAAGTCCGGGCTTTGTACATAAAGAAAGAGGGCGTGCATTTCGGCATACCCTCTTTCTTTGTTTTGCGTTTGTTTTTCGTGATCCGCCTGGGGCTCGAACCCAGGACCCCAACATTAAAAGTGTTGTGCTCTACCTGCTGAGCTAGCGAATCAATCCTTTTTGCGAATCGGTTATTTCCTGATTGCGGGTGCAAAGGTAGTTACTTTTATTTAATCTGCAAGTGTTTTGTCGAAAAAGATGCAAACTTTTTTCAACCGTTTTAATTTGCTTCTTGATTATCAGTTGGTTCTACGCAGTCTTGTTTTATCATCTTTTCTCTGTTGATAATAAAACGTTGGTAATACGAGAGCATGAGCGTAGTGAGAGGAAGGGCGATGATCAGCCCCAGCATTCCCATTAATGATCCCCAAATGGACAAGGATAGGAGAATGATGGCCGGATTGAGCCCGGTAATCTTTCCCATGATTTTGGGTACCAGGAGCGTGTCTTGTATGGTTTGCACTACTGCAAAAACGGCTATTGCGCTTGCAATGATGACCCAAAAGTTTTGTCCGGTGTCGGCCGCCTTCAGAATGGCTAAAAGAAGCGTAGGGAGGAAGCCGATGATCTGCAGGTATGGCACCATGTTGAGCACTCCGATAAAAAGCCCCAAAGCGATGGCCATGGGAAAATCGATGATCAGGAAGCCAATACTGAAAAGAATTCCCACACAGAAAGCGACCAAAGCTTGGCCGCGGAAATATCTGTTCATGGCGTCTTGTACATCGCGGACGAGGTTGGACGCAAATTTGCGATATTTATTGGGGAGCAGATGCAGCCATCCTTCGGCTATCGATTCGTAATCCAACAGAATGAATACGATGTATAGCAGGATGATAAAGAAAGTGAAGACGCTGAACAGGATGTTGACCGATTCGGCTACTAAACTCCATAGTTTGGGAACTGCCTCCTGAATGGCAATTAAGAGTTTTTCCTCGCTTAATATGCGGTTGAGCGATTCGAGATCTACATATTCGCGGATGAATTCAGAGAGGTTTTGAGGTATATTGCTGCCTGCTCCGTTGGTAATATATGTCATTATCAGCTCGTTCATTCTTCCCATTTCAGAAATGATGGGAGGAACCAGCAGGTAAAAAAACACCACTCCGATAAGGGTGAGAAGAAACAGACTACAGAAAATGGAAAGAACACGGCTCCTTAGGCGTAGTTTGTATTGAAAGAATTTCACCAGAGGGTATATCATATAGGCGATGAGCCATGCTATGAAGAAAGGCAGCAATACGCCGCTCAATCGTTTTACGAGTATTAGCAGACCGATAATGAGGACTATGGTGATGGAGCTTCGTATAAACGTGTCGAATGTGATCTTTTTCCTCTTCATGTTAAATATGGAATTAAATTCTTTATTTATTTGAGTCGTCCTGTTCGAGCGCGCGTAAATAACATACTCGGCACAAAGGTTCGTATTCGGCGGTTTCACCAAGGAGAACCTGCTTGTCGCTTTTGACCGTACGATGTGAGAAAGATGCCAGTTCTCCGCATTTCACACAGATGGCATGTACTTTGGAAACTTCATCGGCAATGGCGCAGAGTTGAGGCATAGGTCCGAAAGGATTTCCTTTAAAATCCATGTCCAGTCCGGCAACAATGACTCTTACTCCGTTGTCGGCCAATTGTTTGCACACGTCGATCAATCCTTCATCAAAGAATTGTGCCTCATCGATACCCACGACTTCTATTTCAGAGGTGAACAGCAGAATACTGGCGGAGGAGTCGATCGGAGTGCAGGCGATGGAGTGGCTGTCGTGAGACACTACATCTTCTTCGGAATAACGGGTGTCGATGGCCGGTTTGAATATTTCCACCCGTTGGCGGGCAAATTTGGCGCGTTTCATTCGGCGGATGAGTTCTTCTGTTTTGCCGGAAAACATCGAGCCGCAGATAACTTCAATTCTTCCTCTTCTTCGGGTTTCTTGCGTGTGGTCTTCTGAATATACTACCATTATGTTCTTGTATGTTTTTCTTTTTATATTTAAGTACAAAGGTATATAAACCTTGCGAATTTTATTCATTAGCCGGACAATGTTTTTTTATTCTTTAATATGTCTTTCTCTGAAAACGGTTGGCTATAAAGTGTTTCTTGCTGATGAAACAACGTGTTCTTGCCGATGAAACAAAGTGTTTCTGCCGATGAAACAAAGTGTTTCTGCTGATGAAACAAAGTGTTTCTGCCGATGAAACAGTTTCTTCTTGTGTGGTTTAATGTTTTTATCCGGGTATTTTTCGTTCTATGGAATGAATATGGATTGGCAAATGATGCATTAATTATGGAAAAGGCGTTGGCTTCGTTTGGGTTTATTGGCTGCAACTCTGTGGAAAACTCTGCGTTAAACCGTTGCATTTGTTTGCTTTCCCCTCATTTTCAATATGGTTTTTAAACTGTGTAGTAGTTTAAGAACCGTTAAATAATTGGGATGTTTTAAAGGTTTTGACTAATTTATTCATACATTCGCATGATAATTCAGAGAAAAGAGGATGAAACGACAGTTGTTGACAGATATAGAACTGGATGTTCAGGAGCTTAAATGCCTTGCAGATTCTTTTTCGAAAACACCTACCACGGTTTTTCGCGAACTGATGGCGCGGAATGTGTTGCAGATGCGTGGAAGGCTGGACGAATTGTTGAAAGAGTTGAATGCCGATTGCGGAGAAGTTGCTTCGGATACTAAAGAGTCGGTAGCTGCTTATGTGGCGGATAATCCGCTCTCCGTATCTTGCGAACTTGAAGCCGAAACAGCGCAGATGGTGAAAGAAGGGGAGGCTTTGAATCGCAACTCCGTGTTGGGGGACAGCATTCTACCTGCTGTCGACTTGAGACGTTCCATCAGCTTGAATGATTCTTTTCGTTTCTCGCGCGAGATTTTCGGAGGAGACAACGAACTGATGAATCGTGTGGTCGAACAGATTTCAGCCATGAATTCTTATCATGCCGCCGTTGCTTTTCTTTCATCGAAAGCAAAGTTGGAAGAAGGGGAGGAAAACGAAGCGATGAACGATTTCTTGGAGTTGCTGAAAAAATATTTTAATCAACCGGCATAATCGAAAGGTATGGGAAAATTGTATGTAGTGCCTACACCGGTAGGAAATTTGGAAGATATGACCTTTCGTGCCATCAAGGTTTTGAAAGAGGCCGATTTGATTTTAGCCGAAGATACGCGTACTTCGGGAGTTTTGCTGAAGCATTTTGAAATAAAGAATTCCATGCAATCTCACCACAAGTTTAATGAACATAAGACGGTGGAGAGTGTTGTTAATAGAATAAAGGCGGGTGAAACGGTGGCTTTGATTTCGGACGCGGGTACGCCGGGAATTTCCGATCCGGGCTTTTTGGTTGTTCGCGAATGTGTCCGCAACGGAATCGAAGTACAGTGCCTTCCCGGAGCGACGGCTTTTGTTCCGGCGTTGGTATCGTCGGGATTGCCGAATGAAAAGTTTTGTTTCGAAGGTTTTCTACCTCAGAAAAAAGGGCGGCAAACTCGTTTGAAAGCTTTGGCCGATGAAAAGCGTACGATGGTCTTTTATGAATCACCGCATCGCTTGCTGAAGACATTGAACCAATTTGTCGAATGTTTCGGCGCTGAACGCCCGGCTTCGGTTTCGCGGGAGATATCCAAACTTCATGAAGAGACAGTTCGTGGAACTTTGGGTGAATTGGTAGAACACTTTACCGCTATCGAACCGCGAGGAGAAATTGTGATAGTATTAGCAGGAATAGACATTTAAAAATAACTTTATTTAAAAAATTAAATGTATGAAAAAGTTAGTAGTTTTATTTGTATGCGGGGCCATGTTGGCTTCGTGCGACGGATTAAAGGGCGGAAAAGGTTTGAAGGCCCAAAATGACTCTCTTTTATTGGAATTGACACAGCGTAATGCGGAACTGGATGATATGATGGGAACTTTCAATGAAATTCAGGAAGGGTTCCGTAAGATCAACGCTGCCGAAAGCCGTGTGGATTTGCAGCGTGGCACCATTACCGAGAATTCGGCAAGCGCAAAGCAGAAGATTGCTGCCGATATCGAGTTTATCACTAAACAGATGGAAGAGAATAAGGCTCAGATTGAGAAATTGCAGTCGCAACTCAAGAACAGCAAATACAGCTCTACCCAACTGAAAAAAGCGGTAGAATCGTTGACTGCCGAGCTGAATACCAAGCAGCAACGCATTGAAGAACTTCAGGTTGAGCTGGCTTCCAAGAACATTCGTATTCAAGAATTGGATGCGGCTGTCAGCGATTTGTCGGCTGCCAAAGAAGCTTTAACTTCGGAAAACGAAGCAAAATCCAAGACTGTCGCCGAGCAAGACAAGAGTCTGAACACTGCTTGGTTTGTGTTCGGTACGAAATCAGAGCTGAAAGACCAGAAGATTCTGAAAAGCGGAGACGTGTTGAAGAGCGCGGATTTCAATAAAGATTATTTTACTCAAATAGACATCCGTACAACAAAAGAAATCAAGCTTTATTCGAAGCGCGCGGAGTTGCTGACCAATCACCCCGCAGGTTCTTATGAATTTGTGAAAGACGATAAAGGACAGTTGACTTTTAAAATCAAAGAAGCTGCCGATTTCTGGAGCGTATCCAAATACTTGGTTATTTTGGTGAAATAAACGAAGACTATTTCTTGTAACTGAATAGCCGATGTGCCGATGCCTCTGAATTTGCACACCGGCTATTCTATTTATTCATTATTTACGTGAGATATAAAAACATATTTTTTGATCTGGACGACACCATCTGGGCTTTTTCCAAGAACGCGCGCGACACTTTCGAAGAAGTATATTGCGCAAATCATTTTGACCGTTTCTTCGATTCGTTCGACCATTTTTACACCCTTTATGAACAAAAGAATGTGGAGCTCTGGAGCGAATACGGAGAAGGCAAGATTAGCAAAGACGAGCTCAACAGCATGCGTTTCTTTTATCCCTTGCAATCTGTAGGAATTCATGATGAGGCGTTGGCGAAACGGTATTCTGCCGATTTCTTTTCAATCATTCCCACCAAAAGCGGCTTAATGCCCCATGCGAAAGAAGTGCTGGAGTATTTGGCGCCACGATACAATCTGTATATACTTTCGAACGGATTTCGAGAGTTGCAATGGCGTAAGATGTGTGCGTCGGGAGTAGACGGTTATTTTAAAAAACTTATCTTGTCCGAAGATTTGGGAGTGATGAAACCTTGGCCGGAGATTTTTCATTTTGCTTTATCCGCCACTCAATCAGGATTGCGCGATTCGTTGATGATAGGCGACAGTTGGGAAGCCGATATTACCGGGGCCAAGGGCGTAGGGATGCATCAAGTTTTTTATAATGTTACGGGGCGTACGGAATTTCCTTTTCATCCTACTTATCATATCCGGTCTTTAAAAGATTTGATAAATTTGTTGTAACTTTAACGTGAGTTCGACGAATTGTAAGTGCTTATAAATTTGGTGATTAGCGAAATTTGTTGTAACTTTATAGTACTAAAAAACAAAGGATTACAAACAAAAATCGCTATGATCACCGAAGACAAAGTTATTGAAATATTTTGTATGGCAGACGATTTCTGCAAGTTTTTTGATGCCATGATGGCAAAATATACTATAAGGCTGGTTCACAAGAGAAAGTATCATCGTTCCTCCACTATGTCCAAAGCAGAAGTTATGCTGATAATGATTCTCTTTCACGACTCCGGTTATCGCTGCCTG
>NZ_ATZH01000013.1 GCF_000428105.1 Bacteroides pyogenes DSM 20611 = JCM 6294 | reverse complement strand
CATACAGAGCGGCCATTGTATATTCCCTTATCGGGACCTGCAAGTCTGCCGGAGTTGACCCTAGAGTGTGGATGGAGGACGTACTGAGGAAAATACCGTATTATGAAAGGGATAAAAAGGATATGACAGAACTTCTTCCACGGAACTGGGTGAAATCATAACAAATCTGTTCCGAATTGATATAATTTGATGCTATTAGTCCCGACTCGGAGGCGAATCTGAACGAATCGTGCCCAGTCGGGACTAATTTTTTGTATTTTGCAATACGTACTTTACCGGAGGCTTACGTTGAGTTGCAAAAGCAAGGGTTAAAAAGAGGTACTTGGAAGAAAGTGTTTCTAAGTGATATTCTCACAGAAAGAAATGAACGCAATTCTAACTTGTATCAAGTATTTTCTGTTTCTGTCAGTCAAGGTGTTATCAATCAAGTAGATTACCTCGGACGTTCATTTTCAGCCAAAGATACATCTAAATATAATGTAGTGCATTATGGAGACTTAGTTTATACCAAAAGTCCTACTGGATCATTTCCTTATGGCATTGTAAAGCAAAGTCTTAATCATGAAAGTGTTGCGGTTTCACCATTGTATGGTGTTTATGTACCCAATAGTCTTGCAATCGGAGTATATCTTCATGAATATTTTATGAGTGAAATAAATACACATAACTATTTGCATTCACTGATCCAGAAAGGAGCAAAGAACACCATCAATATAACAAATCAACGTTTCTTGGAAAATAGAGTTCCTATGCCTATAGATTCTAATCAATTATTGCTGATTTCAAAGTTATTGCGTTCCTTGAGCGACAAGATGAAACACGTGCAAAACATACTACAAGAATATCACAAACAGAAGCAATATTTGCTCCGCCAGATGTTTATATGAACATTTGGCGAAGCAGATGCTGTTTTTGATTTTGTAAAAGTGAAATAGCATAACTCTCTGATTCTAATTTTGCATACAATGCTTGGAACAACTCACATATTTGTTTCTGAGCCTTTAAGTCTGGAATCCGAATAACCGTCTTCCCCAATTCTGTTTGATTTATGCTTGCCTGTGATACCGCTTTGTTACAGACTGTCTTAAAGTGATTGAGCATCCTATTCGTATTCAGCAGCAAGTACAAATAGAATGGCATAACTACCTTTTTGTTAGGTGTCAATCTAAGTAGATTCATTCCATGATACAGGTTATAATCTTTATCAATGAATGCTGTATTACCAATATATTCAACGCTATTTATATTGCTGAATAAAATGTCCCCAATTTGCAGTCTGTAATTGCCTGAAGATTCAAAAGGAGCGACATATCCTACACGTTCCATGTTGACCTTATGTCCTGAAATTGTTTCTATACGAGATACCTTTAAACCATTCTTTGACGTAAGTTGATTACCAGAGTAACCGCTTCTAATTTCGCAAAGTTCTTCCAATTTGTAATTGACACCTTTGCTTGTGAATGCATATTGATTAATTCCCCTAATTAAGGATTCCAGTCTATCAATGATTTTGTTTTGGGTAGCGATGCGCTCATCAATAAGACCTAGTAAAGAGGCAATCTTGGCTTGTTCATCCTTAGAAGGTATGCCAATATAGCATTCTGAAAAATTCTTTGTACTGATAGAATAAATCTTTGTTCCTTGGGCAATGCATCTTATTTGGTTATGAAATGCAGTAGAAGAAAAAGCATATCCCTTGAATCCTACACCAGTTATATCCTTATTGTCTCGTCCATGAATAGTGTGTAAGCCACAAATAACATCTTTCCCATCCAAATTACAGAACTCAATAGTTTTTGCCACTTCATTAGTATCTTCTGAAGCATCAGCAAAAGCAATATCACCCTCTTTGCAGAGTTCATAATTCTTGGGGTTATTTCCGTATTTGATATTTGGCAATTTATCTTTTGACAAATCTACCATGGTGGGAAGACCAACATGAATAAGTCCATAATGCAGATTCAAAATTTCTTCAGTACCGTATTCAAGCTGTTCCCAACTAAGAGAGTTGGTTGAATAAAAATCCAATAAGTCTGAAACTTTATATTTCTCCCACTTCTCTGTAAACTCCGGAAATCTCAGAGGGGGTACAAATGGTGTTTTTGAGAGTGCAATTATGATTGAGACAAAAGATTTTCCTTAATGTTATATTGTATGTATTAATCAATAATTAATTACGCTATGGGAAAAAATAAAAGTATTAGGGAAATTGCTATTTTGTGGAAAGAAGACAAACGTAAGTATGTGAAAATTTCTACTTATTCGGCTTATGTTCTCATCTTAGAAAATCATTTACTTCCGGTATTTGGTGATATGTCTGAAGTAGAGGAGGAGAAAGTGCAAAATTTTATTTTACTTAAAATTCAACAAGGTTTAAGTATTAAGACTGTGAAAGATATGCTTATAGTACTGAAAATGATCGTGAAGTTTGGTGCGAAGTTGGGATGGATAACTCATCAAGAGTGGAGCTTAAAATATCCGACAATGCAGGAGGGTAAAACACTGGAGGTGCTTAGTATCGCTCACCATAAGCGGATATTGCAGTACATCGGAGGACATTTTACATTCCGCAATCTCGGCATATATATTTGTCTTACTACGGGTATGCGCATCGGTGAGATTTGTGCTTTGACTTGGAATGACATTGATATGGTGAATGGAGTGATTTGTGTTCGCAGAACTATTGAACGCATTTATTCGGTTGATGGAAATAAAAGATATACTAAGGTAATAATAGGACTGCCTAAGACGAGAAGCTCTATTCGTGATATTCCGATGAATAGGGAGTTGATAAAGATGATTCGTCCGTTAAAGAAGATAGTTAATGGTGATTTTTATGTTCTAACAAATGAGGAAAAGCCAACAGAGCCACGTACCTATCGTAATTATTATAAACGATTGATGGAGCAGCTCGATATTCCACCGCTAAAATTTCATGGACTCCGCCACAGCTTCGCTACACGTTGTATTGAGAGTAATTGTGATTATAAAACTGTTAGTGTGATACTTGGTCATTCAGATATTGGTACGACGCTCAATCTGTATGTGCATCCAAATATGGAACAAAAGAAAAAATGTATTGACAAGATGTTTAAAACAGTGCGGTAGATAGAGCCGACCTTCCTTTCTGCCCTATCGATATATATTAATAATTTCATTAAGACACTTCTCGATTTTTATTTGTATGATTGATTTGGTGTTCATACTTTTGTGTCGTGATCACAAGGAGAAATGATAATTGAATGTATTGAACTTTAAAAAAAAAAAGAGTATGGCACTTAGATATGTCGTTAAAAAAACGGTCTTCGGTTTCGACAAGCAGAAAACCGAAAAGTTTGTAGCAAAGAATGTGATTACCAATACGGTGGACTTTCAAACGTTGTGTGAGGAAATAACGAAGGTAGGATTGGTTCCCAGCGGCGTTGTGAAGTTTGTGCTCGACGCGTTGATCGATACGCTGAACATCAACTTGAGAAAGGGCATCTCGGTACAGTTGGGAGATTTCGGATGTTTCCGTCCGGGAATTAAGTCGAGAAGCCAGGAGGTTGCCGAAAAGGTGGATAGTACCACGATCGAAAGGGTTAAGATTGTCTTTACGCCGGGGAATAAATTCCGTAGCATGTTGCGTACCGTAGGCGTTGAAAGACAAACGGAGTCTCAGAAAAAAGCGGTGACGCCCGCTCCTTTCGGGGGGAAACCGAATCCGGATACAGGAAGCGGTGAAGTGCCGGATCCTGCTTTATAATAGGGGATAAGGGACGATAACTGGAAAACGTGTTTGCAAACAACGGGGAGGTGACTTGCAAACACGTTTTCTGTTTTATTATACTGAATGACTTGTTTTGTGTTTAATGGGAAAAGCTAAGAGCCACACACTACACATTTGGTTTTATATGGCTGAACGGGTGCGATTGCTCGTGTAGATACTCCGGTCTTTATTTTGGGACCTGGCAGTGTGGGACTGTAATAGAGGCATTCCCGCATGCGTTTTGCCTGATCATCGGTGAACCGGTTTCCGTATGTATCATAATAATCCATGATATTAGTGGATAAGAAAGGCGAACTGCCGTCTAACGGAGTACGCATGTATCGTCTTTTCACGACTTCTTCTTCAGGGAGATGCTTTTCGTATATGTCTGTTATTTCCTGTTGCAGAAGGCTCTTGCGCTTGTTTTCATATTGATGGCGGTCATACTCCTTCGTATCGTCGCAGTAGTCTTGAAGGTCTGTTCCGTATTTGAAAGGGTAGTATAAGCCAAGATAATGTCCCAGTTCGTGTGCCGTTACGTAAGCAGCACGAGTATTCACCGGCGATTTTCCCGAGCTTTTCTTCCATCCTCCGAATGCGGTTTCGTTGAGTGCTACACAGGGATTATGCCAGTCAAGGTTTGAAGGATGATAGCGCTGAAGTCCCTTTAATAGATGGTTGGCAGGCATGTTGGGATAAGTGGATACGCCATAAATTCCTGATTCTTCGAAGCGGAAAATATAGACATTGATATATTGCTTTATGTCCCAGGATTGTTGGTGAAACTCTCCGTCTTTGCTGTCGAGCCTTACTGTAGTGTAGGCCAAGTAGTCTTGTGAGATAGATGTGCGGACAATGCCTGCTTCTTCAAGCCTCCTTCCATCCGGGTCGTTTTTTGCCAAAACGAATCGGACACGTATGTCCGGCCCGCCGGATTTTCCCGCATATAAATCGTTGACTCCATTTAATATGTCTTGCATTCGTTCTGAAGTTATTTTCTCATTTAGCTCGGATGAGGAAGATGCAAGCACGTGAAAAATAACTTCCAGCTCATAAGTCATTGCCTCCAACTCTTGCAGTGTATATGTCTGAGGACGTGAGCCGCTTTCAGGAGTTTCTCCGGAACCCTTCGGATCGGATTCTCCGGACGGTTGTTCGCCGGGGCGATTGCCATCTTCCGGCTGCTCTTCCGGCCGGTTGTCCGGTTGGTCGGTCGTTTGCTCCTCTTTGGTTTTCTCCGGTTTTTGAATATCGATGGGTGAGTCCTGAGCACAGGAATAAAATGACAGACAGAATACCGATAGGTGAAAGAAGCAGTTTGCGAGGCGCGGTAAGCGCCTCCTGCAAACAAGATATATAAAAGAATTCATTGCTATTTGGGTATGTTTGAATTATAAGTGTCCGGTTGAATACATAAAATTCATTCTCCGATTATGATGTTATTTATGGGTGAAGTTTTAAAAACAGGATTAAAGTTTCACTTTTACTGCGTCAAGAAACTCTTTGGTTTCGGCATCGAGCACGATGGCTATTAAGTCGCAGTTTGCAGCATTTTGGACTTTATACGGTAAATCTTTCTTTAAATGTAGTTTGTTTCCCAAAATGTATGTCTCTCCCCATATGCCGTTGAGCGAGCCGCGCAGAATGTGATTGTGCACGTAATTCTGCGATCTGTTTGCTTGATATCCTATAATATTATTCTCTGTTATCCAGAAAAGTACGTTCAGTTTTCTGCTGTTTATGCTGCTCATGGCTTGCGTGTCGTTCTTCGGTTTTGATAAGAATGAAAACTCTACAGAACGTTCCTGCCGACGGGCGCTAATGTCGGTAGCCAGTAAAGGTTGTTGTTCTATCAGGCTGCGAATATCGTAGTCGAGGTAGCCATTGGCTTTTCTCTTATTATTGAGTATAACTGTAGGATATCCGTAAATCCGGCTTGAGTTGAACTTTTCGTATTCTATCGTTTCTTCGGCCCAGAAATTGGTGTCACGGCAATAATACCAGACTTGAAGGGCCACCACGATAAGATTGGGGTGAAACGTTTTGTCATGTTCGGCTAACCGCTCAATGGTCCATGGGCATGCAGGGCATAGTTTGCCCGTAAAATCCAATGCTACCACATTCGATTTCATGCCGTCCTCCGGCTTCAAAGGTTCGAGTGGCTCAGGATTTTGAGTGGGAGGTACGTCCGGTTTCGAATCAGGATTTTCCGGGTTCGGCTGTTCCGGTTCTGTTGGATCCGAAGTACTATTCGGTTTTTTTTCGGGGTCATAACAGAAAACAATATGTAAATATGCCACTTCTTTCGTATTATTTTTTATCGAAACCCGTACACGATAGTCGGCTTTTTTATTTTCGTGCTCTTTCGCAATCTTGTAATGCACCTGAATGACGCTTTCTGAATCGTTGAGTTCGTATGGCTGCTTGGTATATTTCTCGGTACTTTCCGATATTTGGCATTGGTCGGTACAAATTTGTGATAACCCGCCGTTCTGTTTCCCCTGATGATCTTCTTTGGCTATTTCAAGCGTAAGTTTGCCTGCAGCTCCTTTTTTACCCGGGATTACGTAAATCAAAGGACTTATAATCTCTAAATCGGTTTTGCTTGGATTGGAATATTCTATCGTTAAGGCTTTCACTTCTCCACCGAATGTAGGTAGTGTGGTATTATTGTACCGGAATGAAACTGCCTCTTTCTTTTCGGCTTCCGGTTTCTCTTCCTCACCCGTTTCGTCCGCTTCATCGGGCTGTATGCCTTGCCCTAAGGCAACGATGGCGGCTTCATACACTTCTTTCGTGTCGCGGTCGAACAAAAAAGCGACTATTTTGGCATTGGACGCTTCTTTTACCGTTTCGGGCAGAGCGACTTGCACACGGTATGTCTTGCCTAAGGTGTAATCTGCTCCTGAATTTCCGTTGAGTGCTCCGCGCAGCACGTTGTGATGAAAATAATCGGCTTTCTTGCCTGTGGGAAGCGTTTGCTCCGCGCGTATGTCTTCTACCGCCCAAAGCTGTATGCCCAATTTCGCGGAAGCGGCTTTTTCTTGCAGGGAGAAAGCAGCGACCTTGATATCGAATTTCTTGCCGGCTGTTTGTTCCGCGCTTAAATCTATGCGGTATCCGGCTTTTGTGTTGACCGCCCGGCGGATGAGCGAACTCCATAAAGCCTTTTTCTGAGAATATTTTCCTTCTCCGGAAAGGTTCCGGCGGTTGATCAGTATGCCGGGCACCGAGCCGGGAATATCATATTGCGCAGCATAAGCATCGGCAGCTTCCGAAGCCAGCTCTTCTCTCACCTGACCTGTGCGGGCGGCGTGCATGGATACGGTGATGACGTTTTTCGGGTAGCTTCCGGAGATTTTCTTCAGTTCGGCTGCCGCTGTGGGACAGTTGATGCAATTTTGTCCCGTGTACTCTTCTACAAGCACCGTGTTTCTTTCCTTTTCGGGAAGCAGGTTTTCTTCTTCAGGCGTCCATCGCTCATTGTTTCCTATTTGTTCGCATGCACCGGCAAATAAAAAAAGAACGGTGTAAATGATGATGTATTTCAGATTTGTTTTCATGACTGGTCGGATTAAAAATTCAGATTATAAGATAAGTAAACGCCTTCTGTGGCAGGCATCATTCGGCATACCCCGCCGGAGCAGTTGATGCCTCTGCGTGTGCGTCCGTAAGATAGTTGCAGGCGATGATTGCCGAACATTCCTGCCGCCGATGCCATGTAGTAATGCTTATTGGTGACTCCGGTATTCCATTGATCGCTGACGGAGAAGATGAAATGAGGAAGCACCGAGCATTCCACGAGAGCGAACAACCAGTCCTTTTCCGCTTGCCGGGTATGGAGGTATTGCAGTTCCGTACGCAGCGACAGACGTTGTGAGAGCTTGTGCTTGCCATCGTATATGAACAGGTTGCTGCGGATGATATCTCCGTTTTCGGCATGCCCTTCGATGATTTGCCGGTTGTAATACTGGTTCATATAGGTGAATGTGAAGCTGTATGTACGCGATATCTTTTTGCTGATCTCCAGATCTATGTCGTGGAAATACCTTTCGCCCATGCCGAAGAAATCGCTTTTGTATCCGTCTGTCCCCATCATGGAGGCGTCTTGCGGATTGCTTTCCCATCGCAGGTCGTTCCATTTCTTCTTCAGTCCCCTTATGTGTGAGGCGGATAGCTTGATTCCCGTGCCGTATTTGCCTCCTGCCCATGAACCTTTCTTAAAGCGATAGCGCATTTCCGCCTGTAGCGCCCACTCGCCGCCGGGTTGGGTGGCGTACGGATAGAGGGCTGCAAGCGTATAGCTTTGTTGCTGCGTGAAAGGTTGCAAGTGGTTGATGCGCAGGGCAGTCTGCGTGGCGGTGCGTTCGGAACGAAAGTCGAAGTTTTCGCTCCGGCGCGCTCCGAGAAGTACGCTCATCCCGCTGCGGGCGTAGGTTGCCGTAAGCATGGCCACCGAACCGCTTTTGTAGATGTAGTTGTTGGTTGCGTTCGGGTCGTCGAGCTTATGCGCATATTCGGTATAAACATCCCAGTTTCCGTGCTGCAACCGAAAGCGGGCGGATAAGGCCGATACGTTTTCCGGCTGGTTGAGGCGGTGCAATTTTCCGTCTATTACCTGTGTTATAGGGTCTGGCGACTCGTGTTTCGTTATCCACGAGGCGCCTGCATTCAGGTTCCAGCCGTTGTCGTTCATTGCTTTGAACCATTGGCTTGCGCTCAGTTCGACGTCTCCTCCCCAGAGATAGCCGCGCTCACGGCTGAACACCCGCCCTTTGCGGTCGAAGTAATTGCGCTGCTGTCCGCCCAGCGCTTTAATGGTAGCCCATCGCGTCGGCGTGAGCACGATGCGTCCTCCGCGGATGGAGTTGTCGATGCCGAGGCTTCTGTCTTCGTAAGACCGGAGCAGCATGCCGCTGCCGAACTGTTCGTAAAAGTCTCCTACGGTGGCTTCTACGAACTTATACCGCCCTTTCACATAGATATTCGGAACTCCCCATCCTTTTTCATCCTCATGTCCCGGCAAGGGATGGTTGAGTTCTTCCAGGCGCATCCCTATTTCAAGAAATTGATTCTGTATGCTGCCCGTCACGTAAGTGTTGCCGCTCCAGCGATCGTTCAGCTCCCCTTTCCGGGTGGCGTAGTGGATGTCCGATTGGAGGCTGAAGCTCGCTTTCCATCGCCACGGATTGTCCGTGCGCGAAGAATCGTTGCCCTGTATGTCTTGGGCAGAGAGCATGGCATGTGTCGCCGCCATGCACAAAACAGCGGATAATAGCTTTTTCATCGTATCGTTGCCTTTACCTGTCTGATCAATTCGGCTTCTCCGCCTTCCACATACCCTGTGTGGCGGTAAGCGATGTTCCCTTTGCCGTCGAGCACGAATACGCTGGGAACCATGTTTACGTTCATCGCGCGCATGAAGTCCTTATTGCTGTCGAGCCAAACGGGAAAAGTCCAGCCTTGCGTGCGTGCCAGCGGTTTTACCTTGAAACTGTTCGCCCCTTCGTCGATGGATACGGCTATGAGTTTCACGCCCGTATCTTCCTGCCACTCTTCGTACACCTCGTTGATGGCGTTGAGTTCTCGTAGGCAAGGCTTGCACCACGTTGCGAAAAAACTGATGATAACGGGCTTTCCGTCATTGCTGACTTTGCCGGTGTTGATGGACTTACCGTCGATGTCTTTCAGATTGACGGTTGGAATCTGGCCTTTCATATGGAGGCATGCCGCAAGCAGAAAGCTGGTCAAAAGAAATTTATTCAGCATTATTATCTATTCGTATATTATAACAATTTCGTTCGTCGATTCTGATTGTAAAAGACTTTCGGGCGGCAAAAATATGAAAAAATAATGACTGGCGTATAAAGAACCAGTCTAAATTAGTTGAAAAAGTTGTTCTGTAGTCAAAAAACTACTATAAACTTTATTCGCTTTATAAAGATATTCGCTATCGAAGAAGGGTATAGGCAATGTTCTAAAGAATAGAAATGAATGCCAATGCAATCAGTTGCGTAGAATCGTACAGTGTTGGAAAGCATACGTAAGGCTTTCAGAATTAGTGTAAATAGTGCGGCGGTTGATTGTGAAAACAAAAATCTCGGATGATAGGGGTGCGAGCTTATATGGAAGATGCTATTCTGTTGAATAACCTTTTTTGTTTTTTATAGTAATTGGGTGGTTATACGGATAGTTATTTGGTGTTTATTTAGAAAAAAAAACTATATTTGCACCGTTAACTTTATTTATGAGGTTTTGGTGGAAGTGAAATTATTGTTCGGATTCTTTCAGACTGAATTGTCATTGAAACCAGCCTCGATGTAATAATTAAAAAACGACAAGTATGTTAAGATTTGTAAAATGGGGGGGGGTAATCCTCTCTCTTTGGTGTGGGTGGCAACCCTCATTTGCGGTAAATACCGCAGGTACTGAAGTCATTCAACAACACGGCACATGTACCGGTATTGTGAAAGACAGCGCAGGCGAAACTATTATCGGCGCTTCCGTCGTAGTTAAGGAAACTTCCAACGGTACAATTACCGGTATTGACGGTGATTTTTCACTTAAAAACGTTCCGCTGGGAAGCATTATTCAAATTTCATTTGTAGGTTACCAAGCACAGGAAGTGAAATGGACGGGAACACCATTGAACATTGTCCTGAAAGAAGACAGCAAAATGCTGGAAGAAGTAGTGGTAGTGGGATTCGGTACGCAGAAAAAAGTGAATCTCACGGGTGCGGTATCTACGGTAGACTCTAAAACACTTGCTTCACGTCCGGTTAATTCGGTAGTCGATGCTTTGCAGGGCGCGGTTCCAGGCATGAACTTTGCCGTAGGCAAACAGGGTGGTGCCTTGAACTCGAACAAGAGATTTAATATCCGCGGTACCGGTACCATCGGCGAAGGCTCTTCGGTATCTCCTTTGGTATTGATTGACGGTATGGAAGGAGACCTGAATATGTTGAATCCGCAGGATATTGAAAACGTCTCTGTGCTGAAAGATGCGTCGGCTTCCTCTATCTACGGTTCTCGTGCAGCAGGAGGTGTTATTCTGGTGACCACTAAGAGCGGTCGTGTGGGCAAAACATCAATCAACTACAACAACAGTTTCCGCTTTAATTCTCCGTTGAACATGCCCGAGATGATGGATTCTTACACGTGGGCCAATTATATGAATGCGGCCAGTGTTAATTCCGGAAACGGTGTTTGGTTCTCTGATAGTAAGCTCGAATTAATTAAGAAAGCACAAAGCGACTCGAGTATTCCTAAAATGTATGCTAATAAAAACAACCGTTGGGAGGTTTGGGATGCAATGGATCTGCTTCCGGTAGCCAATACCGACTGGTTGAAAGAGCACTTCGGTAACAGTTTCTCGCACGAACATACTTTAAGTATTAATGGCGGTAGTGAGAATATACAATATTATTTCTCTGCCAATTATCTGGATCAAGACGGTATTCTGCGTCATGGTGATGAAAGTAAACAACGCTATGGGGTAACCGGTAAAATTAACACCAGCCTCACTAAATGGCTCAAGATGGGTTACAATATCCGGTTTACCCGTACGGACTTTGAGAATCCCTCAAACATCGGTACCGACGGAGGATTGTTTTACCATAACGTTGCTCGCTATTGGCCTATCGTGCCGGTGACCGACCCTAACGGATACTATGTTCCCGAATCATTCGTTGGGTTATTGAAAGATGGCGGTAAATACAACAACCAGCATGATGTTTTAGCACAACAATTCAGCCTGCAACTCACTCCCGTGAAAGGTTGGATTGTTAATGCTGAGTTGAATTATCGTATTATTAACGAGAATCAGCACACTGACTGGCTTACTGTCAATGCCTATGATGTGAACAAGAATCCATACGTGGCATTCAACGGAGTTTCGAGTGTAAAGGAATATTCCTATAAAAGCAATTACTTCAATCCGAATATTTTTACCGAATACAGCCGTTCTTTCAACGATCACAATGCTAAGATTATGGTCGGTTTCCAAAGCGAATGGTTGCGTGAGCGCTCAGTAACCGCCCAACAAGACGGTATTCTTTCCGGGCTGCCCACACTGGATACTACCAGTGATAATGCTCGTGTAAAAGGAGGTTATAAGAGCTGGACTACAGCCGGATTTTTCGGACGCTTGAATTACGATTATAAAGAGCGTTATTTGTTTGAGGCCAATTTGCGCTACGACGGTTCGTCACGCTTTCTGCGTGCCAATCGCTGGAATTGGTTTCCTTCTTTCTCCATTGGATGGAACATTGCGCAAGAACAGTTCTGGGAAAAACTATCGGGAACTGTGAATATGCTGAAGCTGCGTGCTTCGTGGGGACAACTGGGGAACCAAAATACGGACAATTGGTATCCGTTCTATCCCACCATCGGTTACGAGGCAAAGGGTAGCGACTGGCTGGTGAACGGAGTTAAACCCAATAAATCCTGGCAACCTGCTCTTGTGTCAACCTTGCTTACATGGGAAAAGAGCCGTACATGGGAAATCGGCTTGGACTGGGGAGCATTTAACAATCGATTGACCGGATCGTTCGGTTACTTCCAGCGTAAAACATTCGACATGGTAGGACCTGCACCCGAATTACCCGATGTGCTTGGAGCCAACGCTCCTAAAGTAAACAATTTGGATATGACTTCCAAAGGTTGGGACTTGCAAATAAGCTGGAGAGATCGGATTAACGAATTGAGCTACGGCGTCACTCTTTCATTGAGCGACAACCAAGTGGTAATCGACAAATATCCCAATGAATCGAAAGCCTTGAACTTGAAATACTATAAGGGCGCGCATTTGGGAGATATCTGGGGATACACCACCATAGGCATCGCTAAGACAGACGAAGAGATGAATGCCCATTTGGCTAAGGTAGACCAAAGCGCATTGGGCAGTAATTGGGGAGCCGGCGACATTATGTATGCCGATCTGGATGGAGATAATAAGGTGAATAAAGGCGAGGATAGAGCCGGCAAGTCAGGTGACTACCGCATCATCGGCAACTCCAATCCGCGATATAATTTTGGTTTGAATATCGATGCGGCCTATAAGGGATTTGATTTGAAACTCTTTTTCCAAGGAACATTGAAGCGTGATTACGCAATCGGACAATCTGATGCCGTATTCTGGGGAGGAAGTGTCAACAAATGGCAAGCTCTGGGATTTAAAAAACATTTAGACTATTTCCGTCCGGATGCCAATGATCCGTTGGGACAGAACCTCAACAGCTATTATCCACGTGTGGCATGGAACGGAAGCAAAAACCAGCATATACAAACCAAATATCTCCAGAATGCCGCTTACGGGCGTCTGAAGAATGTGACTTTGGGTTATACATTGCCCAAAGAGATTACGAGGAAGTTCTATGTGGAGAATCTCCGCGTGTTTGTTTCAGGCGAGAACTTGCTCACCATTACCGATTTTACGAAACTCGCTGATCCTGAATTGATCGATGCAAGCGGTTGGGGATTCGGTAAGACTTATCCGTTGTCTAAGACTATGTCGTTAGGTCTGAGTCTTACTTTTTAAGAGAAAGCCAAGATCTCTTTATTTACCTGTTATTAATTAGCAAAATCATGAAGATTATGAAAATAAAATATTTACCTTTACTATTGCTGGGTGCTTCACTCACCGCATGCAATGACTTTCTGGATAAGGAACCCGAAAGCTTGGTTACGCCTAAAGCTTACTTTGGCTCTGAGGCAGATCTTGCGGCATATGCCATCAATCTATATAATTTTACGAGCATTAATCCCGGCAGTTACGGAATCAGTGTCTTCGCTAATGACAATGGCACGGATAATCAAGCATCTGTGAACTACTCGGCTCGTTGGGTGCCGGGAGAGTGGAAAGTTCCTTCTACTACTGATCCCAAGAAAAAAGAACAAGTGTGGAACTTCTTTCAAATACGTGACTGTAATTACTTCTTCGATCAGGTGTTGCCTAAGTATGAGGCCAAAAGCATAACCGGTTCCGATGCCAACATACGCCACTATATCGGCGAGATGTATATGCTGCGCGCATACGCTTACTTTGATAAGTTACAGGCCATTGGCGACTGTCCAATCATAGAAACCGCCTTGGAAGACGTGGAAGAGACACTGATAAAAGCTTCTGTTCGTCAACCTCGGCACAAAGTGGCGCGCTTTATTCTCTCAGATTTGGATAAAGCCATTGAATTCCTGGCTGTATCAGGTCCCGGCGGAAAGAACCGCATCACCAAGGCAGCGGCGCAGTTGTTCCGCTCGCGTGTGGCCCTCTACGAAGGAACGTGGCTCAAGCACCACAAAGGCACAGCTTTTGTTCCGGGAGGTAAAGGTTGGCCCGGCAATACAGCCGATTTGGAAGGGTTCAATATTGACAACGAAATAAATTACTTCCTGACGGAAGCAATGAATTCGGCTAAGATTATAGGCGACGATTTAGTAGACAAGCTGGTAGAGAATACCGATACGCCCGAAGGAATGGACGGAAAATTCAGCAGTCTGAATTCCTACTACACTATGTTCTGCGACGAAGATATGAATGGTTATAGCGAGGTGCTGATGTGGCGCGCTTATAACGAATCTCAGCAGGTGACTCACAACATCCAGATGCAATTGCAAAACAATGGAGGCGGTTCCGGATGGACACGCGGGCTGGTTAACTCGTTCCTGATGGAAAACGGATTGCCCATTTATGCTTCCGGATCAGGTTACAACCCGGAGTGGGAAAAGGAAGGTGTGGCAAAAACATTGCAGGGACGTGATTCACGTATTCGAATCTTTACAAAGAAAGACGGTGACATTGACAACTATAATGCCCATGGAACAACCAATAAAGTAGATTTTTCCTGGATTGTAAAAGGCAACAATGAGACTCGTATGGTAACGGGATTCGCCATTAAGAAAGGTAAGCACTACAACGACTACATGCAGACGTTGCACCACAAGGGAACAACCGGAAGCATCATCTTCAGAGGGACTGAGGCATTGCTGAACTATATGGAAGCTTGTTATGAAAAGAATCAGAAACTGGATGCTACAGCTGAGAAATATTGGAAGGCTTTGCGCCGCCGCGCGAAAGTCGATGAAAACTATCAGAAGACCATTGAGGCCACTAATATGAATGAAGAAGCCAAAGGCGACTTTGGGGCTTATTCTCACGGGAAACTGGTAGATGCGACACTCTACAACATCCGCCGCGAACGTCGTAATGAGTTTATTGGAGAAGGTATGCGTTGGGCCGACCTGAAGCGTTGGAGAGCATGCGACCAAGTGAAAAACTATCACATTGAAGGTATGCGCTACTGGGGAAGCATCTATGAAGGCAAACTGACCGATGAAAACGGAAGAGATTTGGTTTTGGTAGATGTAGAAGGTGGTAAAGGAAATATGTCATCTGAGAGCGTAAGCGGTGTTTACATGCGTCCGTATCAAATCAGTAAAGTGAATAACTCTGTATTCAATGGATATAACTTTACACCCGCCCATTACCTCAGCCCGTTACCTCAAAGCACTTTCCGTCAAACGGCGGGCGGTGATAAAACAGACTTGAACACATCGGTCGTTTATCAAAATCCGGGATGGCCGAAAATTAGTAATCAAGGTGCTACTGCTGTTGAGTAAATAATGTATAGACATGGGCGAAGGTTGAGGATATAGGTAAATCCCGCCCATGTCTTTGGATTTGTTGGCTATAAGAAACTGATTTGAATTTGTTTTTAATGATTGTTGCGTAAAGAAAACAATCTAAATTAGCCGATAATATTTGTTGTTTTTATTTTTTCAGAGGCTCTTTTTTAATTTCAGAGAGCCTCTGTTTTTATTCCGACAGAACCTCTGTTGGATTCAAATAAAAGCTTTGTTTCATTCTGTCAGAGCCTCTGTTTCTCCCAAATCGAGTCTCTGTTTTGCCCAAATAGAGTCTCTGTTTCGCCCAAATAGAGCCTCTGTTCCCTCCAAATCGAACCTCTGTTTTGCCCAAACAGGGCCTCTGTTTCACTCCAACTAAACCTCCGCTTTGCTTTCATGAAACCCGCTGCTTCGCCTCCTGCGAATTTAAGTTGTGCCCGGCGAAAAACCGGACGGCACATGAATGACGGGCGAAGAACTTTTGCCGCATCTCTTTTTTCATTACTTTTGCCGATAGAAAAACAAACGATTACGATGATGGATTTCCGTACCAAAGTTGAACTGCCTGTCCGCCTGCCCTCTGTCGGGCACAAAAAACCGATTCTCCTGATGGGATCGTGCTTTGCCGAGAACATAGGACGATTGCTGGCGGAGAGCAAATTCGATGTGGATATAAATCCTTTCGGCATTTTGTATAACCCGCTTTCTGTGGCGAAAGCCTTGCGCGATATACTGCAAGGAAGGGAATACAAGGCGGGAGATTTGTTTTTTTACAACGATCGTTGGCACAGCCCGATGCATCACGGCAGCTTTTCGGACGCTTCGCCCGACGCCGTTCTCGAACGCGTCAACGGACGCTTGCGCCGCTCGCGGGACTATTTGCGCAAGGCAGATTGGCTGATGCTGACTTGGGGGACGGCTTATGTGTACGAGGAAAAAGAAACGGGAGCGGTTGTATCCAACTGCCACAAACGCCCTGAGCGTTTGTTCCGCCGCCGGTTGCTTACGGCAGAAGAAACGGTGGAGGAGTATCTGGAGCTTATAACCATGCTTCGGGAACTCAACCCGCGTCTGAAAATACTCTTTACCGTGAGCCCGATACGCCATGCGCGCGACGGAATGCACGCCAACCAAATCAGCAAAGCGACCTTGCTTTTGGCGGCCGACCGCCTTCAGCAGCGTCTGCCCGAGCAGGTCTTTTACTTTCCCTCTTATGAGATTATGATGGACGAGCTGCGCGACTACCGTTTTTATGCGGACGATATGCTGCATCCCTCGCCTTTGGCTGTCCGTTACCTGTGGGAGTGTTTTGCCGAAACATTCTTCTCTTCTGCGACAAAGCAGATAATCGCTGCGGTGGAAGAAATCCGGCGCGACCTCGAACACCGCCCCTTCCATCCCGGTTCGGAGGCTTATCAACGCTTTTTAGGACAAATAGTGTTAAAAATAGAACGACTTAACGGAAAATACCCGTACTTAGACTTCAGAAAAGAAACAGAAACATGTCATACCCGATTGAATCCATAATCCAATGTATCGGCGCACGCCGTATCGGCTCGCGTGAGGCTGCCATCGACTGGTTGCTTACCGATAGCCGCTCGCTGAGCTTCCCCGAAGAGACTCTTTTTTTTGCCCTGACTACCAAGCGTAATACGGGCGCACGCTATATTCCCGAACTCTGCGCCCGCGGCGTAACGAATTTCGTGTTGAGCGAGGATGATTACAAGAAGCTGAAAGAGAAAAACTCTCCGGAGCTGAACTTCTTGGTTGTTCGCGATCCTTTGAAGGCTTTGCAGAAACTGGCGGAGCTACACCGCGAGAAATTCCGGATTCCCGTAATCGGGATTACGGGCAGCAACGGCAAAACCATCGTAAAGGAATGGCTTCACCAGTTGCTGAGTCCCGACCGTTTTATCGTCCGTTCGCCGCGCAGCTACAATTCGCAGGTCGGCGTGCCGCTGTCTGTATGGCAGTTGGGCGAAGAGGCCGAACTGGGCATCTTTGAGGCGGGCATCTCCGAAATGGGAGAGATGAGCGCCTTGCAGCGAATGATTAAACCGACCATCGGCATCCTCACCAATATAGGCGGAGCGCATCAGGAAAACTTCTTTTCGCTTCAGGAGAAGTGCATGGAGAAGCTGTCGCTTTTTAAAAACTGCGATGTGATTATTTACGACGGCGACAACGAACTCATCAGCAACTGCGTGCTCAAGTCGATGCTTGGAGCGCGGGAGATCGCATGGAGCCGCACCGACATCGAGCGGCCGCTGTATATCAGCAAGGTGACGAAAGCGGAAGACCATACGACCGTTGCCTATCGTTATCTGGATATGGACAACAGTTTTCAGATACCGTTCGTTGATGACGCGTCCATTGAAAATGCGCTGAACTGTCTGGCGGCGTGCCTCTATCTGATGACACCTGCCGAACAGATCACCGAACGCATGGCGCGTCTGGAGCCGGTAGCCATGCGGCTCGAAGTGAAGGAAGGCAAAAATGCCTGTGTGCTGATCAACGACAGCTATAATTCCGACTTGGTTTCGCTGGACATCGCGCTCGATTTCCTCGTGCGCCGCTCCGAGAAAAAAGGGCTGAAGCGCACGCTCATCCTGTCGGACATACTGGAAACCGGACAAAGCACGGCAACTCTTTATCGCCGGGTGGCACAACTGGTGCAGAGTCGCGGAATAGACAAACTGATAGGAGTGGGGGCGGAGATTTCTTCGTGCGAGGCCCGCTTCGAAGGCCTGTCCGAAAGGTATTTCTTCCCCAACACGGAGGCGTTGCTGGCGTCCGACCTTTTGAAACGTTTGCATTCGGAAGCCATTTTGTTGAAAGGTTCGCGAGTGTTTAACTTCGATCTGCTTTCGGAAGCGCTGGAACTGAAGGTGCACGAAACCATATTGGAAGTGAATCTCGGCGCGATGATAGCCAACCTGAACCACTACCGTTCGATGCTTCGCCGCCCGGAAACGAAGGTAGTCTGCATGGTGAAAGCCGCCGCTTACGGGGCGGGTTCGTACGAAATAGCCAAAACGTTGCAGGAACATCACGCCGATTATCTTGCGGTAGCCGTGGCGGATGAAGGTTCGGAGCTGAGGAAAGCAGGCATCACGGCTTCCATCATCATCATGAATCCGGAGACAACATCTTTCAAAACCTTGTTCGATTATAAGCTGGAGCCCGAAGTTTACAATTTCCATCTGCTCGACGCGTTGATTAAGGCGGCGGAGAAAGAAGGAATCACCAATTTCCCCATCCACGTGAAGCTGGATACGGGAATGCATCGGCTCGGGTTTACCGTCGATGAGATACCGCAGCTCGTCCGCCGCTTGAAAAACCAGAATGCGGTGATTCCCCGCTCGGTATTCTCCCATTTTGTGGGCAGCGACGACTCCCGGTTCGACGCTTTCACCCGTCGGCAGATCGAATTGTTCGAGCAGGGCGCGCAAGAATTGCAGTCGGCTTTTGCGCATAAGATACTGCGCCACATCTGCAATACGGCAGGCATCGAACGCTTTCCCGGAGCCCAGTTCGATATGGTGCGCCTCGGCATCGGACTTTACGGAGTCAATCCGATAGATAATTCGATTATTCACAACGTCAGTACGCTGAAGACGACCATTCTTCAGATAAGGGATGTGTCCGGAGAAGATACGGTGGGGTATAGCCGGATGGGACATTTGGAGCGCCCTTCGCGCATTGCCGCCATACCTATCGGCTATGCCGACGGACTGAACCGCCGTCTGGGACGCGGCAACGCCTATTGTCTGGTGAACGGCAGCAAAGCTCCGTACGTAGGCAATATATGTATGGATGTGTGTATGATCGACGTTACGGACATCGATTGCCGCGAAGGGGACAAAGCAATTATCTTCGGCGACGATTTGCCTATCACGGTGCTCTCCGACAAGCTCGAAACCATTCCGTATGAAGTGTTGACGAGCGTATCCGCAAGGGTAAAGCGGGTGTATTATCAGGATTGACGGAAAAACTCCGCAGCTCTGTGTAGGGCTCTCTGCCGAATTTATCGTATATTTGCATCAAACAAGAGGAAACTTTATAATCGATATAACTTATGACAAACTTATTGTTAGGCTTTTTGCCGAGTGGTTCCGAGTGGATCATCATCGCTCTGGTGATTCTTCTTCTCTTTGGCGGAAAAAAGATTCCCGAACTGATGCGTGGTCTGGGAAAAGGTGTGAAAAGTTTCAAGGAAGGAGTGAACGAGGCCAAGGAGGAACTGAATAAAGCGAAAGACGAGATAGATCAACCTTCGGACTCGGCTAAGTAAAGGGGACGCGATGGCGGAAATGACCTTTTGGGATCATTTGGATGAGCTGCGGCGGGTACTGTTTCGGGTAATCGGCGTGTGGACGTTGTTGGCCGTAGGCTATTTTATGGCGATGCCGTATCTGTTCGACCGCGTCATACTTGCCCCGTGCCACAACGACTTCATCTTCTACGATCTGTTGCGAGCCATCGGCGAAAGACTCGATTTGACCGATGATTTCTTTACTCAGCAGTTTCACGTGAAGCTGGTCAATATCAATCTGGCAGCCCCCTTTTTCATTCATCTCTCTACTGCGTTCTGGATGTCTGTGGTTACGGCTATGCCTTATCTCTTCTTCGAAATCTGGCATTTCGTCAGTCCGGCGCTCTATCCCAACGAGCGCAAAGGAGTCCGGAAAGCATTGCTTCTGGGCACACTGATGTTTTTTGTCGGCGTGCTCGTGGGCTATTTCATGGTCTATCCGCTGACTCTCCGCTTCCTTTCCACATACCAACTGAGCGGAGAAATCGAAAACATTCTTTCGCTCAACTCCTACATCGACAACTTCATGATGCTTATCCTGTGCATGGGACTGGCGTTCGAACTTCCGTTGGTCACATGGCTCCTGTCGTTGCTGGGGGTGGTCGACAAATCTTTTCTGCGCAAATACCGCCGCCATGCGATAGTCGTTATTGTCATCGCGGCGGCTGTCATCACGCCCACCGGCGATCCGTTCACGTTGAGTGTGGTAGCCATTCCGCTGTATTTGCTCTATGAAATGAGCGTGCTGATGATTCGCGATAAAACGAGAACCGTAGAAAGATCGGAGCCGGAAGAATGAGTCTGCACGGATTGAAAGGTGAAGCCACGGAATCGTACGGTTTGCTGACGGCTGTCTGCCGGATGGAAGACAGCAGGCTGTCGGTCGGCTACAAACAAATGCGCGACCTTCTCGAACGTATCTGCCGGGACCGGATACGGAACGAAAGTTTGCAAATGACGGACCTTTCGGCCCGTATCAGCTTCCTTTCGGCTAAGGAGGGCCTTTCGGTGGCGGAGCAGAATCGCCTGCATACGTTCCGGCTGACGTCGAACCGGATACTGAATCGTGTGGAAGACGCCACGAGAGAGCATCTGTTGAGAGACGCGAAGACGCTGGCGTTTTTAGTCCGCCGGCTTTTTAAGGAAGAGATTCCCGGCGAACTCTACAAACTGCTTCCGCGTGCCGACGCGACTTATCACGCCGCCCCTCTTGCCTTGCGCCGTATCCGGCGGATGCGGGTATGCTTCCAATATGCCGATGAAAGGTATCTTTATGTGAATCGCCTGGATGAACTTTCCGAAGATACGCTTCGGGTATGTTATAACGTTTCCGAAGTCAACGAAGAGTTCGCCGCGACGTGCCGGTTGCTGTGGAGCCATGCCCAATTGAACCTGCTCGACGTGGCCGTCGATGAGGCAGGCGTACTCACTCCGTCGTTTATCGTGCTCGAACCGGACTATCTTATCGACATCAGTTCGCTGGCGGAGTGTTTCCGGGAATACGGGCATCATCCTGCCAACTACTTTCTTTCGCGGCTGCAACCGGTTGAAAATGCGAGGCCTTTGCTGTTGGGAAATATAGCCAACTTGTTTCTGGACGAATGGATACATGCCGAAGGAGAGGAAGTGGACTATCGTGCCTGCATGCAGAAAGCGTTCCGCCGTTATCCCATCGAACTGGCGGCTTGTACCGACCTGTACGACCGGGAGAAGGAACGCCGGTTTTTCGATGATTGCAAGATGCACTTCGAGCATATCCGCGACACCGTTTGCCATACGTTTCATGCTCCGGGATATGAGCTGGACAAGAAAGACGCCGTGCTCGAACCCTCTTACATATGCGAACCGCTGGGGTTGCAGGGGCGTCTCGACTATATGCAGCGCGATATGTCTTCTTTCATCGAAATGAAGTCGGGCAAGGCGGATGAATATTCGATTCGAGACAAAGTGGAACCGAAAGAAAACAATAAGGTGCAGATGTTGCTTTATCAGGCGGTGCTGGAATATTCTATGGGAATGGATCACCGCAAGGTGAAAGCGTATCTTTTTTATACGCGATACCCTCTGCTTTATCCCGCGCGTCCTTCGTGGAAGATGGTTCGCCGTGCCATCGATCTGCGCAACCGCATCGTTGCCGACGAGTACGGAGTGCAGTTGCGGAACAGCACCGGATATACGGCGCGAAAGCTGGCGGAGATCGATCCCTTCACCTTGAACGAGAAAAGGCTGTCGGGGCGTTTCTGGGAGAACTATCTCCGCCCTTCCATAGAGGCTTTTCCGTCGAAATTGCAGAAACTCTCGCCTCTGGAGCAAGACTATTTCTACGCGTTGTACAACTTCATCACGAAGGAACTGTATACTTCCAAGTCGGGCGACGCCGACTACGAGGGGCGTACGGGGGCGGCTGCGCTATGGCTTTCCACACTGGCGGAAAAATGCGAGTCGGGAGAGATTATGTATGATTTGAAGATTACGGAGAATCGTGCGGCGGACGAGCATAAAGCGGGATTGACGCTTTGCCGGAGCGGAAACGGATACGAAACGGCTCTTCCCAACTTCCGCCAAGGCGATGCTATCGTCTTGTACGAACGGAATTCCGATGCGGACAATGTAACGAACAAGATGATTTTCAAAGGGAATATCGAGTCGCTTTCGGAAGAAACCGTTCGTGTCCGCCTCCGCTCCACGCAGCAAAACCCGTCGGTGTTGCCCGCCGGCAGTTCGTACGCCATAGAGCACGACACGATGGATACCTCTTTCCGGATGATGTATCAGGGACTTTATGCTTTTTTGTGCGCGACTCAGGATCGGAGAGACTTACTGCTGGCGCAACGCCCGCCACGGTTCGACGAGACTCCGGACGGACAGATTGCGGAAGCCGCCGATGATTTTTCGCGCATCGCCCTGAAAGCGAAAGCCGCGCAGGACTACTTCTTGCTCGTCGGTCCTCCGGGAACGGGAAAGACTTCGTGCGCTTTGAAGAAAATGGTGGAGACTTTTTATGGGGAGGGAGATACGCAGATCCTGTTGCTGTCGTATACAAACCGTGCGGTGGATGAAATATGCAAGGCAGTGGCTTCCATTGCTCCGGAGGTCGACTTTATCCGTGTGGGGAGCGAGCTTTCTTGTGAGGAAGCTTACCGGGAGCATCTGATCGAAAACAAACTTTCTTCTTGCAACCGGCGGGCGGAAGTGTACGAACGTATTCGCAATTGCCGTGTCATTGTGGGGACGGTGGCAGCCATTTCGGGCAAACCGGAATTGTTCCGGTTGAAACGTTTCGATGTGGCGATCGTCGATGAAGCCACGCAGATTCTGGAACCCCAGCTTCTGGGCATTCTCTCCGCGCGTGCCGCAGATGGGAGCGACGCGGTGGGGAAGTTCGTCCTGATAGGCGACCACAAACAGTTGCCCGCAGTCGTCCTTCAAAGTCCCGGGCAGTCGGAGGTTTCTGAAGCTTCGTTGCGCTCCATCGGACTGGCGAACCTGAAAGATTCCCTGTTCGAACGCCTTTACCGGACGACGCGCGACATCCCCCGCTCTTACGACATGCTTTGCCGTCAAGGGCGCATGCATCCCGAAGTCGCCCTCTTTGCCAATCGCTTTTTTTACGGCGGGCGCCTGCAACCTGTGGGGCTTCCTCATCAGGCGGAACCTGCGGAAGAGAGGGTTCGCCTGGCTTTTTATCCTTCCATACCCGAAGAACCTGGAATGCCGGCAAAGGTGAACCGTTCGGAAGCCCGTATGGTTGCCGGGCTGGCTGCCCGTATTTACAACGAGTACCGGGAGAGTTTCGACGAAACCCGTACATTGGGGGTGATTACTCCTTATCGCAGTCAGATTGCGCTGATTAAGAAAGAGATAAGAACGTTGGCGATTCCTGCGCTCGACGGCATTCTGGTGGATACGGTAGAGCGTTTTCAGGGGAGCGAACGCGATGTGATCATTTATTCGTTCTGTGTCAATTTTCCCTACCAGTTGAGGCTTTTGTCGAATCTTACGGAGGAAGAAGGAGTCCCGATCGACCGGAAGCTGAATGTCGCTTTGACGCGCGCCAGAAAGCAAATGTTTATTATCGGCGTTCCCGAGCTTCTCGAGCATAACTCTTTATATAAGAGTTTGCTGGATTTCATAGAGACGGATTAGTCTGCGCTTGCTTTTTTGCAATCATTCGCTTTTACTCCTCAACTTTATGTGATTTGTTAACATTTGCTTGTCGTGCAAACGGCTATATTTGCAAAGCGTTTTTCATAGAGATTTAGATTTAAGGTTTGTGGATCGGGGAGGTTGCGAGGCTTCCCCGATTCTTTTCACACTCCTGTCGGATGTATTGTCTCTTACTTCCTGCCGTGTTCCCGATGCGGAGCCATAGGGAGATGCCGCCCGGTGAACGGGTGAGATATCGGTTTCGGGGAAAAAAGTATGAAAAACAAGACCCCCCATACCTTAAAAACAAGAAACCCCATAGCTTCCGTTGAAGAGGAAGTATGAGGTTTCCCGAGAATTTTATTTTTCCGGCTTTTAAAGCTTGCGAACGATTAACGCATTTCCGTATATTTGATTTTGTCCATGTCGCTGTAGTCGAGGTTTTCGCCCGCCATGCCCCAGATGAACATATAATTGCTCGTCCCGGCTGCTGCATGGATCGACCATTCCGGCGACATAATCGCCTGTTCGTTCTGCATCCATACCAAGCGTTGTTCTTTCGGTTCGCCCATCAGGTGGCAAATAGCGTTTCCTTCGGGTACGTTGAAATAGAAATACGCTTCGATGCGGCGGCTGTGGGTATGTGCCGGCATCGTATTCCACACACTTCCCGGTTTCAGTTCCGTCAATCCCATCTGCAATTGGCACGGACCTTCCTGAAGAACGTTCTTTACGATCAGCTGGTTGATGACACGGTCGTTGCTTTCTTCCATCTTTCCTGCAGCCATCGAATTGGCTTTCAGCGAACCCTTGCGGCCGTCGAGGGTAATCAGTTGCGTTTTGTATTCCTTGTGAGCCGGAGCCGAGTTGATATAAAACTTAGCCGGCTTGCTCGAATCCTTGCTTTTGAAAGTGACTTTCTCGTTACCCCTGCCTACATACAAGGCTTCCTTGAAGTTCAACGTATATTCTTTGCCGTCTACGGTCACAACGCCTTGTCCGCCGACGTTGATCACGCCCAATTCGCGGGCGAACAGGAAGTAAGGCGCTTTCAGCGGATCGATTGTTTCCAGCGCCAGCTCTTTGCTTACGGGCACGGCCCCGCCGAAGATGAAGCGATCGTACATGGAATAGGTAACGTTGATTTCGTCGGCCACCATTACTTTCTCCATCAGGAAGCTGCTACGCAGGCGGTTTGTGTCATACGTCTTCACGTCTTGCGGGTTGCAAGCCACCTGCATCTTGTAATTCACCTGAGCCGAAGCGGATATGCCCGCCAGGCCCAACATCATTGCAATTGCTAATTTTTTCATATTTCGAATCTTTTAAATGTATTGAATCCGTTTATTGTGTATAACTTGTTTATTCATTCGCTTGTTCGCTCACTGGCATTTTTTCTTGTTTCCTTATCCGTGTACGATTGTAGATAGCCATTCCGAGAGCTAATGCCACAAGCAGCACAGGACCGATAATCTTTATGGTGTACGTCAGGTGGAAGATAGCCCAACAGAGCAGGCTGGAAGCAAAATCGAGAGCTCCGCCCTGAAATCCTTCGGGAATATTTACGGTAGGGTCGCCGGTAAGCGCGTACACGTCTTTGGCAGCTGCCGTGAAGAAGCCCGCCAATCCGGTCACGAAATACAGTCCGACAATCAAAGCTACCAGTCCGATGATGAACGATTTCACCACATTCCCTTTGGTGATGGGCAAAATGAGCGGAAACAGATAGAACATTCCTGCCAGGGAAGCCAGCGGCAAAAACTGATTGCCCGGAAGAACGACAGCCAATAAGATGGTAACCGGAATGAGAAGCAGCGAAACAACCAGTGTTGTCGGGTGTCCGATAACCAATGCGGGGCTCATGCCGATGTTCAGGCCTGCGCTGTTTTTGTATTTCTTGGCGATGAGTTCGCGAGTCGCGTCGGAAATAGGTTTCAATCCTTCGATAAACAGGCTGGTAATGCGAGGGATCAACTCCATTACCGCTCCCATCTTGATGCCCAGTCCTAAAATCGAGGGAATATTGTCGACAACTTCTTGCCAGGTACTGCATCCCAGCGCGCCGATACCGCATCCGATCACTACGCCCAAAAACAAAGGATCGCCCAGCAGACCGAATTTTCTTTTCATTCCTTCCGAATCTATATTCAGTTTGTCGAATCCGGGTACTTTATCCAAGACCTTGTTGATGACAACAGCGAAAGGAACAAAACCTTGGCAGAAAGGTTGCGGAATGGAGATGCCGTCCATCTTGTCATAGAACTTTTGGAATGAAGGAGCGGTCAGGTCGGCCATTACCAACGTGATGATGTAACAGATAATGGCTGCGAAGAATCCCCACAGGATACTGCCCGACGCAAAATAAACGATGGCGCCGATGAATGCGAAATGCCAGTAGTTCCAGAGGTCGATATTGACGGTACGGGTGGTTTTTGTGAGCAACATGAGCAAATTGACTCCGAGGCATACCGGAATGATGAGGGCGCCTACGGAGGTGTTATAGGCTACTGCTGCGGCAGAAGGCCATCCCATGTCGAAAATACCCAATTCCAGACCGTAAATCTTTACCATTTTACTCAGTGCCGGACCGAGGCTGCTTGTCAACAATGCGGTGATAACCGACAAACCGACAAAACCGACTCCCACAAGCAGGCCGCTTTTAAATGCTTTGGCAAATCTGATACGGATGCACACTCCCAAAATTGTGAAGATAACCGGCATCATTACTGCCGCACCCAGACCGATAATGTACTTAAAGACTGATTCCATTCTGTTCTATTTTTTCTATGTTTTTAATGATGAAATACTATTTCCCTCCGAAGAGGCAACGAACGCAAAACGTGTCAAAAATACGACCTTTTCCGCTTTATTGCAAGGCGAAACAACTAATTTATCGGCTTAGGCGTTAAAAATGGACGTTTTTTGCGTTTACGTGCACAAAATTACTCGTTTTCGTGCACGAAAAGGGCAAATCCGCTTCGTAAACCGTATATGTCTTTACTGTCCGGATACGATTCTTCACTCCCTTAGCATACGAAACGTTGGTTCCCCTTCTTAAAAAAAGGCGATGAAAAAAGCTGTTTCGCTTTGTTCTTTTCGTTTGGGAGAATGGTGTATTGTGTTGATTTTTTGTATCGGTTTTCCTGTTTTTTTCTTCGGATTCTCTTTGGTTCTTTTTGATAAGTTCTGTTCTGACGGGTTTTATCAAGGATGAACAGCGACAATCGTATTTTACCGGGCAAGTACGGTAAAATACCGTTTCGATGATATCGGATAGTTGCCGGTCCGGCGGGAGAAGCATTCGTCGGTTGTTCCGGAACACAGTGAAACGTTTGGGATACACAGCGGGCTTTGAAATCAAACATGCTGATGTTTGATTTCAAAGCCCGCCGTCTTTTTTTCAAAGCCCGCCGTCTTTTTTTCAAAGCCCGCCGTCTTTTTTTCAAAGCCCGCCGTCTTTTTTTCAAAGCCCGCCGTCTTTTTTACAGGCGGCCCTTATATATCCGTGCCATTGCTTTTTGGTATTGGTTTTCCAATTGCAGCAGATTTTGGCGGCTTTGGTAAATCACCGAAACTTCTACGAAGTATTCGATCATGTTGATCTGCCCGCCCGTTACAGCCTGCTTTAACAAATTCAGGTTTCTGCCCGACTCAAAAGTGTTTTGATACTCTTGCATCGAGCGGTAGAGCGTTTCCGCCTCCCGGTACAGGCGCATTAATTCCGCCTCCGCCTGCAGGGTCGCGTTTTCTTTCTGCAAGTCTATGTCGAGCGCTTGGGCTTTGGCGGCTTTCACTTTGTGGCGGTTTTCGAAAAGGGGGAATGAGAATCCTACCACCAGCCCGTTGAACGGAGTGCCCGACTCTGTGTTTCGCCGGTATCCCAGCTCGAACTTGGGCAACCATTGCGAACGGTTCACCGTTACTTGCTTGTGCGCCGTCAGACTTTCCTTTTCAAACGCCGCCAGTGTGCGGTCCGATGCCATCACCTCCGCCTTCAACGCCTGATAGTCTCCGGGGAAAGCTACGTCGGGATAACGGTCGTCGTCGAAGTCGACCGGGAGGTTGGCATTCAGCGCGGTGAGCTTTTGCAGCAGGTTGTTCAGGGCGGCCTTGTTCATCGACACCTCTGTGCGCGCGTTGAGCAGCTCCAATTTAATCTTGTTCATTTCCAATATGTTGGCATCGCCCGCCTCCAAACGCCGGGCGTACATTTCCGAAAGCTCTTCGGCATTCCGCAGCCGTTCGTCCAGCAGCTTCTTCTGCCGGCGCAGCAGGATGATGTCGAGACACGTTTCTTTGGCCTGCAACAACAGCTCCTCGCGGAAAAGGAGTGCGCGGTTGTCGTAAACTCCGGCTTTCAGCCGGTTCAGTTGCCGGCGTGTGGCATACAGGCTTGGGAAGTCGAAACTCTGCGACACCACCAGTTCGCCGATGGTTTCGCCCTTGTCTTTCGATTTCCACAGATGGGCGTACGAGAGCGACGGGTCCGCCAGGTTATTCTCTGTCCGGTCTTCCAGCTTTTGCGCCGCCGTCCACTGCGCTTTGGCGCGCAGCTCTTTGTTGTTCGCTTCGATAGAACGAAGCACCCGGTCGATGTTTCCGCCTCCATCGTTCCCTCTTCCATACGAAAAGGAAAGCATGCCGGTGAGTGCGAGTAGGAGTGTTTTCTTATACATAGTCTTCTTTTTCTTTTAAATGCGTGGTATCTGCGGAAAGCAGCAGATAGACCACGGGAATGATGAAACCGTTTAAAAACGTAGAGGTGAGCAATCCGCCCAATATCACTTTTGCCATCGGACTCTGAATCTCGTTGCCGGGCAAATCGCCGCCCAGAGCCAGCGGAATCAGGGCGAGGGCCGAAGAGAGGGCCGTCATGAGAATAGGATTCAAGCGGTCGAGCGAACCGCGGATGACGCTTTCGTACACGTTCATTCCCTCTTCCTGTTGCAGATGTTTGTAATGACTGATGAGCAACATCCCGTTTCGGGTGGCGATTCCGAACAGTGAAATGAATCCGATGATGGCGGGAATGCTGAGTTCGCCGGTAGTGACAAGCAGCACGAATACGCCTCCTATCAGTGCCAACGGCAGGTTCAGCAGGATGACTCCGGCTTCTTTCGGGCTACGGAATTCATGATACAGCAGCAGGAAAATGATGGCGATACTGATAACGGAGGTCAGCGTGAGCGTCCGGCTGGCTGCCTGTTCGCTTTCGAACTGGCCGCCGTATTCGATGTGGTATCCTTCGGGCAGGCGAAAGACACGGTCGATACGTTCGCGGATGTCGTTCACCACACTGCGCAGGTCGCGTCCCGAAACATTGGCGGAGATCACGATTTTCCGTTTCACGTTTTCGCGGTTGATGGTGTTCGGCCCCATGCCCGACACGACTTCCGCCACGTAGCTCAGCGGGATTTTCTTTCCGTCGCCCGTGTCGATGGACAAATCGCGTATGGCTTCCATTTCGTCGCGGGCATGATCGTTTATCTTTACCGTCAGGTCGAAACTTTTGCCTCGTTCGTACACCTGCGACACCGCTTTTCCCGCCAGAGCCATCGTGATGTATTCCGAAAACTCCGGCAGCGTGATGCCGTATCGTGCCAGCATTTCCCGTTTGGGATGTATTTTCAGTTGCGGCCGTTCGATTTGTTGCTCCACGTTCAGGTCGGCAATGCCGGGAATGTCGCCGGTGATTTCTTTAATCTGTTTGCCGAGCGAGAACATCCGGTTCAGGTCGTCGCCGAACAGTTTGATGGCGATGTTGGCCCTTGTGCCCGAAAGCATGGCATCGATGCGGTGGCTGATGGGTTGTCCGATTTCAATGTTCGCGCCGCTGATGCCGCCCAGCTTTTCACGCACGTCGGCCATTAATTCATGGCGGGAACGGTCCTTCAGCTCGAAAGGAGCTTCGAGTTCCGATACGTTCACTCCCAAAGCATGTTCGTCCAGTTCGGCGCGTCCTGTCTTCCGGGCTACGGTTTGTATTTCGGGAATCTGCAATAACAATTCTTCGGCTTTGCGTCCCATGCGGTCGCTTTCTTCCAGCGAAACGCCCGGCAGCGTGCTGAGATTGATCGTGAACGAGCCTTCGTTGAAAGAAGGCAGGAAACTGTGTCCGAGCGTGAAGAAACATCCCAGCGCGATGAGGAATAAGACGATGGTGCTTCCCAGCGTCACCCGCTTGTGTTTCAGCACCCATACCAGCGATGTCTTATACACTCCTTTCAGCCGGCTCGCCACAAACGATTCTTTCATCTCGCCGCTTGTATGTTTCTGCCCGAGCAGGTAGGAGCAGAGTACGGGAGTGAGCGTGAGCGCCACCACGGTGGAGGCGAAGAGGGCAACGATGAAAGCGATTCCGAGCGGCGCCAGCATCCGTCCTTCCAGCCCGCTGAGGAAGAAGAGAGGAACAAAGCTCACAACGATGATAAGCGTGGAGTTCAGTATCGGCATGCGCACCTCTTTCGACGCGTTGAACACTACCTCCCGCGTGGATAGCCGCTCGTTTGCCGGTTTCTGCCTGTTCTCCCGCAGACGCTTGTACACGTTTTCCACATCCACGATGGCGTCGTCCACCAGCGATCCGATGGCTATGGCCATGCCGCCCAGGCTCATGGTGTTGATGGTCAGCCCCATGTAGTGAAGCGTCAGTATCGAAACAATCAGGGAGATGGGAAGAGTGACCAGAGAGATGAGCGTGGTGCGTACATTGGCCAGAAAGAGAAACAGCACGATGACCACGAAAAATCCTCCCTCGAGCAGAGCGTTCCTCACGTTACGGATGGAATTTTCGATGAACCGGCTCTGGCGGAAGATGTCCGTAGAGACTTTTACGTCCGGCGGCAGATTTTTCTGAAGCTCTTTCAATGAAACCTCCAGCTTGTCCGTCAGTTCGAGCGTACTGGTGGCGGGCTGCTTGGTGACCGTCATCAACACGGCTTCCTTTCCCCGTTCGGACGCCGTGCCGAGCTTGGGAACTTTCGGGCCGATCTTCACATCGGCTATATCGGCGAGGGTGACGGGAAATCCGTCGACCGTCTTGACGACGGCTTTCTCCAGCTCTCCGGTACGGTCGGTCGAAAGCATACCGCGGATGATGTATTCGTTTCCGAATTCGTATAGCACCCCTCCGTTGGCGTTCAGGTTCATGTCTTGCACGGCGCGCATGGTTTCATCCATCGATACGTTGTAATGGCGCATCCTCTCCGGCTCCAGCAGAATCTGGTACTCCTTTATTTCTCCGCCCAGCACGGATACCTGAGCCACCCCGCCGATGGAGAGCAAGCGCGGGCGGATTGTCCAGTCGGCCAGCGTGCGCAGATCGAGCATCGAAGTGGAATCGGCAGTCAGCCCGATGATCATCATTTCGCCGAGTATGGAAGATTGCGGACCCAGCGTCGGTTTGCCCACAGAGGGCGGCAGCGATTCGTTGACTACGGCGAGTTTCTCGCTAACGATCTGGCGGGCGAGATAAATGTCGGTTCCCCAGTCGAATTCTACCCAGATAACGGAAAATCCGTTGGTGGAAGAAGAGCGTACGCGGCGTACTCCGGTGGCTCCGTTCACAGCGGTTTCCACCGGGAATGTGACGAGTTGCTCCACCTCTTCGGCGGCCATCCCGTTGGCTTCGGTCATCACCACCACCGTGGGGGCGTTCAGATCGGGAAATACATCCACTTCGGTGTGCATGGCCGTGTAGGTTCCTCCGATGAGCAGGAGGATTGCGGCAGAGAGTACCACCAGCCGGTTGTGCAGCGACTTGTATATGATTTTGTTCAGCATGATGTGTCTCCTCGTTTTAATGATTGTGCGTATGTCCCGGGATGGCTGTGCTTATGCCTGCCAGACGAACTTGGTTGGCCCCTTCGACAACGACTCGGTCGCCGGCTTTCAGTCCCGAAAGAATCTGTACGTTTTTCCCGTTGTCGGCGCCTAAAGTCACTTCCTGCTTGCGGTAGCCCTCTTCGTCCACGTTCAGGTACACAAAGAAAGAACCCTGTTCTTCCGTGAGCGCCGTTCGGGGGAGCGAAAGCACGTTCTCCATGTCCGACGATAACAGGTAGACCTCGACAAATGAGCCGGGAAGGACGTCGACTTTATTGTCGAACTCGAAAGTCACAGGCACGTAAAACGACTGGCTACCGGAAGATTTTCCGAAAGAAAGAAGCTTTCCGTTGAGCTGCTTCAGCTCATACACCCGGTTGTGGTAGGGGGTGCGGAAATTGGCGGAGCGGATGTTGCGCAGGTGGGAGTAGTATTTCTCCGACACTTCGGCGCGCAAGAAAAGGCGGCGGTTCTGAGTGACGCTCATTAAGGGTTGTCCCACAGATACATAATCGCCTTCCCGTATCAAGATGTTTTTGACGTATCCGCCAAGCGGAGATGTTATTTCCTGTCCCTTGGGCGAATAATTTTTGGAAAGCGCCTCATAGGCGATGTGCGCGTTGTCGTGGTTCAGTTTGGCTTGCTCGTATTCTTTCTTCGATACGATCCGGCTCTCCACCAGCGCTTTTACGCGTTCGTATTCTTTCTTGGCACTTTCATGAGCGATGAGGGCACGTTGTGCGGCATCGCCTTCGGCGGTCTTGCTCGACGAGATGTTGACCAGAGGCTTACCCCGGTTAACCGCCATCCCTTCGGTGATTTGCCCGTGGAAAGAAACGATTCCCGACACTGTGGCTACAATGACGGACTCGTCTCCCTGCGCTGCCGAAATTTGCCCGCTGGTTTTAATGACTTGCCGGAAAGGGGCGGGTTCGATGACGCTGCATTTCACGCCTGCCGCTTCGGCTTTTGCGGCAGAGAGAATGATTTCGTCTTCATGCGAGCGGATGCTTTCTTTTTCGTGGTCGTAACCTTCTTCCTCATGGTTGTGCCCCACTTCTTGCTCATGGTCGTGCTCATCTCCCTCTTCATGGGTATGGTTGTCGCCGATGGCATGCGTATGGGTGTTTTCGCACGTTCCCTCTTTGTGTTTATGGGTGCATGATCCCAGGATAAACAATCCGAGGAATACGATATAAATTAGTTTTTTCATAAATATATTCTCCTTGTTGAATAAAGCCCGGAGGCTTGAAAATAAGAATAGACTTTGCCGCAGGTGTCGTACCTGTCGATCTGTCGCAAAAACACTGATGTATGCCGTTTGACGTGCATAACGAACCGGCTTCGTAGGGGCTTTTACAAATCGGACTTCAGATACGCTTTGGCTTTGAGCCGTATAATCCTTTCCGGAACAGACGGATTATGCGGGAATCGTGCAAGGAGGGGCACGAAGAGAGAAGGTACGGGCAATATTCGTACCGTGCAGGGATTCTCGATATACGGAATAGTCTTTCAGTTGTTTCTCCTGCGGATGGAATAATCGCTCGATGATTTGATGCGTAAACAGAGTGGTAACGAACAGGTAATGCGGTCCGCTATCCGTTTGTCTCGCCGGAGTGGGAGAGTGGAAGCGGGTCATGCACTCGCTGTCGCAGCAAGAGTCTTGTCCGGGATGGTGGTGATGTGCGGGACAGTCGGGTACTTCGGACAGGTCTTGCTTCATGCAAATCATTTTGTCGGGATGATGGTGATGGGGAATAACGGGAATAACCAACATGAAAATGTTGATTATAAGCAATATGGTTACTGTTATCCGCTTTCTCCTTATCATCCTGCTTTTATGTTATGATTGGGCAAAGATATGATATTTGTTTGAATTTTAAAAGTTTATTTAGATTGAATCTAAGAAAAAGGCATTTGCTTGAAACTCTATTCAGCATGCGGCTGTTTCGGTAATCGCTCCGGAAGTATTCTCCCGGAGCGGTTACGGCATTGTTCGTAAACTTCCTTTCAATAAGGTTTATCTGCTTTCTCGGACTGCTTGTTTTCCGTTAGCCTTGTGCCTATTTCCTTTCCAGCTCTTGCAGCGAATCCATCTTCTTCTTTTCGAGGAATTCGTAGATGCCGCACAAGTGTTCGGTGACTTTTTTGTTTCCGAACTCGTAAACCTTGCTCACCAGACCGTCGAGAAAGTCTCGGTCGTGCGAAACGACGATGAGCGTCCCGTCGAAATCTGCCAGCGCTTGCTTCAAGATATCTTTGGTCTTCATGTCCAGATGGTTGGTGGGCTCATCGAGAATGAGCAGGTTCACCGGTTCGAGCAGCAGTTTGATCATGGCAAGCCGGGTACGTTCGCCTCCCGAAAGCACTTTTACTTTTTTCATCGACTCTTCCGGCCCGCCGAACATGAAAGCACCGAGCAGATCGCGTATCTTGTTTCTGATTTCTCCCTTTGCCACATCGTCGATGGTCTGGAACACCGTCAGGTTTTCGTCCATCAATGACGCCTGATTCTGCGCAAAATACCCGATTTGTACGTTGTGCCCAAGCGTCAGCGTGCCGGTGTGTTCTATTTCGTTCATGATACATTTCACAAGCGTGGACTTGCCTTCGCCGTTTTTCCCTACAAAAGCCACTTTATCTCCCCGTTCGATGGTCAGGGTGGCGTTTTGAAACACAATATGGTCGCCATACGATTTTCCCACTCCTTCCATCGTCACCGGATAACTCCCCGAGCGGGGAGAAGGAGGAAACTTCAAACGCAGGGCGGAGGTGTCTTCTTCGTCCACTTCGAGCAGTTCGAGTTTTTCGAGCATCTTCACCCGGCTTTGCACTTGCAGTGTTTTAGAGTAGGTTCCCTTGAAGCGTTCGATGAACTCTTTGGTTTCGGCTATGAATTTCTGCTGCTCGTCGTAAGCTTTCTGCTGTTGTTCGCGCCGTTCCTTGCGCAGTTGCAGATATTGCGAGTAATTCACCTTGTAGTCGTATATGCGTCCCATCGTCACTTCAATGGTGCGGGTGGTGATATTGTCCACGAATTTCCGGTCGTGGCTGATGACGACGACCGCTTTTCCGTTGTTTATCAGAAACTCTTCGAGCCATTGGATAGATTCGATATCCAGATGGTTGGTGGGTTCGTCGAGCAAAAGCACATCCGGTTTCTGCAACAACAGCTTGGCCAGCTCTATGCGCATGCGCCAACCGCCGCTGAAATCGCTCGTCTGGCGCCCGAAATCTTCTCTGGCAAAGCCCAGACCGAGCAATGCTTTTTCTACATCCTCTTCATAATTGGTGGCATCGATAGAATAAAACTTCTCGCTCAGGGTCGAAACCTCTTCGATGAGTGCCATATAGCTATCGCTTTCGTAGTCGGTGCGGGTCTCGAGTTCTTTGTTCAGCCTGTCTATCTGTGCTTCCATCTCATGGAGATGGGCAAAGGCCTGCGCCGTTTCTTCAAACACCGTGCGTCCGTCTTCGGTCATCAGGTGTTGCGGCAGATAGGCCACGACGCAATCTTTGGGCGCCGACACTTTACCGCGCGTAGGCTGCCTCACTCCGGCAAGAATCTTGAGCAAGGTACTTTTTCCCGCTCCGTTTTTTCCCATGAGGGCGATGCGGTCTTTTTCGTTGATTACGAAAGAAATGTCGCTAAATAAAGTCGTGCCGCCAAATTCTACGGCCAGTCCGTCTACAGAAATCATATGTTTTTTTTAATTTGAGGCGCAAAGATAGCTGTTTTTATTGTTTTTTTTATATCTTAGAGGGATAAACAGGAACATGCAAATATAAAAGTGCCATTAAGTCTATATTATTATGAAGGGGGAAATAACAATAGACGAAAGACCTCTTGTTTTAGTTGCCGAAGACAATGAGAGCAGTTTTAAACTGATAAAAGCCATTATAGGGAAAAAGTGTGAGCTGCATTGGGGGCAGACCGGAGAAGAAGCGGTACGTTTGTTTAATATGTACCGACAGGAGACTAAGTTGATTTTGATGGATATCAAAATGCCCGTGATGAATGGGCTGGAAGCTGTGAAAATAATCCGGGGGACGTGTAAAGAGATTCCTATCGTCATACAAACGGCTTATGCTTTTCGTTCCGATAGAGAAGAAGCGCTGAACGCAGGAGCCGATGAGGTGCTGGTGAAGCCTGTCTCGTTGGAGCTCCTGCGTGATACGTTGAGCAAATATATTCCGGGAATAGTATGGTGAATCTTTGTTTATGCCGTCTTTGTATCGGTCTGGAACTTACGGCTGACTTTCATTAGATTGATCACATAGTTCACCACATTCTGTGCTTCTTGTATCATGGTGAGGTAGACGATGCTGACACGAATACTGCCGAGCTGGTCTTGAATCCTTTGCAACTCTTTATGTTTCAGCTGTAAGAGCCGGTCGTTCAAATTGCCGGCGCGTCCGATCTCTTCCTCCAGATTGCCGTAATCGTTGTTTTCCAGTTGTCGTCGACACTGCTGAATGAGGTAAGTGATATCTTCTGCCACATCTCCGAATTCTCCTTTCTGAATAGCGTCCAGCGGATTGAAGTTGTTGTCGATGTGTTCAAGGCAAGGTTCGCAGAGACGGGAGATGCTGTATACCAGCTCGCTGGCAAAATCATTCCCCTGATAGTAATATAATCCTTTTTCGAGTGCAACAGCATTGTCGAGTCGGTACATGGCTACCGCTCCGGTACGTTTCATCTGTTTGATCAGTTGCTTCTCGAATTTGGAAGCCCCCATTGCCCGGCGGAGTCCGCGCAGGTTTTCATGAATGAACGATGTAACTGCCAGCTCGAAGTTGTTTTCGGCGTATTGCAATACTTTGCCTAATTCTTCGCGCGTGTGCCGGCGCATCAGTTGCAGAGCTTCCTTGCTGTCGGTAGATTTCATCAGCTGTTTCAGCGTAGTGTTGTCGTTTTCTTTCGCTTTGCGTTTCTTGTATACTATTTGGCTGCGTATCAAGATAAACACTGCCAGCCCGATGAGTATGAAGATGGAAGTATTGCCTCCGTAATAGAGAATCAAAGCTACGAAAAAGCTGATGGTGAAGGCTGCTCCCGCTGTGATGAACCATCCGCCGATGACACTCAGTACACCGGTGATGCGGTAAACCGCGGAGTCGCGTCCCCATGCCCGGTCGGCCAATGAAGTACCCATGGCTACCATGAAGGTGACGTATGTAGTAGAGAGCGGCAGCTTCAACGATGTTCCCAAGGCGATAAGCAAACCTGCCAGCACAAGGTTGACGGAAGCTCGCACCAAATCGAATGCCGCCCCGTCGGCTATAATCGCTTCGTCTTTGCGGAAGCGGGTTTCGACCCACTTTTTGGTTCTTTCGGGCGCGATGCGGGCCATCCCGTTGGCGAGTCCCATACTGAAACGTACAAGCGTACGTGCCATCGGTGTGCTTCCGAAGTTTTCTTCGCCTTCATCCTGCCGGGAGAGGTCGACCGATGTTTTAATTACAGCATGTGCTTTTTTTGAGGTCGACAGGGCATACACCATGATGGCTCCGGCTCCGACCAGAAAATACCAGGGCGTTTTGGCAGGTCCCAACAGCGAACTCATCAGGAAACCGTCTGCTCCGGCTTCGGCTCCGTTGGCCGTATAATCCATGAAAGACGAGAAGCCTGCCAGCGGAACGCCGATAAAGTTGACAAGGTCATTGCCGGCGAAAGCCAGGGCGAGCGCGAAAGTTCCCATCAGCACCACTACTTTAAATACATTCACTTTGAGCCAATGGAGTATTTGCATCAATATGGTGAAAAACGCGAAGAAAGAAGTAATCAGCAGAAAAGTGTGGCGGTGTATCCATTCTTTATTTTCGGGAGTCATGAACGAGCTGCCTTTCAATCCTTTTATCAGCATGAAGTAAATAATGGAGGTTGCCGCTACGCCTCCGAAGAGGGCGATGCTGTATTTCACCTTCTTTGTGTAGTTGAACGTGAAGATTATGCGGGCAAGCCATTGCACAATCATTCCGAAGAAGAAAGCAAGAGCTACCGACACAAAGATGCCCATGATAACGGAAAGGGCTTTGTCGGTATTGATCAAATCGCCCAAACCGAGCGCGTCGTTGTTGTGCACTTTGATAAGCGATAGGGCGAACGTACCTCCCAATAGCTCGAATACCAGTGAAACGGTGGTGGAGGTGGGCATACCCATTGAGTTGAACACATCGAGCAGCACTACGTCTGTAAGCATCACAGCCAACAGGATGCACATCAGTTCGGCGAAATAGAAATGCTGGGGCTGATAAATGCCGTGTCGGGCAATGTCCATCATTCCGTTCGAAAGAGAGGCGCCGATAAAGATACCGACTCCGGCGATGAACAGAATGGTTTTGAAAGAAGCGGCTTTGGCTCCTACCGCAGAATTGAGAAAGTTTACCGCATCATTGCTTACTCCGACCATTAAGTCGAATATGGCGAGGGCAAACAGAAAAATGATAATACATAAGTAAATTGTCTCCATAAAATAATGTGTATGTTATTTTTTGGAGCAAAGGACGAGTTTTGACGTTGCAACAGAATGTCATACTTGTTACATTTGTATTACTGTATCCGTTGTGTCGGTGTTTTTTCGGGGGAGACGGGCCTTTTGCGCAAGCAGCTCGGCAAATGTATATTGCGCTCTCACGGCGGGCTGGCTCGATAATCGTTTTTTGAAAATATTTCGCAACTGACCGTCCACCCAACAAGCTTTCTGATTGTCGGCCAACTGGATGTCGAGCATTTCGATCAGGCTGTTGCGTAAATCATCGTCGAGTACGGGAGTAACGGCTTCGATGCGCCGGTAGAGATTGCGTCTCATCCAGTCGGGAGAACCCAGGAACAGCAGCGGATTGCCTTCATTGCCGAAGTACCAGATACGTGCATGCTCCAGAAAACTGTCTACAATCCTTGTGATACGGATGTTACGGCTGTAAGGCTGTTCGGGTATCAGGCAGCAGATGCCGCGGACGATCAGGTCGATTTGCACGCCTGCTTCTGAAGCTTCATAGAGGCGATCTATCATTGTGGTATCCTGAAGCGCGTTCATCTTGAGAATGATACGTCCTGTTTTTCCTGCTTTGACGAGCGCTATTTCCCGGTCGATCAGCCGGTTCAGTTTGGGAATCAAATTAAAGCGGGTAACCAGGAGGGTAGAGAACGCCAAGTCTTTTTCTCCGCGCAGCGTACGGAAAAGATTGTGCAGGTCGTTTACTATTTCCGGGTGGCAGGTGAATAAGCCGCAATCGGCATAAAGGGTGGCGGTTTTTTCATTGAAGTTGCCCGTACTGACATAGGCATAACTCGGAACGGCTTCTCCGTGGGTGCCTTCCCGGCGGATGAGCGCTACTTTGGCATGTACTTTCAACCCCGGCAGGCTGTAGATGATTTTGATTCCGGCCGCCTGCATCATCTCTGCCGTTGCCAGATTGTGCTCTTCATCGAACCGTGCTTTCAGTTCTACGAAGACGGTTACTTTCTTACCGTTACGGGCGGCGGCTATGAGCGTATTTATCACCGCCGAATTCTCAGCAACCCGATATTGGGTCACCATGATTTCTCTGGTATTCGGATCGTGTACCGCTTCGTAAAGAAAGTGAATGAAGTGTTCGAATGAGTGATAGGGATAATACAACAGAAGGTCTTTCTTTGCCACGTATCGGAAGATCGATCCTTTTTCATCGAAAGCATTCAGTTTTATCGGTTTCGGTTTCTCTATACGAGGCAGTAAACGGTTGGGATTTGGCAAGCGGCTCAGGTCTTCCATGTTCAAATGCTTGTCTCCCGGTACGAGTTCGTCGCGATGAATCCCGAACGCGTCTACCAGAAAGTCGAGGAAGTCTTCCGGCATACTCCGGTTGTATACGAATCGGCAGACGGCTCCTATCTTGCGCTTCTTGACTTTTTCTTTCACTTGTTTTACGATCGACGCACTGTCTATGTCGTCATCGATCAGAATATCCGCGTCGCGCGATATCTTGATGCTGTAGCTCGAGTCGATGTCATAGCCGGGAAAGATAAGAGGAAGGTTGGCTTTGATGATATCTTCTATAAACATGAGGTAATAGTTCGTGCCGTCTGACGGAAGCTCGATGAAGCGGGGAACCTTGGCATACGGTTGCTTCATCACGAAATAATGGGCTTTGCGTGAGGCGGATTCATTGTTTTCACCCTCTGTGGGTGTTGTGTGTCCTTCATTGTCTTTTCCGTATTCTTTAAGATAAAGCCGGATAGCCAGATAAATCCGGTTATCTCGCAGAAAAGAAACTATTTTATTTTTGGCTACGGGAACAGGCTGGAGATAAGGAAAAATCTCTTCCTTGAAATAATCTCTGATAAATGATTTGTGAAAATCTTCTATGTGATGGCTGTCCTGATAAAAGATGATATGATTGCGCCGGAGCGCAGGGAGTATTTTCTGTTCGTAGATGAAAACGCGGTCGTCCAACTGGCGGGTTACTTCGCGGTTGATCTCTTCTACCAGTTCGCGTGCCGACTGCACGGTTTCTTCATCGTTTTGGGTTACGCCCGATGCTACGGCTTTATGATCGGCAACCCGTATTTTGTAGAATTCTTCGAGATTCGACGAATAGATAGATATAAAGTTAATTCGTTCGTACAGAGGCAACTGTTCGTCAAGGGCCTCCAACAACACCCGATAGTTGAAAGAGAGCCAACTGATATCCCGTTTGAAATAACTATATTTGCTTTTCATGTAAGTTAAGATTTGCCCAAATATAGTATCTTTGCAGGACTAAACAAAGGATTTATGACAAGAATTGGTCTCTTATCGGATACCCACGCTTATTGGGACGAAAAGTATCCGGAGTATTTCGAACCGTGTGATGAAATCTGGCACGCAGGAGACATCGGATCGCTGGAAGTAGCCGAAAAGCTGGCGGCTTTCAGACCGTTGCGCGCCGTGTATGGAAACATCGACGGACAGGATATCCGCAGGCGTTTTCCTCAAGTCAACCGTTTTACCGTCGACGGAGCGGAAGTCTTGATGAAACACATCGGAGGCTATCCGGGAAAATACGACCCTTCGATTGTCGGCAGCCTGATGACTCGTCCGCCGAAACTTTTCATTAGCGGACACTCTCATATATTAAAGGTGAAATACGATAAGACGCTGGATATGCTGCATATCAATCCCGGCGCGGCGGGCATGTCCGGCTTCCATAAAGTACGTACATTGGTTCGTTTTGTGATCGATCAAGGAGTGTTTAAAGATTTGGAAGTCATTGAATTGGCGGGGTAATATCTGTTTTTCTCTCTAAAAGATTAAAACCGGAGGATAGAGCCGTTTCGGTTTATATCGGCACGGTTATAATCAGAATTTGGCTCCGACATATGTACTTATATTCAGTTCTTTATTTTTGGTTGAATTCTTGAATTCCCTGCTTGTTGTGAGTATGACGGCGGCACTGCTTTGTGACAAGATTATTAGTTTGTTATTATTCAACCGAACTTTTATGATCTTTTATCCCCAAATCGATGTTATTGAAAAACTTTATCCTTTCAATCGTAAATAATTCGTTCTTCGCTATTCCGTTTGGGAATTACAGCTTATCCAATTAATTAAAGTTTCTTAGTCAAATGGCGGATAATTAATAATCTCACAGTTGGGATCACATGCTCTAAAAATAAGTTCAAGAATTTATATTGTGTATATACAAGCGGTATGACTCGAGATTTTCAATGTATTTTTAACAGATTAGACTAACAAATCGTACAAAAAATAGAGATGTTTGCTTTTTTATACGATTTGTTAGTCGGTTTTATGCTTTTTTTCTTTTATTGCAAATGAAATTAAATTTGCGTTTTTAATGAAAGCATTATTCTGTTTTGTCATATTTATCGCTAAATTAAATCAGTGTTTGTTAATTTAAATGTTTAATTAAAAAACAAAGAGTCATGAAAAAATTATTGTTGATTGTTGTTATTGCTATGTGTGGTATCAATCAAGTGCATGCACAAATCTATATCGGCGGTTCCGTTGGATATACGAACAGTAAAATCAGTATGGGAGAAGATAGCGATCAAAGCGGATCTTCTTTTAAGATTCTACCGGAGATAGGTTATCAGTTTAATAATCAAATGGCTTTTGGTGTCAGCATGGGATACATGAAAGGGTATGCTGCATTGGCTCCTTTTGACGTAACGGATATTAAGGCTTTGGGAAGTGCTATTGTAAGTACAATGACAGACGTCTCTTCGGGAGATATGGGTGATCTGGATTTAAAGACGTTCCGCATTGCGCCTTACCTGCGTTATACTATTTTTGAATCAGGAAAATTTCAATTTTTCATAGACGGTATTATAGGTCTCAATTTTATAAAGGCAGATGCTTCTAAGATTGCAAACGGGATTTCAGGAAGTTTAGGAGAGGGTGAATTGGAAGATGATAATTTGAAGACTCCAAAGATCACCGGTTTAGAAGTCTGCCTCCGACCAGGTATTGCCTTACAACTGACAGATCAATGCAAGCTGTTTGCTAAGATTGGAACTGTGGGTTATCAAACCTTTAAGTTGAAAGACAGCGACTTCAAAATAACTCGAATAGGTCTCGATGTTGATAGTAACAGTTTGTCGTTAGGAGCATTGTTTTGCTTCTAAAAATTAAAGCTATAAGAGAGTATGTCCAAAGTAAGTACCATTTGTAAAGAATAAGCACAAGGGATTTTTCTTTTGACATACTTTCCCCCCCCATGTTAGTTTGAGAAAAAACGTTTTAAATTATAAATCGGTTCTTTTCCCTATGAATGTTAAGTCTCTATTTTTTTTATTTTTTTGTACAGTTGTTCTTTCACAGGCGAGCGGGCAAGAACTCTCTGCTACCGCTATTGTGGAGAAAGTGTCTCGTAACAGAGAAGGACAGATTTTTTATTCTGAAATCAAGATGACCATCATCAGGCCAACGTGGGAAAGGGAGATTGGCGCTAAGATGTGGGTAAAGACACAAGATTTTTCGTTTGTCTTGCTTACTTCTCCGGTTCGGGAGCGCGGGCAAGTTTTTTTGAAGCGGAAAAACCATTTGTGGAATTGGCAACCGAGTATAGAGCGCACGATCAAGATGTCGGCATCGGTCACTGGACAATCTTGGTTGGGCAGTGATTTCACGACGGATGATATTATACGTCGAACCTCCTTTTTGAATGATTTCACTCACACCATATTGGGACAGGAAACATGTGACGGAACCGAATGTTACAAAATTCAGCTTACTCCGAAGCCCAACAGTGTCATTATATGGGGAAAGATTATTTCATGGGTCAGTACGAAAGAATTCATCGATTTAAAAAATGAATATTATGATGAAGACGGTAAACTGGTGCAAACTTATCGCGGATATGATTTCAAACACTACGCTTCGTATTACATACCCATGCGCACGGAGATAATTCCTGCTCGGAAAAACAATCATAAAACCGTGTTGACCGTACAAGTGTATGAACTCAATCCTCCTTTGAAGGATGGTTTCTTTTCCCTGCAAAACATTAAAAATATTCAATGATGTTTAAGCTGGCTTGGTTGAATTTATGGAGAAATCCGCGGCGGACATGCATCAGTATAGCATCTGTATGCTTTGCTGTTTTTTTTTGCATACTCATGAATTCCGCTTATGGCGGCATTTGGAATGCAGCTATACAAAATATACTTCGCATGCAGAAAGGGCATCTTGAAATACACCATAAGTCGGATGGGAAGGATATGTCTGCCGAAAACTTCATGGCGATGGGAGAAGATGATTTACAGCGTCTATCCGGTGTAGCAGGTATCACCGATGTGCTTCCCCGTATAGAGACATTTGCCATGGCATCTTCTGGAGACCTTAGTCAGGGGGTAGCTGTATTGGGCATTTATCCTGCATTGGAGAGGCGTAGGATGGATCTCGCTTCCATGCTTGTGGAAGGAGTGTATCTCACAGAGCAAGACAGAGGAGTATTGATGGGCGAGGCATTAAGTCGCTATTTGGGTATTCACGTTGGTGATAGCATAGTCATGATAGGGAAGGGATACCACGGGGTTAGCGCAGTTGGGCTGTATCCTGTGCGAGGTATTTTGTCGATACCTGTTCCTCAAATGGACAGAAGCGTTGTTTATATGAATATAGAATCTGCACAGGAATTTATTGGTTTGTTGGACGGGTATAGCTGCGTTTATTTGTTGCTTGAGCAGGACAAGCGTCTTTTGGATATTCAGAGCCAAGTTGCCGCAATGTTGCCTGCTGACAAATATGAAATACACAATTGGAAAAACGTCATGACCGAATTACTTGCCTATTCAGAAACCACCCACGCAATTGGCCTGATAGTAAACATCATACTCTATCTGCTGGTGGGATCGGGTATATTAAGTACTGTTATCATGCTTATCAACGAGCGTCGGTATGAATTTGGCATGCTGTTGGCCTTGGGCATGCAGCGAAGTTGGCTTGTCATTTCCGTTTTCTATGAACTCTTGCTCATTATGGTGATAGGGAGCTCCATTGCCGTTGCTACCGCTTTGCCAATAATTTCCCATTTCAGCAAACATGCCATTCTTTTAAAAGGCAATTCGGCAAAGTTTATACAGGAATACCTCACGAAACCTGAGTTTACTTGCTACGTAGGAGTCGACTTGTTTGTAGAACAGCTGCTTGTCGTTTTGTTGATTAGTTGCATGGTAATGTTGTACCCCACGTTTATCCTGTTAAAATTAAAAATAAATCAAGTCCTCAAACAATAAAAAGAAGAACCATGATCTATCGGCTGGCTTGGAGAAATATATGGCGCAATAAGCTTCGGAGTGGCATTATCATGGGAGCTATCGGCATTGGAATATTTGCGGGTACTTTTCTGGTAGCACTTCTTAAAGGATGGAGCGCTTGCATTCTACGGGAACATTTGGATATGCAGATTTCATGTATTCAGATACATAAAAACGGTACTGAAGATATAAATGATGTCAGAAACTTCTTTCCGGAAGAATCGGCTGTGCAAGTCCTGAAGTCTGTGCCCGGCATAACAGGGTTCAGCGTTCGTCTGAAAGTGAATGCACTTTTGACAAGTGCAGAAGCAAGTACCGGGGTGACATTATTGGGCGTAGATCCGGAACAGGAGAAGCAGATATCACGTATTTATACTACTATTCCCGATTCATCCGGCAGTTTTCTATCAGACCCTCAAGAAAGAATTATTATTATCAGTCAGGAGACAGCTCAATTCTTAAAAGTACGCCTTCATTCTAAGATAGTCTTGAACGTACAAGATTGTTTGGGTGAGATGCAAAGTACCCTTTTCAGGGTAGGAGGTCTTTTCACTACTCATAGTAAACGCTTTGATGCAGTTACTGCCTATGTTAGTAAAGCTGCTTTATTCCCTTATCTTATGATGCCGGAAGGAATGGTGCACGAAATAGCTTTGATGACGAACGAACCCAAACAATGTCAGAAACAAGTATTTCATCTATCAAAAAGCTTGCCGGAACTGAAAATAGAATCGTGGAGTGAGACATATCCAATATTGACCATCGCTTTTTTTTGGATAAACGTAATGAGTTATGTCTTGTTAGGAATTTTTTTGACCGCTTTGTCGTTCGGCATTGTCAACACTATGCAGATGGCCGTGCTTGAACGGCGTAAGGAGTTTAAAATGCTCAGCCGGATAGGTATGGCCCCGCAATTCATACTGCGAATGGTAATGTTGGAGACATTCTTCCTGACCGCTGTCGGTGCGATTATCGGGATGATATGCGCCACAGTATTTGTTGCGGTCACTGCCGAGAAAGGTATTCATCTTGGCATGTTGTTCAATATAAAATTTGCATATGGCTTCGGAGAGATTATTTATCCTCAACTATCCATTGATTTTCTTGGGATAATTTTAATTCTTGTGTTAGTCTCTGCTGTTTTTTCTGCTATTCTGCCTATGCAAAAAACGTTGAAAATAATAAAATAAATAAGGTTATATGGTTATATCTTCAAAATAATAAAGTATGGCATTGATACAGACTGAGAAATTGGAAAAGACTTTTCGAGGCGAAGCTTTCGAGGTACATGCTGTGGCCAATATTACCCTCAACATTGAACAAGGAGAGTTTTCTGCAATTGTGGGGCCATCGGGTTCGGGGAAGACAACTCTGTTGAATCTCCTGGGAGGTTTGGATCACCCTTCATCCGGGCGCATACTGATTGACGGAAAAGATATTGGGTTGATGAAAGAGAAGGAGTTAATTGATTTTCGGTTGCATAACATCGGCTTCGTTTTTCAATCATATAATTTGATTCCGGTTTTTACAGTAGAAGAAAATATTTCTTTTTTAATGGAGCTGCAAGGTTATTCCAAAGAAGAACGAAAACAGCGTACGAACGATTTGCTCAAAATTATTGGTCTTGCCGATCGTGCCCGTACTCGTCCGGCCAATTTGTCTGGTGGAGAACAGCAACGGGTAGCCGTAGCTCGTGCATTGGCGGCTAAACCACGCTTCGTGTTGGCAGATGAGCCAACTGCTAATCTTGATACTAAGTCAGCGGAGAATCTGCTCAATATGATGATGCGGTTGAACAAGGAAGAGAACATGACCTTTATTTTTTCCACACATGATCCTCGAATTATGGCAAAAGCTAATCGCATCATCACCTTGGAAGATGGTAGAATGATAAAAGAACAATTTCTATGAAATATCCGATACTCATTTCTCTTTTCCTGTTGGTTGTTGGAACACTAGGAATACATGCACAGAAAAACAACGGGGCATTGCGTATCTCGGGATACCTGAATAATAGCACGCTTTTTGCTTCCACCCATCCTGACCTATTGGAGGAAACGCTGTGGCAAAATATAACATATCAACGGATGAACGTAGATTGGAGGCCTCATTCTTCCATTCGTATAGAAGTTGGGATACGCAATCTTTTGTATACGGGAAACGCCACTATTTTGTCTTATGTTAAGGATAATGTAGATAGAGACAGAGGATGGGGGGATTTCTCGTGGAATATCTTCAGCCGGAGAAACATTTTGTATCATTTGAATATCGACCGTTGTTCTTTTCAATATATATGCGGCGCTTGGGAAGTCAAGGCAGGCAGACAGCGCATCAATTGGGGGCAAACGCTGGTGTGGAATCCGAACAATATTTTTAACCCGTATTCATTTTTTCAATTCTACTATCCCGAGCACCCGGGATGTGATGCCATCCGAGCAACTTATTATCACAACGTAACTTCTTACAGTGAACTTGCCGCTTCATTGAACATGTATGGAAAACCCACTGTTGCCCTCTTGCATAGCCGACAGGCAAACAGTGTGGAATATCGGTTTATGGGAGGTATTTATTGCGGAGAAGATGTCGTGATGGGAGGGTCATTGAACCTTGGAGGCGAACGGCTGATTCTGCGAATGGAAAGTTCCTATTTTCACCCTTTGAAACACAAAGAGAACAACTATGATATACTTCAGGCGGCAATCGGGATCGATTATGTTTTCTCCAACAACTTAGTTATACAAGGAGAAGTGTTATACAGTAGCCGTAACACCGATACGGATATGTATAATCTTCATTACTTTTATATAGATCCGCAATCGGCTAAAGATTTGTCTGTTTCCAGATGGAGTGTTTTGGCACAAGCTGTTTATCCTTTGACTCCACGTTTCTCCATACGAATATCGGGCGCTTACTTTGTCGACAAGCATCTATGCTATGCAGGATTGTATTTTAATTATAGAATTTCCAAAAATATGGAAGCTTCTCTTTTCTCGCATTTATTCAATTATGCCGATGAACAGCCTATAAAACTTCGAGTTGGATTGGGATTCTTGCAATATAAATGGATTTTCTAAACTTTCAAAATCAATAATTGCCATGTTTACATTCTCACAAATCAAGTCGTTGATAAAAGACGTGATATTCACGCTTCTTTTCATGAGTTTATTCCTGTCATGCGAACGGAATGAATCTGATCTGTTCGAGCCAGTAGAATATGAGAAGTTTTCTGGAGTGTTATTTTCAAAAACACTTCGTTTGGAAGATGTTATGGATGAAGTATTCCGACAATTCGGCATACAGTCCATCGAATCGATTCTTCGCAAACAAGGTATACCGGAAAATGAGATTAAATCCATTACCGTTCAGATTAAGTTGTATATCAAGCTATCTAGCGAATATGACGTGCATGGCATCACTTATCATACAGTCAATCCTAAAGGAGAAAAGGTTGTCGCATCTGGTGTTTTGTATTATCCCAAATCACATAATCCGAAAGGGGTTATAGAAGTCGTCCCCTGGTTTAAGAGCAAGAATGATTGCGGTACTGTCAATTATTACATGCCGGAGGTTATTCCGGGAATAAACGGATATGTCTATATTGTACCCGACCAAATAGGCTATGGCTCTACGGCAGACTTACCTATTGGTTACTTGCAATATGAGAATGTAGCTGTTGTCAGTGCTGATATGCGACAAGCGGTAGAGGAGTTTGTATACAATCATTATCATCGCAAGTTAGATAAAAAAAGTATTTTGTTCGGCTATTCGTTAGGAGCGGGAGGAGCTTTGACTTTGGCAAGATATTATCAACAATATGCGGAAAGAGGAGTTAAGGTTAAGAACGTTTTTATCGGGGGGGGAGCTTACGATCCTGCATTGAGCATAGAATCTCAATTTTCGTCTTATTATTCTGAGCATGCCGCTTGTCCCAATATTATATGTTCGTTGAATTATTATGAAGATTTGCAGCTGGATTTCAACCGGATTTTCAAAGGAGAATTGCTGAAATATTACGAAGAATGGTGTTATGGTCAATATTCCATAGATAAATTAACCCAATTATTAGGAACAGACCTTCGAGAATACTTCACAGACAATTTCCTGAAAAAGGAAGATTCTCCCGAATATCAGCATCTCTTGCAGAGTTGCCGGCAAAAACGAATTCCGAATGATTGGACACCTGCCTTCAAAATACACTTGTTTCATGGGAAAGACGATACATTAGTGCCGATAATCTGTTCCGACCGCTTATATGATAATCTTCGAAGCAGAGGCGCCGACGTTACCTATAAGCAATATGAGGCTAACCATATGGGAAGTGCTCAGCTGATGATTATAGATTTTTGGAAATTTCTGAATAACCGTTGAATAAATGCAGAAAAGCGATAGAGGAATGCACCGAATACTTATACCGGACTAAATACCTCGAAAAGTTTTCATAGTATCGATATAACTCAATGAAAAACGAGGGAGCTATGACAGGAAAAAACGAGTATTGGCAGGATTCAAACAAGAAATAACCGATATACATATACCCAAAGGGGGGGGTAAAACATGTAGATTGTCATGCAACAGTCTCTATCTTGATGTCTTTCGGCAGTGTCCTAAAAGCTCTATCCTATATTTACTGAACAGCTATACTTTAGAATAAGCAAAATCGCTACAGCAAATTTGGTGAAAGAATGCTATAGCGATTTTATTGTTTAGAGGAAGATGCACTTTATCGGATGCTTGTAATTTTATTTATGTGCATTATCTTTTTCGTTGTCAGAACTTCACTTCTGTCTTACTTCCATCATAAGCCACAGCCAGCACCTTGATGCCGGAGTTTACATCCGTATCCAAACTAAAAGATGCTTTATTGGATACGAACACGAGTGTTTCACCATCATATACTTCATAGGCTACTACATTTTGCCATCCGTTCATGGTGATGTTTTTTCCACTTTTTATAGCGGTTCCTTGACGCACGGGCAAACGATCTCTGAATATTTTCCAGTTAGAATCGGAAATATACTCTATTTTTTCTGTCAATGGCAGATAGTTTTTCTCTTTTACAGCGGCTATGGTCCTGTCTATCTGACTTTGATCGATCACAACTCGTATTTTGCCGTAGTCGTCTATCTCGCCATCAAAAGGAGATAAATAGCCCCATCTCTTAAAAAAGTCGGTCAAATCGGCTTGAGCAATGTCGCACATCATCTTTACAAACTCTAATTGCTGGGTTCCGGGTGTTGGTTGATTGGTTGAAGTACGTACCTTTTCATACAAATCCTTGTATAAATCTGTCTTTCCGCGAGCATTGGAGAAGTAGAGTTGCAACTGCCACAACGAAACCAACTTGCAGAATACATCTTCCTCACCGGGGTAAGACACGTGTTTTACGAAGGAATTGTAATAGGCCTTTTCATATCGGTTATTGAAGCGTCCCATTTTTTCCGTTTCAATACGTGAAGCATTACCCCACTCGGTTTGCACGTAAAGGGAATGGACGTTGTTGGTGACTTCAGTCATGCCGTGCCATTTAAATCCGGGACGGGTTTGAAACGTGTGCCCCTGTTCGTGTGCTGGGCCCCAAGGCGATTTCTTTAGTTCATTTACATTCAACAGTGTTCTCCTTTCATTCTCACCGGTTACATTGTATGCCGTTCGATAGGATGTGGAGTAGAAATAAGAATGGTACATAGCATGAAAATAAGCGCGGTTGATGGTAGGGCGATTATATTTCATCAATCCCATGAACTCTTTTTCCAAACTCACCAGCTCATCATAAGCGTCAATCAATTCTTTACCGTTGCTTCCCGCATAGGTTTTGAAGTGTGCGGTCGAAAATGTGAGGTGAGCGTGCTTACCCACTACGTCGAAATACTCGTCAACGGCCGCATTGAGATATTTCGGCCAGTCTGATGCCTGATGCTTTTGTGAATCGAAATATCCGTTAACTTTCCCGGTCGCAAAATGAATTTTCACCGGTTGCGCTGTTTGGTAATCGGGCGTATGGTAGAAGACGTAAATCAATCCTTTGTTCTTCATTTTCAATTTATTCACTCCCTGTGAAAGCGAATAATAAAATGCATTTCCATATCCGTCTCCACCGGGTTTGTTAAGGTTCTGAACTTTCAATCCTATTTTATAACCTTCGGTGGGACCTACGAATACGATGAGTTCATCGTTTTCCTCAACGCTAATGCCGGTCGGATTGTCGAGCAGGCTCAGCGTAGAGGTTTTGTTCACACGCGCCCAATCATCAGGATGCGGCCAAGCACGGTAGTTTTGAATGCGGAATTCATGCGGATAGCTTCCTTTATGCAGATAGAAAGCAATGTTCCGATAGAGCTTGTTCGGCACTTTCTCAATCTCTTCGATGGATATGCCGGGCTTCAGCTCTGAACAAGTGAGGTCGGTAAACAACGTGAGAGGGTCGAAATTGTCGGAGTTGCGACGATAGAACTCCATTTCGGAACAAGAGGCAAATCCTTGTCTGTCTCCATTGCCCGACTTCACGATAAATTTTACGGAAAGGGGCTTTATCAGAGGTTTGTCAAACAAAACTTTTGTCATCATCGGGGAGCCTTTGAAGTCATAGTCCGTCACTTTCACATAATTGGGAGCGTCTTGCGTGGATGTCCAAATTTCCACTTCTTTAAAATGTCCATTGTATCCTTCGAGGCGAGGGTAGTAGACCAAATAGTCGATGCTTTCCTGGTTATCGAAAAAATATTCGAGGGTAATCGGGAAATAATCGTCTCCACTATTGTTCCACGATGAGTGGTAAATGGTGTTATAATCACCGTCGAATGATTTTTCTATTTCTTCCCCTTTTTGGAAAGAACTTGCCGATGCGCGGCTTATAGGCACTTTCACGTCATCTTTGATGTCACCGGTACTTTCTCCCGTATAGCCCGTTTGCGCTTTCTGCGTCACCAGCACTTTCTTTTCGAGTGTTCCCCCTTTCTGTTTTACCACCAACTCGGTTGTACGTACCGCTTCCTCACCGTTGAACGAAACATCGAAACGATACTCTTTTTTTACCATTTCAACAGCACGTGTATTGGTTAAGGGTTTAATCCATGTAGCATCCGTCGGGATACTGATGTCGTACTCTATGTTAGCGGTAACTTCCAATTTCATCTCTCCTCCATCTGCGGCAATGGTGAACATTTCGGAAGAAAGTAATAGGGCGGGAGCCATACCCAATTGTTCCACAACTATGATTTCCGAAAGCTTACCGGCAGTCACCTTGATCTCTCCACGGCGTTTCTCCATTTCCGGATTGGCAGATACGCTAATCTGTAGTATGGATCCGCGAGACAGTGTTTTGAGCCAGGTTTCGGCATCCTTTTGAACGGTTGCTGTCCAATAGCTGTCATTTGTTTGTATTTGGATATCGGATGAGGAAGCTGCTTCGGAAAAATTTACCGTTTTCTGCTTGATAGTAAGGAACAACATGTCGTCTTCCGATTTATCGCTGCACGTAAGCATCAGAAAAGCGGATACAGTCAAAAGAAAAATCAGACGTAGTTTCATTGTTAATCGTTTTAAATAGTTTTTCAAAGATTTGGAGTTTAAGTAAAGTGTTTAAAAACAATACTTTAATTAAGAAGAATGTTATGGTATCTGAAAGATCGAATAGCTCATTCGATTTAGTAGTAGGTTTGTTTTTCCCTTTTCAATTATTTATCGGCTTCTTTTGAGTTTTCTTTTCAGTCTCTTTTCCTGTTTTTGTTTCTCAAATAGCTTGTTATGCGTCTCGTAAAACAGAAAAATCCTCTAAAAAAGAAAGCTCAAAAGAATACCGGGTAAATTTTAAATACTTTTCTTTCTGAATAAGCGTTATAGTACAGTTGTTTCTCCTGTTTCCGGATCGAACATCTCGAGCTTATATTTATAAAGCTTGATTTCAGCTAGCGAAAAGAACAGCCCGCTTCCATGTGGTTCAAGAACTTCAAACCAAACATATTGCATTGGAGATGGAAGAACGTAGCCTGAAGATTCCACTTCAGTGCCGCTTCCTTCGGGCATGCCTCTGAATTCGGCCACTTTATGCGCCGAGAAATTCGCCGGATTGAAAGTAGTTCCATCAAACGTTTCACTCACCCAAAGATTCATGCTTTTCGGACGGTTGTTGTTGTTGGCATGCGTACGATTCTTAATGAAGAAGCTTAATGTATTGATTGATTCGGGCACCTTCATCACAATGTAGTGCGGAAAAGGTTTGGGGTTGCTCCAGCTCATATGGAAGTATGTGTTGTAATTATTATCCACTAAGCTTGCAACCAACCCTTCGTCATAGTAGGGCTCGGGATTGCTCGCCCAGATCTGCGTAGGATCTATTTCCATTTGCTCCTTACTGTCAGAGATCACTTTGATTATCTTGGGCAGTGCAAGCGATTCGGCAGTTATGGTGCGCACTTCTCCTTCACGTCCCTTGGCAGTTATAGGCATGAGTTTAAATTCGATGGCTCCGTAGCGCTTGAGCAAACCGTCGATGATAATATGATCGGCATACACACTGGCTAAGCGGATATGTTCTTTATTTGTGCCGGGATGCCTGTAAGTTACTCGGATGTATTCGTAATTGGCAGCTTCTGGAATCTTCCAGCTTATTTTAACGGCACCTTCCTGCGATTCGGCAGTCAAGGAAGAAGCTTCGATTGCCACAGGCAGTGGACCGAGGTCCTCTTTCTGGCAACCCCACAATGCAAGTAGAGTAACAGCTCCTGCAAAGGCATATATAAATAAATGTTTCATCTTGTATATGTTTAAACATTAATAACCGGGATTATTCACAAGTTTAGGGTTCCTATTGATATCATTGCTGGGTATAGGTAACAGATAATTCTTCGGCGATTCGAATTTACGCTCGAAAGAGATTTCCTTGAGTTGTGCAAAGTCGTCTATCGTGTTTCCTTCAATATTAAGTCCCTGGGCTTTCTTACTGAAAGTTTCTTCAGCAATCATCCAGCGGCGCATATCCCAGAAGTTCTGATTCTCGAGATAAAGCTCTATCTGGCGTTCTTGACGTACGATTCGACGCATTCTTTCTTTATCAAGTGTAGCCACGCCCTCCCATGATTTTTCTACCGTAGGAATGCCGGCACGTGTACGTACTTTGTTCAGATAAGTTTTGGCTATATCCAGTTCGCCTGTTTCTACACACGCTTCGGCATAACCCAGATAAAGGTCGGCCAAACGGATGACAGGCCAAGGATATACGGTACGACTGGGTCCCGATTTCTTCATGATCATATTGGGGTCGGTACCTTTTTTATTGAGGTATCCGCCCGGAGAGTAGTTGTTGGTTCGGTTTTTGCGTCCTTGATTGCCTTCCTTGAGAAAGTTCAGGAGAACACGTCCTCGTTCAGGCATATAGCCGGGAATGGGGTATGCGTTGTCGTCACCGTTGAGCACTTCAAAGTATCCTCCCTGAAAACCCACCCAAGCATAAAAGCGCGGTTCGCGGTTAAGGTTGAAAGCAATGGTCTTCTCTCCTTCCTTTCCGTATGCGGCATGCTCGGCATTTATGCTGACAACCGCCAGTTTATTTTCCGACTTAAATTCAGGATCCTCATCCCAAGGAAGACCGTTTTTCGTATAGAAACGGTTGAGCATGGTCCAAGTGAGCGAAACTCCGTTAGCGCCCTGCTCTACAGAAGTTTTCGGCGTACATTTCAGTTGTATGTCATAGTATCCCTCTCCCCGTGTGTCGGCAAACAGTACCTCGGGGTTAGCTGAGCCCTTCCAATCAAGAGTTAGAGTGCGCATGCGACGCACGATACCTTTTTCGGGGAAATTGTTTGCCGAACCATCTTCGCCTCGATATGCGTCATTCTTGTAGAGGATGTGCCCGTTGTCTTCAGCGAGCTTGATGGCTTCTGCCAGAGCATCACGCGCTTTCACCCATTTCTGCGCATCGTAAGAGGCGGGCATCAATGCCACTCCTTCTTTGTCTTTAAAATCGGTATACACACTGTTTCCGTTGAATAAAGGCGAAGCGGCATAGAGCAGCATTTTGGCCTTTACCGACTTAGCCATGATGCTTGTGGCTAATCCGTATTGGCTTTTTATGTCTCGCTTAGTGGGTAAGCCTTGGGCAGCCTCATCGAGTTGATTGCAAATCCAAGCCACACATTCATCGTAAGGAACACGGGTAGGATATTCAGAGGCAAGGATGTCTGTGGACGGAGTTTCTTTTATCAACAAAATGGGTCCGTAGGCACGCGAAAGCAGAAAATGATAATATGCGACAAGAAATTTCGCTTGTGCCCTGTAATCATTCTTCTCCGCATCCGAGGTGTCGGGGAATTTGTCTATTCTTTCCATAAACATATAGCATTGGCGTATCCCTTGAAAGAAGGTATTCCAGTATGAAATAACCGGTGAGGAAGCCGAATAATTCCCTTTCGGGAAAGCAGCGAATGTTTCGTGTTCAAAGGCGGTTATTACTTCGTCTCCCGTAAGCAAGTCGAGACCTCCCGGCGTGTTGGCCGGATTAGGTAGATAAGCATAGCAAGAATACAGATATTCTATACCGTTGTTGCGCCCTGCATACGTGTCAGTATCTGTAGTCCGTTCATCGGGCACTACATCCAGAAAATCGCATGAGACACTCCATATCATGACTAGTGTCAAAGCAAATATTTTAGATAATAATTTCATATTTATATAATTTAACGATGCAAAACTTATTTATCATTGAACCGGATTTGCAGACCCATATTGAATGTGCGTTGCAACGGATACTTCATTCCGCTTCCTCCTCCGAGTTCGGGATCCCAAAGCTTGAAACTGGAAAGAGTGAACAGATTGGTGATGCTTGTATAAATACGCATTCCTTTATAGGTATAACCTATTTCAAGGTTTTTCAGTTTCAAGAACGAAGCATTACGCAACCAATGTGTGGATCCTTGCTGGTTGTTATTATTGTAATAATGTGTCAGACGCGGATAGCGGGCACGATTGTTCTGGTTATCCTTGCTCCAGTAGTCATCGGCTATCCATTGCAGCACGTTACGTCTCTCCTGCGTTCCGAACGGATGGAAACCACTCATCATAAGTGATACATTCGCTTGGCCTTGGAAGAAAAACGAGAAATCTATATTTTTATACTTCATAGAGGGACCGAAACCATAAACGATTTCCGGAACATGAGGATGTCCTATTTCAATCCGGTCATCGGAGGTTATCTTCCCGTCATAGTTACCATCGGCATCGGGCTGGTCTACATATTTTATATCGCCCGGAGCGATGGTAATGTTGCCCAGTGTAGAAGTGGGATTGTTGGCGATATCCGCCTCATCGATATAGAGTCCGTCGGCAACATAGCCCATGTAGGTATTCAGACGGCGACCCACTTGGCGAAGAGCGGGGCGCAGACCGGGAGCTTCGTCGTATTCGAGTACTTGGTTGCGTGCAAAGGTGAAAGACCCTCTGAACTGTAAAGAGAAATCCTTGGTGATTTGTTTTCCATAATCCATAGAAGCGTCGAATCCCCAATTCTTCACTTTGGCATAGTTCCCGAAGATTTTCGTGTCGGCTGTACCGAATGAGTTCGGAATGGATTGTTTTTGCTGGAATATATCACTACGTATTTCCTTGAAAGCATCGATAGTCAAATTCAATGAGTTGAAGAGCTGTAAGTCTACTCCGAGATTGTATTTCCGTCCTATCTCCCAAGTGATATTATTGTTTTGCAGGCGGGAATAGGTAGGACCTTTGTATTCAGAACTTCTGTCGCCATCATATCCGGTGATGTACCCCGGCGTATTCCTCAGTGAAACAATACCCATGTAGATAAAGCGTTCTCCACCAATTTGGTCATTTCCGACAAGTCCGTAAGAGGCACGTATTTTGAAGTTTGACACAATGGATTTAAGGGGATTCCAAAACTTCTCTTCACTAACGTTCCATCCGGCAGACACGGACGGAAAGAATCCGAAGCGATGTCCCTTTGCGAAGTTTTCCGAACCGTTGTATCCGGCATTAACTTCAAACAAATACTTGTTGGCGTAATCATAGGTGATACGTCCTGCAAAACCAAGTTTACGTTTAGGAAGTGAACCAATCAGATTGTTGTTGCCTATTACGTTGTTGTTATATTCACTCATGTTATAGAGTAACATACCCGAAACGTTATGATTTCCGAACGACCGGTTGTAATCGATGTAGCTTTGGAAATAGTAGCTGCGGTCTCCGGATACACCTGAACCGGCATTCAGATTCGGTTTCGAAGGTGTTCCGCTTTCAGGTGTTTGAATATATACGGTGTTGCCTTCCTCATCGGTAGTCACTCCTTCAAGAATATATCTGTTGGCGCCCTGAAAGCGGAAATTCGTTGTCCGATTCCAGTTCTTGAAAGAGAAGAGTGCTTTGAAGCCAAGACCTTTGGTGATGAAGTCAAGCTTCTGATTGTAGTTGAGAATGGCTACAACAGTGCTTTCAAACATATCTTTGTAGCCCGAGGTGGCCACAGCCATAGGGTTTTCTATCGGGGTTGATCCTATTCGTGTACCTCCCCAATGATACCATGGGTCATCGCCTTGCGGATACATGATTGGGAAATCGACCGCATTATTCTGCATGATAGCGTTGAAAATGTTGCCCACTCCTCCACCGCCGTCACTGGCTGTAATAGGACCGTGCAAGCTGTTGAGTTGCACATTGAGGTTGAGTCCCACCTTGGCAGTCTTGGATAGGTTGAAGTCGATATTATTTTGGAACGCATACTTCATGTAGTTGATGTTGTTATCGAATGAAAAGAAATCCTTACTTCTTCCTTTCAGCATACCCGTTTCATGCACGACATTGACATTCATGAAATACGTGATTTTACTGGTACCGCCGCGAATGTTGAAGTTGGCTTTCTGGTTGAATGTCGAGGAGTTGAATAGCTCGTCATACCAGTTTACATTCGGATATAGATAAGGGTCGAGACCTTTCAGAGTTCCGTTAATTTTGTCTTCGGAATAGAGGAGCGCATCGGTGCCTTGGTTGGTGACCGCTTCGTTGAACATGCGCATGAACGTTATAGGATTGACGACTTGGGGAACGTTTATCGGCTTGTTCACATACGCTTCCGCACGTACGCTTATAACCGGTTTGTCGAGATCCGCTCCGCTTTTCGTTTTGATAATGAGCACACCATTGGCGCCCCGTGTACCATACATAGCCGAGGCTGTAGCATCTTTCAGTACGGAAAAACCTTCGATTACTTCGGGATCTAAAGCGTCGAGATCTGCTTTAGAAACTTCCACACCGTCAAGAATGATAAGCGGATTGGTTGCGCCGCTCATGGTGGAAACACCCCGCACAAAAAAATCGGCGCCGTTTCCTCCCGGTTCGCCGCTACGCTGGTATGCGATAACTCCCGAAAGGCGTCCGGCAAAAGCAGTCGAAAGATTCGTTGCGGGCACTTTCAGATCGCTCGGACGCAATGTCTGTATCGAGCCTGTCATGGTGGCTTTCTTTTGCCCCATGTTGAAAGCCGTTACTACTACCTCGCCCAGCGTAGCCGCATCTTCCGAGAGAGAGATACTAAGTATCTTCTGATTGCCTACTTTGACTTCTTTGCTCACATATCCGATGAAACTAACAATGAGAACATCATCGGGTGATACTGAAAGTTCAAACTTTCCATCTACATCGGCTGTCGCACCATACGGAGGAGTAGCGTTCTTTACAAGGACCGAAGCTCCGATAAGTGGATCGCCCGTTACGGCATCGACTATCGCACCGATCACCGTGTTGCGTCGCGCCGATTGCTGAACGGCATTTGCTCCACCGGTCTTCTTGATCGAAGTGATGACTACGTTTTTTCCTTTTATGCTTACATTGTATCCTGCGAAAATAGTTTTGGCTACAGCCTCTACCGTCGCTTTTTCGACATTTACGCTGACTTTGCGTGAAACGTCTACATCGGCATTGTTATACATGAATTTGTAAGCCGATTGTTTTTCAACTGCCCTTACAGCTTCAATGACAGTTACGTTATTTAGTTTTAAGGTTATCAGGTTGTTTTGAGCCATAGCTTCGATGCTGAAGGCAGATGCAAACAAACCTATAATAATCATGCACAATTTTGTGCAAAACACTGTTTTTTTACAACAAAATGAAAAAACATTTCGTTTTCCTGTGTTATTCATACTATTTAGTTATTTTTGTTGAGTAATTAGCTTCCTTCGTCTTGTTCTCCTTTCTCTTTAGACAGACAAGGAAGAAATAGTTAGAATGAGGAGCGGATCGGCAAATAATCCGCTTCTTTTTTTGTGTTTGTCTTTGTTATGTTCTCATAGGCATTCCAGTATTAAAAAAGTTTGTTACTCGATGATTATTGTGTTGGTTTCACTTCTTTTCCAAGTTAGAGACGTGATACTTTGTAAGATATTCAAAATGTCGTCCACGGTTTCATTGTCAAGCTTAAAAGAGACCGGGGTGTTCAGCAACTGTTGGCTGCAAGTTTTGTACGATATGTCTATATTATACCATTTGCTCAATTGAATAAACACTGCCTTAAGGGGAGTATTTTCAAAAAGAAGATGTTCTTTTCTCCAGTTGGTGTAATTGGCTGCATTTACTATTTTAACTTCTGTGGATTGTTCTTTTTTATTGTAGATAAGCTGTTGGTTGGGTTTCATTTCCAGTTTTTCGCCTGTCTCTTTCATGGTTACGTCGATTTTTCCCGTTTCAAGAACGGTTTCCGTATGCGGTAATTCTTTCCTGTCAGTGACAAGGAAAGTTGTTCCGAACACTCGTATAGTCATTGTAGATGTGCTCACCGAAAAAGGTCTCTTCTTGTCTTTTTTTACATCAAAAAAAGCCTCGCCCTCCAAAGTCACGCTACGCTTATTGTTGAACTTCTTCGGATACTTCAGCAAACTTCCGGCATTGAGCCATACTATGGAGCTGTCAGGCAAAATCACTTCTTTTTTTGTATCGTAAGTTGCTATGGATATCATTTGACTGTTGAATGGAAACTTAATCTCCCAGATCTGCAATCCCCAAAGCAAGAGGAGCACTGCTGCTGCCGAACTAGCTATCCACTGATATAATCTACGGCGTTTTTTTGATTTCATCCGCTCAAAGAATACATCGGCTTTCTTCAGGACAGCTTTTTTATCCTGAAGTTCGATGGTCGATTTCTCCCACACTTTCGCCATTTGTACAAAATACTCTTCATTCTCTTTCGATGCCTTTACCCAGTGCATAAGCATGTTTCTTTCTTCCGGCTCTATATTGCTTTCGAGGTAACGAATAATGAGTATATCGTAATCTATCATACTCTTCTGCATAACATCTGTTTTTTACTGACTCTCTCTATCACGATTTACAAAGAAGATACCCTACCACGAAACACAAATTATTTTCGAAGTACTTCCGGGAACTATAGATGTCGCTTATTGCGCTATAGCCTGATGATTCATTGAAATATAGGAGGAAAAGCTACAACATGAACGGTATGGATGGTGAGTATTTCTTAAAGCAATACCTGTTAAATAATGCTAAACGGGGGGGGGGGTAAAATAGAAAAAAGTGAAAGGATTAGAGTTCCTATCGACATATATCCGGCTTGCAAGAGATGAGTCCGAATATCTTTGAGCGCCTTTGAAATATGCTTCTCTACAGCCTTTACCGTAATATTCAGTTTTTCTGCAATTTCGCGGTTTTTGAGGTCGTGATAACGGCTCATTATAAAGACTTTTTTACATTTGTCGGGCAATGCATTTACACAACGTGTAATTTCATCCTTTATTTCATTCGTAGACAGCTGTTCGTCAACGGTAAAAGAGGTGAAAAGCAGATTGTCCAGATAAGAGAGATCTTCAGACATGTTTTTTTTAGCATGTTGAGATGATTTAAGAAGGTCGAGCGAACGCCGATAAGTCAGTGTATATAGATAGGGTTTTATAGATACAGACGTATCTATCCGCTCCCGATTCTCCCAGCAGTCGGTAAAAACTTCCTGAACAATATCCTCGGCATACGACATATCTTTAACAATACGCATGGCAAAGAAGCGTAGAACTTTATAGTAATCAACGTATATGCGTTCAAAGTATGCTTTATCCATTTCAATATATTATAAAGATATATTAACCGTAAGCCGATAAGAGTAAGCAAAAATAGCAAAAAAAAAGTTCTTGATAAACTTTTTTGCAAAAATATAACCTTTCTGTAGTAGAACCAAGGCACAGCCGGCTTATCCATTCTCTCTTATTTTTAACAATCTGTTTTCGTTTCTTAGTTTCTTGTTATGCTACTTAAAACGATAAACGAAAGTAGACGTTTTATCGGGTAGCAATAATATAATCGGCGGATTCTTGAGAATGTTAGTCTTTTGTCTTATTTTACATATTTGATGCATTTATGTAATGTTCGGGGAAAAGATTCTACCGATAAGTTTAATAATCCCTAAAAAGAGCTTTCCTTATATTTTGTCACGTCAGATTTCTTTCCGAAATTTGCATGGTCAACCAACAGTCCGAGAAGATGAAGGGAATTATTCTGGCCGGGGGCAGTGCCACCCGTCTTTATCCGCTTTCGAAAGCGATATCCAAGCAAATAATGCCGGTGTACGACAAACCGATGATTTACTATCCGCTTTCCACGCTGATGCTGGCGGGAATTCGTGATGTTCTGGTCATCTCTACGCCACGCGACTTGCCGATGTTCCGCGAATTGCTGGGGACGGGAGAAGAACTTGGCATGTCTTTCTCTTATTTGGTGCAAGAACAACCCAACGGCTTGGCACAGGCTTTCGTGTTGGGAGCCGACTTTCTGAAAGGAGGACCGGGATGTTTGATTCTGGGCGATAATTTGTTCTATGGTCAAGGATTTTCGCCTATGTTGCGCCGGGCCGCAGCTATCGAAAAGGGAGCTTGCATCTTCGGGTATTATGTGAAAGACCCGAGCGCTTACGGAGTGGTGGAGTTCGATGAAAAGGGAAAGGTGGTTTCTTTGGAGGAGAAGCCCGCGGTGCCGAAAAGTAATTATGCCATTCCCGGGCTTTACTTTTATGACTCTACGGTGGCAGAGAAAGCCGCTTCGCTCCGCCCGTCGGCTCGGGGAGAATACGAAATTACCGATTTGAACCGACTCTACCTCGAAGAGGGTACGCTCAATGTCGAACTTTTCGGGCGGGGATTTGCATGGCTCGATACGGGAAATTGCGACAGCCTGCTCGAGGCTTCGAATTTTGTGGCGACTATCCAGAACCGGCAGGGATTTTACGTCAGTTGTATCGAAGAGATTGCCTGGCGTCAGGGCTGGATCTCGTCGGAACAATTGCTTTGTCTCGGGCGCAAGCTTGAGAAAACCGAATATGGCAAATATCTGATCGAATTGGCGAAATAGTAAAATATATGAAGACTTATCTTGTGACCGGGGCGGCGGGGTTTATCGGCGGCAACTACATTAAATACATTTTATTGAAACATGATGACATCAAAGTGGTGATTCTCGACGCCTTGACTTATGCGGGCAATTTAGGAACCATCGCCAATGATATCGACAACGAACGCTGCTTTTTTGTGAAAGGCGATATATGCGACCGACAACTGGTGGATGCTTTGTTCGCCGAATACCGTTTCGACTATGTGGTGAATTTTGCTGCCGAAAGCCATGTAGACCGTAGCATCGATAATCCCCAGCTTTTTCTGGTGACCAATATTCTCGGAACGCAGAATCTGTTGGACTGCGCCCGCCGTGCGTGGGTGATGGGGAAGGATGAAAAAGGATATCCCACGTGGCGGAAAGGAGTGCGATACCACCAGGTGTCTACTGACGAGGTATATGGTTCGTTGGGTGCGGAAGGATATTTTACGGAAACAACGCCGCTTTCTCCACACAGCCCTTACAGCGCTTCGAAGACAAGTGCCGATTTGGTGGTGATGGCTTATCGCGATACTTATAAAATGCCGGTTACCATTACCCGTTGTTCGAATAATTACGGGCCTTACCACTTTCCCGAAAAACTGATTCCGCTGATTATAAAGAATGTGCTCGAAGGCAGGCAGCTTCCGGTGTATGGTGATGGAAGCAGTGTACGCGACTGGCTGTATGTGGAGGACCATTGCAAAGCTATCGATCTGGTGGTGACGAAAGGAACCGATGGCGAGGTGTATAATGTAGGCGGTCATAATGAGAAAACCAATCTGGAGATTGTGAGGCTGACCATTGCGACCATTCGCCGACTCATGACGGAATATCCGGCATATAGAAAAGTGCTGAAAAAGAAAGTAACGGATGAAAACGGAGAGCTCGATATCAGTTGGATAAACGACGACCTGATTTCTTTCGTGAAAGACCGCTTGGGACACGACCAGCGATACGCCATCGATCCGTCAAAAATCAAGGCGGAACTGGGATGGTGTCCCGAGACTGCATTCGAAAGCGGCATTGTGAAAACCATTGAATGGTATCTTGATAATCAAGCGTGGGTGGAACAGGTGACCAGCGGCGATTATCAGGATTATTATAAAAACATGTACGGTTCATAGTCGACGATTCCCGGAATAATAATCTTGCTTTCTGAAATGTCATGAAATGACATACGGAGAATGAGCGTCGAACAGGAATCCTATCGCTAAAAGACTTCCCAACAACATCATGTTGCGTGAGGTTTCGCCCAATATGAGGTTAAGCCTTTTACCGCTGTGTATATGCACCATTTTTCTCCACGTGGCGAAATGAAGAGGTACGTAAAATTGCGGGAACAAACCGGCATAAACATGCCCTTCGAATAGGAACCACAAACAGATGAAGGCGGCAATGAATCCCAGCGCGAGGTATAGATATTGTCCGAACGCTTCACCGAAGCGGACGATGAGGGTGCGCTTCCCGCTTTGTGCGTCCGCCTCGCGGTCGCGATAGTTGTTTACCACAAGCAATGTGTCAATTAGTAAACCGCATACGAGCGAGGCGACGATGACATCTGGCGTCCATGTCAGAGATTGAACATAATAGGTACCGCCTACCGAAACGAATCCAAAAAACACAATCACCAAGAGGTCACCCCAGCCATGATAAGATAAAGGGTAAGGTCCCGTCGTGTAGAGAAAAGCGAATAATATGCACAGCAGCCCGACAATGATAAGCTCCCATCCGGCGTAAAACAACAGCATACTGCCCACAAGGCAAGCCAATACGATGGTAACGATGATGCCATTCCGCATCGCTTTGGGTGAAATCCACCCTTGTGCGCAAGCGCGTTCGGGGCCCAGGCGGTCTTCCCGGTCCGTACCTTTCCGATAATCGAATAAATCGTTGATAAAATTGGCGGCAATCTGCATCAGTCCGGCAAACAAGAAGCAGATAAGCATCGGTTGCCATTGAAAATATCCGTCCATTATGGCCAATGCCGTTCCTACCATAACCGGAGTGATGGCTCCCGTAAGGGTTGTCGGGCGTGAAGCCAGTACCCATGCTTGCAACGAATGAGGTTTAACTGTTTCCATTGTTTTTTATTTAGTTGTTATACATTGCTTCTTACACCTTTATGCAAAGATAACGTAAATTCTGTATCTTTGCACATCATTACTAAGAGAATATGAGGACAAGGAGTTATCTGCCGCTGTTTTTATCGTTATTATTACTGTTCGCTTCATGTCAGTCGAAAAGAAGTGCGCTCGTTTCCTCGTTTCCGGCATCTGCGGGCGTTTACTCCATACGCTCTTTTAAGGAAAAAGTATCATCCCGTTATGCCACGGTGAGGCGTATTGTCGAGTACGATTTTATGCACCGCGACATTCCTCCTGCTTTCGATGGTCTGCGGATTGCTTTTATTTCCGACCTCCATTATAAAAGTAAGCTGAAAGAGAAAGGGTTGAACGATCTTATCCGTCTTTTAAACGAGCGGAAACCGGATGTATTGCTTATGGGAGGCGATTATCAGGAGGGGTGCGAATATGTGGAGCCTCTGTTTGCGGCTTTGTCTCGGGTCGAAGCTCCTCTGGGAATTTATGGAGTGATGGGCAATAACGATTACGAACGTTGCCACGATGAGATCATCGGTACGATGAAACGCTACGGAATGCATGTGTTGGAGCATCGGGTAGATACGCTTTATAGAGAAGGACAACGCATACTGGTAGCCGGTGTTCGCAACCCTTTTGATTTGGAACGTAACGGTGTTTCCCCCACTTTGTCCCTCGCTCCCGATGATTTTGTGATACTTCTGGTGCATACGCCCAATTATGCCGAAGACGTGTCGGTAGCCAATGCCGACCTTGTTCTGGCGGGACACACCCATGGCGGACAAGTACGGATTTTAGGCGCCGCCCCGGCTTGGCATTCGCGCTATGGAAAGAGATTTCTAACCGGAATCACTCATAACTCCGATCGGATACCGGTGATTATTACCAACGGCATCGGCACCTCCCGGTTGGCACTGCGCATCGGAGCGCCGGCAGAGGTTGTCATGATTACGCTTCGTTGCCTTTCAAGTCGGGCAGAGAACGGGAAATGAATTCCCAGACCTTCGGATGAAGGAAGTAGCGGATGTCTTTCCCTTCCGAAAGAGCTTTCCGGATGAAAGTGGAACTGATTTCGAAAACGGGCGAGTCTACCATGCGTACGTTTGCGGGAAGTTGTTTCTCGTCGACGGGGAATCCCGGGCGGGGATAGATCAGAATCGGGTTTTCTGCAATGATGCGTTGAGGCTCACGCCAATGACTGAAGCTATTCCAGTTGTCCGATCCGATGATGAGGCAGAATTCCCGTTCGGGATGCTGTTTCCGCAGTTTTTCCAGAGTGTACACACTGTAAGAAGGACGCGGTAAATGGAACTCGAAATCGGAAGCATGGAAACGGGGATAGTCTTCCGTTGCGAGCCTGACCAGCTCAAGCCGCAGTTCGTCGCTCCACAGTTCGGTCTGTTCTTTCAACGGATTATGAGGAGTTACCATAAACCACACCTCATCCAATCCCCCATATTCGCAAAGGTAATTGGCCAAAGCCAAATGCCCGATATGGACAGGATTGAACGACCCGCTGAATATTCCGGTCTTAAGCTGGCTCATGATGCTCTTCTGCAATTTATTTTCCAAGAAACTCTTTGATCGTATTTAATGCCTCTGTTTTAGCTGTTTCCAAATCATCGTTCACGATGATACGGTCGAATCGCGGAGCAAATCCCAATTCGTATTCCGCTTTGGCAATGCGGCTCTCGATCACTTCCGCCGCGTCTGTTCCCCTGCCTTCCAGCCGGTGGCGCAACTCCTCTATCGACGGCGGTTGGATAAATACCGAGAGGGCACGTTCTCCGTAAAAGCTTTTGATGTTACATCCGCCCACCACGTCTACATCGAACACTACATTCTGCCCCTTTTCCAATTGCTTTTCCACTTGTTCCTTCAGTGTCCCGTAGTAGCGATCCTGATATACCTCTTCATATTCCAGAAACTCGTTGTTTTCGATCCGTCTGCGGAATTCTTCGGGCGTCAGGAAGAAATACTCCACTCCGTCTTGTTCGTTTCCCCGCGGTGCGCGGCTGGTGGCCGAAACAGAGAACGCCAGCCCCAGGTTTTGTGTGAGCAGATAGTTGATGATGGTCGATTTTCCCGATCCCGAAGGAGCGGAAAATATAATTAACTTTCCGGGCATAGATACTTATTTTTTATGTGTGAGATGTTTTCTACATTACATTCAATACTTGCTCCTTGATCTGTTCCAGTTCGTCTTTCATCTGTACTACGATCTTCTGCATTTCGGCATGGTTCGATTTGCTTCCCAGCGTATTGATCTCGCGTCCCATTTCCTGCGCGATGAAACCAAGTTTTTTCCCTTGTCCGCTACCGTTTTCCAGTGTGCTGATGAAATATTTCAGATGGTTGCCGAGCCGTTGCTTCTCTTCATTCACATCCAGTTTTTCTATGTAGTAAATCAGCTCCTGTTCCAGACGGTTCTTGTCGTAGTCTATGCTCAATGTTTTTTCAAGGGCGTCGGTGATGCGTTCTTTTACTTTTTCCACCCGTTCTTTTTCATAAGGAGCTACCGCCTCGAGCAACGTTGTGATATTGTTTATTTTTTCGCGGAATTTCTTTTCCAAGGCCGTTCCTTCTTGTTTGCGGAACTCCACCAACTGGCGGATGGCTTCGAGTATCGTCTCGTGCACTACTTTCCATTCCTCTTCCGAAACTTCCTGAACCTCCGTTTTGGTCATCACATCCGGCAGGCGGAGCAAGGTCTGGAACCAGTCGGCAGGAACCGGAATGGCGAGATTATCCGAAATTGTCTGTATCTGCTTGTAATAACCTTCCACCACCGATTGGTTGATAGGAGTATCGTTTTCCGCCCCTTCCTTTTTTTCTATCCACATGCTGAAATCCACTTTTCCGCGTTCCAGAACTTTGGAAATTTCGTTGCGGATCTCCATCTCTTTCTCGCGGTAAGCGGGTGCGATGCGGGTGGAAAGATCCATGGCTTTGCTGTTGAGCGACTTGATTTCTACGTTTATCTTTTTATCGGGAAGTTCGGCCGTAGCTTTGCCGTATCCTGTCATAGACTGTATCATAACCTTAAAGTTTTGTGCAAAAGTACACGAATATTTTAAGAATTGGAAATAATCATGTAAATTTGCCACAATTAAATAAGCTGATTTTTATGTCGTGTATACTCAATATTGAAACCTCTACCTCCGTTTGCTCGGTAGCGGCCAGTCAAGACGGTCAAACGATTTTTGTGAAAGAAGATTTGGAAGGACCCTCGCATGCCGTTTCCTTAGGAGTATTTGTTGATGAAGCTTTGTCGTTCATCGACAGCCATGCCATCCCGTTGGACGCTGTGGCTGTCAGTTGCGGACCGGGATCTTATACCGGGCTTCGCATCGGAGTTTCGATGGCAAAAGGGGTTTGTTACGGACGTAATGTTCCGTTGATCGGCATTCCCACACCGGAGGTGCTGTGTGTGCCCGTGTTGTTGTTTCACGAATTGCCCGAAGACGCGCTGCTCTGCCCCATGATCGACGCGCGCCGCATGGAAGTGTATGCGGCCGTTTACGATCGCGCGCTGAAGACGAAGCGGCCTGTTTCGGCAGATATTGTGGATGAAAACTCTTATCTCGAATTTTTGAACGAGGCTCCGGTGTATTTCTTCGGAAACGGATCGGCGAAATGCCGTGAGAAAATCACCCATCCCAACGCTCATTTTATCGACAACATCCATCCGTTGGCAAAAATGATGTTCCCGCTTGCGGAAAAGGCCATTGCCCGCGAAGATTATAAGGATGTCGCTTATTTCGAACCTTTCTATTTGAAAGAGTTCGTTGCTTCTCAACCTAAGAAACTTTTATAAACATGCGATACAATACTCAACAGAAAAGAATGCCGTTGCCCGAATATGGCCGCAGTATCCAGAACATGGTCGATTACGCTTTGACGATTCAGGATCGTGCCGAACGTCAGCGTTGTGCAAATACGATTATCAACATCATGGGGAGCATGTATCCCCACCTGCGCGATGTGCCCGACTTTAAACACAAACTTTGGGATCATCTGGCTATCATGTCGGGTTTTGAACTCGATATCGATTATCCTTATGAAATAATCCGCAAAGACAATCTGGTGACTCGTCCCGAACAGATTCCTTATCCTCATGCCCGTATCCGTTACCGGCATTACGGACGTACGCTCGAGGTGCTTATCCGGAAAGCGACCGAATTTCCCGAAGGCAATGAAAAGCAAAACCTTGTCGCTTTGATTTGCAATCACATGAAGAAGGACTACATGGCATGGAACAAGGATACCGTAGACGACCGGAAAATTGCGGAAGATCTTTATGAGCTTTCCGGTGGAAAGCTGCAACTGACGGAAGACATCCTTCGTCTGATGGGAGAGCGTTTGAGCCAGAGCAACCGTCAGAAAACCAATTATAACAGCCGGAACAGCAACCAGCGGAAACAACGGCACTGATTAAACCCCGAAACGATATGGCTTCATTTGTAATAGAAGGAGGACACCGGCTTAACGGCGAAATTCATCCTCAGGGAGCAAAGAACGAAGTGTTGCAGATTATTTGCGCCACATTGTTGACAAAGGAGGAGGTGACGGTGAATCACATTCCCGACATTCTGGATGTCAATAATCTGATTCAGCTTATGCGTGAAATGGGGGTAGACGTTGCCAAAACAGGCGTAGACTCTTATACGTTCAAAGCGGAAAATATCGATTTGGCTTATCTGGAGAGCGAAGAGTTTCTCAAAAAATGTTCGAGCCTTCGCGGGTCGGTGATGCTCATCGGTCCCATGGTCGCCCGTTTCGGCAAGGCGTTGATCTCGAAACCCGGAGGAGATAAGATCGGACGCCGGCGCTTGGATACTCATTTGGTGGGAATTCAAAATTTGGGGGCCGATTTTCGTTACGATGAAGAACGGGGTGTTTACGAAATTACCGCCGAGAAGTTGCGGGGTGCTTATATGTTGCTCGATGAAGCGTCGGTGACGGGAACGGCAAACATTGTGATGGCTGCCGTGCTGGCGAAAGGGACGACCACAATCTACAATGCCGCCTGCGAACCTTATCTGCAACAGCTTTGTCGCATGTTGAACCGGATGGGCGCGAAAATCAGCGGCATCGCTTCCAATTTGCTCACCATCGAGGGAGTGGAAGAATTGCACGGAACCGAACACAGGGTATTGCCTGATATGATCGAAGTGGGCAGCTTTATCGGTATGGCGGCGATGACCGGCAGCGAAATCACCATAAAAAATGTATCTTACGAGAATCTGGGCATTATTCCCGAGAGTTTCCGCCGTCTGGGCATCAAGCTCGAGCAGCGGGGAGACGACATCTACGTGCCTGCGCAAGACAGTTATCAAATAGAATCTTTCATCGACGGCTCCATTATGACCATTGCCGACGCTCCTTGGCCGGGACTGACACCCGACTTGCTCAGCGTGATGCTTGTGGTGGCTACGCAGGCGAAAGGAAGCGTGCTCATTCATCAGAAAATGTTTGAGAGCCGTTTGTTTTTCGTCGATAAGCTCATAGATATGGGAGCGCAAATTATATTGTGCGACCCGCACCGGGCGGTGGTCATCGGCCATAATCACGGATTCAGACTGCGCGGAGCCCGTCTCACTTCACCCGATATTCGTGCCGGTATCGCTCTGCTGATAGCGGCAATGAGCGCCGAAGGAACCAGTACGATCAGTAATATTGAACAGATAGACCGCGGTTATCAGAATATCGAGGGGCGGTTGAACGCCATAGGCGCGAGGATTACCCGAATATGATACGAAAAGAAGAAGTATATAAAATAGGTTTGTTCAATAAGCCGCACGGTATTCACGGTGAGTTGCAGTTCACGTTTACGGACGATGTGTTCGACCGGGTGGACGGCGATTATATCGTTTGCCTGCTCGATGGCATCTTCGTGCCTTTCTTTATAGAAGAATATCGTTTCCGGTCGGATTCTACGGCATTGATGAAGCTCGAAGGAGTAGATACGGCCGAGCGCGCCGGAATGTTTACCAACGTGGAAGTTTATTTCCCGTTGAAGCATGCCGCAGAAGCGGAAACGGAGGATTTATCGTGGAACTTCTTTGTCGGCTTCCGTATAGACGATGAACGGTACGGGCGAATCGGAACAGTGACGGATGTGGATACCTCCACCGTGAACACGCTTTTTGTCGTAGAGTGTGAAGATGAGGAACTTCTGATTCCTGCGCAGGAAGAATTCATACTGGAAATAGACAAGGAAAACAAGACCATTGTCATGCAGCTGCCCGAAGGGTTGCTGGATCTGGAAAGTCTGGAGGAGGACTGAACGGAATACAATAGATAAGAAGAAAGAGAATGCCAAATAAGTAAGAAAGAGAATGCCGCAAAAGAAGAGAAGAAAAGCATTTTGGAGAAACTTCAAGTTTAAATATAAGCTCACCATCGTCAACGAGAATACGCTTGAAGAGGTGGTTGGGCTTCATGTGTCCAAACTCAATGGTCTGTCGGTGCTGATTACCGTACTGACCGTGCTCTTTCTGATTGCCGCTTCCATCATTGCTTTTACTCCTTTGCGCAATTATCTTCCCGGATACATGAACAGTGAAGTCCGCAAGCAGATAGTGAGCAACGCGTTGCGGGTAGACTCTTTGCAGCTGTTGCTCGAAAGGCAAAACCTGTACATCATGAACATACAGGACATCTTCAGCGGGAAAGTGCAAATAGATAGCGTGCGCACCCTCGATTCGCTCACTGTGGCGCGTAAGGACACGCTTATGGAACGTACCCGCCGCGAAGAAGAGTTTCGCCGGCAATACGAAGAAAGCGAAAAGTACAACCTGTCTACCATCATATCCCAGCCGGACGTCAGCAAAATGATTCTTTATCGCCCGGTACGCGGAATGGTATCCGCTCATTTCGAGCCGGAAAAAAAACATTTCGGAACCGATATTGCGGCCAATCCGAACGAGAGTATATTGGCTGCGATGGACGGAACGGTGGTGTTGAGCACGTATACCGCCGAAACGGGTTATGTGATTATGTTACAGCATAATCAGGATTTTATATCGGTCTGCAAGCATTGCGGTTCGCTTCTCAAGAAACAGGGCGAGCATGTACGAGGCGGTGAGGCGATCGCTTTGGTAGGAAACAGCGGAACGCTGAGTACGGGGCCTCATTTGCACTTTGAGCTTTGGTATAAGGGAAGTCCGGTGAATCCTGAAAAATATATTGTGTTTTAGTGGGATTGAATAGATAAGAATGAATATAGAAGACCATAAAAAGAAAAAACAGATAGCCATCCTCGGATCTACCGGTTCTATCGGTACGCAGGCGTTGCAGGTGGTGGAAGAACATCCCGACCTGTACGAGGTTTATGCGCTCACTGCCAACAACCGGGTGGAAAGCCTGATTGCGCAGGCGAGGAAGTTTCAGCCGGAGGTGGTGGTGATTGCCAATGAGGACAAATATGCCGGGCTGAAAGAGGCGTTGAACGATATGCCCGTCAAAGTGTATGCGGGAATGGATGCCTTGTGTCAGGTAGTGGAAGCCGCTCCGATCGATATTGTGCTGACGGCGATGGTCGGCTATGCGGGCTTGAAACCTACGATGAGCGCGATTCGTGCCGGAAAAGCCATCGCGTTGGCCAACAAAGAAACGCTGGTTGTAGCCGGCGAATTGGTCAATGAGTTGGCGCAACAGTATCGGACGCCGATTCTGCCCGTCGATTCGGAGCATTCCGCCATTTTCCAGTGTCTGGTCGGTGAGTTTGGAAATCCGATAGAAAAGCTGATTCTGACGGCTTCCGGCGGTCCGTTCCGCACATGCTCGATGGAGGAATTGCAGACCGTAACCAAGGCTCAGGCCTTGAAGCATCCGAATTGGGAGATGGGCGCCAAGATTACCGTCGATTCCGCCACGATGATGAATAAAGGCTTTGAGGTGATTGAGGCGAAATGGCTGTTCGGAGTCCGCCCCGATCAGATTGAAGTGGTAGTACATCCGCAGTCGGTGATACATTCTATGGTACAATTTGGAGATGGTTCCGTAAAAGCGCAGCTGGGTATGCCGGATATGCGTCTTCCCATTCAATATGCTTTCTCTTATCCGGAACGTATTTCTTCGTCATTCGAACGGTTGGATTTTTCGAAATGTACGAGCCTGACATTCGAGCAACCGGATACGCGGCGCTTCCGCAATTTAGCTTTGGCGTACGAAGCGATGCACCGAGGCGGAAACATGCCTTGCAGCGTCAACGCAGCCAACGAGGTGGTGGTCGACGCTTTCCTGAAAGACGGCATCGCATTTCTCGGCATGAGCGATGTGATAGAAAAAACGATGGAGCGCGCTTCTTTTATCAAGAATCCCGTTTATGAAGATTATGTGGCGACCGATATCGAAGCCCGCCGCATTGCCTCGGAGTTCGTGCGCTCTTCTCGTGTTTAATATAATAATATGTAATCAGTAATTTGTAAGTAATAAACATGGAAACATTTTTGATTCGTGCCCTGCAACTCATCATGAGCCTTTCGCTGCTTATCATCATTCACGAAGGCGGGCATTTTCTTTTTGCCCGTTTGTTTAAGGTGCGCGTAGAAAAATTCTGCTTATTTTTCGATCCTTGGTTCACGCTTTTTAAGTTTAAGCCGAAAAAGAGCGAAACGGAATATGCTGTGGGATGGCTGCCTTTGGGAGGTTATGTCAAGATTGCCGGTATGATCGACGAGTCGATGGATGCCGAACAGATGAAACGCCCCGAACAGCCTTGGGAGTTCCGCTCCAAGCCGGCATGGCAACGCCTGCTGATTATGATCGGCGGTGTGTTGTTCAACTTCCTTCTGGCATTGTTTATCTATTCGATGATTTTGTTTGCCTGGGGCGACCAGTATGTAAAGGTACGGGAGACTCCGTTCGGAATGGATTTCAACGAGACAGCCAAGTCGGTCGGCTTCCGTGATGGAGATATTCTTCTGTCGGCGGACGGTGTTCCGTTCGAACGGTATGACGGAGACATGATGAACCGGATTGTCGATGCCCGTGAGGTTAGTGTGCTTCGTGGCGGTGAAAAGGTATCGGTGTATATTCCTGAAGATATGATGCAGCGCTTGATGACAGATAGCGTCCGTTTCGCTTCTTTCCGCTTTCCGTATGTGGTGGACAGCGTGATGGCGAACTCGCCTGCCGCCCTTGCCGGGATTCAGGTGGGAGACAGCATTATTGCTTTGGATGGAAAGCCGGTTTCTTTTTCGGACTATAGCATGGCGATAGCCGGGCGGAAGAAAAATGAGGCCGCTCTTCGTAACGACAGCATCGATCCCCGCTCCATCACATTGACCTATGTGCGTGCCGGCGAGACGAATACGCTGACTATGCAGCTCGATTCTGCTTATAAGATGGGAGTGGTAGCCGGATTGTCGGCCGAACGACTGCTTCCGGTGGTGAAGAAAGAGTATGGTTTCTTCGAATCATTTCCTGCCGGTATGGCATTGGGTGTGAAAACGTTGAAAGGCTATGTGGGAAATATGAAATACTTGTTCTCGAAAGAGGGGGCGAAACAGCTGGGAGGTTTCGGAACGCTGGGAAGCATTTTCCCGGCTACATGGGATTGGCATCAGTTCTGGTACATGACGGCTTTCCTCTCTATCATTCTTGCCTTTATGAACATACTTCCCATTCCGGCATTGGATGGCGGTCATGTGCTTTTCTTGCTTTACGAGATGATTGCGCGCCGCAAACCGAGCGATAAGTTTATGGAATATGCCCAGATGACGGGGATGATCTTACTTTTCGGGCTTCTGCTTTGGGCGAACTTCAACGATGTGCTGAGGTTTTTCTTCTGATAGGTTTTGCCTCCGTGAGCGTGTCATGAAATAAGTCATTCCGGGCTTTTTAGGGATTGCCTCGCCGAGTTTCAATAAAGTTTCGGCGGGCGGTTCGAAAGCACAATTGAGCTTTCGAACCGCCCGCCGCCTTTTTTTCAAAGCCCGCCGCCTTTTTTTCAAAGCCCGCCGCCTTTTTTTCAAAGCCCGCCGCCTTTTTTTCAAAGCCCGCCGCCTTTTTTTCAAAGCCGGTGTGGCGCCGGTGCCGGGGATAAAGCGGTCTAATTTATTCTTTCAGCCGCAGAATCCGCTGGTTGCTGCTTCCTCTGAATTCGAGATAGGGGGAAAATAAATCCTGTTCGAACCGTCCGTCCACCAATACATCTATGTAAGGAAGTACGGTGTTCAGGCGGGGAGAGGCCTTGATTTCTTCGTAAGTGTAGCCCGTATAGCACCAGATGTTCAGCCCCGTTTCCTGCTTCACTCTCCGGATAAGGGGAAGGAAGGCTTCGGGGTGGAAGAGCGGATCTCCTCCGGAAAAAGTGATTCCGTCGAGTAGCGGATTCGAGCGAATCTCACGGATGATTCGGGAAATGAGCTCGTCTGTGAGCAACTCTCCGGCATTCGGGTTCCAGCTTTCCGGATTGTGGCAACCGAGACAGTGGTGGGAGCATCCGGCCAGGTAAATGGAATACCGGATGCCCTCACCGTCGACAATCGTTTCCGGATAAGTTCCCAATAAACGAAGCGGGGGAAGTATGGTATGCGAAACGGTCATGTGCCGGATGTTACAGATGTTTTACCCGGTCCTTCTCTTCCGCCCGTTTGGCGGAATTCCATGAACTGAGGTCTCCGGTGAGATAACCGGTGATGCGACGCATGCGGAGAATATTTTCGCTTCTGCATACAGGACACTTGTCGTAGATCACTCCCTTGTAACCGCATTGGTGGCAGGTGTCTACCGGATGGTTGATCGAACCGTATCCGATGCCTTCATCGTGCATCACCTTTACGATTTTGGCAATGGCGCGGATGTTTTTCTGGGCTTCGCCGTCCAGCTCCACATACGTGATGTGTCCTCCTCGGGTGATGGCATGGAACGGAGCTTCCCGCCTGATTTTATCTACGATGGAAATAGGCTCTTTTACATCGACATGGAAAGAATTTACATAATAATCACGGTCGGTAACTCCGGGTATTTTACCGTATTTGCGGCGGTCCATACGGGTGAACCGTCCCGACAGCCCCTCGGCGGGAGTTGCCAGTACCGAATAATTCAGACCGTACTTTTCTTTGTATTCATCCACCACTTTGTTCATCTCCATCACTGCCTCGTAAAGCGTATCCCATGCCTTCCGACTGTGTCCGTGACCTTCGCCGTAGAGAGCGACCATCGCGTTGTGTCCGCCGATGAAGCCTATGCCCAGTGTCCCGCTGCGCAACACGTCGCCCACCTGTTCGTTGGGGTTGAGCGCGCCGCCGCCTTTCCATACGTCGTTCCCCATCATGAAAGGAAACTGGCGTGCCAAGGCGGTACGCTGATATTGGTAGCGTTCGTAAAGCTGGTCGGCTATCAGCGAGGCGGTGCTGTGTATCGACTCTATGAATATCTCTTTGGCTTTTTGTTCTATCGCGTCTTTCTTCCGTTCGTCTTCGATCAGACTCTCGGCTTTGATGCGTGCTTCGATGGCCAAGCGGGGCATGTTCAGCGTAGTGAACGAAAGGTTTCCGCGCCCCAACGACGATTTCTCTCCGGCGAGGTTTTCGAATACGCGCGTGCGGCATCCCATCGTGGCCAATTCATATATGTATCGTTTCGGATCGTCGGCTTTCCATTTTTCGTTTTGGTTGAACGGTGTGTCGAGGAACATGAAATTCGGGAAAAGCGCCTTTGCGGTAGTCTGGCAGGCCTTCAGCAACAAGTCGAAGTTCGGCGCAGCGTAACTTGCTTTCATTGCGTCTTCCATGTTTTCCATTTTCATCGCTTTTTCAAAATCGGCTGCCGAATACGACACGCCGTCTTTTACTTTGAATATCTGAATGGGGAACACCGGCACTTCCCCACGATCTCCGAGTCCTTCGATGGTGGCTTTCAGCAGTTCTTCAATCACCATCCGTCCTTCGGCGGACGTATCTGTTCCGTAGTTGATGGAACTGAACACCACTTGGTTGCCGCCTCTGGAATGCATCGTGTTCAGGTTGTGGATGAATCCCTCCATCGCCTGATGCGTATCTTTCTGAGTTTGCAGGTACGCCTTCTCGATGATGTGCGCTAAGTGTTCCTTGTCTATATTGATTTGCAGGGCTACCAGGGCGATACGTAAGGCTTCTCGATCCAATTCGCCCGATTTGATGGAGGGAAGGTGCGCCTCGATCAGTTTGCGGATTGCGCTCTCTTCAGCTTCCCGGCCATTTCCCATAGCTACATAGAAGTTGATGAATGACGCCAGATGTTTGCGGAACGATTTGGCTACTCCTTTCGCCATGAAGAAATCGAAAGCGGGAATGGCTTGTCCGCCGTGCTGTTCGTTCTGGTTGGTCTGGAAGATGATAGTAGCCAGCGTGGCGTAACTCTGAATACTCTGCGGCGTACGGATGCTGCCGTTCTTGGTGCGGAATCCCCGTTCGAAGAGATCGTCCATATCGTATTGAATGCAGGTAGTCGTCTTCGTGGGATAATAATCGAGATCGTGGATGTGGATGTCGCCCAACTGGTGCGCTTCGGCAAAACGTTTGGGAAGAAGATACTTATAGGTATAGTCTTTCGTCACTTCCGAGGCGAAGGTCATCATCTGCCCGGCAGGCGTGTGGCTGCTCATGTTGGCATTGCTCAGGTTCACATCGTTCTTGTCGATGGCCACGATGCCGTCCATCACATGTTTCATCTGAGTCTTTTTGTCGCGCTCGGTGTTTCTCCACTCGCGATAGATGATATACTTCTTGGCAACCTCCGGCCGTACTTTCATCAATTCTTTCTCTACCAGATCCTGAATCTCTTCTACGGTAATGGTAGGAGTGGAGAATTGGCTGATTACATTCATTGTGATGTCGGCAATTAGTTGCTGCTCATCTTGAATACCGGTAGCGTTGAATGCTTTGCTGATCGCATTCTTGATCTTACTGATAGAGAAATCTTCTCTCTTACCATCACGTTTGATGATACAAATTTCCGCGTAGTTCATAACTTTAACTCCCGAAAGTGTTAGACATTAATAATATGTAGGTTTGTTCCGGCAGGTCTTCTGACTTATCTCTCCCTCGTACGCCTTCCCTCATCGAATGAAGTGGCATCGTGTACGGATTCAACGAGAATTACAGCAGCGGGTACTGTCGCCGATTCGCACAGCGTTCCCTCATGACTAAACCTCTTTTAGTTCCGAAACTGTGAGACAAAGATAATAGATTATACGATAATTCGGTAACGTTTTAACATTAAAAGATGGAAAACTTTTTATGTTTATCGAAAGAGAAAGTTGTCCAAAACGGAAAACTTTTTTATAAATATCTTGTATGTAGTTTCCCATTTGGGAAAGCTGTCATTATTCTCGTCTTTTTCTTCTTCCCTTTTTTAACAGTACGAAACAACTTGTCGCAAGGGCTCGCTTGAAACAACTTTGAGATCTTTGATTTTGCTTTACACCTATTCTTTTATGAAGAAAAAAGCGGCTTGTCCGCATGATAATCGGGAGAGTTCGGCTTTGCTTCAGTATATCCTTCCCTCATATTGCAATTACATTATGAATGATGAACAAAGAAGTTTTCTTTCTGAAATCGGCATAAGCTTCGGGAGGATAAACACCTTTGGCGATGGAAAGACTGTGAACGACCAAAACTTCTTTGCCCTCCACCCGAATGGTCGATTTGAAGTTGCCGAACCGGGTCTTCAGCTCTGTGTTTCCGGGTCTGCCTTCGATCACATACCCTTCGGGAAGGTGAATACGGATGCTGTCGGTGTCTGCATATCCGTAATTGATGTGGATGGGAGTCTTACGTTCGGTGGAAAGGGCAAAGCCGTGATGGATGGTAATATCGCTGTAATTAGGCATATTTCTCTATATTTACTTTGCTTTCAGGATCGCACTGTTGATACTTCTGTCCACATCGTTGGAGTCGTGGGAAGTCTTCTTGCCGAAGTCGAACGTGTAAGCCAGTTTCACATAAGCAGTCTGTTGATAAATACGGCTGGCTTGTTTCTGACTGTATCGGTACACCTCATAATCAGCATATTCCCGATAGTGGATATGTTTGGTAAACGGATTCTCCGTCCCAGCTTCCGCCATCCAATTTTTTCCGCTGTAACGAACCGACAGACCATAAGAAGCGGGCAGTTTTCGAAAGACCTGTGTCCGTTCGTCCAATAGCCTCTCGGTAGTCTTGGCATGTCCGTTCACCGAGAAAGACCTAATGAAAAAACTTACGTCGAACGAAGCAGACAAATTCTTCTGTGACAAACCTGAGCAACCGGGTACATACATGTAACCATATTTCAATCCGATATTTGTCTGTAAGTTTTTCGAAATTCGGCTGGAGATAGCAATCTCAATGTTGGCGGTATTGAACGACTGGTCCGAAGCATAACTGCTTATCAGTTTATCTCCCTCCAGAAAATACGTAGACGAAATATTATGCCGGTTCAGAGTATACCATGTCTTACCCTGAAAATTGAACAGGGAGTGAAATTGACCTGCATACATGAAAAACCAATTATACAAAGTAGTATTGTCCAAATAAGGATTTCCCCGTTTGATTTGGTACAGGTCGACGGTTTGGTTGGATGTATTCAAGTAACTGATGTCCGGTTGGTTGTTCCCCAGTGAAAAGCCGATACCCATCCACTGTTTGGTATCCGGCACATAGCGCGCCCACGTATTGATACGGATATTCCATGAGCCGGACAACTCATTACCATGTAGTTTGTAATTCAGCCACGATGCCCCCGGACTCAACATCACGGTCCATTTATCGCCAAACTTGTGCGTGTAGTCGAATTGGAACAATGTTTCCCCTTTCCACAAGTGTTGCCACGAAGCGTGATTGCCTTTGTAGAGTGACGAAGTGACGTTATGGAAATGAGTTACCCGGCTGTACAGTGAATTGGAAGTATTTGGCTGGAACAAATGTGCCACTTGCGCATCGAAAGTATACAGGTCCTCGTCCACTTCCGAAAGTGATTGTAATTTTTCCTCTGTGTACGTCCTCACATAGTCGTTTTGCGTATATCCACCGTTCAGTCGGATTTTAAGTTGATGTTCGGAGTTCAGATAAAAAATCCCGTTCAGATTCACCGACGAACGCATGCTTTCATTCTCCCTATTGTCAGTAGACCCTGTATGATGCAGATCGTAGCCTTCGTAATCCAAAATACCTTGTCGTTTGTCATGTGGTGTTGCGTCACGAACCACAGATATAGAAGCGGACAGGTTGTGCTTTTTGATATCATTGCTCACTTTTAATTGGGCGTATTGCTGGTTGTTGTAATAATCGATACCAGTCTGGTTCGTTTTCCTATGGATAGTATAATGGGGAAACAGCAAATCCTCCTGCTTCTCCATTGATGTTCCGTCGTAGCTTCGCATGTTATGTCCTGCCCAAAAGGAATAATTGGTGTTGCCGTTCGAAAGCTTGGCTCCTGCATTGTAATCTCCTGCCAAATGTCCGATGTTCTGCCATCCGTCCAGAGTAATATAACCTCCGGAACGGTATGTCTTGGTAATATAATTGACGGAAGCTGCGTCGCCTGCAAACTTACCACTCGTGGGCAACACGTAATATTCCACTCGTTTAATATCTTTGGGTTGCAGGTTTTGTATTTCGCGCACGTCAGCCTCAACCCCGTTGATGTAGAGCGTGGCGTTACCGGTCATAGAAGTCACGGTTTTTTTCCCCCGGTCGATGGTCAGTCCCGGTATCATCAGGTTGTACAGCAAGTCGTAGCCGGAAAAGGCGTGCTTCATTTGCGTTTTGTTCGGCAAGACAAGTAAATGGTCTTTTTTCTGAATAAATGAACTTCCCGTTATGGTTACCTCTTCCAATATAACATTGTCTGTTTTCAGAACTGTGGTCGGCAAAGTATATTCTTCCTCGGGCATCTCGAAACTGAGAAATAAATTGATATATCCCACGCAGCTCACTGCTAATATGTATTCTCCGGCTTCAAGGCCCTCTATGCGGAATTTGCCTACATCGTCTGTTATTGTACCACTGACAAATACCGAGTCCGAGCACAGCACACGTACCGTAGCTCCCAAAAGTGCTTCATTGGATTCGTTCACCACATTGCCATGCAGCACGTTCCGAGCGCACAAAGGGAAGGTGCCAATGTATAATGCAATAAATATTATTATCAATCTTCGAATATCCATAAATTATTTTTTAATTAAGTGAGTATTTCTTATTTTATATAATTTCCAAAAACTTCATCGTACTTGATAACATTATAGTACATCGAAACAGATGGATAAAAGGATTTAAACCCATTTGAGTGAAAAGGGGATTCTTTGTTTTCTTCCTCTATATTCACTACACTTGAACCTTGCCGAAACACTTTGGTGTATTCTGAAAAGGAAATGGATAAATCTCCATGGTTATGCCAATGCAGACATGCTTTTCTATGCCATCAACAGAGCCTTGGTGGATATAGGGAATGGAGTGTGTATTAACTATTCTAAACATGTCGTTTAATTTTGATTACTTACTTATCTTTGATTGGTTTGTTTTTTCTTCTTTGTTTATTAGACGGAACTTGTGCACCAAATGGTTGCAATCATCATGTTTTTTGTAGATGTTTGTCGTCAATTGAAATAGAATAATATCCGTTTATTGGGGTAATATGCTGATAATGGGAAGTTTGTTTCTTTGAAGTTACGCGCAAACGAATAGTCTATTGTTGGCAGGCAGACAGAGAAGAAAATAGTAGAATGAGACTGTTGCGCGAAGAAGAGCGCAACAGTCTCATTTTGCAATTACATAACGGATGATGAACAAAGAAGTTTTGAGCGTTTCAGTGCGTGCACTTTTTGTTCTTCCATATCTTGTAAATACTTGCTCCGAAAGTTTTGCGGAGCATCTTAAGTCGGAGATTGTGTTTTATTCTTTTTTCAGCACGATTCTTGCGCTGTATTGTGCGGATACTTTCTTTCTGAAATCGATGAAATCGGCATAAGCTTCGGGAGGATAAACACCTTTGGCAATGGAAAGACCGTGAACGACCAAAACTTCTTTGCCCTCCACCCGAACGGTCGATTTGAAGTTGCCGAACCGGGTCTTCAGCTCTGTGTTTCCGGGTCTGCCTTCAATCACATACCCTTCGGGAAGGTGAATACGGATGCTGTCGGTGTCTGCATATCCGTAATTGATGTGGATGGGAGTCTTACGCTCGGTGATGTGAGGAACGTAGAATTCTTTCCGAAAGATATTTGTAGGAATGAAAAGGCGATTGCCGGTTTTTTCTCCGTATTGGTTGCTGCTTATTGTATATTGAACCGTAACGGAAGGATCGGCTTCCTTGTGTTCGTCTATCCGCAACTGTAAGATGTCGGCTTGCAGCAGTTTGATTCCTTCGCGTATCCGGTCTTTTTGCTTATTCGGCTTTAAGTATGAGAGGTTTGTTCTGTTTTCGTATTGGAATAGACGGGATGTTTCGCTTGCCTCTATCCGGGCTTCCGCATCGGGCGATAGCTTGATATCGGCAGTGATGTGTTGCGTATTGAGGGAATCGGCGTATATGGGAAGTGTATATATGCTGCCTCCCTCAGGTCTTACCAATAAAGCATCGTGTCCGGCAATGCTTTGGTGCACATACCCGAGCGGAAGTTGAGGATTGGTGCATTCGAGCCAAAGTGTGTCCTGCGGAAGAGGGACTTGCAGGATGACATGGTTCATTTGGTTGGCGCTGGAGAATTCCGGAAGCAGCCTTCGGTTGACAGTGCTGATGACGGTATATGTGGAGGGAATGCCCACTTCTTTCAGCATTGCCGCCATGTAGTTGGAGAGTCCTTTGCAGTCTCCGAATCCGGTGCGGCATACATTGGCGGCGGGAATGGGTTGCAGACCGCCGATACCCAATTGAATGCTTACATAACGGGTGGTCTCGGCCAGATAATCGTAAATGGCTTTTACTTTTTCCCGGTCGTTACGGCAATTGGCGGTCAGTTCGTGGAGCTTTGACCGTAGCTCTTCGGGAATTGTTCCCCGCCCCTCGAGGAGCTTGTATTGCCAGGCGCCGTATGTCTGCCAAGTGTCGAGATTCCCTTCCGACTTATCGTAGATGAATGCCGAAGGGGCGAAATAGACACGCGGAAACAATTCGGAGAACGCCGGTCCGAAAGGCTCTTCCGATACCGGTGCCAACTGCGACGCGCGTGCCTCTATGATTCTTTGTCCGGCATCTCCGGCAGATTCTTTGATTTGAATCTTATTGTCATTGTTGTTTAAAGCGTGATACCTGCACGTCTGCCCGGCGGGAAGTTCGATGCGGAAAGATGCTTTTTCCACGCCCTGCAGGAAATCGGTTTGGGGAACGAACGAGGGATAGCCTATGAGCCCGTTGTTGCATTTCACTTCCCATTCATATTTCACAGTGAAAGGGAATGAAGAGAAGTTGCAATTGTAATAATAGACGTAATCGTCCGTAGCCAGATTGGAACTGTACTCGGTTTTCTGCAAATCGGATTTTTTTATTTTGCGTACGGTTTGTCCCGAGGAATTGAGAATCTCTCCGGAGAACTTCTGCAATGAACGGAACATGTCGCATCCGCACACAAATTGTGCGGCGTCCAACCCTTTGGGGTTCAAAACGGTAATCGTCCGGCTCTGCTTTTCGACCGATTGCGTCATCGATTTGCATACGATGTTCGTTTGTGCATCGACTATCACCGAGTTGGCATTAGCGGCATGTTGCGCTTGTAAAGGCAATGCGCAGGCGCTCAGAAGCCCGGCAAACACGTACTGTATCTTATATATGAGATTATTCATAAGAAAAGGATAAATCGTTCGTTTAAATCTTTTTGAGTACCAGAATTTCGTTGTTTTTCTTGGCAACCTCTTCCCAGAAAGCTTTTACGTCCGGATATTCTTCCGGCAGATGGAACAGCTTGTTGTAGGCGAATGTGTATTTGATGTTCACCGTATTGTTTTGCGAGTTTGTTTGGTACTTGCATGTTCCCTGCCCGTCGCTTGTCTTGATGTTGACGGCGGCAGGCAGTTCTTCTACCGTGTATCCTTCGGGAATGTTCAGCGAGATGATCAGAGTCAGTTGCTCGTTATACCTCATTTCCAAAGGTAATTGCCGCTCGGTCTGTATGAACGGGCATTTGCCGGTGTGCAAGAATATCATCGGTTTGATGTAAATCAGGTCATTGTTGGTGGTCGCCTGTTTTGCGAACTTGAATGTTTCCGTCACTTTCGGAGAGAACTCGTCTATTCCTTTCAGGTTGAACTCATTGATCTTGATGTTCTCTCTCGTCTCCAGATTGCTGACGAACTCCGTACTGTCTTTGGCTTCACGGTAGCGGTGGCGGAGTTCTGCGGCATATTGGCCGATATAGCTGCTTTGTCGTTTGCCGGTGATGCTTCCGTCGGCATCGACGCTTGCGTTCACGACAGAAAGTATCTGGTTTTTGCCCAGTTGGCTCAAATCTACCCATTGGCTGCCTGAGTCGGGTGCAATCAGACGGGCGCGGTCTACCATAAGTCCGGGTGGTAAAGTATTCAGGAACCCTCCGGTGGCAGACCCGTCGAGGAAAACAAATGTGTCGTCGGTATCGGCTATTGCCACGACAAAAGTATTGAGCTTTCGGATGCTGGGGTGGGTAATCGGCAACATTCCGGAACCTTTGTGGCTCATCACCACAGGGTAACAGGGGATATCCGCGTCGCGCAACATGCTCATGAGCACAAAGTTGATGTCTGCATTGCTGCCTGTACCTTCCTTTACGGCTTTTTTCACATCTTCGCTGTAAAGGCGGTATTGTTTGTTCCATGAGATTTTTTTTCTCACATATTCATAGATGCGAGAAATTTTATCTTGCCGGCTGTCCAACTCTTCTATTCCGAGCGTTTTCATCTCGTCCCGGTAAGGATTACGCATCTTAAGCGGGTTTCCGAAGTCTTCATTTTCTAACAGTTTCTTGTCGATTCCTTCCCAGCTTTGGGTAAGCGGTTTGTAAGGAGTATTGGGAAATCTCAGTCCTCTTAATTCGAATCTTACACCGCTCCGGTAGTCGTCGGCACACCAGATGTAACTGTCGGAGCGTAAAGAGGGGAGGTTTTCTCCGGTAAGCCGGATGTTCTGTCCGCTGCAAGTAATCATTTCCTGCCCTCCGTTAGGAGTTTTCAGATAATAGTGTAAGCTCTCTTGACCGTTTTTGGAATGCAGGTGCTGTTTGCCGCGCATCTCGATATTGAATTCAAAATATTCGGGTATGGTTATTTCGTATTCCGTGTATGCCACGGGAATATCTTTTTGAGCCTCCCACGGGGATATGTCCTGATAGAAGTCGGAATACAACTGATATTTGTATTCGAATACGGTTCCTTCTTTCACCGAAGGAACGGAAAACTTCACTTGCATGTATCCTTTGTTCAGGCGTTCTTCAAATATCAGGTCGCGTTTCATCTTCGTGCGCACTATCTTTCCGTTTTCCAGATTGTAAGCCGATGCGTCTATCTGGCTGACGCTCTCTTTCATAAGCGAACTGTTCGCATGTAAGTAGTAAGGAATACTGATGTTGGCATAAGATGTTCCTTCGCTTTTGAGGACCTTGATTTTTACTTCGTAGTTGTAGGTGATGCGGAACTCGTTGGACATGAAGTCGTATCGCGCGCTGCTTTTTGAATAAAGAATGACGGCAGCGGCCGCAGTGTCCGGAGCGTAAGTAGTCATGGTCAGCTCTTCTTCGGAGGGTTTGCCGTATTTCAGGCTCGGTTTAAAAGTGTCCGTAGGCTGTTGCGATGATAAAACCGGAGTTAAAAAAAAGCATAGAAATGCGAATAATACGAATGTTTTTTTCATTATCAGACTTGTGTTTTTAGTATTGCGCTGCAAAGTTAAAAAAGAATGTATTAATAAAAAGAAAGCAGGCAGTAAAAAAACAATTGGCCTTTTTTCTTGTATTCCATAACGAGAAGTGTTCTCGGGTATGCATGTACAAAAATAAAATCCATCTCTGCCACTGTGGGTTGTGACAGAAATGGATTTCATATTTTTTACCGGCAAGCGCAGTCGCGCTATGTGAGGCGTGGTTTGTTATACCAAATGCCTGATCCACTCTTCGCGGTCGCCCGGCAGCAAGTCGACGACCGGTATTTCGACCAGCGTGTAGCATCCCGGCTGTTGCTTCATTGCCGCGCGTGCCGAGCACACCAATACTTGTGCGGTTAAAGCAGGATTGTTGATCTGCATCCGGAATTCGAACAATTGGTTCTGAGTTTTCCCGGATACGCCTTTGCGGGTAAGATTTACGCCGTGCCCCATATCGAGCAGTGCGTCTACATTCGGAACGAGCTTGACGTGGGTTTCGTCATTGGCGAAGTAGGGGTCTGCCTTGATGGAGGCGGCTACTTTTTCGAAATCATATCCCTCTTTCAGTTCGATATATACCATGCGGCGGTGAATGCCGGTTCCGGTGGGAATGGTCATCGATAGCGCGGCTTTTACCCCGTCGATGGCTTTCACGGCAACCGTATGCCCCATGCTCATACCGGGGCCGAAGTTGGTATAGGTGATGCCTTTCGGCGCAATGGCTTCGAGCATCGTGCGGACGATGGAGTCGCTTCCCGGATCCCATCCGGCAGAGATGACGGACACGGCTTTATGTTCTTTGGCAGTGGCGTCGAGCGTGCGTCTCAAATCTACAATGCCGGCGTGGATATCGAAGCTGTCGACCGTATGGATTCCCATGGCGAGGTATTCTTTCGCATACTTCTCTACGCTGCGTGTCGGCGTGCAAAGGATGGCGACGTCCACTTTCTCCAGTTCCTTCATATCTTTTACTACGGCATAGTTTGCCAGTTCTTCCGGTCTGTTTTCGGCGCCTGCCCGACGTACAATGCCCGCAATTTCGAAATCGGGCGCCGCCTGAAGGGCGTCGAGCACGTAATGTCCGATGTTGCCATAGCCCACAATGGCTGCTCTTACTTTTTTCATTTTTATTTTTTTTTATGCGTACAATTTTCTTTCTTTCGGTTGTAAATGTAAGCGTTTTATCAATAACTAACAGGAGCGTGAGCCGATATTTTATTTTTTTTATCACACTTTCATTCTGTGGTGAAAAACTATTATCTTTGTGCATTATGATAGAATATATACGTGGCGAGCTTGCCGAACTCAGTCCGGCAACCGCAGTGATCGATTGTAACGGTGTGGGGTATGCCGCCAATATCTCGTTGAATACTTATTCCGCTATTCAGGGAAAGAAAACGTGCAAGTTGTATGTCTACGAGGCTATTCGAGAAGACGCGTACGTGCTATACGGATTCGCCGACAAGCAGGAACGGGCAATATTCCTTTTGTTGATCTCGGTTTCGGGCATAGGGGGAAATACGGCGCGGATGATTCTTTCAGCCTTGTCGCCTGCCGAGCTGGTAAACGTCATCGGTACGGAAAACGCCAATTTGCTGAAAACGGTCAAGGGAATCGGACTGAAAACGGCGCAGCGGATCATTGTGGATTTGAAAGATAAGATAACGACTGTGGGCGTATCGGACGGAGGGATCTCTGCTTCGGGAACAACACTTTTACCGGCTGTGAATACGGAAGTGCACGACGAGGCGGTAGCTGCTTTGACCATGCTCGGCTTTGCGACTGCTCCTTCGCAAAAGGTGGTGACGGCTATTCTGAAAGAAGAACCTTCGGCGCCGGTGGAAAAGGTGATCAAGTGGGCTTTGAAAAGACTGTAATAATTTGTATAAATAGTGGCAGAACAGAATCAGTTTGAAATAATGAAAGAAAACAAGATTTATATGCAGGAGTGGCTCGACTTTCACCAACGTGTAAAAGTCGTGGATACCGATCGATGGTATCTTGGATTTGCCAACCGGTTGGCGGAGATGCTTGCCGGACTTTCTCTTTATCGGGAGGTTGACACATATAGCCGGCAGGAAACGGCATTGTTGCTGACGCTTTATTTGGAAGATTGCGTGGCCGATGACGGAAACTGGCGGCAATTCATTCGGTGGCATCATCGCGAGTACGGCCGCTATTTGCCTTTCTACACGCTTACGGACAATTACTTTCCCGATGAGATCAATCTCGAAGACATTGCTTTCATTCTTTGGAATTTTTACTCGGATATAGAGACTGATGAGGTTGGAAACCCGTTGGACGATAGTCTGCTGAAGCTTGCCGGAGTGATCTATAAACTGATGGATGAGATTTTTGAGGAAGCTCCCATAAGCGGTCATCTTGCGCCCGAATGGTTTATAGGAAGAGATTTTATGGAAATCAAACGCACACCTTTGCCTGTGCCTGTCCCGGGCGGAGAACTGCCCGAAAGCGCTGCCCGGTTTCTGGAAGCTTCGGGCGGGAAGCCGTTGATGTTTTTCGATTCTCATAGAGAGTGGGCGGCTTTTGCGGTTGAGAAGATGGGGTGGAGAGATCATGATTTCATAGACTCATATAAGGAATGCAGGAATTTCATCATGTATGGCAACCCGAAGGGTGTGCTGATGGCGCTCGACATAGCCGAATGTCTTGCGCACGAAGACAATCCTTGTTATGATCAGAAACTTGCCGTTGTCAACGCTTACAGGTTGTTTTGCGAACAAGGCCTTTGTCCGTTCGACTTGTTGAAATATGCCATGGAGTACCGGCTGTTGCCCGATGCGCAGTTCCCTTTCGAAGACGGGAAACGATTGCTTCATGAAAACTGGGATTTTGTAGCTCGTTGGTTTTTGGACGAATATTATGAAGGAGATTAAACAGTAGCGCGTATGCCGATAAAAAAGAACAAGAACCCCTTTACCGGAAAAGCGAAGCCTGTGCAAGGGAAGAAAAAAACGTCGGGAAAAAGGGTAGGGAAGTCTCGTCCGGAAAAGGCGAACAATCAATTGAACAGGCGGGTGAAATAAATATTTTCAAGAGTTTCGGGCATTCATTCATTTCAAAACTATATCCGGCATTACGGTTTGATGTTCGAGTAGTATCAGAATAACCCGTACTATACGGAAGAAAGGAAACAGCTGACGAAAGTGCTAAATGATTGAAGGCGGACACAGCAGGCTTATGGCGTGGCTATTTACGCGCAGAATGAAGCGATTGGAAAGGTGAAAACGAAATAAAGAATGAGCAATGGCAAGAGCAACAACAAAAACGGATTTGATAATTGCGGCGAACGGACAATTTGATAGATTGTGCAAAATTATTGAACAGATGAGCGATGAACTGCAAAATGCCGCTTTTGCACACGAAATGGCTGCGGCCGGAAAAGAGACGCATTGGAGCAGGGACAAGAATCTGCGGGATGTACTTGTGCATTTGCACGAATGGCACAAGTTGTTGTTGAATTGGATTGAGTCCAATCGCGCCGGTGATGCAAAACCTTTTCTACCCGAACCGTATAATTGGAAAACTTATCCTGCGATGAATGTAGAGTTCTGGGAAAAACATCAAAAGACATCATTGATTGACGCAAAAAACATGCTTATGGAAAGCCATAAAAAGGTAATGGCATTGATTGAGACTTTTTCCAATGACGAATTATTTGCAAAAAACACATTTGCATGGACAGGCACTTCGACATTGGGCGCTTATTGCGTTTCGGCCACTTCAAGCCATTATGACTGGGCGATGAAAAAGCTGAAACTGCATATCAAAACAAGCGGTAAATAGCGGTGTATATTTTCAAAGCATTTCTCCTGCGTCTTTTTTATACTCCTTTTTCTTTCGGATAAAGTCAATTTTGAGTTGGGCTTTTTCTTTTTCCGAATGGATACTATCTATCTCCGAAAGTATTTTTGCCAGTTCGTATAGCTCGGCAGCCGCAGTGCGGTCGGCCGGGTGCATCGTTGTGGCATACTTCCGTTCGCCGATGTATTCTATGCGGATGTTCTTGTCTTTATTGAGGGCCAGAAACTCGATGACTCCTCCGTCTTCTCCCAGTTTATAGTCCGCTTTCTCTATTTTCTCACCCATATCCGTCGTTTCATAGCTGTCTTTCGAAGTGGGAGTTTGTGCAAAGCTCCCGTCGGGAACGGTTACTTTCACTCCCGTATGATGGATGCTGCCGCTCCCGCAATAGATGGAAGTCATGCTCATGACTCCTTTTTCGCTGACCTGAAACCGGAGGAAAGAGCGGTGCAGGTTCTTTTCCACCGTTTGGGTAGGCCAAAAATAGTTTCCTGCGGTCTGATATTCGTCGTCCTTTTCCAGCTTGTACTTCCCTTTGATGGCTTCGAACGCTTGTTGCCTTAGTCCGAGCGCGCTGTCCAGAACGGCTATCCTCCGCTGCTGTGCCCGCTCTTCCACTTCCATGAGCAATGCCTGACCGGCTTTACGCGCTTCGAAGGCTTTCGGATATAAGATTTTGATGCTGTCTATTTCCCGTTTGGCTTCGTCGTAGTTGCCCCATTCATAGGCGGAGCGGGCTGCGGAGAGTCTCTCGTTCGCCTTTTTCTCGATTCCGCTTCCGCATGCTGTAAGTACTGACAGGCAGACGGAGAAAATTATCGTTTTTTTCATTATCTTATCGTTTTAGTGCGCTGTTTGCAGCGAGTTAACATTTAATGTAAAGGCAAAAGTACGAATTATCCTCATATTTTTGTAATTTTGCAGGCTTAAAACGTTGGTAATAGTATTAGAATGATAGAATTGACTCAAGAGGAACTGAAGCAACATTTCAGCGAACCTATTTTCGGGAAAATAGCCGAAACGGCGGATGCCCTCGCATTGGAGTGCTACGTGGTGGGCGGTTATGTACGCGATATCTTTTTGCAACGTCCCTCTAAAGATATAGATATAGTGGTAGTCGGCAGCGGAATTGCCATGGCGGAAGCGTTGGGCAAAAAGCTGGGGAAGGGGGCGCACGTCTCTGTTTTCAAAAACTTTGGCACGGCGCAGGTGAAGTATAAAGGGATGGAAGTTGAATTTGTCGGCGCCCGTAAAGAATCCTACCGGCACGACTCCCGCAAACCGATTGTGGAAGACGGTACGCTCGAAGACGATCAGAATCGGCGCGACTTTACCATCAACGCATTGGCGGTTTGCCTCAATCAATCTCGCTTCGGAGAACTGGTAGACCCGTTCGGAGGGTTGGACGATTTGAAAGAAAAGACCATCCGTACGCCGCTCGACCCGGATATCACGTTTAGCGACGATCCGTTGCGGATGATGCGTTGCATTCGTTTTGCCACTCAGCTGGGTTTTTACATCGACGATGATACGTTCGAATCGCTTTGCCGAAACAAAGACCGTATCGAAATCATTTCGCGCGAACGCATTGCAGACGAATTGAACAAAATCATCCTTTCGCCTATACCCTCCAAAGGTTTCATCGATTTAGACCGCAGCGGACTGCTGCCGCTTATTTTCCCCGAATTCGCGGCTCTTCAGGGAGTGGAAACCAGAAACGGGCGTTCTCACAAGGATAACTTCTATCATACGCTTCAGGTGCTCGACAATATCAGCAAGATGACCGATAACCTTTGGTTGCGCTGGTCGGCGTTGCTCCACGACATTGCCAAGCCGGTGACGAAACGCTGGGAGCCTAAAGCCGGATGGACTTTCCGCAACCACAACTTTGTGGGTGAGAAGATGGTTCCCGTCATTTTCCGTAAGATGAAGCTGCCCATGAACGAGAAAATGAAGTATGTGCAGAAGATGGTGGGATTGCACATGCGTCCCATCGTAATCGCGGATGACGTGGTGACCGATTCGGCTGTGCGCCGGTTGCTTTTTGAAGCCGGAGACGATATCGACGACCTGATGACTCTTTGCGAAGCGGATATCACTTCGAAGAATCTGGAACGCAAGCAGCGCTTCCTGAACAATTTTCAACTGGTGCGGCGGAAGCTGAAAGACTTGGAAGAGAAAGACCGTATCCGTAACTTTCAGCCTCCGGTGAGCGGAGAGGAAATCATGGAAACCTTCGGTTTGCAGCCTTGCCGGGAGGTAGGCTCTTTGAAAGCTGCCATAAAAGACGCCATACTCGACGGCGTGATTCCCAATGAATACGAAGCCGCCCATGCTTTTATGATGCAAAAGGCGAAGAAAATGGGATTGAAAGCGGTTAAGGAGTAGCGAGCCTGTTCGGCTTTTCACAAGACATTGCCGGCTGTTGTTGTCAGGCCTCCAGATTGATAATGCTTTCTTCGCAGATAGTCAGCTTTTCTATTCCCTCGTTCGTCACCACCCAGGAATTCTCTACGCCTACGGGACCCACCCCGGGTATAATGATTTTGGGTTCGAGGGCGAATACCATTCCCGCTTGCAACTCTTGTTTGACGCGTGGAGCCAAAACCGGGGCTTCATTGATTTCAAGCCCGATGCCGTGCCCTATAAACCGTGCTTGCTGTCCGGTTCCCATGAAATTGTCGGCAAAGCCGGCTTCGGTCACCATCTCGATGGCTGTATTGTACAGATCCTCGCAGCGTACTCCCGGTCGTGCGACAGACGCGATTCTCTCCTGTATATCCAGGCAGACTTGATGAGCTTTGTAAGCTTCTTCCGGCAGTTTGCCCACAGAAAATACGCGACTCATATCGCCCATGTATCCGTTGAAGTTTCCTCCCAAGTCTACCATTACACTCTGTCCTTCTTTTAATGGAGTCTTGTTCACACCGACCGGAAGAGCGTAATCGAGTCCTTGCCCTCCTAAGGCGAAGTCGAACGGTGAAGGGTATGCGGCGTTGTCGCCCGCCAATACGCTGCCCATGAAGATTTCCATGCTCCGGCCGAATACGCGGAAGATGCCCAGACTTCCCTGCAACCGCATCAGGCGCTCCACTTCAATGGAAAACTCAAAATCGGTCATTCCCGCCCGATATACTTCGGGTATTTGGCTGTAAGCTTTGGCGTGGGCTATTCCCGAACGGCGGAACATCTCGATTTCCACAGCGGTTTTGATGCTGCGCGCTTCGCGGATAATCGGCGTTCCGTTTACTATTTCCGCATCGGGAAACAGTCCGGACAGACGAAGGTATTCCGTATAGGGAAGTTCGTCTCCTTCGAGCATCAGTTTCGTTGGCGCGGGCACTCCCTGTTCTTTAAGCAGATCGACTATTTGTTCGGGTTTGCGAACCGGAAAAGCATACTCTCCCGTAATGTTGTTCGGGCGTTTGAAAAACACCAGCGCCGGAGAGTGAAGAGGCAGGTAAAGATAGCCGCTGACAATAGTGCCGTATGTATAGAGTAAGTTTACATTGCAGGTGATGAGTGCCGCATCAATCCCTTGCGCCGCCATCAGACTGCGTATCTTATCGCGTCTTAATTTTAATTCAGGCTGTAACATGAAGATTTGATTATGGTTTATATATGTTCATTCGTTCTGCAAAGTTAATTATTTCAATTGAAAATAAAACCCAAACAAAGAAAATAGCGCTACCCACTTCCTGTCGCAGGAGATGAGTAGCGCAAACCACAAATACAAATACAACTAAACAAAGATTTAGAGATATATGAACATTGTTATGACTCAACCCGGTAATCGACTACCAAGCGACCCATTATTCATAATTTATTATGCAATCAATTGATTCTTAAATGACTCCTTGTCCCATCATTGCATGGGCAACTTTCATGAATCCGGCAATGTTGGCGCCTTTCACGTAGTTGATATATCCGTCGGATTCCGTGCCGTACTTCACGCATTGGGCATGGATGCCGTGCATGATGGCATGAAGTTTTTCGTCCACTTCCGCCGCGCTCCAGCTCAGGTGCATGGCGTTTTGAGACATTTCGAGCCCGGAAGTGGCAACTCCGCCTGCGTTGACTGCTTTACCCGGAGCATACATCATCTTGTGTTCGATGAAGAGGTCGATGGCTTCCGGCGTACATCCCATGTTGGAGATTTCGCCGATGCAAAGCGTCTTGTTGTTGATCAGATTTTGAGCGTCTTCTCCGTTCAGCTCGTTTTGCGTGGCGCAAGGAAGCGCGATGTCGACTTTCACTTCCCACGGACGTTTGCCTTTTACGAAGGTGGCGTTCGGGTATTTTTCCGCATAAGGAGCAACAATGTCATTGCCCGAAGAGCGAAGCTCGAGCATATAGTCGATTTTTTCTCCGCTGATTCCGTCGGGATCGTAGATGTAGCCGTCGGGTCCGGAGATGGTAACTACTTTGGCCCCCAGCTCGGTCGCTTTGGTTGCGGCGCCCCAGGCAACGTTGCCGAAACCGGAGATGGCTACCGTCTTTCCTTTAATATCGAGTCCTTTGGCTTTCAGCATCTGGTGCACAAAGTACAATCCGCCGAAACCGGTAGCTTCGGGACGAATCAGAGAACCGCCGAACTCCAATCCTTTGCCGGTGAAAGTACCGGTAAACTCACGGGTCAGTTTCTTATACATACCGAACATGTAGCCCACTTCGCGTCCGCCTACGCCGATATCGCCGGCAGGCACGTCCATGTCCGGACCCAGATGACGCCATAATTCGAGCATGAATGCCTGGCAGAACCGCATGATCTCGGCGTCGCTTTTGCCGCGTGGCGAGAAGTCGGAACCGCCTTTACCGCCGCCCATCGGAAGCGTGGTCAGCGCATTCTTGAATGTTTGTTCGAAGCCAAGGAACTTCAGGATCGACAGGTTTACCGAAGCGTGGAAACGGATACCGCCTTTGTACGGGCCGATGGCATTGTTGAACTGTACGCGGTAGCCGAGGTTGGTTTGCACTTCGCCTTTGTCGTCTACCCAAGTCACACGGAACGTGAAAATACGGTCGGGTTCCACCAGCCTTTCGATAATCTTGGCTTTTTCAAATTCGGGGTGTTGGTTATATATATCTTCGATAGATAGGAGTACTTCCTTCACAGCTTGAAGGTATTCGGATTCACCGGGATGCTTTGCCTCCAGAGAGGACATGATTTTTTGGATGTTCATAATAGTATGTTTTTAAAAAGGTTATTCTGATAAAATGTCAGCTTTGTATGCTGCAAATATAGGAAAACTTTTCATATATAATCTTTTTTACGCTTATTTTTTGATTAAATAATGATAAAATGATAAAGATGCGTTGTGTAAGCGTATTCTTCCCTATGCGAGAAGCTGAAAAGAAAGCGCGGAATTCCGCGCTTTTGTTTTTCTTTGCTCGTACGGTGGGGGTATTCCCGAGCGGTTTGCCCGCTGTCAGAATTTCGGTTTCATCCCCAGATTATACATGATGAAGCCGTAGGTGTCGGCTTGTTCCTCCAGTATTTTCGACATCGGCTTGCCCGCTCCGTGCCCCGCTTTGGTGTCGATACGTATGATTGTCGGGTTTGTTCCGTCGTTGGCGGCCTGCAAAGTTGCCGCAAACTTGAATGAATGCGCGGGCACTACACGGTCGTCGTGGTCGGCGGTGGTGATGAGTGTGGCGGGATACTTGGTTCCGGGCTTCAGGTTGTGAATCGGCGAATATCCTTTCAGGTACTCGAACATTTCCTTGCTGTCCTCGCTTGTCCCGTAATCGCTTGCCCAGTTCCAGCCGATGGTGAACTTGTGGTAGCGGAGCATATCCATTACCCCCACTTGCGGAACCGCCACACGGAAGAGGTCGGGGCGTTGCGTCATGCAGGCTCCTACCAGCAGTCCGCCGTTCGAACCGCCTACAATGGCTATTCCCTCTTTGTCCGTATATTTATTGTCGATCAGGTATTCGGCGGCGGAGATGAAGTCGTCGAATACATTCTGCTTTTGCATCTTCGTGCCGGCGATGTGCCATTCTTCGCCATACTCGCTTCCGCCGCGCAGGTTTACTTGTACATAGATGCCGCCGTTCTCGAGGAATGGGATGCGCGAGGTGGTGAAATACGGGTTGAGGCTGATGCCGAATCCGCCGTATCCGTACAGGAATACGGGGTTCTTTCCGTTCTTCTTCAGGTCTTTCTTGTAGGTAAGGAACATCGGTACCTTCGTTCCGTCTTTGCTGGTGAAGAAGATTTGCTCGGTGACGAAATCGTCGGGGTTGAACTGTACTTCGGGAGCCCGGTAAAGTTCGTAGCTGTTTCCGTCCATATCATATTTATAAGTAGCTCCGGGGATGGTAAACGAGGTGAATCCGAAGAAGCACTCTTTGTCGTCTTTATCGCCGCTGAAGCCTACCGAACCGAGCGAAGGCAACTTGATTTCGTGTATCATCTTTCCGTCGAGACCGTATACGTAAGCATGGTTCGAAGCGTCTTTGTCGTAAGTGAGGAAGAGCTTTCCGCCGATGATATCGGCTCCCGACAGTACGGCGTCCGATTCCGGCACGAGTTCTTTCCAGTTCTCCAGCTTCGGTTGCTTGAGGTCGGCCACCATGATTCTGTTTTTAGGCGCGCCGTAATTGGTAAAGATATAGATTTGGTCGCCGATTACTTCGATCGGGCTGTACTGGTAGTCGAAGTCGGTTGTCAACTGCACGAAAGGCGCTCCCGGTTTCGTCAGGTTGCGTATCGAGAGGTTGTTTCCTCTGCCTGCGCCCGATTCGAAGAGGAAGAGAACGCGCTCGTCTTCGCTGGTTCCGGCGCTGTAGAAACGTTTCGGGTGAGCCGGATTCCGGTAAACGAGCTTGTCGCTCGATTGCGGTTCACCTATCTTGTGATAATATATTTTATGGTTTTCGTTCACGTTGGAAAACTCCTTGCCCTTCACCGGAGCGTCATAGGCGCTGTAGTAGAAGCCGTCTTTTTCCCAGCTTGCACCGGAGAACTTCGCCCATTGAATATGGTCGTCGAGCAGTTTGCCCGTTTCGGTGTTCATCACGAATATTTCCGACCAGTCGGAGCCGCTGCGTGAGATGCTGTAGGCAGTGTATTTCCCGTCGTTGGAGAAATACAATCCGGTGAGAGCCACCGTTCCGTCTTCCGAGAGTTTATTCGGGTCGAGGAATACGCGCGGTTCTCCGTTCAGCGAATCCTGAACGTAATATACGCTTTGGTTCTGTAGTCCGTCGTTCTTGCGGAAATAGTATTTCCCGTGTTTCTTGAAGGGAGTGCCTATCTTTTCATAGTCGGCAAGCTCGGTCATCCGTTTCAGCAGCTTGTCTCTGAAGGGGATACGGCTCAGGTATTCAGCGGTGACTTCGTTCTGCGCCTTTACCCATTCGGCGGTGGCGGCGCTGGTGTCGTTTTCGAGCCAGCGGTACGGATCGGGAACTTGTGTACCGAAGTACACGTCTACAGTGTCTACTTTGGCCGTTTCGGGGTAGACGATTTTTTTCTGTTGCGAAGTGCATGACATCACGATGACTCCACTCATTAGCAAGATTGTTTTTTTCATTTCGTTCATCTCTTTTTTGGTTTGACATAGAGCTTGGACGTCACAAATGTACAAAATAATGAGTTATAAAGGAATATCAAGTTTTATTTTTTGAATATTTATCCGGCTTTCCGCCTTCGGGGCAGGAGGGAGCGGCTCGGTTTTGCCCTAAGCGGCTGTTTGTCTTGCGGCAACTTTTTGCCGGAGCTGCATTTTTGCCTTGTTTCGGAGAAGGGCTGTTTCTGCCGCAAAGAATTTTGCTTTTGCTTTGGCTTAACTTCTTTGGGTTCCGGTGTGGCTTCTTTCTTCACCGAACAAATCCGGTGTATTTTACTGAAAATGGTTTCTGCTTTTCTTTTGTGATGCTTCTTTCTGTTCCGACGAGGCTTCTTCCTTCTTCGAATGCTCCCGATGTATTTTACTGAAAATAGTTTCTGCTTTGCTTTTGTGGCGGTTCTTTCAGTTTGGTCGGAGCTTCTTTCTTCACCGAATACATCCGGTGTATTTTATTGAAAATGATTTTTGCTTTGCTTTTGTGGCGGTTCTTTCAGTTTGGTCGGAGCTTCTTTTTTCACCGAATACATCCGGTGTATTTTATTGAAAATGGTTTCTGTTTTGCTTTGTGGTATTTCTTTCAGTTCCGTCGAAGCTTCTTTCTTCACGGAATAAAGCCTCTGTTTGCTCCGGATAGAAGCTCCGTTTTGCTCGGACAGAGCCTCTGTTTTGCCCGGACAGAGCCTCTGTTTCGCCCGGACAGAGCCTCTGTTCCTTTAATGAAAAGATTCGGCTTTCCCCGGCGGGAAACTTTCACGCTGTGGAATACCGCTGTCGCTTCCTCCGGCAGAACGGCGGTTGCCGAACGGGTTGCGACAGGATCTTTCCCGAAGCAAGAGGCGGTATGGACATGCATCCGTGTTGTCGGTCTGTGTATCGCAGGGCAATCTTCCCCGAACCGAGAGGCGCAACGGATGCGGCATCGCAGGCAGATCGCCGCTTCCCCATGGCTCCCCGTGTGCAGGCAAACGTCTTCCTGCTGCGATTCGCAAAATAGGGACACCGGAAAGAATAAAAATAAGATTAAAAAATTAACTTTGCGGAGTAATCATTCTGATCTTATGCTTAGTAAATACAAACTGAACCAGCTTTATTTCAAAGACACGCAGTTCGCCAATCTGATGACAAGGCGCATCTTCAACGTGCTGCTCATAGCCAATCCGTACGATGCCTTTATGCTCGAAGACGACGGGCGTATCGACGAGAAGATATTCAACGAATACACTTCCCTGTCTCTCCGCTATCCGCCCCGCTTCTCGCAAGTATCGACGGAGGAAGAGGCGTGGGAACTGTTGGAAAAGATGCCGTTCGACCTTGTAATATGTATGCCGGGTACGGGAGACAACGACAGTTTCGATATCGGACGGCATATCAAGGCGAAATACAACCACATTCCTATCGTGATTCTGACGCCTTTCAGCCACGGCATCACGAAGCGCATCATCAACGAAGACCTCAGCGCGTTCGAATACGTGTTCTGCTGGCTGGGAAACACCGACCTGCTGGTCTCCATCATCAAGCTGATGGAGGACAAGATGAATCTGGAACATGACGTGAATGAGGTGGGGGTGCAGCTTATCCTTTTGGTGGAAGACGGCATCCGCTTCTACTCCTCCATCCTTCCCAACCTGTATAAGTTTGTGCTCAAGCAGAGTCAGGAGGTTTCTACCGAGGCGTTGAACGCCCATCAGCGCACGCTTCGGATGCGCGGGCGACCTAAGATTATTCTGGCGCGTACCTATCAGGAGGCTGTGGAACTTTATCGGAAGTACCGGAACAATATTCTGGGGGTGATTACCGATGTCCGTTTCCCGAAAGTGGAGCGCGGCGGCAAAGACGAACTGGCGGGCATCAAGCTTTGTGCCGAAATACGCAAGAACGACCCGTTCGTGCCGCTCATCGTGCAGTCGTCGGAATCGGAAAACGCTTTATACGCGGCCAAATACGGCGCAAGCTTCATCGACAAGAACTCGAAGAAGATGGATGTCGACCTGCGGCGCATTGTATCCGAGAATTTCGGCTTCGGCGATTTCGTGTTTCGCAACCCCGATACCGGCGAGGAGATAGCGCGCGTGCGCAATCTGAAAGAGCTGCAGAACATTCTTTTCGCCGTGCCTGCGGAGTCGTTCCTTTACCACATCAGCCGGAACCACGTTTCGCGCTGGCTGTATTCGCGCGCCATGTTTCCCGTTGCCGAGTTTCTTCGCCCCATTACGTGGAACAGCTTGCAAGATGTGGACGCTCACCGCAAGATTATTTTCGAAGCCATCGTCAAGTACCGGAAGATGAAAAATCAGGGAGTGGTGGCTGTCTTCAAGCGCGACCGCTTCGACCGTTATTCCAACTTCGCCCGCATCGGCGACGGATCGCTGGGGGGAAAGGGACGCGGACTGGCTTTCATCGACAACATGGTGAAGATTCATCCCGAATTCGAGGAGTTCGAGGATGCCGCCGTAGCCATTCCGAAGACCGTTGTCCTCTGCACCGATGTGTTCGATGAGTTCATGGAAACAAACAGTCTCTACCAGGTAGCCCTCTCGGATGCCGACGACGATCTCATCCTGAAATACTTCCTGAAAGCCAAACTGCCCGACCGGCTGGTGGAAGACTTCTTTACTTTCTTCGACGTGGTGAAGTCGCCCATCGCCATCCGCTCGTCTTCCTTGCTCGAAGACTCGCATTACCAGCCCTTCGCCGGAATCTACAATACGTATATGATTCCTTATCTCGACGACCGGTACGAGATGCTCCGCATGCTTTCCGACGCCATAAAGGGGGTGTACGCTTCCGTCTACTTCCGCGACAGCAAGGCCTACATGCAGGCTACGTCGAATGTAATCGATCAGGAGAAAATGGCGGTTATCCTGCAAGAGGTGGTCGGCAACCAGTATTGCGACCGCTACTATCCTTCGATGTCGGGTGTAGCCCGTTCGCTCAACTACTACCCCTTGGGCGATGAAAAGGCCGAAGAGGGGACGGTGAACCTGGCTTTGGGCTTGGGCAAATACATTGTCGACGGAGGAATGACGCTTCGCTTCTCTCCCCATCACCCCAACCGCGTGCTCCAGACCAGCGAGATGGAGATTGCTCTGAAGGAGACGCAGACGCGTTTCTACGCGCTCGACTTGAAGAACGTAGGGCAAAACTTCTCCATCGACGACGGGTTCAACCTGCTGAAACTTCATGTGAAGGAGGCGGAGAGCGACGGTTCATTGCGGTACATCGCTTCTACATACGATCCCTACGACCAGATTATACGCGACGGACTCTATCCCGGCGGGCGGAAAGTAATCACGTTTGCCAACATTCTTCAGCACGACGTTTTCCCGCTGGCACGTATCCTGCAACTGGTGTTGAAGTACGGCGAACAGGAAATGCGGCGTCCGGTTGAAATAGAGTTTGCCGCCAATCTGCATCCCGATCAGGACAAGAAAGGAACGTTCTATCTCTTGCAGATTCGTCCGATAGTAGACAGTAAAGATGTGTTGGACGAAGATTTGGCGCAGATACCCGACGAACAGGTGGTGCTTCGCTCGGACAAGTCTTTGGGGCATGGTGTCATGAACGATATCTATGATATCGTATATGTGAAGACCGAAGGGTATAGCGCTTCGAACAATCAGGCCATCGCATGGGAGATAGAAAAACTGAACAGGCAGTTTCTGGACGAGGGAAAGGGGTATGTGCTGGTCGGTCCCGGCCGTTGGGGAAGCAGCGACACGTGGCTCGGCATTCCTGTGAAGTGGCCTCACATCTCCGCCGCGCGCGTGATTGTGGAGGCGGGGCTGACGAACTACCGCGTCGATCCGAGTCAGGGAACTCACTTCTTCCAGAATCTGACTTCGTTCGGCGTGGGGTATTTCACCGTCAACGCTTACATGAACGACGGTGTTTACAATCAGGAGTACCTCGATGCGCAGCCTGCCGTACAGGAAACGAAGTTCTTGCGCCACGTCCGTTTCGAACAACCGATGGTGGTGAAGATGGACGGGAAAAAGAACAGGGGCGTTGTGCTTATGCCCGATGGCGGACAAGGCTGACCGCAAACGCGCGAATCCGGAACGCTTCTCCGCATCCTTTTCTCTTTTAGAACGAGACCGGAGGCTCCCTCTCATGCCTGAAAAAGACTTCGCGTTTGCCTGGACACGAAGTCTTTTTCAGGCAAACGCGAAATCTTTTTCAGACGAAAGGGGGATTGAATGCGTGAGCTTCGGGTTACAAATCCTCCTTTCGGTGCATCGGTTTCTGTATGGAACCTTCGGGGAAGATTTTATAAAATGCCTTGCGACATCATCGCTTTGGCTACTTTCATAAATCCCGCCACATTGGCGCCCTTCACGTAGTTTACGTATCCGTCGGCTTCCGTTCCGTACTGTACGCAGGCCTCGTGGATATTCTTCATGATGCTTTTCAGCTTTTCATCCACCTCTTCGGCGCTCCACCCCAGCTTGATGGAGTTTTGAGTCATCTCCAAACCCGATACCGATACGCCTCCGGCATTGGCCGCTTTCCCGGGAGCGTACAGAATCTTGGCATCCTGGAACACTTTGATGGCTTCCGGAGTGGAAGGCATATTCGCTCCTTCGGACACGGCGATACAGCCGTTGGCGATCAACTGGCGCGCATGGTCGCCGTTCAGCTCGTTCTGAGTGGCTGAGGGTAAGGCGATGTCGCATTTCTCTCCCCACGGCTTTGCACCTTCCACATACTTCACGTTGTACTTCTCGGCATATTCGCGGATACGTCCGCGGTACAGGTTCTTCAGCTCCATGATGTAGTCGAGCTTTTCGCGGTCTATGCCGTCGGGATCGTAAATGTATCCGTCCGAATCGGAGCAGGTCACTACTTTCCCGCCCAGTTCGATCACTTTCTCGATGGTGTATTGGGCCACGTTGCCCGCTCCCGATACCAGGCACGTCTTGCCTTTCAGGTCGGTGCCTTTGGTTTTCAGCATCTCCGTAAGGAAGTAGATGTTGCCGTATCCGGTGGCTTCGGGACGAATGAGCGATCCGCCGAACTCGCGTCCCTTTCCGGTAAACGTTCCCGTGAACTCATGCGTCAGCTTTTTGTACATGCCGAACATGAAGCCCACTTCGCGTCCTCCCACGCCGATGTCGCCTGCCGGAACGTCGGTCTCGGGTCCTACATGACGCCACAGCTCCAGCATGAACGCCTGCACGAAGCGCATCACTTCGGCGTTCGACTTGCCGCGCGGCGAGAAATCCGATCCGCCCTTGCCTCCGCCCATGGGCAACGTAGTCAGCGAGTTCTTGAAAGTCTGCTCGAATGCAAGGAATTTCAGAATGGAAAGGTTTACGGACGCATGGAAGCGGATGCCGCCTTTATACGGGCCGATAGCGTTGTTGTGCTGCACACGGTATCCCATGTTGGTTTGCACGTTGCCTTTGTCATCCACCCAAGTGACCCGGAACTGATAGATTCTGTCGGGGATACACAAACGCTCTATCAAGTTCGCTTTGTCGAACTCCGGATGCTTGTTGTATTCCTCTTCGATCGTGGCCAGTACTTCTTCTACCGCCTGATGATACTCCGGTTCGTTGGGAAACCTTCTTTTTAAATCTTCTAATACCTTAGCTGCATTCATAATCACTTTTTTAATGGTTATCTATTACCTTATTTTATGAACCTGCTTTGCAGGCACACCATATTTATATGTTTGTAATGTAGAATCCGGTTCGATAATGCCGTCTTGCGGTTTTCCTCTCTCCCCGGAGTTCCCCGCCTCCGACTTTTCTGTTTGGCGCGTCGGTATTCCGCAACGGTTTTCTTATGGAAACAGGTCATTTTCTTCAAGAAGAACTCTTAAAAAGAATAGTGGCAAAATTCAAACGGATTCTTGTTCTTTATTTTGATTTGCAAAAGTAAAGATAAAAAATGAATATGCAACAATTTTATAAATAAAAAAGCGATAATGTGTTATTTCTGTTACATTATCGCTCTTTTTTAAGTAAAAAAGATATTATTTCTTCTTTTTGACGGACTTATAGACAGGAATAAAAACCAATGCCGCAGAGATGAGCAGCATGATAATCGTCATTCCGTCGATGCGTTCGGCTCTTGTCAGTACCAAGTAGCACAGCGCCAGCCAAAGCAGGCTGATGCAAACAATTTGTGATTTTGATAACGGGCGTTTCATTGGTCGTTTATTTTCTTTTTCTTTTCCACAATAGCATCGATTACCGCTACGGCTGTGATGTTTACGATGTCGCGAACCGAACTTTCGAAGTCGGTGAAGTGAATGGGCTTGTTCAGTCCCATCTGAATGGGCCCGATGAACTCCGTATCCGGATCCATGGCCTGCAATAGCTGGTAGCCTGCGTTGGCAGAACTCAGGTTCGGGAAGATGAGCGTATTCACGTCTTTCCCTTTCAGGCGGGTGAACGGGTATTTGGCATCGCGCAGCTTGCGGTTCATCGCGAAGTTTACTTGCATTTCTCCGTCGATGGGCAGTTCCGGATACCTCTCCTGCATATAGCTTACGGCTTGGTGCACTTTTACCGGGCTTCCTGTAGTGTCGGCCCCGAAGTTGGAGTACGACAGCATCGCCATTACCGGCGTATGGTTGAAAAACCGCACGGTGTGATCGGCAAGTTTGGCTATGTCTATCAGCGTATCCGCGTCGGGATGGCGGTTGATCAGCGTGTCGGCGAGAAAGTAAGTTCCCTTTTTAGAGTTGAGGATGTGCATCGTTCCGAAATGTGTAAACTCCGGGCGGATGCCGATTACCTCTTTCGCCACCTTGATGGTGTTGCTGTATCGGGTGTAAAGTCCGGTGATAAAGGCGTCGGCATCTCCGATTTCCACCATCATCATGCCGAAATAGTTGCGTTCGAACATCTTGTCGTTGGCTTCTTCGAAAGTGAATCCTTCGCGCGCCCGCTTTTCCGCCAGAATGCGGGAGTAACGTTCGCGTCGTCCCGCTTCGTCGGGATGGCGAAGATTGACAATCTCGATGCCTTCCAGACTGAGATCCAACTCCTGCGCCAGCTTGCAGATGGCTTCGTCGTTGCCCAGCAGAACAGGGTGGCAGATCCCTTCCGATCTGGCTTCTACGGCCGCTTTCAACATGTTGGGATGAGTGCCCTCGGCGAATACTACCCGTTGCGGATGGCGGCGGGCAGTGTCGTAAAGCTGGCGGGTGAGTCTGGACTCGTATCCCATCAGTTCCCGTAAATGCACCTTGTATGCGTCCCAGTCCTCGATAGGCTTGCGGGCTACTCCGCTTTCCATGGCCGCGCGGGCTACGGCGCAAGCCACTTCCGTGATAAGGCGCGGGTCTACCGGTTTGGGAATGAAGTATTCGGGACCGAAAGTGAAGTTGTTTACCTGGTAGGCTGCATTCACCACATCCGGCACGGGTTGTTTGGCAAGATTGGCAATGGCGTATACGGCAGCTATTTTCATCTCTTCGTTGATGGCTTTTGCCTGCGTATCCAAAGCGCCCCGGAAGATGTAAGGAAATCCGATTACGTTGTTGATCTGATTCGGATAGTCGGAACGTCCGGTAGACATTAAAACGTCGGGACGGGCGGCCATGGCCTCTTCGTAAGATATTTCGGGAACCGGATTGGCCAGCGCGAACACGATAGGCATGGCGGCCATGCTCCGTATCATGTCTCCGTTCACCACGTTTCCTCTCGACAGTCCGAGGAATACGTCGGCGCCTCTCATCGCTTCTTCAAGCGTATGTATGTCGGTGCGTGCGGTGGCGAAGAACCGTTTCTGTTCGTTCAGGTCCGTGCGCGTTTGGCTGATAACCCCCTTGCTGTCGAGCATGACGATATTCTCCAGGCGCGCCCCCAAAGCCACATAAAGCTTGGTACACGATACGGCGGAAGCTCCGGCGCCGTTGACTACGATCTTCACCTCCTCTATCTTCTTTCCCGCCACTTGAAGCGCGTTCACCAGTCCGGCTGCTGAAATAATGGCAGTGCCGTGCTGATCGTCGTGCATCACCGGAATATCCAGCTCCTCTTTCAGCCTCCGTTCTATCTCAAAACACTCCGGCGCTTTGATGTCTTCGAGATTGATGCCGCCGAAAGTCGGAGCGATGGCCTTTACCGCCTCGATAAACTTATCCGGATCTTTCTCGTCCACTTCGATGTCGAACACGTCTATGCCGGCATAGATTTTAAAAAGCAGCCCTTTGCCTTCCATTACCGGTTTGCCGCTCAACGCACCGATATCACCCAGTCCCAAAACGGCGGTTCCATTGGAAATAACGGCTACCAGATTTCCTTTCGCCGTGTATTTATAAGCGTCCTGCGGATTTTTCTCAATTTCGAGGCAAGGTTCTGCCACGCCGGGAGAATATGCAAGAGATAAATCATTCTGTGTACTGTGAGGTTTGGTAGGAACGACCTCTATTTTGCCGGGTTTACCCTGCGAATGATAGAGCAAAGCGGCTTCTTTGGTTATTTTAGCCATGATAAGTTATTTAAATGCAAATTTGTCAATTGGCTACAAATGTATAAATAAATGTTGGAATTTGTTTTGAAAAACGGGCGAAATCATTTTATTTTATTACAATAGCCGTTTGAAACGAATTATTTCGGAAAGTATTTCGTGCAACTGCTTATTTACTTTGTTCTGTGAAGATGTAAGTCTGTTTCACCGTTAATTTATGCGGCGAATCTAAGATTTCTATCTTATCCTTTACACTGCAATCCTTTACTCTTTTTACAGCAAAACTTATTCGTCTTTCGTCTGCGTTTGATTCGTCTGCCGTTCGAGAGACGAATCAAACGCAGGCGAAAGACGAATGAATCACGAACGGCAGACGAAATATCCTTTAAACCGAAAACGCTGACTTTATAATAAATGGAGCTAACTTCTTTCCGCATAACGGCAAACGCAGCCGCCCCTACCAGAGAGTGAACCGCACCTTCAAAGTCTTAATGCCTGACATCATCCGATAAACTTGAGGTTATTGCTTTTACTATTTGGAAATAAAGACGGTCTTATGTCCTTTAAACTGTAGAAACATTTTTTTTATTCGTTATGCCTTCAATGCCTGTTCGATGTCTGCAATCAGATCATCGGCGTTTTCTATGCCTACCGATAAACGGATTAAGTCCGGGCGTACACCGGCCTCTATCAACTGCTCGTCCGTAAGCTGGCGGTGGGTATGGCTTGCAGGGTGTAGCACACAGCTGCGCGCATCCGCCACATGGGTGACGATGGAGATTACCTCCAAAGCGTCCATGAATTGGATGGAGACATCGCGTCCGCCTTTAAGCCCGAAAGAAATAACACCGCAAGACCCATTGGGCATGTATTTCTGTGCCAACGAGTAATATTTGTTCTCCGGCAGTCCGCAGTAGTTCACCCATGCCACCTTCTCATGTCCCGATAGATATTCGGCTACCTTTTGTGCGTTCCGGCAGTGCTGGGGCATGCGTAGATGCAACGTTTCCAGTCCCAGATTCAGCAAAAAGGCATTTTGCGGACTTTGTATGCTTCCCAAGTCGCGCATCAGTTGGGCGGTAGCTTTGGTAATGTAAGCCGCTTTCCCGAAATCTTTCGTATACGTCAGTCCGTGGTACGACTCGTCCGGAGTACATAGTCCGGGGAATTTATCGGCGTGGGCATCCCAGTCGAAATTGCCGCTGTCGACGATGCAACCGCCTACGCTGGTGGCATGTCCGTCCATATATTTGGTAGTGGAGTGCACCACGATATCCGCTCCCCATTCGATCGGGCGGCAGTTGATGGGAGTGGGGAAGGTATTGTCTACAATCAGAGGAACGCCATGCTTGTGGGCGATGCGCGCGAATTTTTCGATATCCAGCACTTCGAGCGACGGGTTGGAGATGGTTTCGCCGAACAATGCTTTCGTGTTCGGGCGGAAAGCTGCCGATATTTCTTCTTCGCCGGCATCGGGGCTGACGAAGGTTACGTCGATTCCGAGCTTTTTCATGGTGACGCCGAACAAGTTGAACGTGCCTCCGTAAATGGCCGAAGAGCAAACAAAGTGGTCGCCTGCTTGGCAGATATTGAAAATTGCGTAGAAGTTGGCAGCCTGACCGCTTGAAGTAAGCATGGCGGCCACTCCGCCTTCGAGTGCGGCTATCTTCGTGGCTACGGCGTCATTGGTCGGGTTTTGCAGGCGGGTATAGAAGTAGCCGTTGTCTTCCAGATCGAAAAGACGCGCCATCTGGTCGCTGGTATCGTATTTGAAAGTTGTACTTTGATAGATGGGCAGTACGCGCGGCTCTCCTTTGCCGGGCTTCCATCCTGCTTGTACGCACAATGTTTCGGGTTTGAATTGTTTTGCCATAATGTATCGGTTTTAAATGTCTTCTTTTCAAAAAAAGGATGAATGGCGCAAAAATAGAGAAAATAATCGTATTTTTGTTCTATTTTATGAGTGAAATGATATTGTAAATACGAGTTAACGTAAATATGAAAAAGAGATTCGGTATTCTTCTGTGTTTTAGTGTATTCTTTTTAATTCCGGGAGCAAAGGCTCAAGAGAAAGCCACTCCGAAAGCTGGTGAAGGCATTTCTACTTTTCTGCTGAGACACAACAGGTCGCCTAAAAAATATTATAATGACTTTGTGGAGTTGAACAGGAAACAATTAGGGAAGGAAGAAGTGTTGAAGATGGGGATGACCTACGTCATTCCTCCGGTGAAAAGAACGAAAACCGTATCGGGAAAGCCTCTTGCGGATAAGCTGCCTGCCGGTGGGAAAAAGAAGATAGTGCCGGATAAGCCTTCAAGAAAAGGAACGTCCATTCATCAACCGCTCTTCGGAAAGCAGTTGGCGGATGTCCCGGTAACTTCCGAACGTTTGGCAGGTGCGTGCTTTTATATAGTCAGCGGGCATGGAGGGCCCGACCCGGGAGCTATCGGCTATGTGGGAAAACATGAACTTCATGAAGACGAATATGCCTATGATATCGCCCTTCGTCTGGCACGCAACCTGATGCAGGAGGGGGCGGAAGTGCACATTATCATCCGGGATGCCAAAGACGGTATCAGAGATGATGCCTATTTGTCGAACAGCAAGCGCGAAACCTGCATGGGCGCTCCCATTCCTTTAAATCAGGTGCAACGCTTGAAGCAACGTTGCGAGCGGATAAACACGCTTTACCGGGAAGACCGGAAGAACTATGCTTACTGCCGCGCCATCTTTATTCATGTAGACAGCCGGAGCAAAGGGAAGCAGACCGATGTCTTTTTCTATCATTCCATGAAGAAGGCCGAAAGCAAGCGGTTGGCATACAACATGAAAGATATGTTCGAATCCAAATACGGGAAGCATCAGCCCAATCGCGGCTTTTCAGGAACGGTGAGCGAGCGGAATCTGTATGTGCTGGCTTACACCCATCCGGCCTCTGTTTTTGTGGAGCTGGGCAATATTCAAAACACGTTCGACCAGCGGCGGCTGGTCATCAATTCCAACCGGCAGGCCCTCGCCAATTGGCTGATGGAGGGATTTATAAAAGATTATAAACTGACGTTTAAATGATAATGTCTACTCTTGTCGCATCTTATTTCGTTAGCGAGCTTGAAAAACATAATTTGACTTTATATATATAGTACATACAATGAAATTGTCACAAGTCTTTTTTACTTCATCCGGCTTAGCCACTTGCATTCCTCCATCGAGGAAAAATCGCATCTCTGATATTACTGCTCTGTCACTGCTGTTGCGAGGCGGTATATTCACAATTTGTTGTTTGTTTGTAAAGAGTCATTTATTGCTCGCTCAAGACAATGGGGCTTTCCGGTATATACTCAATTCCGAAACCGATAACCTAAGGAGGATTTATTGGGATGTCTATAATGGCGATAACTTATCTTTGGCGGTTGACACAAGTGTAATTATCGATACTCAAAAGCCCGTTCAAAAAATTGTGATAGCCGGAAATAAAAGAGCCGCGTTAGGGAAAAGCAAAAAGAAGCATATTATTAGTAGCGGGCTTCTACTTAAACCGAGCGATGCTGACTCTATAACGGTTCGTTTGTCTTATAAGAGTGAAAATTTATCAAATCCTGTTTTTATCACTCAATGCATGGATGACGAAGGAGACGTCATAAGCTCAGACACGACGATCCTGTTGAAAGACACGGGTTGGACAATTGCCAAAGCAATTCATCCTTTGAGAAACGTCCGGTTTTTACGGTTCGAATTTCAGCTGCAATCGGACAACGTTAAAGGCAACTCTGCTCTTTTCCTTGATGATATACAATTATCTATGAATAAAGATCAGTTGTACAGTTCAATTTCCGATGCGGATTCTCATTATAAAATAAAGAAGAAAAAGTTAAAGGATTTAGATGTTTCAGAGGAAAAAAGATATGGTCCGATCTCTGAATTAAGAACAAAAAAGATAGTGGCGTTAGGAGAGTCGGTACACGGAAGCCAAACGATAGAAAAGGCGGCCATCGACATTCTGAAATATCGGGTGACTCACGGAAATTGCAAGTTGATATTGATAGAGTTGCCTTTAGACGAGATGCTTAGCGTGAATCAATATGTGAGAGGAAATGAGGCGTTTCACCTTGACAGCATTGTAAAATACGGTGTGATAAGCCAATCTGTTTATTCCAAAAATATGCTGGGATTTTTTGAATGGGTAAAAGAATACAATAAAACAGCAGATAAAAAGGTGCGAGTATTGGGATTCGATGTAAATATCGAAGATTTACCTGTTTATAACCTAAACTTGTTTGATTATCTTAGAAAGACAAATAAGCTTGAGGCTGAGGATGAAATATGTAAAAGACTGGCAGCAATTACTTTTTACCATAACGATGTGGTTAAAGCATTAAAAGAGGTTGAGGCAGAGAAGAAAATTAGATTAGACCCTACTGAATTGAACATGATTGGCCATTATCATCAACAACTTTATCGACTCCATTCATCCGATAATAAGTTTATAATAAGAGATTCAATCATGTATGAAAATATTAGATATTTGACCGGACTGTTATGTGCCCCTGACGAAACGGTTACTTTTTATGGACATTTAGGGCACATCTGCAATAACCGGTTCCGGGCAAGCTGGTCGTTTAACGATCAATCCTGTGGCGGGCTGTTGAAGAATCTTTTTAAAAATGATTTCTTCTCCATAGGATTTTTTGTAGGAAACGGAGAAAACACCACTATAAATAATTTTAATTTTATGGTTAACGAATTACCTTGTCCGTACTCTCTCAGTCTCGAGTCGAAACTTAATATAAGTAACCATCGTTATTTTTTCACCAATACCGCTTCTCTTCCCAAAGGTCCCTTATATATGCGTGTAGGAACCATTTCTGCGAATAGCCGTTTTTTTATTGGATATCCTCATTTATTAATGGATGGCATTGTATATTTATCTCAGAGTAAACCATCGGATGTTATCCGGCCGGAGGTTTCATTTGGCGAAAAAGCCGTTCCGAAGATGCTTCAACTTCGCCAATATCTGAAACTGTTGCCTGGAAATTACAATATTTTTAATCACTGATTTAGTACCGATTGAAAATCGGATTAAGGTATTTCACTCCTGTTTATTGTCAATGCTGATTTTTGCGTTTTTACAAATGGACTTGAACAGGTTTAGCAAACTCAAACTATTTTCGGGATACAATACAACCTTATCCATGTTGTAGCGAATGACGATTTTATCAAAAAAAA
>NZ_ATZH01000012.1 GCF_000428105.1 Bacteroides pyogenes DSM 20611 = JCM 6294 | reverse complement strand
ATTCCCTTATCGGGACCTGCAAGTCTGCCGGAGTTGACCCTAGAGTGTGGATGGAGGACGTACTGAGGAAAATACCGTATTATGAAAGGGATAAAAAGGATATGACAGAACTTCTTCCACGGAACTGGGTGAAATCATAACAAATCTGTTCCGAATTGATATAATTTGATGCTATTAGTCCCGACTCGGAGGCGAATCTGAACGAATCGTGCCCAGTCGGGACTAATTTTTTGTATTTTGCAATACGTACTTTACCGGAGGCTTACTTTAGAAGGATGGAAATATTTTTAGGCAAATACGATTCCAGGTAAAAGGGGGGGATTCCTTTTGGAGTTATGGCGATGCAGAAAGGTGTCTTTTCTGTCCTTTGTTTACAGTAGTTATATAGGATAGAAAACGAACTGGTTGCTCTCAACATCCGGAAACTTTATTCTATTATCCGGTCTGTATATTTATAAAACTTTTTAACTCCTAAAAAAGAAGGCGTCCTATTATAACGGACACCTTCTTTTTTAGGAATTAGCGTAATATCATATATGAAACGGAACTGTTCCATTATCTTTTGCCGGTTCCCCTTTCGTTGAAAGGTCAGTCTTTTATGTTTTTCTTTCTTCGAACCCTCTCTGCCGTTGAAGAAAGAATAGCCTGTTTGTTTTGTCCGGCATCATTATTGGTTGCTGCCCCATTCCGGATTTTGAGGAATCTCGTGGTATTTTACCTCTGCCACAGGAATCGGATAATAATACTGGTGACTACTGAACGAACGCGTACTTTCAGGCTTTGCATTCATATTGGAAATGGTGTAAGTCGTTTCTTTACCCTCTTCTTTCACTATTTCCATTTTCTTTAACGGATTGCTTGAGCCATTCAATTTTTCTACTGCATTTCCCAGCCTGAAGAAATCCCAGTAAGTGGTTTCTTCAAAAGCCATCTCCACACGCCGTTCGTTCAAGATGTTTTCCAATGTAATTGCGTCTAATTTGTGCATGTGAGCGCGTGTACGTATCTCGTTAACCTTATCCAACGCAGCTTTTGTGCGACCTTGGTGGAAGTCTATTTCGGCATAGTCGAGCAAAAGTTCGGCATATCGCCAGATGATATAATTCTGCGAGCTTCCGTAAGTAGGGTCGTTGTCTATCACCTGTTTCGGATTCAGGAATTTGCGCATGTAGTAGCCTGTTTGCGTTACTCCGGCATTGCGGTCGGTGCCGTACTTCGTCAAGTCTGCGCCCGCTTCTTTTTTCCCGTTCTCCATCGTATAATGAAGCTCCATGACGTGTCCGTTATAAGTAGCTCCGTCGTACAGCACATTGGCATAGAAACGATAGTCTCTGTTCAGATACGGTTGTTTCGGATCGTATACTGCTCCGTCTCTCATGCCGTATTCGTCCACATGGTTTTGAGTCGGTGTATATGCGGCCGTGGTTCCTCCGAAGAAAGGCGATGCGGCTTCTCTATCCAACTTATGCCCAAAGCCCTTGTCAAAGTTTCCGTCATTGGAATGTTGGACTTCAAGTATCGATTCCTGACTGTTTTTCGTCAGGAAGATTTCATGATAACTTTTGACTATATCCTCTTGAGAAGTGCCGTCGACAGGCTTTAGCGAGTATCCGAGTTTCATCACCTCGTCATACGCATTGACGGCTTGAGTCATCATTTCGTTCGACCGGTCGGTGGTGAATCCGAGGTAATTGAGTTTCTGTTTCTGGAAAGCAACTCCCGAAGCCCAAAAATAAGTTTTTCCTTTTAGCATCAGAGCCGCTCCTTTGGTTACACGTCCCAACTCGCTCGGAGCATGTCTTTCTGCTAACAATTCGGCTGCCCGGTCGGCTTCTTTGGCGATGAACTCCACCATCTCTTCATAAGACGCTCTGGGGAACTTCTTGTTGTCGATCAGCGGGTCGTATGTGCGGTCTATCAGCAATACGCCGCCAAACTGGCGCAGCAGCAGGTAATAGTAATATCCTCGAAAGAAGTGTGCTTCGCCCAAAAGTCGTTGTTTCTGAGTGCCGTTGGCTATTTTGTGCTGATTCTCCAAAAGCCGGTTGATATTTTGTATTTGCATATAGCAATTGCTCCAATAATTGCCGGCACGCAAGGTTATCGTTCTTTCTACACCCTTTAGAATGTCTCCATAAACTGTACGAAACCAGTCCAATCTGCCAACACTCATTTGGTCGCCTAACCATGGATAATATGGGCGTGCTGCACCTGCAAAAAAGGATCCCGTAGGCATAAAGACAGCGAATCCACGGTTCATATTTCTGTACCAAGAAAGCGTGTATTCGTCTAAGAGAAGCGGACTTCTCCAAACCGTCTCTAACGATAGCTTGTCAATGGGTTCGTCGCGGAACAGTCCGTCGCATCCGCCGAATCCAACGGCTAAAATAAAGATTGCGGCGAGATTTAATATGTATTTTTTGATTTTCATAATAATTCTTCTAATTACAAATATTAAAAACCGATGTTAGCACTGATTCCGTAGGTGCGCTGGATGGGATATCCTCGCATAGATTCCGGATCCATGTGTTTCAGATTCGACCATGTAAAGAGGTTTCCCCCTTGCAGGGCGACACTCAAAGACGTAACTTTTAGTTTGCTCAGCACAGCAGCGGGAAAACTATATCCGATATTCAGCGATTTCAAACGGATAAAGTTGCAATTCTTTATCCAGAACGAAGATTTAAGCCGGTTGTTGTCTTTGCTATTGGCAAGTTTGATGCGCGGATAAGCTGCGTTTCGATTTTCTTCTGTCCAAGTCTCTGTGAGGTGATAATCCTGAAAACGTTGCAAGCTGCTATTTTCTAACGTATATGATTCGCTGATATATTTCTTATATCCTCCTACTCCTTGAAAGAGCGTATTGACAAAGAATCCTTTATATCTTACTCCCAGCCTTAAGCTTCCCGATATATCGGGAAAAGAAGCCGTTTTGAAAGCAACTTTGTCATTATCATCAAGCTTACCGTCGTCATTTCGGTCTTTGTATTTGATATCTCCGGGGCGTATGCTTTTGTTGTCATTCCCGTCTTGTTTCAGCTTATAGTTTGCTATTTCCTCTTCCGTCTGAAATAGTCCGATAGCTTCGTACATCCATGTATCGCCTGTACTATGTCCCACTCTGCGCAGATTTTCGAGTTGTGCCGATTCGTCTCCGTAATCCAGATATTTGTCTCTTCCCAATGAAAGAGTGAGTGCAGCATCATACTTCACTTTATCTATTGTGTTGCGATGCGAGAGCGTCATGTCCCATCCCCATGCTTTTACCTTTCCGAAATTCATGTACGGAACATTTCCACCCACTCCGGTAGAGGGAGGATATAGATAGGAGGGGGCGGAAGTCAGCATATTGGTTCTGTAGCGCAGGTAATACTCAAAAGTGAAGCCGAAGCGGTTGTCCCAAAAACCCAGGTCGACAGCCATATTGTAGTCGCGGCTCTTTTCCCATGAAAGTTCCTTATTGGGATAGCTGCCCGTAGCCATGATTATTCCCGGGCGAAGTGTTCCGCCTATGTCGTATCCTTCACGTGGAGAATACATGTAATTCATAAGATACGCATAATCGCTTATATCTCCATCGCGCCCCAAAATTCCGGTAGAAGCCCTGAGTTTGAGATTGGAGAGTACGTTTTGTCTCCAATTCTTAAAGAATGCTTCATTAGACAATACCCATGAAGCCGAAATTGTAGGAAAGAAGCCCCAGCGATGATCCGGGTGGAACCTGGCTGAGCCGTCGACACGGAAACTTGTTTCAACGAAATAACGGTTTCTGTATCCGTAAGTCGCTCTGCCTATCAGAGACGCGCGTTGGGTTTTATATTCATTTCCTGTGAGTTGCCCGTTGGGGGTAGTTCCTAAGACTTCTGGATAGATACCGGGCATGTCGGGGTTGGTACCATTCATGTTTCGGTTTGAATAATCTTGGTAATTGGCGATAAGAGTGCCTGAAACTTCGTGTTTCCCCGAAAAAGTGCGATTGTAATTGATCCCGGCTTCTATTAAAACATTATCTACAAACTGATCTTTTTGTTGAAGAGATATTTTCGCTTTTGGATAGATGGTTTTATCGTCCACGCTTATTTCTTCCGTTTTTTTATCCCATTTGTATAATGCGACGGGTTTATAGAAGTTTTTCTGGATCATGCTATTGTCGTCGACTGTGCCTTTCAGATAGACCGAAAGGCCTTTGACCCATGGAAGTTCATATTGAAGATTGGCAGTAATCGTATTCATCTTTGTTTGGCTTTTGGCATAGCCGCCCAACCCTCTGACAGAAATCAGCGGGTTACTGCTATCGATGCTTGCCAATTCACCGTTGGTCAATATTAAAGGTTGAACCGGAGAGAATCCATAAGCCGACTCCATGGTTGTATAGCTGGTGTTTTTGTTGGAGGAGCGGCTACCTGTCATATCGACCGAGAGAACCAGTCCTTTCAATAAAGTTGCGTCCAGTTTCATGGAGTAGTTGTACCGATCGCGTCCTACTCCGCTGTAAAGGCCCACTGTATTGGTATAAGCGCCGGAGATATAATATTTCAGGAAGTTATTGCCTCCCGATAAGGAGATCGCATGAGTGGTAGAGTGTCCTTGTTTCTTCAAATAGTCGAGCATATTCGAATCGGCGAATTCATTCGGGTGTGACTGTGTCCGGATCATCTCCAACTCTTCATTGGTGAAAGGCTCTGTGTTGGGCACACCTTCTACGGCTCTGTTGTAGAGTTTTGCAAACTCATAACTGTTTAAGAATTTAGGGAATTGCGTTCCTTTTTGAATGTTGAATTGTCCGCGGTAGTTGACCCTGATTTTGGAGTCGCCGGAGCCTCGTTTGGTTTTTACCAGAATGACACCGTTGGCTGCACGTACACCGTACACTGCTGCGGCTGCGGCATCTTTCAGGATAGAGATGCTTTCGATGTCATCAGGGTTTAAATCCGAAAGGCGTGCTTCTCCTCCGGAGGTGTTTTCCGAAAAGCGCGGAACTCCGTCAATGACCAATAACGGAGCATTTTGTGCTCCACTGACGGCACGGATGCGCATGGACGCCTCTTTGGCTGAGCTGGGGTCACCCGTTGAAGACATAACTTGAAGTCCGGCAACCTGTCCGCTCAATGCTTCGTCCAAGTTGGCGGTAGGCATCTGTAGTAAGTATTTCCGTTTGTGTGATTTGAAAGCTTCATTTATGTCCAAGTTGGCGGTAGGCATCTGTAGTAAGTCTTCCTTTTTAATGGTTTCTACCGAACTGGTTAGTGAAGATTTCTTTTGGGTTCCATAACCGATGATTACAATCTCATCCAGACTTTGTGCGTCTTCTTTCAGTTGAATCTGAACCATTCCCATTCCGGGAGCGACTTTGACCGTTTGTGACTTGTATCCGATAAAAGATACGATCAGCTCCTTGTGTTTGGAGGGTACGGATATGATGAAGTTGCCATCCATGTCCGTAATTACACCGGTCTGAGCTTCTTTCACCTTTATGTTGGCGCCGATAACCGGCTGTCCGGTTGCGTCAGTCACTTTTCCTTTCACCGAAAAGTCTTGTGCCGTTGCTGCTACCGAGAGCAGCAACGAAGCAAAGAATAATAATAGAGAGGTCACTCTTTTCATTCTTTCAGCCTGATTTTATAGTTTAAACAATTTGTCTATTTGCAGAATCTGATAATCGTAGAATTCTCTGGTTGCCTTGTGTGCAGTCGTTGCTTTCCGTTGTTTGTACAATTGGCTGATTCTTTTCAGCTGTCCTGTCATAAGCGGGCCTTGTACTTCTGCAGGGAGTGTCGGCAATCCGAAGTTGATACGGGTAAACGAATGGTCTTCATGCGAATGGCTGCAAGGAAGAGCCGGCTCGTCGGCAGCTTCCAACACTTCCTGATAGGCTGCCATAATGCTGATTCCCTTTTTCTCCGAAGCGTTTAGTCCGCTGTTCTTTATCAGTAAAGCAATGGCTGCCGACTGTAAGTTGAGATCTTCTTCCGTCAGCTGTTTCCCTTGAAGAGTCGGTTTGAATACCTCGTTCACCGCATCGTTCAGGTATTGTTCCAATGTATAATTCTTGGTCGGGTCAACCTTTTCGCCTTCAAGAATGCGGAAGAGCGAAGAAGAACTGAACAAGGCACCGATAACGGATTGTTGCAGTTTGTTGTTGATATTGCTGTCCAGCCCCAGTTTGGCAATCAAGGCTTGGGGAGTCAGCCAGCTGTTATAGGTGCGTGCCTGATTGACCAACCATACCAACGCGGCTTTTTGTGCTTGCTTGTCGACATAGTTTTTGGCATAGCCCTCTTCTCCCTGTCTGATTTCCCGGAAGCGTACTCCGCCGATATACGGCATTGCGTGGCGAAGGTGGCGGGCATACTGTTTGACCACTTCCTGATAGATGGTTTCTACATCGTTGTATGTATCCCCTTCGCGGTAAGTCCACTTCTCAAGATTCTTCATGATGATCTTCAGGTTGCTGATGGCATAATTCCCGGCTTTGATATGGTCGTTGCCCAAGTCTTCCGACTGCGCTGTCGGGTCGATGGTACCGAACACTTGTTGAGCGCCGAACTCATACATCCTGTCGTGTTGTTTTTCTTTGATCCATGCATTCAGCGTCGCTTTTTCCTCTTCCGGCGTTGCAGCGCCTTTTATCAAACGATACCCCCAATTGATGGCATAGATATCGTATACTCCCAAGACCGGAGGAGTCAGTCGTACTCCTTTCTCGAAGTCTCCGGGTTGGGCGATGAAGTTGTTTCGCGCATAGTCCATGATACTTGGCGTGGTTCCATACTTCTGAGTGAATGAGGGGTTGCGGAGCGAATCGACAGGAAACGAATAGCTGGCACCCATATTGTGCATCAATCCCAGCGTGTGCCCGATTTCGTGCGCAGCTACATAACGCATCGATTCGCTCATCAGCTCATCGTCGAACACGGCTTTTCGGGCTCTCGGGTCTACGGCTGCGGTTTGTGTGAACCGCCAGTTGTGAAGCAGTGAAACTACATTGTGATACCAGATTACATCTGCGGTTAATATTTCGCCTGTGCGCGGATCAACGTGGCTGGGCCCCATTGCATTGGCAATGCCCGTTACGGCATACTTCACACAGCTGTATCGCATATCGTCGGGGTCGAACGAAGGGTCGTTTTTCGGATAGTCCATTGCTTTGATTGCATTCTTGAACCCCGCCGCTTCAAAAGCGCTGTTCCAGTCTTCGATGCCTTGCTTCACTGTTGCTCTCCATTTCTGCGGAAAAGCCGTGTCTACATAAAACACGATCGGTTTGGCCGGTTCTACCAACTCACCGTTGAAATATTTCTCTTTGTCTTCTTCTCTGGGCTCAAGCCTCCAGCGATGAATGTATGACCGTTCTACGATTTTATCTTTATCCGAAGTAAAGTGCTTTTTCCCCGAGTTGAAAAAGCCGACGCGATTATCCTGCAATCTCACTTTCATCGGATTGTCGGGTAAAACGAACAGCGAACGATGCATCATGACCGTATAAGGCTGATTGAGCGGAGTCAGGTTGAAAGAAAGCATACTCTTGATTTCGATATTCTTGGGGAAAGTTTTCACTCCAGTGATGCCCGACGCGTCGGCAACAAAGCTTCCTTTCAAAGATTTCGGTCCGCCCAGCAGTTTGGCAACGGGACTGTCCGGCTTGATGGGGCTGATTGAGGTTTCGTTTCCGCCAAAGAAAGGAGTAACATCAATCAACACATTGTTCCCGTTCTTGCCTGCTATCTTGAAAGCTTTCAAAACAGGGTCCGCAAAGTTGCGACTGAAAGAAACGGCTATCGGGTCGGAAGGCGATACGGTATTGTCTTTCTGAACCAGATGCATATATACTTTATTGTTGTCCTTGCTAAACCGGATCAGTATCGGACGGGTAGCCATTTGTCCCGATACGAAGTCGTGCGTGTTGCTCGTTTCCGCAATGCGGTTGGCAAGGATATAATAGCGTGAAAAGACAGAGTCGGCCAGCTCGAAGTAGAGCTTGTTGTCTTTATTCAAATGTGTGGTAAACAAACCTTTGGCCGTGGTGGCGTCTTTGATGGCCTTTTTGTAATCCGCCATGCCTTCCGGCTCCTTCTTTTTTACGGCAAGCGTGTCTTGCGTTGTCTTTTTGTTTTTCTTTTTTGCGTACACTGTCTGGGTAGAAAGAGAACCCAGCAAGAATAAAACGATTAATGCTACTCTCATTTTGATATAATTAAGTTGTTAAGATAGTAAGAAATATGTTCAATTGATGTAGTAAGCCTCATTCAAACTGCTTGTTTGGTCAGTTTATATTCGAATCTCGACGAGCAAATATCGATACATATATTATTTGCTGTCGGGCATATTGCCAATGTATAATAAGATTAAAATCCGAAGGAGGCTTTGATTGGCGTGTTTACGGTTGTCTTATTGAGAAACAGCCAATAAATGTAAATTTTGCTACAGAGGTTTGCATTTGATGTGTCGTATAATTGGATTTCTTAAAAATATATTCGCAATAAATAACATTTGCAGTATTTATCCGCTAAGATATGTTTTAAATTGGGAAAAACTGTTTTATTTCAAACCTAAGTGAAGGCTTTTATATTTATTTTGCAAATCATTTGTGGCATGTTGCCCTAATCTTTTGTATTAATAGCCTTTTCTCCCTGTGATGGAGAAACGTTTTCTCTCTCTCTTTGTAAGGGTGAGTTCCACAGACGCCAGCGTTTGCAGAATTTTCATATTTCTTCGATTTACGGGAAAATATGGCAAGAAATTGGAAATAAAAGCGGGAAATCGATAATACCCTTTATCCTTTTTAGTTTAGTGGTGCAGAATCTGAAGGTTTTTATCTATATTTGCTTTTAGTCGGTATATATGAAAAACTCTCTTTATTTATTATGAATGCAATGCTGTTAGCCGAACGGTTGTTTTATTTTACTCATGGAATGAGTTTCTTGTTTTTTTTGTTTGCAAGCATTTACTTGTTGAAAGATAAGGATGCTTCCCGTTTGCGTAAAGTATTGGGTTATGTCGTTTTATTCTGGTTCTTTTTAGAAGTCAAAGATCTTTTCTTGTATTTATCGGAAGCCGTCAGGCATACTTATTTCTCCAATTTATTGGTGATGGTCGATATGTTGGCTGTCCCCGTATGCACATTTTATTTGTTTGAGCTTTTATCTCCCGGGTGGATGAATTGGAAAAGAGCGGTCGTTATTGAATTATTTCTGTTAGTCTGCATCGCAGGCTATGTTTTGACAGCTTCGGAGTTGTGGATGGAAGTGTTGAATTTCTATGTGATATTTTATTCTATCATAGTCATTTGGATACTTCGCGGGGCGGTAAATCGCTACAACAGATATATTCAGACCAATTATTCCAATACTGAGCGTATCAACGTGCGTTGGCTGCGTCAAGTCACCTTTTTTATGTTTCTCTGCTTGTCGGTATGGATGTATTCCTTAATAGCGAATTCGTGGTTCATCGATTCTCTGTATTATCTTTCTTCCATGCTCCTTTGGGGCTGTATCCTTTATTATAATAAACAGCAGGAAGTAATTGTGGCGGATGAATTTTTGCAGGCAGACAGCTTTTTTAATAAAGCCGTTCCGGAATCGTTGCCGGATAATTTTGTTTTGAGTGAAGGAGTAGTACAATCGTTGCAAAAAGCATTGTTACAGGATGAGCTGTTTCTGAATCCGAAACTGACGCTTACGGAACTTGCTACGGAGATAGGAACTAATCGGACTTATCTTTCTTTCTATTTAAATTCCTATCTTCATACCACTTTTTACGATTATATCAATCGTTATCGCATGGATAAGGTGCATCAGTTGTTGGCAACTGCGAATGAATCGTTGTCGATGAATGAAATTGCCGAATCTTCAGGCTTCAACTCTTTGTCGACGTTTCGTCGCGCTTTCGTAAAAGAGTTTGGAATGTCTTTTGCCGATTATCGTAAACAAAAAGCTCGATTTTGACGGATAATCTTCTTTTTTGTCCGAATGGAAACCTTTTTTTGAAAGAATGACAGCTTATTAATCATTTACTCTCTTATCTTTGTTTGCATAGAACCAGTACAACGTATAAACATGGATAGGGGATTTCTCATAAAATATGGTTATTTCTTATTTATTATCGGATGCCTGTTTTCATGCCATGAGTTGCCGTGCGATTGTTCCGTTTCTGAAGAACTGCTACACGAAGGGGATATTGTGTTCAGGAGAGGCACAGGTATGGCAAGCCGAATGGTTTTGGGGCTTGACCGGAAAGGCCGGTATTCTCATGTAGGTATTGTGGTGCGCCATCGGGATCGGTGGAAAGTGGTTCATGCCGTACCGGGCGAACCCGATGAAACAGGTGATGAAGATTTCGTGAAAATGGAAGAGCTCGGAGATTTCTTTGCGCCCGATAAAGCCGTGTCGGGTGCATTGATGCGTTTTCGTGCCGATTCGATTCTGGCCTGCAAGGCGGCTCTGAAAGCAATCGAAATTTATAACCGTCATACTCCTTTCGATCATTCCTATAATTTGAAAGATACTTCAAAAATGTACTGTACCGAATTAATTTGGTTTGTATACCGATGGGCCGGTATGGATGGGATGAAGCAACCTGACGTAGAACTGAATATCCCGGGATTATCGGGAACTTATCTGTTTCCTTCGGACGTGGCCGCTTTGGACGGACTGGTAGTGATTACTAACTATTAGTGTGGAAACAACAGAAAGTTTATCGCACCCTGAATGAAAAAACAATTGGAGAAACAAAACATAAATGTTGTTATTTATAACTTTTTACAAATCAATTTAAAATGTAATACTTATGAAGAAAGTGATTTATTGGGGATTGGCAATGATTTGCATGGCATGGGTCGTTGCTTGTGCTTCCGGTGGAAGTACTCCTTCGGATGCTGCCAGAAAATACGCGGGATACCTGCAATCGGGGAATTTTGAAAAATTCGTAGACGGTATATATTATGGAGATAAAGCATCTTCTGACGAGGTAAAAGAAGCCAAAAAGATGTTTCTGTCAGTATTGAAAGAAAAGGGGGCCAAGCAGATTGAAAAAAACGATGGCATTAAAAATATCGAGGTGCTTTCTGAAGAGATGGCCGAAGACGGACAATCTGCCATCGTGGAGTTGAAAACAACTTACGGTAATGGGAAAGAGAAAAAAGAAGAAATGAGTTTGGTGCGTGTCGGTAAAGATTGGAAGATGAAAATTAAAAAATAATATTCAATCTGCATCCGCACGATAGCTTTCGAGCAACTCATCGTTTCCCATCAAGAAAGGGGATGCGATGGGTTGCTCTCATTCTATTTTCGCCTCATCGGTTCGGAGATGTTTCGGTTGGGGGATAGTCCTTTTTATTCCTTAATAAGGTTATTTGCCGCTGTTGTAAACATGGTTGTTCTTGATTTGTTTGTTGGCAAACAGTTCATCAAGTGTTACAATGCGATACCCCTTTGCCTTGAGGTTGCGGATGACTGCGGGGATGGCTTCCACAGTCGTTTTGTGGATGTCGTGTCCCAAGATGATGGCATTCGGCGAGGCTTTCGACATTTCGCTTGCCGCGACTTCCTTTTCCCCGTCCGCCAGTCTCTGTTTTCTGTCATATACTGTATGCCGGTTTTGAAAACCAGTCGGTTAGACAAGCGTTCGCAACCGGTTCATACGCTTTGTTTTCACGCTGCGCATACGGACGGTTTTAAATCTGTTCCTTAATTCATGAGCATGCTGCTTCTGGGGAGGTTGGATATATGTAAACGGTGATTTCTCCCGCAGGCTGCCTCCGGTATCGGCAGGCTGTAAAGTTAACCCGCTTGCGAACAAGGCGGAAAGAGGTAGCCAAAGATGCTGAGGAGGGTGACGATATATAGTTTCATTAGTTTCCCTTATGGGAAACAAAAGTTTCCCCAGCGGGACACAAAAGTTTCCCCAGTGGGACACAAAAGTTTCCCCGGTGGGAAACTAAAGCTTCAATACGGGGAATCTGTGCTTCCTCGCCATCGGCAGAATGAGGCAAGCCCTGCTTCGGAGACATCGGACTGCGATTTCCGCAGAATGTCCCGTAAGCAGGGCTTGCCGTGGTGTCCGTATATGAGCGCTTCGGCCTACGATTTGTTGGCGCGCTTGCGCTCGATCTCGTCCAGAATTACCTTGCGCATACGCATTGCCTTCGGAGTAACCTCTACGTACTCGTCTTCCTTGATGTACTCCAGCGCCTCCTCGAGCGAGAACTGTACGGGAGGAATCAGGCGTGCCTTTTCGTCGGAGCCGGAGGCGCGCATGTTGGTCAGCTTCTTCGATTTGGTTACGTTGATCACCAGGTCGTTGTCGTGCGAGTGTTCGCCTACCACCTGACCGGCATACACGTCTTCCTGCGGGAAGATGAAGAACTTGCCCCGGTCTTGCAGCTTGTCGATGGCATACGCGAAAGCCGTTCCGCCCTCCATCGCAATCATCGAGCCGTTGGTGCGGCGTTCGATCTCCCCTTTGTACGGCTGATATTCTTTGAAGCGGTGGGCCATGATTGCCTCGCCTGCCGAGGCTGTCAGCACGTTGGTACGCAATCCGATGATGCCGCGCGAAGGCATGTCGAACTCGAGGTTGATTCGTTCGCCCGTATTCTCCATTTTCACCATTTCACCTTTGCGGCGGGTCACCATATCGATGATTTTGCTCGAATACTCTTCGGGCACGTTGATGGTGAGCTCTTCTATCGGCTCGCACTTCACGCCGTTTATTTCTTTGTAGATCACTTGCGGCTGTCCCACTTGCAGCTCGTATCCCTCGCGGCGCATGGTTTCGATGAGTACCGAGAGGTGAAGCACGCCGCGTCCCGATACAATCCATTTTCCGTCCTCTTCGCTCTTTTTCACGCGGAGCGCCAGATTCTTGTCGAGTTCCTTCGTAAGACGGTCGTGTATATGGCGTGAGGTGACGAACTTGCCGTCTTTGCCGAAGAACGGCGAATCGTTGATGGTGAACAGCATGCTCATCGTCGGCTCGTCGATGGCGATGGGCGGCAATGCCTCCGGACGCTCGAAATCGCATACGGTGTCGCCGATTTCGAACCCGTCGATACCTACCAGCGCGCACAAGTCGCCCGACGAAACCTCTGCCGTCTTCACCCGTCCCAAGCCTTCGAATACGTGAAGCTCTTTGATTTTGCTTTTAACGATGCTCCCGTCTCGCTTCACAAGCGATACGTTCATCCCCTCCTTCAGGGTGCCCCGATGCACGCGCCCGATGGCGATGCGTCCGGTGTACGAAGAGTAGTCGAGCGAAGTAATCAGCATTTGCGGAGTTCCTTCGAGCTTTTCGGGAGCAGGTATGTTTTCGATGATGCAGTCGAGCAGCGGAGCGATGCTATCCGTAGGCTTCTGCCAGTCGGTGCTCATCCAGTTGTTTTTTGCCGAACCGTAAATCACCGGGAAATCGAGCTGTTCTTCCGTAGCGTTGAGGCTGAACATCAGATCGAACACCATCTCGTACACCTCTTCCGGGCGACAGTTCGGCTTATCCACCTTATTTACCACCACAATAGGCTTTAATCCTATTTCCAAAGCCTTTTGCAGAACGAAACGCGTCTGCGGCATGGGCCCTTCGAAAGCGTCTACCAATAATATACATCCGTCGGCCATATTCAGCACGCGTTCTACTTCGCCGCCGAAGTCGCTGTGTCCCGGAGTGTCGATGATATTGATTTTAGTACCGTTGTAGCTGATGGATACATTTTTGGAGAGAATCGTTATCCCGCGTTCGCGTTCCAGATCGTTGTTGTCCAAAATAAGCTCGCCGCTGTTCTGATTGCTGCGGAACAGATTTCCGGCCAAAAGCATCTTGTCAACCAACGTTGTTTTCCCATGGTCCACATGGGCAATGATTGCAATGTTCCTAATATTTTGCATATAATACCTATTATTTGTCGGCAAAGGTACGAAAATAGGTGCATAAATAGTGCTATCGCTTTGTTTTTTTTGGATAAAACGTTGTAAGATATAAAGATAATACATATCTTTGCACGCTCAAAAGAATAATTTATCTATCAAACTTCTAAAAAATTATGTATTTAGACGCAGCTAAAAAGCAAGAAATCTTCGGAAAGTACGGAAAGTCTAACACTGATACTGGCTCGGCTGAGGCGCAGATAGCTTTGTTTTCATACCGTATTTCTCACCTGACTGAGCACATGAAGCTCAACAGAAAAGATTATAGTACAGAAAGAGCTTTGACAATGTTGGTAGGTAAGCGTCGTCGCTTACTCGATTACTTGAAGGCTAAAGATATCGAAAGATATCGTGCCATCATCAAAGAGCTTGGTTTGCGTAAGTAATTTTACTTACACTGAAAGGTTAAACGGAGGGTCTGCTGATTGGAAGCACACCCTCTTTTTTTATTTCCCCAAGTATTGGCGTTAATCATAAATATCCGTTAACTTTGCCGTATGAAGAAAAAGTTTCAGTTGGAAGTTCCCGGCGGAGCAACCCGCGTGCTGCTGCATACGTGTTGCGCCCCTTGCTCTTCGGCCATCATCGAATGCCTGATGCAAAACGGAATTACTCCGGTCATCTTCTACTTCAACCCCAACATCTATCCGGAAGAGGAATATATAATAAGGAAAGAAGAGTGCAGCCGCTATGCCCGCTCGCTGGGACTCGAAATAGTGGACGGAGACTACGACCACGAAGCATGGCGTTGCCGGATGAAAGGGATGGAGCAGGAGCCGGAACGGGGAGGACGCTGCCTGAGGTGCTTCAAGATGCGCCTGCTCGAAACCGCCCGCTATGCTCACGAGCATGGCTTCGGGGTCATTGCCACTACGCTTGCTTCGAGCCGTTGGAAAAGCCTCGAACAGATAGAAGAAGCAGGGCGCTATGCCTGCGAAAAGTATCCCGACGTCACTTATTGGAAACAAAACTGGCGAAAGGGCGGATTAAGCGAACGGCGTATCTCCATCATCAAGGAATATCAATTCTACAACCAGCAATATTGCGGTTGCGAATTCAGTATGCGAAAAGAAGAGTAACTGCATTTTTTAAGGACTATCATTGGGTCGGTATAAATATTTTGCTATTTTTGCGGTTAATATAATTATAATTTGTCAATATAGCACTTAAAATACTTTCAATATGGATGCAAGTAAGATTGTAGGAGAGAAGATCAAAGCCCTTCGTGAAGATAAATCGATCACGAGAGAAGAGCTGTCCGAGCGTTCCGGTCTGGCTGTCGAACAAATAAAGCGTATCGAAGAGAATATCGATATCCCGTCTCTGGCGCCGCTTATTAAAATTGCTCGTGTACTGGGTGTGCGGCTGGGTACTTTCCTCGACGATCAGGATGAAGTCGGTCCCGTGGTATGTCGCAAGAAAGAAGCCAAAGACGCAATCAGTTTTTCCAATAACGCCATCCACTCCCGCAAGCACATGGAGTATCATTCGCTCTCGAAATCGAAAGCCGACCGTCACATGGAACCTTTCATCATCGATGTGATGCCTATGAAAGATAGCGACTTCGTGCTTTCTTCGCACGAGGGCGAAGAATTCATCATGGTGATGGAGGGCACGATGGAGATAAGCTACGGGAAGGAAACCTATCTGTTGGAAGAAGGAGACAGCATCTATTACGATTCGATTGTTCCTCACCACGTACATGCTTACGAGGGAAAGGGAGCGAAGATACTGGCGGTTATTTACACGCCGGTGTGATGGCCGGCGGCGCGCTGTCTGTCGATTCAACGCTCGCCGCTCGTCTGTTTTGCTTATTGCTAACCACAAATTTCTTTTTTCATGCAACTATTCGAACGCACTCTCGGCCAGTGGCTTGAACACTGGGCCGAAGAGACTCCCGATCGGGAATACATCGTGTATTCCGATCGTAATCTTCGTTTTACTTGGAGCCGGTTCAACCTCCGCGTAGACGATATGGCGAAAGGACTTGTCGCTATCGGTGTGGAGCGGGGTACTCGCGTGGGTATCTGGGCGGCCAACGTTCCCGATTGGCTGACTTTGCTGTACGCCTGCGCCAAGATAGGGGCGGTTTGCGTCACGGTCAACACCAATTACAAACAATCGGAACTGGAATATCTTTGCCATCATTCCGACATGCACACGCTTTGCATCGTAAACGGCGAAAAGGACAGCGACTTCGTGGAGATGACGTACGCCATGCTCCCCGAACTCAAAACCTGTGAGCGCGGACATCTCAAGAGCGAGCGTTTTCCGCACATGCGCCACGTGGTTTATATCGGTCAGGAAAAGCATCGGGGAATGTTCAACACATCGGAGCTGCTGCTGTTGGGGAACAACGTTGCCGACGACCGCCTGAATGAATTGAAAGCGCGGGTGGACTGCCACGATGTGGTGAACATGCAGTACACATCGGGCACTACAGGTTTCCCGAAAGGGGTGATGCTGACTCATTATAATATAACGAACAACGGATACCTCACCGGCGAACACATGAAGTTTACCGCCGACGACAGGCTATGCTGTTGCGTTCCGCTATTTCATTGCTTCGGAGTGGTGCTCGCCACCATGAACTGCCTCACGCACGGCTGCATGCAAGTAATGGTAGAGCGGTTCGACCCGTTGCTTGTGCTGGCTTCCATCCATAAAGAGCGGTGTACGGCTCTCTACGGAGTGCCCACCATGTTTATCGCCGAGCTTCATCATCCCATGTTCGGCTTGTTCGACATGTCTTCCCTTCGCACCGGAATCATGGCGGGCGCTTTATGTCCGGTGGAGCTGATGAAGCAGGTGGAAGAAAAAATGTATATGAAAGTAACCAGCGTGTACGGACTTACGGAGGCGGCGCCCGGTATGACAGCTACCCGTATCGACGATTCGTTTGATGTGCGTTGCCATACGGTGGGGAGAGATTTTGAGTTTACCGAAGTGAAAGTGATCGATCCCGAAACGGGCAAGGAGTGTCCGCCGGGTATGCCGGGAGAAATGTGCAGCCGGGGATATAATACGATGAAAGGCTATTATAAAAATCCGGAGGCAACGGCGGAGGTGATTGATGAAAACGGCTTCCTCCATTCGGGCGATATCGGAATTAAAGATGCCGACGGCAATTACCGGATCACGGGGCGCATCAAAGACATGATTATCCGTGGCGGCGAGAATATCTATCCCCGCGAAATAGAAGAGTTTCTTTATAGGCTCGAAGGTATAAAAGACGTGCAGGTGGCAGGCATCCCTTCGCGGAAATACGGCGAAGCGGTAGGCGCGTTCATCATTCTGCATGAAGGGGTGGAGATGCATGAGAGCGATGTACGCGATTTTTGTCGGAACAAGATCGCTCGCTACAAGATTCCGAAATATGTGTTCTTCGTCAAAGAGTTTCCGATGACGGGAAGCGGGAAAATCCAGAAGTTCAAGTTGAAAGACTTGGGGCTTCAACTGTGCAAAGAGCAAGGCATAGAGATAGTCTGACCGGAAGACCGGTTGCTTTCTCCATCATTCCAGCGAGGTGATGATGTTGGGCTTGCGATAGTCTGACCGGAAGGCCGGTTGTTTTCTCCATCTTTGTTGCGCTGTTTTCCCAATAGAATCACTTAAATCTTACCCAAGCTTAGGGACGTTGCCCTATTCTTGGGTAAGTTTATGAAGACACACCATAATTATATATAAGAACGATAGGCTCAGGTCTTGTTACAGCTTTCGTATCTTTTTGCGTGGGGCGTCTATCTCTTTGGGATTGCCCTTGTAAGCCACGCTTCCGCTACCGGAAACGCGCGCTGTGAGTTTCTTGTCGGCATGACACTTTATATCGCCCGAACCGGAGACGCTAGCCGATGTGTTGACTGCCCGCAGACCGGAAGCTGAGATGTCTCCGGAACCTGCGATGCGGTATTTCGCTTCGCCCGTTTGTCCACTAAGAACCACATCGCCCGATCCGGCTATGCTCACAACGCATGTCTTGCTTTGTATCTTTTGCAGTTTGATATCGCCCGACCCTCTGACGGAGACGGTTATCGCTTCGCATTGAAAGCCTTCTCCTGCTATATCGCCCGATCCGTTGACGGTAACATCTATGTTTTTGTTTGTCTGTATGCCGTTGGCCAATTTGATGTCTCCCGAACCGTTGACGGTGATCTTGTTCAGTTCGGGTGAAGAAACCTTGACGATGAGCTTGCCCCTATTGATGATACGGGTATTTTTCTTGAATTTTACGGTCAGTGTGCCTTTGCTGGTATATGTTTCTAGCAACGGAACAATGTTGTCGGAGCCGTAAATTTCCACAGTGGTGGAAGCGGATTGTCTGTACACGATGTCGGCGCTTCCCAATAATTGAATGGCGTTGAAACGGTCTGCTTCCACTTTTTGGGTAACATAGTTTTTGCTGGCTACTACGCGCTTGGTTTGTGCATGAGCGATTGTGAACGATGTCAGCAGCAACACAGACATCATCAGGCTTAAGGAAAATGTTTTCATTTCGTTGGTTTTTATGAGTTTATAAGTATAAGGTTTACTAATTGCCTATCCATGCTATATTTATTAGACGTAGCTGATAGAGAAAAAGTTGCACTGCCTATATAACAAAAAATGCATTTGCCTAAAAAGATTGTTTTATTTAGGCAAACGCTGTTTCCTATTTAAGCAAGACTCTTTCCTTCGAGACAGAACAGAGCTTCTTTTTATGCGGTATGAACTTTTTTTATACAACCGTATTTATTCATGTGTTTTCTTCTTCAGCAGAATCACCGGATTGCCGCTTTTATCGGATAGAATAATTTCATCCTCTTCGTCTCCATGTCTGATTCGGCTTGCTTCCGAAAGCGCCTTCAGTACGTTTGTCTCCAATTCCATGTCAGGACATGCCATCATAGTGCCCGCTATTTCTTCCAATTCTATCTTGTCATTCTTATTCGATAGTCTGAAACCTCCCATAATACGGTTGCACCCGCTGTTTCCGTAAATCCTTTTTTCTTCTGTATCAAAACCGATAAAAGGTAACGGATTGGCCGACACTTCCTGTCTGTTTACCTCCACAATATTCCATTCGCCTTTTAATTCGGACATAGTTACTGTGTTTTTTGTATTCTTGCACGACGAGAGTAGCAAAAGGCTGAATACCAACCCGAACATCATTTTCTTATTTTTCATTGCTCTTTGTATTAATGTTTAATTTTTTTAAGATCATTGTTTCGTCTCTTTACAAGTATAGCCACTTGTTAATAAGGTTTATCGCTTTTTCTTTTTCTGCTTCGGGCAGTGTGCTGATACGCGCTTTGTGACTTCCACCGGGCTCTATAAACACGTGTATGTTGTTTTTCTTTTTCAACCAGGTTACTCCGGCTGCCGTCCACGGGTCGTTTTCGCCGTAAATAAATATCATTTTCGGATCATTCTTTTTCAAGAACCGGGTGATTTTCTTGCTTAGCGTCTTGTCGAAAGGTATCCCCTTCAACTCTTCAGGAAGCATCAGCCGATGCAGGTATCCTTTGCTCGACTTGATGGAAAGGTGCTTTTTGAATGGGCGGATATCGTAGCCGTAATACCCTAATTCGCGTGCAGCCTGTACAAAAAAAGGGGCGGCAGGGTTGTTTTTCATGAAATAATTGGGATTACTGATATCCAGCAGGTGGGTCAATATCTCGTCATCGGTAGCGTCCGGGGCAGGAATGTTTTCCACGGGAGTACCCCACTGCCAAAGCGCAAAGGCGTATTCCAACACCGAATAGTCGTATATCTCTTCGATGGAGGCGCGGAACTGATAACCTTTTTCCGTACAATATTGTTTGAAGAGAGGAAGTAGCGCGGGTTTTCGTTTCAGCGCTTCCATTTGGAAGTTCTCAACCAATTTGCGATTCTCGGGAGTGGATATCTTTCTGAGAAAAGGCTCGTGTCTTCCGTCTTCCGCCGCATAGCAAAGAGGAGCTACGTAAGGAACGGAGATGTCCACATCGTCGGGATAGAATGTACGGTATAGCAGAGTGGTTTGCCCTCCTTTGCTGATACCCGTCGCAATCCATTTACCCGGATAGATATTTTTGAAAGCGGAAGTAACGGCATGCAGATCGTCAGCAGAGTTTTCCGCTGTCAGGTATTGCCAGTCTTTGGGGTCGGGAGTGGATTTTGAAAAATAGCGATACTCCACGAATATCATATTGGCATTTAGCAACTTCGAGAGTTCTTCGCGGTATTTGGGGTGGAAAGCGTATTCCGCCGCATATCCTTCGGTCACAATTACCGTAGGACGGTCGAACCCGACATGAGCCACAATAACCCTTTGTCGGAAATTCCCTTTTTCCGGAGACTTGTGGTTCAAGGGTTGAGTGAAATAAGCTACATACTTTTCGGTAAATTTTTCAGATTCAAGAGGTTTGATTTCCGTTATGGCGGAAATCTCATTCAGCTTATCCAGCAGGGTTGTCTGCGCAGATAATGTTGCCGGTATGCCGATTAGCATGAGTATCAGACATACGGCATGGCAAGTACGTGGGATTTTCATGTTGCGATATCATTTGGTTTGTGGGCAAAGGTAGGTAAATCCTTTGAAAAAAATAGCTTTCTGATTTGTTTATCTCAGGCGGGTATATATCTTTGCATGGAATATTCTTTTTTACAGAATCGGTTCGTGATTCGCGGATAAATATACATGAATGCAGTTGTAGACGACAAAGAAATAGGACGCTTGATTATACGCACTCATCCGAGGGCGCGGAAAATTGTGTTCCGGACAAAGAGCGATGCTGTTTATGTTTCTGTTCCTCCGGGTATTTCTTTGAAAGAAATAAACCGGGCGGTGGAAGAGTTGCGCGGACGTTTGGTTATTGCCCGCAGGCAAATTTCCCGTCCTTCCATTGATCTGGATTATAAGATTGATACGTATTTCTTTCAGCTTTCTTTGGTTTCGGGCGATACGGATTGTTTTTTTGCCAATTTGAAGCCGGGGTATATGGAGATTGTCTGTCCCCGTGAAACCGACTTTGCGAACGAGAAACTGCAACATTGGCTGCGTAAGGTAATTGAAGAATCGTTGAAGAAGAATGCACGCAACATCCTTCCCCTGCGCTTAGACCGGCTCGCCCGACAAAACGGGCTGTCATACAGCAATGTGCGAATCGGTTCCAGTCGTGGGCGTTGGGGCAGTTGTTCGGCAAATAAGGGCATCAATCTTTCTTGCTTCCTGCTTCTTTTGCCCGTGCATCTTGTAGACTATGTGCTGCTTCATGAGCTTTGCCATACGCGTGAGATGAATCATGGCGATCGTTTTTGGCGGTTGCTCGATGAGTTGACGGAAGGCAAAGCTTTTTCTTTGCGTGAAGAATTGAAGCAATATCGAGCGGAGGTGTGACGATTGGCTATGGAGGTATGGTTGCGTGTCTCTTTACCCTGATAGCCATCAAGAAATTTACCGGGGCAATTGCTTGATACCGTCTTCATCTCTTTCAAAACGGTAAACGCCTCCTTTTTCGCTCAGGTCGAACGTGGAAACTTCGTCTGTCCGGTTGTCTACGATGAGCAGTGCGCTTTGTTCGGCAAACCGTCCGAACTTAATGGTGCATGGCTCATCGGTCATCTTGCGGCTGTCGATAAGGCTGTCGTTTACAAACAACGAAATCGAGTCTCCGGCAAATCCTTTGGTCAGGCTGATGGTATACGTTTCGGTAAAATGCAGTTCTGCTTGTTTGTCTCTTTGCAATCGAAGGCTCATATACACAAAGATTACCACGACAAAAATGACTGCGAAAGCCAGAATGCCGTTGCCTATCATAAACTGTTTATTCGTGTTGAGTCTGTGCGCCATAACCGCTATTTTTTAAGATTAGGGTGTAAAGATACGAATATCGGGGCGTTAAATCATACTTTTTTTATTTAATGTTTTGTAGTCGAATAGATTATTTATATCTTTGCAACCGAAAACGGATGAAAGGTGGAGGGGCAATTAAGCTCCTTTTTTTGTTCTTATATAGCAAATAAATGATAGAAAAGAAAACTGTATCTCAAATTGTTGAAGAATGGCTGGAGGGAAAAGATTACTTTCTGGTGGAAGTGACCGTAAGCCCTGATGATAAAATTGTGGTTGAGATTGACCATGCCGAAGGCGTTTGGATTGAAGACTGCGTAGAGCTTAGCCGTTACATCGAGTCGAAGTTGAACCGTGAAGAGGAGGATTATGAATTGGAAGTGGGTTCGGCCGGAATCGGACAGCCTTTCAAAGTGTTGCAGCAGTATTACATCCATGTCGGGCAGGAAGTGGAAGTCTTAACTAAGGACGGACGCAAACTGGCCGGAGTGCTGAAAGACGCCGATGAGGAAAAATTCACGCTGGGGGTTCAGAAGAAAGTGAAGCCTGAAGGAGCGAAGCGTCCAAAAATGGTGGAAGAAGATGAGACCTTTACTTACGAGCAAATAAAATACACTAAATACTTAATTAGTTTTAAATAGTTATGGCCAAAAAAGAAGAGACAATCAGCTTGATTGACACATTTTCGGAATTTAAAGAACTGAAGAATATCGATAGAACTACAATGGTGAGCGTGCTCGAAGAGTCGTTCCGTAGCGTAATCGCGAAAATGTTTGGCACCGATGAAAATTACGACGTAATCGTGAACCCGGATAAGGGGGATTTTGAAATATGGCGTAACCGTGAAGTTGTGGCGGATGAGGAATTGACGAATCCCAATATGCAAATTTCGCTTACCGAAGCGCGCGAAATCGATGCTTCGTACGAAGTGGGCGAGGAGGTGACTGACGAGGTTATCTTTGCCAAGTTCGGGCGTCGCGCCATCCTTAACCTTCGTCAGACGTTGGCTTCCAAAATTCTGGAATTGGAAAAGGACAGTCTGTATAATAAGTATATAGATAAGGTGGGAACCATCATCAATGCGGAAGTATACCAGATTTGGAAAAAGGAGATTTTGCTTTTGGATGATGAAGGCAATGAACTGTTACTCCCTAAAACCGAACAGATTCCAAGCGATTTTTACCGGAAAGGGGAAATGGCGCGTGCCGTAGTAGCGAGGGTGGATAATAAAAACAACAATCCGAAGATTATTCTGTCTCGTACTTCTCCGGTCTTTCTTCAACGGTTGTTCGAATTGGAAGTGCCCGAGATTAACGACGGGTTGATTACCATCAAGAAGATAGCCCGCATGCCCGGTGAACGTGCCAAAATAGCGGTGGAATCTTACGATGACAGAATAGATCCGGTAGGAGCCTGTGTCGGTGTAAAGGGCAGTCGTATTCACGGAATCGTTCGTGAGTTGCGTAATGAAAATATCGATGTGATTAACTATACCTCGAATATATCGTTGTTTATTCAACGCGCTTTGAGTCCGGCTAAAATATCTTCTATCCGTTTGAACGAAGAAGAAAGAAAGGCAGAAGTGTTTCTGAAGCCGGAAGAGGTGTCGCTTGCCATCGGTAAGGGCGGTTTGAACATTAAGTTGGCAAGTATGCTGACCGAGTATACTATCGACGTGTTCCGCGAACTGGATGAGAGCGTGCAGGATGAAGATATCTATCTCGATGAATTCAGAGATGAGATTGACGGATGGGTGATCGATGCTATCAAAGCAATCGGAATAGATACTGCGAAAGCGGTGTTGAACGCGCCTCGTGAGATGTTGATTGAAAAAACAGACCTGGAGGAAGAAACGGTAGACGAGGTTATTCGCATTTTGAAATCGGAGTTTGAGGAATAGTAATATTTACCGTTCAGTAAATAAATAACAATCCGGCTCCATTTAATTATTAAATTTAAGATATGACGATAAGGTTAAACAAAGTAACAAGGGATTTAAATGTGGGAATTTCAACGGTAGTTGAGTTCCTGCAGAAGAAAGGGTATTCCGTAGAGGCTAATCCTAATACCAAAATTAGTGAGGAGCAATACGCTATACTCGTCAAAGAGTTTAGCACAGATAAGAATCTTAGACTTGAATCGGAGCGTTTCATTCAGGAACGTCAGAATAAAGATCGCAATAAAGCCTCGGTATCGATTGAAGGTTTTGCAAAAGAACCGGAGAAACCGAAAGCAGACGATGTGATCAAGACTGTGGTTCCCGAAGATGTTCGTCCGAAGTTTAAACCTGTCGGAAAGATTGATTTAGACAATTTAGGAGGTCGGAAGATAGAAAAAGAGCCGGAAAAGAAAGAACAGCCGGAAGTTGGGCAACAGAGTGCAAAGGCTGAGGTGAAGAAAGAAGAAGTTGCAGAATCCGCGGTAAAAGATGAAAGGGTACTGCAAGAGGCGGTGGAAACCAAACCGGCGGAAGTAGAGAATGTGGTGAAAGAAATGAGTAAAGAGGAACCAAAAGTAGAAACCTTGCCTGTAAAGGAAAAAGAGGCTAAGGAAGATAAGAAGGCTGCCGGTTCGGGTGAAGCTGTTTCCGACGAAGAATCGGATTCAAAGGATGACGAAATCTTCAAGATCCGTCAGCCGGAACTGGGGGCAAAGATCAATGTCATCGGTCAAATAGACTTGGCGGCGTTGAACCAGTCCACACGACCGAAGAAAAAATCGAAAGAAGAAAAGCGTAAGGAACGCGAAGAGAAAGAGAAAATCCGTCAGGATCAGAAAAAACAGATGAAAGAAGCCATCATCAAGGAGATTCGCCGGGAGGACACAAAATTGTCGAAAGGCGGAAAGGATGCTGAGGCTGGGGGAAGTAAGAAGAAACGGAATCGCATCAATAAAGAAAAAGTGGATGTGGACAACGTGGCTACTTCTCATTTCGGAGGTTCGAGACAAGGAAAAACTAACGGACAAGGCGGTGGCAAGAAGAGTCATGGTAAAGAACGCTTTAAGAAACCGATTATCAAGCAGGAGGTCAGTGAAGAGGATGTAGCAAAACAAGTGAAAGAAACATTGGCGCGCCTTACGACTAAAGGAAAGAGCAAGGCTTCCAAATATCGTAAAGAGAAACGTGAAATGGCTTCCAGCCGTATGCAGGAATTGGAAGATCAGGAAATGGCGGAAAGCAAGGTGCTGAAGCTGACGGAGTTTGTAACGGCCAACGAATTGGCAACTATGATGGATATCTCTGTCAATCAGGTTATCGCTACTTGCATGAGTATCGGAATCATGGTTTCCATCAACCAGCGTCTGGATGCCGAAACAATCAATATCGTGGCCGAAGAGTTCGGTTTCAAGACGGAATATATCAGTGCCGAAGTGGCACAGGCCATTGTTGAAGAAGAAGACGCACCGGAAGACTTGCAACCGCGCGCGCCTATCGTTACGGTTATGGGACACGTCGACCACGGTAAAACTTCATTGCTCGACTACATTCGCAAGGCAAATGTAATTGCGGGTGAAGCGGGAGGTATCACGCAGCACATCGGAGCTTACAATGTGAAGTTGGAAGACGGGCGCCGTATAACCTTCCTCGATACTCCGGGGCACGAAGCGTTTACTGCCATGCGTGCCCGTGGAGCTAAGGTGACGGATATCGCTATTATCATTGTGGCTGCAGACGACAGCGTGATGCCGCAAACCAAAGAAGCGATCAATCATGCAATGGCTGCCGGTGTACCTATTGTGTTTGCTATCAATAAGGTGGATAAGCCGACCGCCAATCCCGATAAGATTAAAGAAGAGCTTGCGAACATGAACTTCCTTGTGGAGGAATGGGGAGGTAAATATCAGTCGCAGGACATTTCAGCCAAACAAGGTCTGGGTGTGGCCGAACTGATGGAAAAGGTATTGCTGGAAGCTGAAATGCTTGAGTTGAAAGCGAACCCTGACCGTAACGCCACGGGGTCTATCATCGAGTCTTCGTTGGATAAGGGACGCGGATATGTAGCGACAGTTCTGGTGTCGAACGGTACGCTGAAAGTAGGCGATATCGTTCTGGCGGGAACAAGCTACGGACGTGTGAAGGCTATGTTCAACGAACGCAACCAACGTGTGAAAGAAGCGGGACCGTCTGCTCCGGCACTGATTCTCGGATTGAACGGAGCGCCGGCAGCCGGTGATACGTTCCATGTAGTAGAGACCGACCAGGAAGCCCGTGAAATTACGAATAAGCGTGAGCAGCTGGCTCGTGAGCAAGGATTGCGTACACAGAAGATTCTGACTCTCGATGAGCTTGGCCGTCGTATCGCTTTGGGTAACTTCCAGGAATTGAACATCATCGTGAAGGGTGACGTGGATGGATCGGTCGAGGCGTTGAGCGACTCGTTGATCAAATTGTCCACAGAGCAGATTCAGGTGAATGTGATTCACAAGGGAGTGGGTCAGATTTCCGAATCGGATGTTTCTCTGGCTGCCGCTTCCGATGCGATTATCGTAGGATTCCAAGTGCGTCCTTCCACCGCAGCCGCCAAGATGGCAGAGCAGGATGGAGTAGACATCCGTAAGTACTCGGTAATCTACGATGCCATCGAGGAAGTGAAGTCGGCTATGGAAGGTATGTTGGCGCCTGAGTTGAAAGAACAGGTGACTGCTACGATAGAGGTTCGCGAGGTATTCAATATCACCAAGGTGGGTATTGTAGCCGGAGCGATGGTGAAGACCGGAAAGGTAAAGCGCAGCGACAAGGCTCGTTTGATTCGCGACGGTATCGTTATCTTCACAGGGAACATCAATGCGTTGAAACGTTTTAAAGACGATGTGAAAGAAGTCGGCACGAACTTCGAATGCGGTATCAGTCTGGTAAACTGCAACGATATGAAAGTAGGCGACGTTATCGAGACCTTCGAGGAAATTGAAGTGAAGCAGACTTTGTAACGGGAAAAGAGATAAGTTGCTGCTATATGGCTTGATGCTGTTGTGGCAACATACTTATCTGTAAGGATAAAGGGTGGTAATGTGGTACTGTTTGCAGAACACCACCTTACCACTTTTTTTATCCGTTGTTTCCCGATATCCTTTATAGGGCTATATAATAGAATAGTTATGACTTTGATCGACATAATCATCCTTTTCTTTATAGGTATAGGAGTAGTGACCGGACTGATGAAAGGATTCATCCGGCAATTGGCTTCCATTCTCGGGCTGATAGTAGGATTATTGGCTGCAAGGGCGCTGTATCAGGCTTTGGCGGAACGCTTATGTCCTGCACTGACAGATTCTATGACGGTGGCTCAGGTTTTGGCTTTCGCCATTATCTGGATAGCTGTACCGCTGCTCTTCTCGTTGGTGGCTTCGTTGCTGACAAGAGCGTTGGAGGCTGTTTCCTTAGGATGGCTGAACCGTTGGCTGGGAAGCGGGTTGGGAGCAATAAAATATATGCTTCTGGTCAGCCTTATGATCTTTGTAATCGAGTATATCGATGGTGATAATAAGTTAATCGGTGCAACAAAAAAGAAAGAGTCTGCGTTATACTATCCGATGGAAAGATTCGGAAAAATATTTTTCCCTGCCGCCAAAAATATGACAGAACAATATATATTAGAACATAAAGATGCAACAAGAAGAACCCAATAAATATGTAAAAGAACTTACGAATGAGAAGTATAAGTACGGCTTTACAACCGATGTGCATACCGAAATCATCGAGCGAGGGCTGAATGAGGACGTGATCAGGCTCATTTCGTCGAAGAAGAACGAACCCGAGTGGTTGCTCGAGTTTCGTTTGAAAGCGTACCGGCATTGGCTGACGCTGGAAATTCCCACATGGGCGCATCTCCATATTCCTGAGATAGACTATCAGGCTATTTCGTACTATGCCGATCCCACGAAGAAGAAAGAGGGTCCGAAGAGCATGGATGAAGTAGATCCTGAGTTAATCAAGACATTCAATAAGTTAGGTATTCCTCTGGAAGAGCAGATGGCGTTGAGCGGGATGGCTGTGGATGCAGTTATGGACTCTGTATCTGTAAAGACCACTTTCAAAGAGACGTTGATGGAGAAGGGAATCATATTCTGCTCATTCAGCGAAGCGGTACGCGAACATCCCGACCTTGTCAGAAAATATATGGGATCGGTAGTCGGCTACCGCGACAATTTCTTTGCCGCATTGAATTCCGCCGTGTTTTCCGATGGGTCCTTCGTCTATATTCCTAAAGGTGTTCGCTGTCCGATGGAACTTTCCACTTACTTCCGCATCAATGCCCGTAACACCGGGCAGTTCGAACGCACGCTCATTGTGGCGGACGATGATTCTTATGTTTCTTATCTGGAGGGATGCACGGCTCCCATGCGCGATGAGAACCAGTTGCATGCCGCCATTGTGGAGATTGTGGTGCACGACCGTGCGGAAGTGAAATACAGTACGGTTCAGAACTGGTATCCGGGGGATGCCGAAGGCAAAGGCGGCGTATACAACTTCGTGACGAAGCGCGGCAACTGCAAAGGTGTGGATAGTAAACTCTCTTGGACACAGGTAGAAACGGGATCCGCCATTACTTGGAAGTATCCTTCCTGCATTCTGACCGGAGATAATTCGACAGCGGAATTTTACTCGGTAGCGGTGACGAACAACTATCAGCAGGCGGATACCGGTACCAAAATGATTCACTTGGGGAAGAATACCCGCAGCACAATCGTGAGTAAAGGTATCTCTGCCGGATACAGCGAGAATTCGTATCGAGGCTTGGTGCGTGTGTCGGAGAAAGCCGACAATGCCCGTAACTACAGTCAGTGCGACTCGTTGCTGCTGGGCGATAAGTGTGGAGCGCATACTTTCCCTTATATGGACATCCATAATGAAACGGCTGTGGTGGAACACGAGGCTACTACCAGCAAAATTAGCGAAGATCAGGTATTTTACTGCAACCAGCGCGGCATTTCGACCGAAGATGCCATCGGCCTGATTGTAAACGGATATGCGAAAGAGGTATTGAACAAACTGCCTATGGAGTTTGCGGTGGAAGCGCAAAAATTGCTCAGCATCTCGCTGGAGGGTAGTGTAGGATAAACAAAATCGAAGAAGAGAAATGAACGGACAACGGATAGGTTGGTTGTTGGTGTTGCTGCTTTCTTTCGGATTGATTCGCGCGCAACGCTATACGGAGAGTGAACGCAGATGGAGTTTTCAGGGAACGATTGGCCCGGCAATATCTGTGCTTTCACAGCATCCGTCGCATCACAAGTCGTCAACCGGATTTACCGCAGCGTTGGGGGTCGAGTACTATCTGCCCGAAAGCCGGTTTTCGCTCAAGGCGGGTTATCTGAGTGAGGAGATTAATCTGACTTCCTCTGTGCAGAAGAATCTTACACAACTGGAGCTTGGCGGACGCTACTATATATTTCCCGAACACTTCTGGGTGCAGGCATACGGTGGACTTTCCGCAGCATGGAATTTCGCCTCCCGGACAGAAAGCGGAGTGATCGAACATTTCCATTATAATATGATTACCGAGAAGAGCGAGCTGACACGTCGGGAGCATTATGATCTGAAGTCGCCTCGTCTTTCTCTGATGCCGGGCATAGGGTTGGAGATACCTTTGCTATCGTGTCTCATGCTTACTGTCGAATATCAGTTCCGTATGGGATTAGGTGCAAACCATACTGTGGAAGATCGGTCTTTCGCCCCTGTTCGTACCGACTATATACGTGCCAAGGGATTTCGGCACGGTTTGAACTTCGGGCTGAAGATAGACTTTCCTTTTACTTTGACACAAGGGGATGGAGATACGATTTTCGACTGGATTTTCGGCAGATAGTTTTGAATAAGAAACAGATAAAATTAGATAAATAGACTATGTTAGAAATAAAAGATTTGCATGCCGGCATTAACGGCAAAGAAATATTAAAGGGAATTACCCTTACGGTGAAACCGGGCGAAGTGCATGCCATCATGGGACCGAACGGATCGGGAAAAAGTACGCTTTCTTCGGTGCTGGTAGGCAACCCCACTTTCGAAGTGACGAAGGGATCGGTAAGCTTTTACGGTAAGGATTTACTGGAACTGTCGCCCGAAGACCGTAGCCACGAAGGTATCTTTCTTAGCTTTCAGTATCCGGTGGAGATACCGGGGGTGAGCATGGTGAACTTTATGCGTACCGCTGTGAACGAACAGCGAAAGTATAAAGGTCTGCCGGCACTCTCCGCCAGCGAGTTCCTGAAACTGATGCGTGAGAAGCGCGCCGTGGTGGAGTTGGACAACAAACTGGCCAACCGTTCGGTGAACGAGGGTTTTTCGGGCGGGGAAAAGAAACGGAACGAGATATTCCAGATGGCGATGCTCGAGCCGCGCCTGAGCATTCTCGACGAGACCGATTCCGGTTTGGATATCGACGCGCTCCGTATTGTAGCCGAAGGCGTGAACAAACTGAAGACTCCCGAAACAAGCACCATTGTGATAACTCACTACCAACGCTTGCTCGACTATATCAAGCCCGATATCGTTCATGTGCTTTATAAAGGGCGCATCGTGAAGACCGCCGGTCCGGAGCTGGCTTTGGAACTTGAAGAAAAGGGGTACGACTGGATTAAGAAAGAGTTAGGAGAATGATGATGAACGCAGAACAACAATATATCGATCTCTTCACACATACCGAAGCCATGATATGCAAGCATAGCGCCGATGTGCTGAATGCGCCGAGGGCTGCCGCTTTCGCCGATTTCGAACGGATCGGATTCCCTGCTCGTAAAGTGGAGAAATATAAATATACGGATGTAAGCAAATGCTTTGAGCCCGACTTCGGCTTGAATCTCAACCGGTTGGATATCCCGGTAAACCCCTACGAAGTGTTTAAGTGCGATGTGCCCAATATGAGTACGGCTTTGTATTTCGTGGTGAACGACGCGTTTTACGGTAAATCGTTGCCCAAGCATCATTTGCCTGAGGGAGTGATTTTCGGCAGCCTGAGAGAAGCGGCGCAGCAGTATCCCGAACTGGTGAAGAAATACTACGGGCAGCTGGCTGATACTGCGAAAGACGGAATAACCGCTTTCAACACCGCCTTTGCACAAGACGGAGTCTTCTTTTACGTTCCCAAGAACGTGGTGGTGGAGAAGCCCATCCAGTTGGTGAACATTCTTCGCGGCGATGTCGATTTTATGGTCAACCGCCGGGTGCTGGTTGTCCTTGAGGAAGGGGCGCAGGCACGTCTCCTGATCTGCGACCATGCCATGGACAATGTAAATTTTCTGGCTACTCAAGTGATTGAAGTGTTTGCCGGTGAGAATACGGTATTCGACATGTATGAACTTGAGGAAACGCATACAAGCACGGTGCGTATTAGCAACCTGTATGTCAGGCAAGAAGCAAACAGCAGTGTGTTGTTGAATGGTATGACGTTGCATAACGGAACTACCCGAAATACGACCGAAGTGGTATTGGCGGGCGAAGGAGCCGAAATCAACCTTTGCGGCATGGCGATTACGGATAAGAACCAGTATGTGGATAATCATACGACCATCGACCATGCAGTGCCCAACTGCACCAGTAATGAACTTTTCAAATATGTGCTCGACGAACAGTCGGTCGGGGCTTTTGCCGGATTGGTGCTGGTACGTCCCGGAGCACAGCATACCGCTTCGCAACAGACGAACCGCAATCTTTGCGTCACGCGCGAAGCCCGTATGTACACGCAGCCTCAGTTGGAGATTTACGCCGACGATGTGAAGTGTTCGCATGGAGCTACCGTGGGGCAACTCGACGAGAATGCCCTGTTTTATATGCGTGCCCGTGGCATTGCCGAGAAAGAAGCGCGTCTGTTGCTGATGTTCGCATTTGTCAATGAGGTAATTGATAAGATTCGTCTCGATCCTCTCAAAGAACGCTTGCACCTGCTGGTGGAGAAACGTTTCCGCGGCGAATTGAACAAATGTCAGGGATGCGCTATCTGTAAGTAATATCTGTCTAATTCGAATCTTAAGGTTCCCTTCCAAAGCATAATCAGGATGTACGATATACAAAAAATACGTGAAGACTTTCCGATACTGAGCCGGGAAATATACGGCAAGCCGCTGGTCTATCTGGATAACGGCGCTACCACACAGAAACCTCGTGTGGTGGTGGATTCGATAGTGGACGAATACTACTCCGTCAATGCGAACGTGCATCGTGGAGTGCACTACCTCTCGCAGCAGGCCACCGAGCTTCACGAAGCCTCGCGCGAGACGGTGCGGAGGTTTATCAACGCGCGCAGCACCAACGAGGTGATTTTCACGCGCGGAACCACCGAGAGCATCAACCTGCTTGCTTCGAGCTTTGGCGATGAGTGTATGCGCGAGGGCGACGAAGTGATTGTTTCGGTGATGGAGCATCACAGCAACATCGTTCCCTGGCAATTGCTCGCTGCCCGCAGGGGGATTGCCCTCAAGGTGATTCCGATGAACGATCGGGGCGAGCTGCTGCTCGACGAGTATGAAAAGCTTTTCACCGAGCGGACGAAGCTTGTCAGCGTTGTTCATGTATCGAATGTGCTGGGAACGGTGAATCCCATCAAAGAGATGATTGCCACCGCCCATGCGCACGGAGTGCCTTTCCTCGTAGATGCCGCGCAGTCCATCCCTCACACGGCGGTGGATGTGCAGGAGCTGGATGCCGATTTTCTGGTGTTCTCCGGTCATAAGGTTTATGCGCCGACGGGTGTCGGAGTGCTTTACGGCAAAGAAGAGTGGCTCGACCGCCTGCCGCCCTATCAGGGAGGAGGAGAGATGATTCAGCATGTCTCTTTCGAGAAAACCACGTTCAACGAGCTGCCTTTCAAGTTCGAAGCAGGTACGCCCGACTATATCGGTACGACAGGTCTTGCCAAAGCGCTCGATTACGTCTCCGCCATCGGCATGCAACAGGTGGCGGTTTATGAGCACGAACTCACCCGGTATGCCTTGCGCCGGCTGAAAGAGATTCCCGGCATGCGTATTTTCGGCGAAGCAGCCGATCGCGGTGCGGTGATTTCTTTTCTGGTGGGGGATATTCATCACTTCGACTTGGGGACATTGCTCGACCGCCTCGGGATTGCCGTCCGCACCGGGCATCACTGTGCACAGCCACTGATGCAGCGGTTGGGCATAGAAGGAACAGTCAGGGCTTCGTTCGGACTGTATAACACCAAAGAAGAAGTAGATGCGCTTGTAGCCGGAATCGAACGGGTAAGCCGCATGTTTGGATAATGTTAGTCTTGGCTTTGCTCTGCGCTTATGCCAATGAGAGATTTCATTCTGAAAGAAATACGTGAATGTCAGTCCGGCTGTGCAAGGATGTGCGGCCGGACTTGTTTTTTGCTTCTTCTCTAAAGAAAATTTCGTGTTTGCCTCAGAAAGGCGTTTAACAGGATCGGACTTTGGACACAGGAGAGCCTTTCGCTCCATTGCAATCATTTCGGCAGCCGGACTGTGAATACCCCTTTCTGAACCGGATAGAGCAAAGTTCTTTTGTGGAAAATCTGTGAACTGAAGATGTCCGCTCGGGCGGGTATATTTTCTGCTTACGGTGGGTATGTATGCCCGATTCGGTGAACATATATACTCACCTCGGTGGCTATATATGCCTACCGCGGTAGATATATATGGTCATGTAGGATGACTATATATGGCTACCACGGTGACTATATATGTATTGTTGCGGGGATATTCTTCATGACGTTCAGGGCGAAAAAGCGATAAGAATTCAGGCTTTCCGGAAGGGTTTCATTCGGGATGACGGAAAGCGAACTTTCATGCGTACTCACTGTTTCAATCTCTGTTTCTTTTCCTCATTCGGGATGATGGGAAACGAACCTTGTATATCGACCGTGAGACGAAGAAACTGGCTAAGCCTCGTTCGAAATGATTGGAAATAAACTTTCGCAACATAAGCAATGGTCTGCATTCTACCGAATTCTCACCCGAAAGGATTGGAAACAAATCGGGAGTCTTTTTGTATTCTTCGATTGTGATTAAATCTGTCTCATCCGAAATGATTGGAAATAAACCCCGTTTTTTGTTCTTTTTGCTCCCGTTTTTGCTTTTTTTGTGTGTAATATTCATTTTATCCCTCTTTTTCCTTGCTTTTTTCATCCCGCTTGTTTACTTTTATGCTTCGTTAAACCTAATTAATTTTAATTTTATGGACAGTTTTCTTTTTTGGATTGTTCCGGTTGCATCCGTACTGGCGCTTTGCTTTGCGTATTATTTCCATAAGCAGATGATGAAAGAGAGCGAGGGTACTCCTCAAATGGTGAAGATTGCAGTGGCGGTGCGCAAAGGGGCGATGTCTTATCTGAAGCAGCAATATAAGATTGTGGCTTATGTTTTCTTGGGATTGGTCATACTGTTTTCGATTATGGCTTACGGCTTCCATGTGCAGAACGCATGGGTTCCCGTGGCATTCCTCACGGGCGGATTCTTCTCCGGGCTTTCGGGCTTTCTGGGAATGAAGACGGCAACGTACGCTTCGGGGCGCACTGCCAACGCAGCCCGCAACTCGCTGAATGCCGGACTGAGAATCGCTTTTCGCAGCGGGGCGGTGATGGGATTGGTCGTAGTCGGTCTGGGACTACTCGATATTTCTTTTTGGTATCTGCTGCTCAACGCGGTGATTCCCTCCGATGCGCTCTCGCCCACCCATAAGCTGTGTGTGATTACCACCACGATGTTGACGTTCGGCATGGGAGCTTCCACGCAAGCGCTCTTTGCCCGTGTGGGCGGAGGTATCTATACGAAGGCCGCCGATGTGGGCGCCGACTTGGTGGGAAAGGTGGAGGCCGGCATTCCGGAAGACGATCCGCGCAATCCGGCAACGATTGCCGATAATGTGGGCGACAATGTGGGCGATGTGGCAGGCATGGGCGCCGATCTGTACGAGTCGTATTGCGGTTCTATATTGGCAACCGCCGCGTTGGGGGCTGCCGCCTTCATCCACTCCGAAGACACGGTGATGCAATTTAAGGCGGTGATTGCCCCGATGCTGATTGCTGCGGTGGGAATCTTGCTTTCCATCATCGGAATCTTCTCCGTGCGCACCAAAGAGAACGCCACGATGAAAGACTTGTTGGGTTCGTTGGCGTGGGGTACGAATTTGAGTTCGGCGCTGATTGTAGTCGCCACTTTCCTGATTCTTTGGTTGCTCCGGCTCGACAATTGGGTATGGATCTCCTGCTCGGTAGTGGTCGGCCTTTTGGTGGGCATCATCATCGGACGGTCTACGGAATACTATACCTCCCAGTCGTATACTCCCACGAAGAAACTGAGTGAAAGCGGCAAGACCGGTCCGGCTACCGTAATCATCTCCGGTGTCGGTCTGGGGATGCTCTCTACGGCCATTCCTGTGATAGCTGTCGTGGCCGGTATCATCGCTTCTTATCTGCTGGCTTCGGGAGGCGACTTTGCCAATGTGGGAATGGGACTTTACGGAATCGGCATTGCCGCTGTGGGCATGCTTTCTACGTTGGGCATTACGCTGGCTACCGACGCTTACGGCCCGATAGCCGACAATGCGGGTGGAAATGCCGAAATGTCCGGGTTGGGCGAGGAGGTGCGCAAACGTACCGATGCGCTCGATTCGCTTGGAAACACGACGGCAGCCACAGGCAAAGGCTTTGCCATCGGCTCGGCTGCGCTTACGGGACTGGCATTGTTGGCTTCTTACGTCGAAGAGATACGTATCGGACTCAACCGCCTCGGTAGCGTCGACCTTACGTTCCCCGGCGGAGAAACCATTCCCGTAGCGAAAGCTACGTTCATCGACTTTATGAATTACTATGAAGTGAACCTGATGAATCCGAAAGTGTTGGCAGGAATGTTCCTCGGTTCGATGATGGCGTTCCTCTTCTGCGGGCTGACCATGAATGCCGTAGGACGTGCGGCAGGACACATGGTGGATGAAGTGCGGCGGCAGTTCCGCGAGATAAAAGGAATCCTGACCGGCGAAACGGAGCCCGACTACGAGCGTTGCGTGGCAATTTCCACCAAGGGAGCGCAGCGTGAAATGATAGTTCCTTCGCTTATCGCGATTATCGCTCCCATTCTGACAGGACTGATCTTCGGTGTTCCCGGTGTGTTGGGATTGCTTATCGGCGGACTGAGCAGCGGTTTCGTGCTGGCTATCTTCATGGCCAACGCAGGCGGTGCGTGGGACAATGCGAAGAAATACGTGGAAGAAGGGAACTTCGGAGGTAAGGGGAGCGAGGTGCACAAAGCCAATGTAGTGGGCGATACCGTAGGCGACCCGTTTAAAGATACTTCCGGCCCCAGTCTGAACATCCTTATCAAGCTGATGAGCATGGTAGCTATCGTAATGGCAGGACTAACCGTTGCTTGGAGTTTGTTCTAAGCATTCGTGATTTTATTTTCATATCTTTGCACCCGGTTGAAAACGAATGAGGCATGTTATTATCCTATTTAAATGAGAACTTGATAGAGGCCGGTTGCGATGAAGCGGGAAGGGGATGTCTGGCAGGAGCGGTGTATGCCGCCGCAGTCATACTTCCGAAGGATTTCCGGAACGAATTGTTAAACGATTCGAAGCAGTTGACCGAAAAGCAGCGGTATGCGTTGCGTGAGGTGATACAGCGCGAGGCAGTCGCTTGGGCAGTGGGAGTAGTGACTCCCGAAGAGATTGATAAAATCAATATTCTGCACGCCTCTTTTCTGGCTATGCACCGTGCTGTCGACGCGCTTTCGGTTCGTCCGGAACATCTGCTCGTCGACGGAAATCGGTTCGATAAATATCCTGATATTCCGCATACCACGGTGGTGAAAGGCGATGGGAAGTTTCTTTCCATCGCCGCCGCTTCCGTGCTGGCGAAAACGTATCGTGACGATTACATGAACCGCCTTCACGAAGAATATCCGTTTTACGACTGGAATCACAACAAAGGCTATCCTACTTCCAAGCATCGTGCCGCCATTGCCGAGCGAGGAGCGACTCCCTATCACAGAATGACTTTCAATCTGTTGGGCGACGGACAGTTGAGGCTTGATTTCTAATCCGCAAATACTCCGCTTATCTTGGGTTCTGCATTGAAAGCACGTGCAGTTGAGGCTTGATTTCCGATTCCCAAATGCTCCGCTTATCTTTGGTTCTGCATTGAAAGAGCGTGCAGTTGAAGCTTGATTTCCGATTCCCCAATGTTCCGCCTATCTTGGGTTTTGTATTGAAAGAACGTGCTGTTGAAGTTTGATTTCCGATTAGTGCGAATTATCCACTATTCAAAGCCTGCTCTTTTTAAGAACCTACAGCCATTCGTCAACCGAAAGACTTATATCGGTAATGCTCTGTTTCTTAACATGGGTTAACCTATTACGTTCTCAACTTTTTGTACCTTTGCAGTCGGAAAATCAAGAGTATAAATCAAACATTTAAATAGCTATGAGTAAAAAAGCTCTATTAATGATCCTCGACGGATGGGGATTAGGCGACGGGAAGAAGGATGATGTAATCTCCAACACTCCCACCCCTTATTGGGACTATCTGATGAAGACTTATCCTAACTCGCAACTTCAGGCAAGCGGCGAGAACGTTGGTTTGCCCGACGGACAGATGGGAAACTCGGAGGTAGGACACTTGAATATCGGTGCCGGACGCGTGGTTTATCAGGATTTGGTGAAAATCAATCGTGCTTGTGCGGATAACAGCATTTTGAAGAATCCGGGTATCGTATCCGCTTTCTCTTATGCGAAAGAAAAAGGAAAGAGTGTTCACTTCATGGGGTTGACTTCCGACGGCGGGGTGCACAGTTCGCTGGATCATCTGTTCAAGCTTTGCGATATTGCGAAGGAATATGGCATTGACAATACATTTATTCACTGCTTTATGGACGGTCGCGATACAGACCCGAAGAGCGGAAAGGGATTTATCGAGGAGCTGTCGGCGCACTGCGACAAGTCGGCAGGCAAGATTGCTTCTATCATCGGCCGCTACTACGCGATGGACCGCGACAAGCGTTGGGAGCGAGTGAAAGAGGCTTACGACTTGCTGGTGAACGGCATAGGAAAGAAAGCGATGGATATGGCACAGGCTATGCAAGAGTCTTACGACGAAGGCGTGACTGACGAGTTCATCAAACCGATAGTGAATGCAGGCTTCGACGGAACCATTAAGGAAGGCGACGTTGTGATTTTCTTCAACTATCGTAACGACCGTGCGAAAGAGCTGACCGTGGTGCTTACGCAACAGGACATGCCCGAAGCAGGCATGCGCGTTGTTCCGGGCTTGCAGTATTACTGCATGACTCCGTACGACGCTTCTTTCAAGGGCGTGCATGTGCTGTTCGACAAAGAAAATGTGGACAACACGTTGGGAGAATATCTCTCTTCCAAAGGATTGAAACAGCTTCACATTGCCGAAACGGAGAAATACGCTCACGTGACGTTCTTCTTCAACGGCGGCCGGGAAACTCCGTACGAAGGAGAAGACCGTATTCTCGTTCCTTCTCCGAAAGTGGCTACTTATGACTTGAAGCCTGAGATGAGCGCCTACGAGGTGAAAGATAAATTGGTGGCTGCCATCAAGGAAAATAAATACGACTTCATTGTGGTGAACTTTGCCAATGGCGATATGGTGGGGCATACGGGTGTGTACGAAGCCATCGAGAAAGCTGTGATTGCTGTGGATGCCTGCGTGAAAGATGTGATCGAAGCGGCGAAGGCTCAGGACTATGAGGCTATCATCATTGCCGACCATGGTAATGCCGACCATGCGCTGAATGAAGACGGAACTCCGAACACAGCTCACTCTCTGAATCCGGTTCCGTGTATTTATGTGACTGAAGCGAACAAGGGAGCTAAGGTGGCCAATGGTCGTCTGGCTGATGTGGCTCCTACTATCCTGAAGATTATGGGGCTGCCCGTTCCTGCTGAAATGAGCGGTAAGGTACTCATCGGCTAATCGTCCGCAGTGGTATGTCGTCGGTCCGATAACGCGCGACCGATAAGCAGATAAATACATGTGCGACACTTTACGTCTAGGAAAGAACCGTAAAGTGTCGCATTGTTTTATGTATTATCTTCGTCAGGTTCAATCCTGTTGCTTTTCTGGCCGCCAAGTGAAGCAAGGCATACGGTTTGTAGTCGACATACATTTTCAGCAGTTTCACCCGCGAGTTCTTTTGCCATACCAGTGGTTGCTTTCGCTGATGATAATGGCGTGTTCGTTGTTTTACTCGCGAGTTGTTTCGCCATGTCTCGTCGGATTTGCTGTATCCTTTTATCACGATAACTTTGATGATACGCGGATTGGTGGGAGGAAAGCAGTCAATCAGGTTTTCGCCGATGCCATCTCCCTGAACGCCTTCCACCCAAGCGGTTTTGTAGCTCAAATCGTGTGCATTCTTGGCAGCATACGGAATGCCGTGATGAGGCTTCAACTCTAATGAGGCGGCTATTTTACCTCGTTCGCAGGCGCAATAAAAAACGCAACCGACTCCAAGATGTTTCCCATTGCCGGATTTTGCCCGCTTGCTCATCCTATAAAACTGCAATGGATTCCGGATATGTTTCCCTTTGCCGGATTTTTGCCCGCTTACTCATCCTATAAAAACTGCAATGGCTCTCGATATCTCCAAATAATTCTTTTTTCCCCTTTACTTGCTCGTTCGTTTTTAGCTTCTCGTTAAACAAGGCTTCTTCCTTGCTGTTTAATTCGATGCTTTTTTCCTAATACCGATTTCAATGTTTTCCAGGCTTGCGCTTGGCAGACAATGTTCCCGATAATAACAGCAATATGAAGGTTTTCTTTTTCATGATCAGTTTCGCCTGCATGGAAATATCCCTTTAAAGACAAGTATTTGCTGAAATCTTTGTAAATTTGCGCCTCTAAAAAAGATTGAGGAGTTTATGATTCAGATAGATGATGTAGTGGTCAGCTTGGATGTGTTGCGCGAGAAGTTTCTTTGCAACTTAGAAGTCTGCAAGGGGCAGTGTTGCATTGAAGGCGACGCCGGCGCACCCGTAGAACTCGATGAAGTGCAGAAGTTGGAGGAAGTGCTGCCCATCGTGTGGGATGAGCTTGCGCCGGAATCCCGTGCCGTGATTGAGAAACAAGGTGTGGTGTATACCGATGAAGAAGGCGATTTGGTGACTTCTATCGTAAATCGTAAAGATTGCGTATTTACTGCCTACGATGAGAAAGGGTGCTGCTATTGCACCATTGAGAAGGCTTTCAGAGAAGGTAAGACCGACTTTTATAAACCTGTGTCATGCCATCTTTACCCTATCCGCATCGGAGATTACGGTCCGTATAAGGCAGTGAACTATCATCGTTGGGATGTGTGCAAGGCAGCTGTGCTGCTGGGAAAGAAAGAGAATCTGCCTGTCTATAAGTTTTTAAAAGAACCGTTGATCCGTAAGTTTGGCGAGGCATGGTACAAGGAACTCGAACAGGCTGTTGAGGAATTAAAAAGGCAAAACTATCTTTAATCTCAAATTTTGTTTTATTCGGGAATCAAAATGTAGCGGTCTATTAAACTCTGCTTCTGGGAAAAATTTAAAGCCACTGTCTATTTCTGAGTTCAGCGGAATATTAGTGGGGATTACGCATAAATCACCTCTGTGGAATGAAAAAGAGAGCGCCGGCTGCGAAAGAGAAACTTTCGAGTCGGCGCTTCTTCGCTGTAAGATGCGAGGTTGGTTTATAAAAACGTGTGATTAAAATTATGCGTCGATATTTGCATACGTTGCATTTTCTTCGATAAACTCACGGCGTGGCCCAACATCTTCGCCCATCAACATGGAGAATACATAATCGGCTTCCGCCGCATTGTCGATGCTTACTTGTTTCAACATACGGTTTTCCGGGTCCATGGTCGTTTCCCATAACTGTTGGGCGTTCATCTCACCCAAACCTTTGTAACGCTGCGTATGGATAGCGTTTTCAGAGCCGCCTCCGTAAGTGTCGATGAATTTCTGACGTTGCGCATCCGTCCAGCAATACTCTTCCGTCTTGCCTTTTTTACAAAGATAGAGCGGGGGAGTGGCGATATATAAATATCCGTTTTGGATAATCTGCGGCATATATCGGAAGAAGAATGTCATGATCAGCGTGTCGATGTGCGAACCATCGACATCGGCATCGGTCATGATGATAATTTTGTGATAACGAAGTTTTTCGATATTCGCCTCTTTGCTGTCTTCCTCCGTTCCGATGGTGACACCCAACGCGGTGTATATATTACGTATCTCTTCGCTCTCCAAAGCTTTGTGATACATTGCTTTTTCCACATTCAGAATCTTACCGCGCAGCGGAAGGATGGCTTGAAACATTCGGTTGCGCCCTTGTTTGGCAGTACCTCCGGCGGAGTCTCCCTCAACGAGGAACAGCTCACATTTTTGCGGATCTTTGTCCGAACAGTCGGCGAGCTTACCGGGGAGTCCGCCTCCCGACATCGGCGATTTGCGCTGTACCATTTCACGTGCCTTACGTGCCGCATGACGTGCCGTAGCAGCCAGAATCACTTTGTCTACAATCGTTTTTGCTTCTTTCGGGTGTTCTTCCAGATAATAGGAAAGAACTTCGCCTACCGCCTGATCTACAGCTCCCATCACTTCGCTGTTTCCCAGCTTTGTTTTGGTTTGTCCTTCGAACTGAGGTTCCGCCACCTTTACCGAAATAACGGCTGTCAGTCCTTCACGGAAGTCGTCTCCGGCAATCTCCACTTTCACTTTTTCAAGCATCTTACTGTCTTCCGCATATTTCTTCAGTGTACGGGTCAGCGCGCGGCGGAATCCGGATAAGTGTGTTCCACCTTCAATGGTGTTGATGTTGTTGACATACGAGTGTACGTTTTCGGAGAATCCCGTGTTGTACATGATTGCTATTTCGATGGGAACGCCTTGTTTCTCGGTGTTCAGATAAATCACGTCATTAATTAAATGTTCGCGCGAAGACTCGATAAAACGAACGAACTCTCTCAGTCCCTCTTCTGAATAGAAGTTCTCGCTTTTGAAACTTCCGTCTTCGTTTACCACGCGACGGTCGGTTAAAGAGATGCGGATGCCGGCATTCAGATAAGCCAGTTCGCGCAGGCGGGAAGCAAGTATTTTGTAGTCGTACACCGTCTCGGTGAAGATTGTCGTGTCGGGCCAGAATTGTTGGCGCGTACCTGTTTCGGTGGTTGTGCCGACTTCCTTTACGGCATAAAGCGGCTTGCCTATTTCATATTCCTGCTGATAGATCTTTCCGTCGCGGAATACCTGAGTGATCATGTGTGTGGAAAGGGCGTTTACGCAAGACATACCTACGCCGTGAAGACCTCCGGATACCTTGTATGATCCTTTGTCGAACTTTCCTCCGGCGTGCAGCACGGTCATTGCTACTTCCAATGCCGACTTTTTCTCTTTTTCGTGATAGTCTACCGGGATTCCGCGCCCGTTGTCCTGTACGGTGATTGAATTATCTTCGTTGATGGTTACTTCGATGTGGTCGCAATATCCGGCCAGCGCTTCGTCGATGGAGTTGTCTACGATTTCGTATACCAAGTGGTGAAGTCCCTTTACGCTGATATCTCCGATGTACATCGCCGGACGTTTTCTTACTGCTTCAAGACCTTCCAATACTTGGATACTATCCGCCGAATAAGCTCCGTTATTGGGAGTGATTTGTTCTTCGCTCATAATTGTCTTTCTAACTTTAATAACAGAGCAAATATAGTGAAAAATATTCAGTCGGTAAAGAATAAAAAGTGAAAAATAAAGAATGGGGAATGCCGGCGGTCGATATGTTTTCGAGACGAATCCGGTTTTGTTCCGGTCGGTTGCTTTCTTGGCGGTTCATGTTCGTGAAAATCTTAATCCGCCGGAAGATTACTTCCTGTATATGGTATATGCAAGAAAGGTCGAACTGAAAGTCCGACCTGATAGTATGTAGAATTATTTTAATTCTTGTTTCTTGGATTCTTAAGCAAGCTTGTTGATATGGACAGCCAGCTTAGACTTCAAGTTGTTGGCTTTGTTCTTATGAATGATATTTCTCTTAGCCAACTTGTCCAGCATCTTAGTAACGCCCGGAAACATTGCAACTGCTTCATCCTTATCTGTAGTTGCGCGAAGTTTTCTAACAGCATTTCTCATGGTCTTGCCATAATATCTGTTGTGAAGTCTTCTTGTCTTCTCCTGTCTGATTCTTTTCAGTGATGATTTGTGATTTGCCATCTCGACTAATCTATTTTTTTAGTTTTTTTATTCTTTTAAATTGTAGCCCGTGGGGGAATCGAACCCCCCTTTCAAGAATGAAAATCTTGCGTCCTAACCGATAGACGAACGGGCCATCCTGTTTTGCATTTCTGCAGTTTTGCGCTCTTGAATCTGTGTTTGTTTCTCGATTGCGGATGCAAAGGTAGGAACTTTTTTGAAACTGACAAATGTTTCTCGAATATTTTTTGTGCATTTCTTTTGTTTTTCTTTTTCGTGTTTTATTTTATATCTGATATTCAGATAGATATATCCCCCCCCCCTTGCCATTTTATTCCGTTGCTTGCCATAAAGCGACATGTTTTTCTTTCGCAATACTTCGCTGCGCTTTCTTCATTTTGCATGCCATCGGCAGTCTTACAACAACATTGGTGTTTCTGTGATTCTTGGCAGAAATCTTCATTTCAAACGCCATAAGCAGTCTTAAAAGAACATGGTTTTGGTGAATCCGCACCCTTTCAAGGGGGTTGACAGAAACTGTAAGGGGATAAATAGGGCGTTCGCAACATTAAGATAACCGGCAGCTATATTTGACAGGGACTGTCTGGGATTTTGAACCTTTAAAATGTGTGGATTCGAAAGTGCGTCTGCTGTGTTCGACAAGGACTGTCGGGTTTTTAAACAAGCATGTTTCTTTTAATTCTCTTTCGGATCGAGATTTTTATGTACATTTGTTGTTGAAACCTGAAACGAACGATATGCTCCAAAAGTCAAAAGGTATAGTGCTCCATACGTTGAAGTACAACGATAATTCCGTTATTGTAGACATGTACACGGAGTTGTCGGGCAGGACCTCCTTCCTTGTGCCTGTTCCGCGTTCGCGGAAATCTGCGGTGAAGGCGGTGTTGTTCCAGCCTTTGTCTCTTATCGAATTCGAGGCCGACTATCGTCCCAACACTACCTTGTATCGGATGAAAGAAGCCAAGTCTTTCTATCCTTTTTCGTCGCTTCCTTACGATCCGTATAAATCCTCCATCGCGCTCTTTCTTGCCGAATTCCTTTATAGAGCGGTGCGTGAGGAGGCGGAGAATAAACCGTTGTTCGCCTACTTGCAGCATTCGGTGGTTTGGCTGGATGAGTGCAGGCAAGGCTTTGCCAACTTCCATCTGGTGTTCCTTATGCGCCTTTCGCGCTTTTTGGGGCTTTATCCGAATCTGGAAAACTATCATCCGGGCGATTATTTCGACCTGCTGAATGCTTGTTTCACATCCTCCCGCCCCCGTTTGCATGCGTCGTACATATCTCCCGAAGAGTCGGCACGCCTGTTGCGGCTGATGCGTATGAATTATGACACGATGCACCTTTTTGCCATGAACCGCGTTGAAAGAACCCGCTGTCTGACTATCATCAATGACTATTATAGGTTGCATCTGCCTGATTTTCCCGTATTGAAATCGCTGGAGGTGCTTAAAGAGCTGTTCGATTGAACCGCCCGGCGGATATTTGACGGGCGGTGCTTTCCCGCTTGGTCGCAGCTCTCTCCTTACACGCAAATTATGGTTTGGCTGCATGAAGTAAAAAGTACCATGCGCTTTCTTCTGACAAGGTGATGAGCTCGCTTCATCTTTTATAATATTGCTGCAAGAGCCTTGTTTAGTTCTACAACTTAGTTGCAAGCTATATCAAGCTATATATGGTTACCCATGATGACTATATATGCCTACCATGCTGAGTATATATGTATACCACGATGAGAAAAAACATATGTGGAATCAGATAAGAAACCTGCGGGATTGCAATATGATAAGAAATTGAGACTTTAGCTGAAAGCCATAAGAATAAACAGGCTTGTGAGATGAAAGAAACATAAAAGCCGCTTCAGCGTCAGGTGCATTCGCTGAAGCGGCTTTATAGATAAGGGGTCTCGATTACCCCAACAGTTCTTTTACTTTGGCGGATATGGCACGGCCTTCGGCTATGCCTGCAAGCTTCTTCGAAGCCACTCCCATCACTTTACCCATATCTTTGCCGCCGGTGGCGCCGGTTTCGGCAATGATTTCTTTCAGTGCTGCTTCCAGCTCTTCTGCCGAAAGCTGTTTGGGCAGATAGGCTTCCATAACAGCCACTTGCGCCAATTCGGCGTCTGCCAGATCCTGGCGAGCCTGCCCTCTGTAGATTTCGGCGGCATCTTTTCCTTGCTTAACCAGTTTCTGGATAATCTTCAAGGCAGCATCGTCTGTCAACGAGTCGTTTGCTCCCGGAGCGGTTTTCGCTTCGATGAAGAACTTCTTTACATTTCTCAAAGTTTCCAAAGCTACTTTGTCCTTAGCTTTCATTGCGTTTTTAATGTCTTCGCTGACCCGGTCGAATAAGTCCATATTTGTATCGGTTTTGTTAGAAAGTTATGATTCCATCGCTATCCATGGTATCTTCGGCAGCCGCTTCTTCTTCGATGGCCGCTTTCGTCTTTATTTTGGTGAGCGTCGTTTTGTCGCGCAGATAAGCGGGTGAATCTTCCACCATGGCGATGATGTCTTCATTGTCCATATCCTCGCTGTTGAACAGATAAACGTGGCGGCGCTTGCGGATGTTTCTGCTTCCGATACCGCCGGCGCTTTCACCGTAGGCTCTGCGGATGCGCTCTTTATTCTTCTCCTTCTCCTCTTCGAGTTGCATTTGCCGTTCCTCTTCTTCCTGACTGCGCGCTTCGTGCAGGCTGTCCATACCGGGCACGTCTTCTACGCCGAAGCCGGTAGCCAATACGGTAATCTTTACTTTCGTCTCCAGCGCATTGTCCATGGCCACACCCCATATCACTTCCACGCCCTCTCGGAATTTGCTCATGAATTCGTGTATCTCGTTCATTTCCTCCATCATCAATTCCGACGACGGACAGAACGATACGTTGAGCATCACTTTCTTCGCGTTGAAGATGTCGTTATTGTTCAGCAGCGGCGAATGCAAGGCATCGTCGATGGCTTTCGTCACCCGGTTTTCGCCTTCTCCGAATCCGGTGCTCATGATGGCTACGCCACCGTCTTTGAGAATCGTTTTCACATCGGCGAAGTCGAGATTCACCGTACCCCGCATGGTAATGATTTCGGCAATGCTTTTGGCGGCGATAGAAAGTGTGTCATCCGCCTTGCCGAACGCGTTCATAAAGGTAAGGTCGGCATAGATTTCGCGTAGACGCTCGTTGTTGATTACCAACAAGGCGTCGACGTGCTGGGCGATGCGTTCCACTCCGTCCAAAGCCTGAATGATTTTCTTTTCGCCCTCGAAGATAAAGGGTATGGTTACGATGCCTACGGTGAGAATATCCATTTCTTTGGCTACACGCGCGATGACAGGAGCCGCTCCCGTACCGGTCCCGCCTCCCATACCGGCAGTGATGAATACCATTTTAGTACCGTCGTTCAGTAGTGTCCTGATATCTTCGATGCTTTCTTCGGCAGCCTCTCGTGCACGTTCGGGGCGGTTGCCCGCTCCTAATCCTTGCGTTATGTTGCGTCCCAGTTGTAGTTTCACCGGAACGGGCGATTCCGCCAATGCCTGATTGTCGGTATTGCAGAGAACGAACGTTACGTCGTGTATGCCTTCCCGGTACATGTGGTTTACGGCATTACCTCCACCTCCACCTACACCGATTACTTTGATGATTTTAGGTGAATCGGTCGGGAAATCGAATTGTACTATCTCGTCCATATCTTAATTTGTTATTGTTTTATCACATTTAGTTCATTTTATCATCTTCAAAGAAGTCTTTGGTGATGGCGTCTATTTTGCGCTGAATCCAGCTTGGCCCTGCCGCTTTTTTTCTGGCTTCTTTCTCCGCTCTCTCTCTCTCTTTGCGCTTTCTCTCCTCTTCTTTAGCAGCAGCTTTAGCAGCTTTCTCTTCTTGTTCGCGCTTCAATTTGGCTTGTCTGGCTTGCTCTTGCAGTTCCAGATCGTCTTCAAACATGTCGCCGGTTTGTTCTTTGCCGGCTTGTCCATCGGTTCTCAGGCCGGGGTGAGTGTTTGCGCTGACCGCTTCGGGCTGTACGGTTTCCATAAGGCAGCAGTTTTGGTTTCCTTCGAACAGAAGACCGAACAAGGTGTTTTGCGAACCGTCCTTTTTCAAGATTTCGCCATACGCATGAACCGTGTTGCGTGGAAGTTTGGCTACGCGTATCTTATCTATCTTGCTACGCTTGCGCAGCATTTCGTCAAGATTCTTCAGATTTGTGGCGCCTCCTGTGATAACAAGTCCTGCCAACAGCTTGTCTTCGTAGCCGGAAAGCTGGATTTGATTCCAGACATTCGAGATGATTTCTTCAGCCCGCGCCCCGATGATTTCGTTCAGTTGGCTCACCGTGATTGTCCGGCTTTCGTCTTCCAGCTTGCAAACAGCCGGCTGCTCTTCATTCTCTTCCTCTTCTTCGTATAGGGCGTCCCCGTAAGTTTTTTTCAACCGTTCGGCTTCCTCTTCCTCTATCTGTAAGGTTGTGATGTCCCTCGTAATACTGTTTCCTCCCAAAGGCAATACGGTGAGAAAACGGAGAATGTTGTTCTTGTACACGGAGATCGTAGTGGTATCCGCTCCGAAATCGACAAGGGCGCAGCCCGAACGGCGTTCGCTTTCGGTCAACACCGCGTTGGCGGTAACCAGAGGTGATACGAGCTGTTCGGCGATTTCTATCTTCGCCTGCCGGAAGCAATGTTCTAAATTCTTTCGCAAAGAAGCGCGGGCAACAATATTGAGGAAACGCCCTTCGATATGGCTTCCCACTACGCCGACAGGATTGGCTTGAAGATTATTCCCTATTTTATATTCTTGCGGAGCCACTTCCAGCACCTCCATATCTACCAAGGGAACCGAAATATTCTCATCACCTATATTGCTTACAATCTTTTCTGAAATGACCGTTTCTTCTTCCAAATCGCGGCTTACCACATTGCGAACGGTGCGGATAGACTGTCCTCCAATGCCTACATACACTTTGGCAATCGAGTTCTTTAATTCGCTTTCCAGCCTGTTGATGATGGAAGTAAGACTCTGAGCCGTCTTATCTAAGTTGAATATGATGCCTTTGCGGATAAAAGTTGAAGAATCTTCCTGAGCATAAGCCAGCACTTGCATGCTTCCGTCGCTGTTCTTTTTTCCGGCCACACCGGCTATTTTCGATGAACCCAGCTCAATGGCGGCGATAAATTCTGTTGTTGCCATGTCTATATTTATTTTTTATAATATTCAAATAAGCTCATTGCGGCGATACATCCTGTCGCTGATGCTTCTCACCGGTTGTTAATCATTCTCTTTTGGTGCAAATGATTTGATTGCCAAACTCCAGATTGATGCGTGAATACTTGTTCCACCCTACTTGGTTGAGACCTTTTTCATAGAATATCTTCAGCCTGTCCAGCTTGTTCTCAAAGTTCTCCATTTTTCCGAGATAAATTAGATGGTCGCCTACACGGGGCACCAATTCGATTCCGTGGTTGGGCAGAACATTTATTTGTTCTATCTGTGCATCCCAGAACTTATTGTTTTGCAAAAATACACCAAACTTATATAAATCCCTCATTGCAAACGACTTTTCTACATTTCCGGTCACAATTGCCAAATGGGCGACGCATTTCGCTTCCAACGGCATGATTTTTCCTTTGTTGTCTATGTAGTAATTTTCGCCGTTCGCGCTCATTACACGAAGGATGGGGATTCGTTGCGTTACTTCCACACATACCTTTCCGCTGGGGGTTTTATAGCATTCCGCTTCGTCAATTAACGGGTGTTTGCCCAATTCGCGCTCCAGCGATTTGGTGGAAATGCTTTTCATCTGTTTCCCGATGGGATAAATGCCTTTGCGTTCAAGGATTCCTTGTAACTCTCCTTTTGTTATAAAACCAGCATAGGCCGTATCCTTGATGACCAACTCCATATCGCGGCAGGTCTGATGGACAGGTTTGCGGTTGAAAGCAGTCACGGCTATACCTAAATAAGCCATAAGCGCTAATATGACAATGAATAGAAGGATTCTCTTGACCATTATTTTTCTCGTTTTTGTTTTTTCAATAAGCTAATGCGTTCTGAAGAGTTGGCTGCGAGCACAGGTTGCGCCATCTGTTTCCGGACTCTTCATTCTTCCTTCCTCTTATGAACTCACTTCTTTATTTTCTTGTCTCTTTGTCAGTTCATTTACTATTTCGGGTACATAATTGTCTATGTCTCCGGCTCCCAAAGTAATCAAAACTTCAATCTGTTTTGTTCTTAGCAGACCCGGTATCTCTTCTTTCTTACACAAGCTCTTTTCAATTCCCGGGCGAAGGTTGTCGTAGATAAGGCGGCTGCTTACACCCGGTATGGGAGTTTCGCGTGCCGGATAAATATCTGTGAGGATGACCTCGTCAAGCAGAGATAAACTATCTGCGAAATCCTTGTAGAAATCGCGTGTGCGTGTGTACAAATGAGGTTGAAAGATGGCTGTGATCTTTTTATCCTTATACAGCTCGCGGATCGAGAGCACACTTTGTTTTATTTCCGAAGGATGATGAGCGTAATCGCTGAGGAATACAAGCCGGTCGTTCTTTATCTTGAAATCGAACCTGCGGTCTACCCCTCGGAAATTGCCCATTCCCTGTTTGATCTCTTCGTCGGTGGCTCCGTTCAGGTGAGCCAATGCCATAGCAGCTACCCCGTTCTCTATATTGATGCTTACGGGCACTCCCAATTGAATGTCGTTGATACGGGTATCCGGCGCTACGAAATCTATAAAGATTTCACCGTTCCCTATGCGGATGTTTTCGGCATGAAAGTCTCCTTCGTCGCGCGAGTACGTGTACACACGTACGCCCTCGTTTACTTTAGGTTGCAGTGATATCCCTTTGCGGACGATTAAGGCGCCTCCCGGTTGGATGAGACTTGTGTAATGCTCGAAACTCTTCAGATAGGCTTCCGCTGTTCCGTAAATATCGAGATGGTCGGGGTCGGTGGAAGTAACGACCGACATGTAAGGAGAAAGCCAATGGAAAGAGCGGTCGAACTCATCTGCCTCGATCACAGTGTAGGGGCTTTCTTGTGAAAGCAACAGGTTGGTTCCGTAATTCTTCGATATTCCTCCGAGGAAAGCCGTGCATCTCACATGCGACTGATGCAATAAATGCGCAGCCATGCTCGAAGTGGTGGTCTTTCCGTGTGTACCTGCCACACATAAGGCCTTGCTCGAGTGAGTAATCGTTCCCAATACCTGGGCACGCTTCTGTATCTCGAATCCGTTGCTGCGGAAATACGTCAGCTCTGCATGGTCTTCCGGAACGGCAGGTGTCAATACGACCAATGTACTTTTTTTATTCCTGCATGCCTGAGGAATCAAATCGACATTCTCTTCATAATGTATTTGCGCGCCCTCCGCGATAAGCTCTTCTGTCAGAGGGGTAGCGGTCCGGTCGTATCCTGCCACCGTTTTTCCTTTGGAAAGGAAATAACGTACAAGCGCACTCATGCCGATCCCTCCCGCACCTACAAAATAAACTGATTCTATGGTTTCAATATTCATCAATGAATTTATTCTTTTTATAATTAAACTTTTTATTTGCTGAAGCTCGCAAGGCTTATTTCATCACGTTTTCAGATTCCATTGCTGTCGAACCGGAAGTTGTGCCTTTTGTATTATCTGTCGCGCCGTTCTGCCAGTTTCAGTACTTCCTGTGCAATGATTCGTGCAGAATCGGGTAGCGCCAACCGGGAAATGTTTTCGCTCAGCTCTCTCAGTTTCCGCTCGTTGTTCACTGCGATCACTGCCGTTTCTATCAGCTTCTGTTCGGCATCGCTGTCTTTTACGTAGATGGCAGCTTCTTTATTCACCAGTGCCAATGCGTTTTGTGTCTGGTGATCTTCGGCTACATTGGGTGAAGGAACCAGAATTACGGGTTTGTGCAGCAGGCAGAACTCAGAAATAGATCCGGCGCCTGCGCGGGAGATAACCAAGTCGGCCGCAGCGTATGCCGCTGCCATGTCCTTGATAAAGTCCGTTACATGAAGGTTAGCTATTTCTCCGGCTTCTTGTACCGTTTTCATCACTTGCGGATAATAATATTTTCCGGTTTGCCATATAAACTGAACCCCTTTGTTTGCCCGAATCTTCTCCAATCCGGCGGTTAAAGTCCGGTTGAACGTTCCCGCTCCCAGACTGCCTCCTACAATCAATATGGTCTTTTTCCCCGGTGTCAATCCGAAAGAGCGCAACGCGTCCTCTTTCAGCGGCATGTCTTTTGTCAGGTTTTGCCGCACAGGATTCCCGGTCATGATGATTTTATCCGCAGGGAAAAACTTTTCCATCCCCTCATAGGCTACACATATCTTTTTAGCTTTCTGTGCCAGCAACTTATTGGTCACTCCGGCGTAAGAGTTTTGCTCCTGAATGAGTGTGGGCACTCCCATCATTCCGGCCGTTTTCAATGTCGGACCGCTGGCGTATCCTCCTACTCCTACCGCTACTTGCGGGCGAAAGTTTTTAATAATCTTTCGTGCCCTCCACTGGCTGCGTACCAATTTGAACAGTACGCCCACATTTTTCCATAGATGTTTCCGGTCGAAGCCGGCAACCGGCAGCCCGATGATTTCGTATCCTGCATCCGGAACCCGCTGCATTTCCATGCGTCCTTCGGCTCCTACAAAAAGGATTTTGGCATTCGGACGCAACTCCATGATGGCGTTCGCGATGGATATCGCCGGAAAGATATGTCCTCCTGTGCCGCCACCACTGATAATGATCCGGAGATCGGCTCCGCCATTACTCAATGGCGAAGTCGGGTTATGATTGTTTTCGCACTTGTTCATACACACTATATATTATATAGGTTTATTTTTAATTTGGGCACTTTATTCAAACTTCGAATCGTTATTCAACATTTCCGAAGTAGGTTCCACAGCGGTTTGCGCTTGCGATTCTGCCGTACCGGCTTCTATCTGCATCTGTATCCGGGCGTCGTGCGCCTTCTGTTCTTCCAATCGGGCTGTATACCGGCTTATACTCAGAATCATTCCGATATATGCGCAATTGATTAATGTACTTGTTCCACCTTTACTTATTAAAGGCAGGGGTTGTCCGGTTACCGGGAACAAGCCGACGGCAACCATCATGTTCAATATGGCTTGCGATACCAGTAATAAGGCAATTCCCATGACCAGAAAAGCGGGGAACGTACGGTCGCACTTTTGGGCGATTCGCCCGGCGCGTATCAATAGCCACAGATAGAGGAAAACGACAAATATCCCTCCGATCAACCCCATCTCTTCAATTACAATGGCGAATATGAAGTCGGAGAAAGCCTGGCTCAGGAAATCGCGTTGTATAGAGTTGCCCGGCCCTTTGCCTACTACATTGCTGGTGGCAATGGCAATGCGGGCATGCGCAATTTGCGCGTCCTTGTCGATATCGAATCTGGCTGCGGGAACTTCTTCTTTGTCGAAGAAGCCTTTGATACGGTTCTGCCATGTTTCCAACCGGTGAAGACCGGGAGTGTTGTGCAATGTTTTCGCGGGAATGGCTACTACGGTCCCTACGCCGATGGCTCCTATCAATACGATTCCCCCTACCAGTAATAAGAGTTTTTTGGCAGCCACTCTTCCGATAAACATCATGATGAACACTACGCCGAACAGTAACATTGCGGTGGAGAGATTTTCAGGCGCAATCAGCAGAAGAGCGATTCCGGTGATAATCATAATGTACTTGAATGCTTTGGGGTTGGCCCCTTCGTCATCCTGCCGTTTTGAAAGGATGAAGGAAACGGCTATGATAATAGCCATCTTTGCCAGCTCCGACGGTTGAAACTGCACTCCCATAAATGTCATCCAGCGGGCGGCTCCGTTTACACGGTCACCTGTAACAATACCCATTATGGTAACGAAAGCCAATAGAAGTAATGAGATCGGATATAAGAACACAGGAAATACCTGAAACCATTTGTATGGAATATTGTGCATCAGCACCACCAACACGGCGCCTACCATCAGAATTACGGAATGCTGTGTGATTGGTCCCCAATGGTCGCCGCTTTTGTAAGTCAGTGTAGACGCGGCAGAAAACACCTCGATAATGGAAATCAGACAGAGGCAGAGGAAAATGATCCAAATCACTTTGTCTCCTTTGAATATGTTTTTTAATAGATCCACGTTTTTACTGATTTAATGGTTGTTATTAAAGTTCTCTTACGTATTTCTTGAACTGGTCTCCACGATCTTCGTAGCTATCGAACAGATCGAATGAAGCGCAGCAAGGGCTCAATAGAACGGTCTCTCCTTTTTTAGCGAGCTTGTAGGCCGCCTCTACCGCATCCTTCATTCCGGTTTGTATGTCGGCTACCGGAAGTCCGAGGCGGTCGAAGAATTCGTGCAGTTTTTCGTTATGTAGTCCCAGATATACCAGTGCGGAGCATTTTTCCCGCACCATATCTTCGATCTCGGAATAATCGTTCCCTTTATCCTTTCCACCGATGATCAGGACTACCTTGGTCGTCATGCTTTGAAGAGCGTACCAACAGGAATTTACGTTAGTTGCTTTCGAGTCGTTTATAAAATCGATACCGCGTACGCGGGCGACTTTCTCCAACCGGTGTTCTACACCTTTAAAATCGGAAAGCGCCTTACGTATATTCTCTTTGGTAATACCTGCCAGATTAGCCGAAATACCGGCCGCCAAAGAATTGTATAGATTGTGTTGCCCCGTAAGTGCCAGCTCTTCCTGCTCCATGTTGAATGCAATAGGCTCGGTTATTTTCACTTCATTGTCTTCCACATAGGCGATGGCTCCTTCCTTTTTGACTGCCGCAAATGGATAAAGATGGGCTTGCAATCCGTGTTTTGCCAACTCTTGCTTGATGATCGGGTCGTCGTTCCAGAATATAAAGGCATCATCGGAGGTCTGGTTTTGGGTGATGCGGAATTTGGCGTTGATGTAGTTTTGCATGCAATGATCATACCGGTCCAGATGATCGGGGGTGATATTCATCAGTACGGCTATGTTGGCGCGGAAATTATACATATTGTCCAACTGAAACGAACTCAATTCGATAATGTAGTAGTCATGTTCTTCTTCGGCTACTTGCAGGGCCAGGCTCTTGCCGATGTTTCCTGCGAGACCGACATTCAGTCCTGCGCTTTTGAAAATATGGTAGATCAATGAAGTTGTTGTTGTTTTGCCGTTAGACCCGGTAATGCAAATCATTTTCGCATCCGTATAGCGCCCGGCGAACTCAATTTCGGAAATAACGGGGATGCCTTGAGACTTCAGTTTAAGAATTAAAGGAGCGTCGTTTGGAATTCCGGGACTCTTAATCACCTCATCAGCATTTAAAATCAATTCCTCGGAATGATGCCCCTCTTCCCAAGCAATCCCGTGATTGTCCAGCAGCTCTTTGTATTTGGCTTTGATGGACGATGTGTCCGAAACAAAAGTATCGAACCCTTTCGTTTGGGCAAGTACGGCTGCACCGGCGCCGCTTTCACCCGCTCCTAAGACGACTATCCTCAGTTTCTTTACTTCCTTCTCTGTATTTTCTGTATTCATCTGAAAACTATCTTATATGACTTTTTTATCTAATCTTTAATGTAATAATCGTTATGGCTGCCAGCACGATGGTTGCAATCCAGAAACGTACGGTAATTTTCGATTCGTGGAATAGCTTGTTCGGCTTGGTGAATTTGACGGAGCAACCTGATTCCACCAGATCCATCGATGTCCGGAAGTGGTCGTGGATGGGCGTCCGTTTAAACAATCGTTGTTTCACTCCTTTTCGTTTACCGGATTTGTAATAGTATCGTTGGAGGATGACTGAAAGATTCTCCGCCAGAAACACTCCGCATAAAATGGGGATGAGCAGTTCCTTGTGGATGATGATGGCGAATACGGCGATGATCCCGCCGATGGTCAGACTACCGGTATCTCCCATGAAAACCTGGGCCGGATAAGCATTGTACCACAAGAAACCTATCAAAGCTCCGATAAAAGCACAGATGTAGATAACCAGCTCTTCCGTGCCGGGAATATACATGATATTCAAATAGCCGGCGAACTCGATGTGTGAAGACACGTAGGCCAGTATTCCCAACGTGGCTCCTATGATTGCGGAGTTTCCGGCAGCCATTCCGTCCATACCGTCGTTCAGATTGGTGCCGTTCGAAACTGCGGTTACGACAAATATGGTGATGATGACAAACAATACCCATCCTGCAGTTTGCGCGTGATCGCCCATGAAAGCAACCAGGTCTGCATAGTCGAGGTTGTTGTTTTTGAAGAAAGGAATGGTGGTTTTTGTCGATTTTAAATCATTGGTTCCATGTATCACCTCCATTTCTTGCCCGGGATGATGGACTTCTATATTTTCACGGATAACCACATCGGGACTTAGGTACAAAGTAAGCCCTACGATGAGTCCCAACCCTACTTGACCGATGACCTTGAACTTACCATGCAGCCCCTCTTTGTCTTTTTTGAATATCTTGATATAATCGTCGGCAAATCCGAGTGAACCCAGCCATACGGTCGTAATGAGCATCAGCAGCATATACACATTGTGCAACTTCCCCAACAAGAGGCAGGGGATAAGAATAGCTACAATGATGATGACACCCCCCATGCTCGGTACCCCCACCTTGTTGATTCCGAACGGGTCGATGGCAGCATCTCTTTGTGTTTCCGTAATCTGCTTCTTTTTTAGCAGATCGATAAACTTATCGCCCCAGATACTTGAAATAAGCAAAGCGAGGATGACCGCCATCAGCGCGCGGAACGAGGTGTAACCGAACATTCCTGCGCCGGGGAAATTGAGCTTGTGTAGCCAGTCGAATAGGTAATATAACATTTTGTTGCGTAATTATTAGTAGTTAATGCTGTTCATTAACCGTTGAAACAGCTGATTAATATCTCTTTATCGTCGAAGTGATGTTTCACCCCTTTTATTTCCTGATAGTTCTCATGCCCTTTTCCGGCTACGAGCACCACATCTCCTTTCTCTACTAGCATGCAGGCGGTACGGATAGCTTCTTTCCGGTCAACGATGCTGATTGTCTTTTTCCTGTCTTCGGTATCCAGTCCGGCAAGCATGTCGTTTATAATCTCTTGCGGATCTTCGAAACGCGGATTGTCGGATGTTATGATTACGCGATCGCTGTTTCTCGCCGCCTCTTTTGCCATGATAGGGCGTTTCCCCTTATCGCGGTTGCCTCCCGCTCCGATTACTGTGATAACTTTTCCTTTCCCTTCGAGCACTCCGTGAATGGCGTTGAGCACATTGACAAGGGCGTCCGGCGTATGCGCATAGTCCACGATGGCAGTGAACCCCTGCGGAGAGCGTATGGACTCGAAACGTCCGGAAACGGGATGCAATGTGCTGAGAGCGACGAGCACTTCTTCTTCTTTTTTACCCAAGAGAACTGCAGCGCCGAATACGGCCAGCAGGTTGGATGCATTGAATTTACCGATAAACCGGACTGCTATCTCCTTGTTGTTGAAGTCGAGTAGCATTCCTTCGAAATGCGATTCCAATACTCTTCCTTTGAAGTCACTGAGGCTTCTCAGCGAATAGGTATATACTTTTGAACGCGTGTTTTGCGTCATCACCAATCCGTTCCTGTCGTCGAGATTGACGAGGCTAAACGCATCTTTCGGCATGTCGTCGAAGAACTTCTTCTTGGCTTTCAGATAGTTCTCCACTGTTTTGTGATAGTCGAGGTGGTCGCGGGTCAGGTTGGTGAAGATTCCTCCAGCAAATTTAAGTCCGCTGATGCGCTTTTGCGCGATGGCGTGCGAGCTCACTTCCATAAACACGTACTTGCACCCCTCGTCTGCCATTCGTCCCAGCAGGCGGTTCAAGGTAATGGGATCGGGGGTGGTATGCTCGGTTGGAATTGCCTCGTCGTCGATATAATTGCAAACCGTAGAAAGCAAGCCGACCTTATATCCGAAGTAACGAAACGTATTATATAATAAGGTGGCGATTGTTGTCTTTCCGTTGGTTCCGGTCACGCCTACCAGTTCTACTTTCGAGGTAGGGTCGCCATAGAAGCATGTAGCCAGCTTGCCTGTAGCGTCTTCACTGTCTTTCACCTGAACATAGGTAACCCCTTCTTTACGGCTTTCCGGAATCTCTTCGCAGAGAATGGCAATTGCTCCCTTTGCAATGGCTGCCGCAATATAGGCATGCCCGTCGGTTTGTGTTCCGCGCATCGCCATGAACAGATGCCCGTCTTCTACCCGGCGGGAGTCGATATTGATTCCGGTGATTTCTATATTCGGATCTCCGGCTATTTGTACCGGCTGTATTGCTTTCAGTAATTCTTTTAATATCATCTTTCCGATTTTATTTATATTTGGCGATATCCGGTTGACCTGCCGCATTGCTTATTGTTCGGATGTATCAACCGGACTCTTTTTTTAATTCAATGTAAGCGTGATGGTTTGTCCCTTCACTGCTGTCGTTCCGTTGGCTATCGACTGGTTTTTTACTTTACCTACTCCCACAAGGCGGACTTTCAACCCTTTGCTTTCCAAAAGGTAAACCGCATCTTTGGCTCCCATGCCGATGACACTCGGCACAAACTTTTGCATCATGCTACGGCTTTCGAGCACTACTGCCTGCGGAGCGGCATGCGCGCTTCCCCATGTCTTCTTGCCCGATTCGTCGATTTTCCCCTGCGTTTTTATTTTCAATTCTTCGAGCACCCTGCGGGTTTCTTTCATTTCGCCGACTTTCACATCGGGGATAACCACAGCGTTTGTATCGATGGCATACGCGAGCGGGAGCCTTAAATCTTTGGCATACACTCTTTCTGCTATTTTGCTGAACACGCTTCCTGCCATCAGCCCGCCCGAAGCCGGCAATCCGGGTTTCTGTATCGAGACAATCATACTGTATTTGGGAGCTTCCGAAGGGAAATATCCGCAGAAGCTGACCAGATAGTTGGTCCTTCCTGTTTTATATCCGGCCGCTCCTTGTGATATTTGCGCTGTTCCGGTTTTGCCGGAGACGTGGAACTGTTTGCTGCCCGCAGGCTTGGCGAGACCTTCGCTCACCACTTTCTGAAGAATCTCCCGGATTTGCGTCAATGTCTTGTCCGAGCATATCTTGGGATTAATCACTTCGGTATTAAATTCTTTTATTATTTCTCCGTCTTTCATGGCGGCTTTCACAAACTTGGGCCGAACAGCCACGCCGTTGTTGGCTATTGCATTATAGAAAGTCAGAATGTTTATCGGCGGGACTTGTGTTTCATAACCGATACTCATCCACGGGAGCGTAGTTTTTGCAAAGTAACGTTCTTTGGGACCCCGGATGTTCGGCTTACCTTCCCCGGCAATTTGCAAGCGGAGAGGCTGGTCGATGCTCATGCGCTTCAGTCCGTCTACAAACTTCTGCGGATTGCCGCTGTAAAAATTGTCGATAATGGTGGAAGTGCCTACATTGGATGAAACCCCCAGTATCTCTGTAACCGTCAGCTTGCCGTAACCTCCCCGATGCCAGTTGTGGTCTTTCATCACACGCCCGTGCATCGGCTTTTGCCCGTTGCCGGTATCCACGATATAGTCCGGAGTGATTTTCCCGTCTTCCAGCGCTACCATGATGGAAGCGGTTTTGAATGTAGAACCCGGTTCGAGCATGTCGCTGATGGCATTGTTGCGCATCTCGTAATATTCTCCGTCGTTCGCCTTCATCATATTGACAATCGCTTTCACCTCGCCGGTTGCGACTTCCATCAGCACCACCACGCCCACGCTGGCATTCAGTTCTTTCAGCTTGTCTACCAAAGCCTTTTCGCAGATGTCCTGCATGCCCACGTCCAATGTTGTAATCAGGTCGCAACCGTCTACGGGCGCTTTGTCTACGATATTCAGGTACTTGTTCATCACTTTCTGGCGGTGTGTCAGTCCGTCGCGCCCTTTCAGAAGAGTGTCAAAAGCAAGTTCGATGCCGTTTTTCGCTCCTTTGGCCGTGTCGGCATACACATCGCCCAGAGTACGCGATCCCAATGAACCGAAAGGTTTCTTGCGTTGGTTGAAGGCCAGTCCTTTGAATCCTCCTTTGTATGGGTTCAAGCAAAAGACAGGCAAGCGCTTCACTTCTTTGTATTGTATGTAAGAAATACGTTTGGGATAAATCAGGTAGTTGCGGCTTTTCGCCTGCCGTCCTTTTTTAAGATGCGCTTTGAAATGCGCCACACTTTGGTCGGGGAAGATTTTGTGAAGCCCGATGCAGATTGAATCCAGGTTGGCTTTGAGAAGAGAGTCCCGGCGCGCCTGATCTTTCTTTCGCTTCTTTTCATCTCTCTCGCCCGACATGAAGTCCATATATATCCTGTATTCCGGCAGCGAACTTGCCATAAGTTTGCCGTCGGACGAAATGATATTCCCCCGGTTCGGCTTCACCGTCACGTTCTCTTTCACGAAGCGGTCTGCCACCTCCTGCCAGTACTGTCTTTCGGCAAACATGGTGAAAGACGCCTTGACAACAATGGCTATGCCGACCGACGCCATCACGACGATGACGAAGAAGTAACGGGTCATTATGTTTTTTTTGTTTACAGCCACGGTTTTTCCTTTTTTCTTTGTTTCTACAAATCGCCCGCGCACAGCTTACTTGATGAGGTAAGGAGGATGGGTGGACGTTTGCAAATCACTTTCTTTGCTCGATATATAATCTTCGATGCGCGATTGGCGGCTTTTTTCCATCAGCTCCGAGTTACGTGTCAGCGCATCGTATTTAATGTCTGTCAGCTCTTTTTTCAATCGGTCTATCTCGATCTGCTGCTGCTGGCTGGCATAGCGGTTGTGGATGTAGAAAATGACAAAAGCCATCACGAGTACCAGCAGTCTGGTCTGCCGGCGGAAAAAGTCCGCAGCCAGAATGTCTCCTCCTAAGATGCTTTTTAGCGAAGTGCGTTTGCTTTTCTTTTCTTCTTCCATAGCGGTCGGTTATTCGTTTGACGGTTTTTCCCGCTTTTCGGCAATTCGCAGCTTGGCGCTTCTCGAGCGGGGGTTTCTGTCTATCTCTTCCTTGTCGGGAACAATCACTTTATTGTTGATAAGGCGGAAGGGAGCTCTCAGGTTGCCGAAGAAGTCTACGTCGGCCTTCCCTTCTGCGTTCCCCGTTTTCATTACATTCTTTACCATGCGGTCTTCCAGCGAGTGGTAGGTGATGACAACCAATCTGCCGCCGGGTTTGAGCGCTTCGGTGGCGGCTTGCAGCATCTCTTTCAGGGCTTCCATCTCCCGGTTCACTTCGATGCGAAGCGCCTGAAACACTTTTGCCAGTTCTTTCTTCTCGCGTTCGTGTCCGAAAAGAGGTTTGACAACTTCCAGAAACTCTCCGATGGTACGGATATGGTTTGCGCCGCGTGCCTTCACGAGCGTTGCCGACAGTTTACGGCTGTTCTTCAGCTCCCCGTAGAGGTAGAAAATGTCAGCCAGCCGACTTTCGTCGTATGTGTTCACCACGTCTGCGGCAGTCAGCCCCGCCCGCTTGTTCATGCGCATATCGAGTTCGCCGTCGAACCTGAACGAGAAACCCCGTTGGCTGTCGTCGAAGTGGTGCGACGACACGCCGAGATCGGCCAGGATGCCGTCTACCTGCTCTATGCCGTGGTAACGCAAGAAGTTGCGGAGATAGCGGAAATTGCTGCGCACGAAAGTGAATTGCGGATTTTCTGTGATGTTCCGTTCGGCATCTTCGTCTTGATCGAATCCGAACAGTCGCCCGCCTTCCCCTAAGCGTGAGAGTATCTCGCGCGAGTGTCCTCCTCCGCCGAAGGTGACATCTACGTAAATTCCTCCGGGGCGGATGTTCATTCCGTCTACGCTCTCCTTCAGCAATACGGGTATGTGGTATGTCTGCTCGTCTTTATTCATCTTCCGGTTGTTGGTCGTTCATAATCTCTTCCAGTACTTTCCCGAATTCTTCGGGCGGCATAAAGGGCTGTTCAGTCCGTTCTTTTGCCCAAATCTCTATTTTGTTGTCGATCCCGATAAAGCGTATGTCACCGTGGATGTTGCATATCTGCAAATACCGCTTCGGTATGAGTATGCGTCCGTTGTTGTCGGGGGTTACCACTTCCACGTCGCTGACGAACTGTCTGAATATCAGCTGGTGCTTGCTGCTCCATTTGTTCAAGCGGCTTCGGAGCTCGCTCAATTCTTCGTTCCATACGCTTTCGGGGTAGAGTGTCAGGCAGTCTTGAAACACGTCTTTTCGCATAATAAGCCTCTCTTCGGAAGCAGCTTGAAGTTGTTTCCGGAACGCAGCGGGTATGAATACTCTTCCCTTGGTGTCTGCCTTCGCCTCAATATTACCCAAAAAACGTATCATATATACCTTATATATAATAAGCGACGGTAAAATTAATCATTTCCCCACAATTCCCCACAAAAAACCACGAAATATTTCATAGAAGTTTTGAACAGATTGTTAAAAGCTTTTGCGGGCACTCTTCGTTTCAGCTGTAGAGTGAGCATTCACCCGTGTTTCGGGCGAGTTGTTTCGTCTTTTTTGAAGAGGCGGATTCTCTATTTTCCGGCATTCTCAATTTTATGTTTTCTCAATGAGAAGGATGTAGGCTGTCCGGGAAATTTTCGCATTTAGTATTGCCAAAGTTCTTTTCTGTTTAAATGGAGCTTTTATTTCGCTTGAACAAAGGCTCTCTTTGGCTTGAATAGAGCTTTTGTTTCGCTTGAATAAAGGCTCTCTTTGACTTAAATGGAACTTTTGTTTTGCTTGAACAAAAGTTCTCTTTGGAAGCAAACGAGAAGATGCTCTTGGGCGGATGGTGTTTTGCGAGTTTGAAATTTCGGAGAGAAAAGCTTTCTGCCATCGTTCCGCTTTATGTTAGATACAAGGTCGGCTTCTTCTGCTTTTTAACGCTCTTTTTCTTGTTGTTTTTTAAATTGAGGTAGATTATAGGTTCGAGAGAATGGAAGGTGCTATTTGTGATCCCAAGCGTTCGCTTTCCTTTCCGGCATCGGAACCTGCCGGGCAATCTTCGGTTATCTTATCGGTTTAAAGCGAGGTGTAAGGGAGATAATACTTACGGGTTTATATATTTTCTGCTGTTTTTTTGCGAATAATAAAAAAGAACCGTTAATTTTGTACCATCATTTTCGTTTAAAAAAAGATGACTGATGATTCATTGTTTCTGATTGATGTGGATAAGATAGTTCGGGATAAAGCTCCGAAGTATTATAAATATATCCCAAAGTTTCTCATTTCTTATTTGAAGCGGATTGTTCATCAGGACGAAATTAATGTGTTCCTGAACGATTCGAGAGATAAGGTAGGAGTAGACTTTTTGGAAGCCTGCATGGAGTTTCTTGACGCGAAAGTCAATGTGAAAGGCATTGAAAACCTTCCGAAAGAAGGGTTGTATACTTTTGTGTCCAATCATCCGTTGGGCGGACAAGACGGGGTGGCGCTCGGCTATGTGCTGGGACGCCATTACGATGGCAAAGTGAAATACCTGGTCAACGACTTGTTGATGAACCTGCATGGTCTGGCTCCGCTTTGTATTCCGATTAACAAGACGGGGAGACAGGCGAAAGACTTCCCCCGAATGGTGGAAGCCGGATTTCGTTCCGACGATCAACTGATTATGTTTCCCGCAGGTCTTTGTTCGCGGCGCAGGAAGGGGGTTATCTGCGATCTGGAATGGAAGAAGACTTTTGTTGTGAAAAGCGTGCAGGCCCATAGGGATGTAGTTCCCGTACACTTTGAAGGCAGGAATTCCGACTTTTTCTATAATCTGGCAAACATTTGCAAAGCGTTGGGGATTAAACTTAATATCGCCATGCTTTATCTGGCGGATGAAATGTTTAAAAACCGTCATAAAACCTTTACTGTCACCTTTGGCAAACCGATTCCCTGGCAGACGTTCGATAAATCGAAGACTCCTGCTCAGTGGGCGAAATATGTAAAGGATATCGTATATAAATTATAAACATGATAGAACAACTATAATTACGCACATGGAAGAAATTATAAAACCGGTGAGCAAAGAGTTGCTGAAAGCAGAACTAACAGAAGAGAAGCGCTTGCGAATGACTAATAAAAGTAATAATCAGATTTACATTATTACTCATAAAACAGCTCCCAACGTGATGCGGGAGATCGGTCGTTTGCGCGAAATAGCTTTTCGTGCCGCCGGTGGAGGAACCGGCCTTTCGATGGATATCGACGAATACGATACGATGGAGAATCCTTACAAGCAGCTTATCGTATGGAATCCCGAAGCCGAGGAGATACTGGGCGGTTACCGCTATCTGCTCGGGACCGATGTGCGCTTTGACGATGAAGGCGCTCCCGTTCTTGCAACTTCCCATATGTTTCATTTTTCGGATGTTTTCATAAAAAAATATTTGCCTCAAACGATTGAGTTGGGACGTTCGTTCGTTACTTTGGAGTACCAGTCGACCCGTGCCGGAACGAAAGGACTGTTCGCTCTTGACAATTTGTGGGACGGGCTTGGGGCTCTGACTGTGGTCATGCCCAATGTGAAGTATTTCTTCGGTAAGGTCACCATGTATCCCAGCTATCACCGTCGCGGAAGAGACATGATTCTTTATTTCTTGAAAAAACATTTCTGTGACAAAGAACATTTGATAGACCCGATTGATCCGCTGAAACCGGAAACTCCGGAGGGGGAACTGAAGGCCCTATTCTGTAAAGACTCTTTTAAAGAAGATTATAAGTTGCTGAACGGGGAAATCCGTAAATTGGGGTATAACATTCCTCCTTTGGTGAATGCTTATATGAGCCTCAGCCCTACGATGCGTATGTTTGGCACAGCCGTCAATCATGAGTTCGGCGAGGTGGAAGAAACCGGCATACTGATTGCCGTGGACGAGATTCTGGAAGAAAAAAGAATCCGGCACATCCAGACGTTCATCGAGAATCATCCGGATGCGCTGAGGCTGCCCGACAAAGGTGAGGAAGTATTTACACCGAAAGTCGTTACACCGCAGGAAGACTGTTGCCGTTGATTTTCCGGTAAAGGTCGAGCGCAAAGACGTCGGTCATGCCCGAGATATAATCGAGTACCGCCTGTATTCTTTCATAGAGTACGGGCGAATTTATATGATATTGCTCCGAAACCCGGTTGATCAATAGTTTGGAGTATGCCTTTTCCGGTGAGGTCACAGCATCTATCATCAGTTCGAGCAGAGTGCTGATGATGCGGAAACCTGCCAGTTCGATATCCAGAACGTCACGCGAACGGTATATCTTATCCAGCGAAACCTTTGCGCAATGTTCGTATGCTTCTGCCGGCTTTCCTGCGATATGCCTGATGAGCGCTCCCTCGAAAGTTCCCGCCAGTATCTCAGGCTCATGCTCCAGAAAGACGCGGGTACATTCGCGTATGAGCAGTCCGATGACCGAAGAACGGAGGTAAGCGATTTGCTCGTTGGTGTCGCTCACGATGCGGAGCGTCTCCCGGATATGCTCTATCCGTTCGTCTTCAAAAAAGCCCATGAAGAGTTGTTTGGTCTCTTCCGTAGTCAGAATCTTCAGCTTATGCGCGTCTTCTATGTCCATCATCTGGTAGCAGATGTCGTCTGCCGCTTCCACCAGAAACACCAACGGATGGCGCGCATACCTCAACGGATGCTCGTTGAGCAGAGTCAATCCCAGCTCGGTGCCTATCTTGCGGTAGCTCTCCTCTTCGGTGGTGAAAAAACCGAATTTCGACTTTTTGCCCGCAAGGCTTGAGGAGAAAGGATATTTGACAATGGAGGCAAGTGTCGTATAAGTCATGGCAAAGCCTCCTTTGCGCCGTCCTTCAAACCGGTGGGTCAGCAGCCGGAAAGCGTTCGCGTTTCCCTCGAAGTGTATCAGGTCTTCCCATTCTGCGGCCGAAAGCTGTTGCCCGTCGGGCTGCTTTTCTTGCAGAAACTGTCCTTTTCCCTCCGAGAAGAATGTTGAAATGGCCCGTTCGCCGGAATGTCCGAAAGGAGGATTGCCCAAGTCGTGCGCCAGACAAGCTGCCGATACGATGGAGCCGATTTCCGGAAGATAAGAGTCCCGGAGTTCGGGTTGCCGCTTCAGGATTGCTTTCGCCACATCGTTTCCCAAAGATCGCCCCACGCACGAAACTTCGAGGCTGTGCGTCAGTCGGTTGTGCACAAAGACGCTTCCGGGCAGCGGAAATACCTGTGTCTTGTTCTGCAACCTGCGGAAGGGAGCCGAAAAGATAAGTCTGTCATAATCTCTCTGAAATTCCGAACGATTCTCTTCCCGCTCCCGGTGGAATTCTTCCATCCCGAAGCGTCTGGCTGATATTAGCTGTTTCCAATTCATTGTTTTCCGTTTATTTGGTCAGGAGGAGGCTTTTGCTTGTTTCCAAATCGCCCCGCCAACTTAAATTAACTGCAAAATTAGCTAATTTTCAGCTCATTTTTTGTATTTTCGCCCGTTAAATAGTAAACTCGTAAAGAATGAACATCCAAGTAATCAATAAATCGAAGCATCCGCTTCCGGCTTATGCCACCGAACTTTCTGCGGGAATGGATATCCGTGCCAATCTGCACGAACCCGTAACCCTGAAACCTTTGGAACGCTGCCTCATACCTACGGGACTGTATATCTCTCTTCCCGCAGGAGCTGAAGCACAGATCCGTCCTCGTAGCGGACTGGCTGTCAAGAAGGGGATTACCGTGCTCAATTCTCCGGGAACGATTGATGCCGATTACCGTGGAGAGATACGCATCATTCTGGTCAATCTCTCTTCCGAGACTTTTGTGGTTGAAGACGGGGAGCGGATTGCCCAGATGGTGATAGCCAGACACGAGCAGGCTGTGTGGAAGGAAGTTGAGATACTCGACGAGACGGAAAGAGGCGAAGGAGGTTTCGGACACACCGGAAGAGGCTGAGCACTGTCAGTGCAGGCTGTCGATTGATTCGGAGGTTTGCGAATCTTTTTGCAGCAACGGTCGGGTGAGGCTGATTACTAATCGATAAAGGCCGTCGATTCACTCGGAACGTTTGTGAAGCGTTTTGCGGCGGAAGTCGGTGGGGTTGATTATATAGCCCATGCATGCTGTCGATTGATTCGGAGGTTTGCGAATCTTTTTGCAGCAATAGTCGGTGAGGCTGACTATTAATCAATGAAAGCCGTCCCTTGACTCGGCCACCGGCAAAGGGTTTTGCAGCAGTAGCCGATGTTCGACGAAAGCAGTGGTGGATCGAACTCAGGCTTTTGCTTCCCCTGACTCAGATCACCGGCAAAGGGTTTTGCAGCAGTAGCCGATGTTCGACGAAAGCAGTGATTGGTGCAGGCGGAGGCAGCGGATGAGTAAATCGGATGACTCCTTTAAAGACGGGAGAGAATAATAAATAGTGGTTGAGAAGAGTTAAAGCTCTTGTGGATAAAAGAATTCAAAAAGAAAAACGAGCTGGAAAAATGAAAAGAAATATAAGCTGTCTGATTATTGCAACATTATTGCTGGTATCCTGCGGAACTGCCGGAACTTTGAAGACAGGCAATAAGAAAAAAGCGGCTGAAGTAGCGGCTGCTTCTAAAGAACTGTCGCCCGAACTGCAACGGAAATACGATTATTTCTTTCTGGAGGCTGTTCGCCTGAGAGCAAAAAAAGAGTATGCTCCTGCTTTCGGTATGTTGCAGCATTGCCTCGAAATCGATCCTCACGCAGCTTCCGCACTCTATGAAATATCCCAGTATTACTTGCTTCTGCGTCAGATCCCGCAAGGGCAATCTGCTTTGGAGAAGGCGGTGCTGAACGCTCCCGGCAACTATTGGTACAGTCAGGCATTGGCTGCTCTTTATCAGCAACAGAACGAAACGGATAAGGCGGTGGAGCTGCTCGAACAGATGTCGGTACGGTTTTCCGACAAGCAGGAACCGCTACTCAACCTACTCGATCTTTACGGGCGGCAACAGAAATACGACCGGATGATCTCTACCCTCGACCGTTTGGAAAAGCGTATGGGAAAGAACGAACAGCTTTCTATGGAGAAGTTTCGCATTTATCTTCAGATGAAAGATGACAAAAAGGCTTTCCGCGAGATAGAAAGTCTGGTGCAGGAGTATCCGATGGACTTGCGGTATCAGGTCGTTTTGGGAGATGTTTACCTCCAGCACGGGAGGTTGGAGGAAGCTTACGATACCTACCAAAAAGTACTGGCTATAGAACCAGACAATCCGATGGCTGTGTTTTCCATGGCATCTTACTACGAGCAGAAAGGAGAGAAAGATTTGTACAACCGGCAGCTCGACATGTTGTTGCTGAACAAAAAGGTGGACGATCTGACAAAAGTCAATGTGATGCGCCAGATTATCGTAGAAAGCGAGCAAGCGGGCAAAGACAGTACGGAGGTTATTGCGCTGTTCGACAAGCTCATGACGCAAGATATGGACAATGCCCAGATTCCGATGCTTTATGCGCAATACCTGCTTTCAAAGAACATGGAGGCGGCTTCCGTTCCGGTTTTGGAGCAGGTGGTGAACCTCGATCCGGCCAACAAGGCTGCGAGGCTGATGCTGATAAGCTCCGCCGTGAAGAAAGAAGATTACCGGCAGATTATCAAAATCTGCGAACCGGGCATCGAAGCTACTCCCGATGCTTTGGATCTTTATTACTATTTGGCTATCGCCTACAATCAGGCGGAGCAGACGGACAGTGTGCTGAACGTGGTGCGGCGGGCGTTGGAGCATGTCACTACCGATACGCGGAAGGAATTGATTTCGGACTTTTATGCCATGATGGGCGATATGTATCACACTAAAAAGCAGATGACAGAGGCGTATGCCGCTTATGATTCGGCTTTGGTGTACAACCCTTCCAATATCAGTGCGTTGAACAATTATGCCTATTACTTGTCGGTAGAACGGAGAGACCTTGACAGGGCGGAGGAGATGAGCTATAAAACCATCAAGGCAGAGCCGGACAATTCCACTTTCCTCGATACGTATGCGTGGATTCTTTTTGAGAAAGGCAACTACTCGCAGGCGCGCATTTACATCGACAATGCGATGAAGGGCGATGGGGCGAAGAGCGATGTGATAGTGGAGCATTGCGGTGACATCTACTACATGACGGGCGATACGGAAGGGGCTTTGAAGTATTGGAAGCAAGCCTTGGAGATGGGAAGCAAATCGAAAACACTGAAACAAAAAATAGAAAAAAAGAAATATATTGCCGAATGAAAAAGGGAGTTTATCTTTTGCTGGTCGTAATGCTGTCGCTCGCCGGATGTAAAAGCACGAAGCGCCTGACTGTTCCGGAGGGACAGGTTTCCCGGTATCTGTCGTCGAAGTTGCAACTGACGGTTCCGGGGCGGAACGGGGCGATGTCTGTGGGCGGAAGCATGAAACTGAAAAGCAGGGAGCGGGTGCAATTGTCATTCCTGATGCCTCTGTTCCGTGTCGAAGTGGCGCGCATCGAAGCTACTCCCGATGAGGTGCTTCTGGTAGACCGCATGAACAAACGATTCGTTCGTGCCACAAGGGAAGAACTCAGAAGCCGGTTCTCGAAAGAGGTGGAGTTCGCGCGGTTGGAGAAGATACTTTTCGACGCATCTTTGCCCGGTGGTAAATCGGAACTGACAGGGAAAGAGTTGGGGCTTCCCTCGCTGGACAAAGCCAAGATCCGACTTTACGATTTCTCGGACAGGGAGTTTGCAATGAATCCTACCGAACTCGGAGCCAGATATGAGGAGGTTCCCGTAGATGATTTAATACAAATGTTGAAAGCTTTATTACGATGAAACATCTTTTTGTGTTCTTGTTGGTGTGTTTGGGATGGGGCATCCCGCTGTCGGCTCAGTCGAACAAACTGATCCGGGAGTTGGAGAACCGGCGCGGCGCTTTGCAGAAACAGATAGCCGACAGCGAATCGCTGTTGAAGAGCACGAAGAAAAATGTGGGAAGCCAATTGCGTAATTTGTCTGCGCTGACAGGCCGTATTGAGGAACGAAAACGGTATATCTCGGTAATCAACCGGGATGTGGATGCCATCGACCGTGAGTTGGAGAGCTTGGAAAAGCAGTTGAACAACCTGTTGCGCGATCTGAAAGAGAAGAAAACGAAGTATGAAGCCTCGGTGCAATATCTCTATAAAAACAAGTCCATCGAAGAGAAGTTGATGTTCATTTTTTCCGCCAAAGATCTGGGGCAGACGTACAGACGTATGCGCTACGTGCGCGAGTATGCCACTTCTCAGCGTTTGCAGGGTGAGGAAATTCTGAAGAAACAAGAGCAGGTGCGGAAAAAGAAGGCCGAGCGGCAGCAAGTCAAGCTTGCCAAGCAGAAACTCCTGAAGGAACGCGAGAGCGAAAAGGAGAAGCTGGAGGCTCAGGAAAAAGAGAAGCGTGTGCTGGTGGCAGACTTGCAGAAGAAGCAAAAAGGATTGCAGAACGAACTTGCCAAGAAGAGGCGGGAAGCCGCCCAACTGAACGCCCGTATCGACAAATTGATTGCGGAAGAAATAGAGCGTGCCCGCAAGCGTGCGGAAGAAGAGGCGCGTCGTGAAGCCGCCGCCCGTCGGAAAGCGGGAGAGAAAGCTGACGCGTCTGCCGCAGGAACTGCTTCGAAGCCGAAGTCGACACCATTGGAGTCATACCGTATGAGTAAGGCGGACCGCGAATTGTCGAGCAACTTTGCATCCAACAGAGGACGCCTTCCCATGCCGATTTCGGGACCTTACATCATAACCAGCCGTTACGGGCAGTATGCGGTGGAGGGACTTCGCAACGTGAAGCTCGATAATAAGGGAATCGACATACAGGGAAAGCCGGGCGCGCAGGCGCGTGCCATTTTCGACGGCAAGGTAGCTGCGGTATTTCAGCTGAACGGACTGTTCAATGTGCTGATACGGCATGGCAACTACATCTCTGTCTACTGCAACCTCGCTTCCGCCTCCGTGAAGTCGGGCGATACGGTGAAAACGAAGCAAACCATCGGGCAGGTCTTCTCCGATGGGGCAGACAACGGACGCACCGTGCTACACTTCCAGTTGCGCCGTGAAAAAGAAAAACTGAATCCCGAACCTTGGCTGAATAAATAAACCTGTATGCCGAAGAGTCCTGTATAGTGAGAAAGAGGGGCGTCGGTTGTCGTGCTGCGGAAAGAGGAGACTACCCGCTGTTTTGATTGAACAGGCAAACCTGTGTATGCAGGCAAGCCACAGCTTCCGCGTGGAGCGGCAGTTTGGCACATCCGAACAAGCAGCCCTGTGTATGCAGGCAGGCCCCCTGCGGACTATGTTGAAGCGGCCCGTGCGGAAACTCTGCAAAGCAGAAAGAGGTGTTCCCGCCGGGTAGCGCCGGAACTTTACTCCCTGATTCTCAGGAAGAGCTTGTAGCTTTCTTCCAGATAAGTGTCTTCGTTGTAAGCCCACTCGTCGTTGCGGTATTTCAGCGCCTTAAACAGCCGGCTGAGGTAGTCGTTCTCCATTTTTTTGCCGGTTTCTGTCAGGAAGCACTTGAAAAACATGGAGGGCTGCCCTTTCTTGTAGGTGTAAATGCTGATGCAATAAGGGTATTTGCCCTTGTAGGCTTTGACAAGAGGGAGCTCGGCCATGTAGATGGCATCGGCGTTGAGGCTGTCTTTGATAACTCCGCTCTCGATAGCCATGATGCGCGAATTAAGCTCTGCCTCGGTCAGCCCCGCTTCGCCGGAGGCCGTTGCCAACTCTTCGCGCAACTGGTAGAATGGCGAAGCCGCTTCGCCGCTCAGTTGCAGGTGGTAGAACATCGGGCGTACGCCGGGATAGAGGATGATGCAGTGCTCGTCTTTGGAGCGGAGCATCGCGTCGTATATCTTTTCGGAGTTTCCTTCCTGCGGCCCCCATACGGTGGACGAACGCAGATCGGTAAACCCTTCGGGAAGATCCCACGTGATATCCAGCGTGTTGGATACGAAAACGGAATAGGCGACGAATGAATTCTTTGATTTTTGCGCGTATCCTTCCGAGACTGCCGTCAGCAGGAACAAAGCGAAGAACGCGATTTTCAGAAAGCTTTTACTGATACTCATAAATTTAAAATTAGTATACCGAATTTGTTATAACGGCGATAAAGATAGAAAAAGAATTTCATAATCCGCACGTTTACAACTGTAATCCGTCCAAAATCTCTAAATAAATCCCGATCGCTTCTTCGATTTCTTTCAGCACGATGTATTCTTCGGCCGTATGCGAGCGTGAAGAGCGTCCCGGTCCCATCTTCACCGAAGGGAATGTCATCAGCGCCTGATCGGAGAGCGTGGGAGAGCCGAAAGGAACACGCCCCGCCGCCACGGCGCGCTGTACAAAGGGGTGCTTCTCGTCTATCCGCGAGGAGTTGAGGCGGAAAGAACGGGGCTTGGCATCGCAGGCGATGTGCTTCCGCACCTCGTCGAATATCTCTTCGTTGGAATAGAGTTCGTTGCTGCGGATGTCTACCACGAACGTACATCGATCCGGAATCACGTTGTGCTGCGTGCCCGCACTGATGCCTGTAACGCTCATCTTCACCGCCCCCAGCAGGGGAGACTCCTTTTCGAACCGGTAGTCGCGAAACCACCTGATGTCGTCCAATACTTTGTAAATGGCGTTGTCTCCTTCATCCCGCGCGGCATGCCCCGCTTTTCCCACGGCTGTGACGTCGAGCACCATCAGCCCCTTTTCGGCGATGGCGGGCTGCATCCCGGTAGGCTCGCCCACCACGCCCAAAGCAATGGGAGGAAGTCCCGGCAGTACGCTTTCTATGCCGTCTTTGCCCGAAACCTCTTCTTCGCAGGAAGCCAGGTAAATCGAGTTGTAGCTCTGCGCACTGCGGCAGAGCCGGAAGAAAACTTGCAGCAGAGCAACCACGCTCGCTCCGGCGTCGTTGCTGCCCAGCCCGTAGAGCTTCCCGTTTTCTTCGCGCGGGACGAACGGGTCTTTCCTCCATCCGTTCACGGGCTTCACCGTGTCGATGTGGGAGTTGAGCAGGATGGTCGGTTTCTTCAGGTCGAACATCGGACTGAGGCACCACACGTTGTTTCCCTTGCGTCCGGTCTGCATGCCTTCCGCCTCGATGTAATTTTGCAGAAAGTCTGCCGCCTGCGTTTCTTCACGGCTGACGGAGGGTATGCCGATCAGCGATTTAAGAAGTCCGACGGCTTCTGCCGTCATAGACGAAATATCATATTTCATTCGGTCGGTTTACTTTAGATTCATTTTAATATTTGCACAAAGATAGTTCTTTTGAGCAATAGTTTGAAATAAAACTAATACCTTTGCGCCATATTTAAATAGAATGAATATGACTTATCATCATTTATCTGTCTTGGTTCATCGTCGCGCCGAAAAGTATGGCGAAAAGGTAGCTTTGAAATACCGCGACTACGAGACAGCGCAATGGATTCCCGTTTCGTGGAATCTGTTTTCCAAAACCGTACGGAAAGCCGCCAACGCGATGGTGGCGATGGGAATGGAAGAAGAAGAGAATATCGGTATCTTCTCACAGAACAAGCCCGAGTGGTTTTATGTCGATTTTGCCGCATTCGCCAACCGTGCCGTAACGATTCCCTTTTACGCCACAAGTTCTCCGGCTCAGGCGCAATATATGATCAACGACGCGCACATCCGCTTCCTTTTTGTGGGCGAGCAGTTCCAGTACGACGCTGCTTTCAGCATATTCGGCGTTTGCCCGTCGTTGAAGCAGCTGATTATTTTCGACCGCTCGGTTGTGAAAGATCCGCGCGACGTTTCGTCGCTCTACTTCGATGAATTCATGGCGATGGGCGAAGGTCTTCCTCACAATATCACGGTAGAAGACCGTACGTCGAGGGCTTCGTACGACGACCTTGCGAATATCCTCTATACATCGGGCACTACCGGAGAGCCTAAAGGGGTGATGCTGCATCACTCGTGCTATCTCGAGCAGTTTCGCTCCCATGACGAACGCCTGACTACGATGTCCGACAAGGATGTGTCGATGAACTTCCTGCCTCTGACGCACGTCTTCGAGAAAGCATGGTGCTACCTCTGCATCCACAAAGGAGTGCAGATATGCATCAATCTGCGGCCGACGGATATTCAAACCACCATTAAAGAAATCCGCCCCACTGTGATGTGCGGTGTACCTCGCTTCTGGGAAAAGGTTTACGACGGCGTGCAGGAGAAAATACGGGAAACTACGGGATTGAAGAAGGCGCTGATGCTCGATGCCCTCAAAGTGGGCAGGGTGCACAATCTGGAGTATCTTCGTTTCGGAAAGACACCGCCCGTGATGAACCAGCTGAAATATAAGTTTTACGAAAAGACCATCTACTCGTTGCTGAAGAAAACCATCGGTATCGAAAACGGGAACTTCTTTCCTACAGCCGGTGCGGCAGTGCCCGATGAGATCAATGAGTTCGTCCGCTCGGTAGGAATCAACATGATTGTCGGCTACGGGCTGACGGAATCTGCCGCCACCGTTTCGTGCACGCTCCCCGTAGGTTACGAAATCGGCTCGGTGGGCGTTCCCCTGCCCGGTCTGGAAGTGAAGATAGGCAAGGATAATGAGATCCTGCTGCGCGGCAAGAGTATCACCAAAGGGTATTACAAAAAGCCCGACGTGACGGCTAAGGCCATCGACGCCGACGGATGGTTCCATACGGGCGACGCCGGGTATATCAAGAACGGAGAGCTCTTCCTGACGGAACGCATCAAAGACCTTTTCAAGACATCGAACGGAAAGTACATCGCTCCGCAGGTGCTCGAAACCAAACTCGTGATAGACCGCTACATCGACCAGATAGCTCTTATCGCCGACCAGCGCAAGTTCGTTTCCGCGCTCATTGTTCCCGTATACGGCTTGCTCAAGGCGTATGCGAAAGAAGAAGGTATCGAGTATAAAGACATGGAAGAGCTTTTGCGGCATCCTTCCATTCAGAAGTTGTATAACATGCGTATCGACACGTTGCAGCAGCAGTTTGCCCATTACGAGCAGATCAAGCGGTTTACGCTCCTTCCCGAGCCTTTCAGCATGGAGCGCGGAGAGCTTACGAATACATTGAAGTTGAAACGCGCCGTGATTGCCGAAAACTATAAGGACATTATCGACAAGATGTATGAGGAGTAGCTGGTGCGGGCGGTACATCCGTGAGACGCGGAGCCTTTGCGCATGAACGTATTGACTGCGGATTTTCGGAATAATCCTCAGTTTCGTCAGAGGCTCTGTTTTGTTCCGCCGGAGGCTCCGTTTGGCTTAAACAGAAGCTCTGTCGTTTTCCGGCAGAGCTTCTGTTTTTATGTCCTGTGATTGCTTTCTGTTCGGTGTGGCGGCAACCGATAGCAGGCAATCGCCCTTCATCGCTCCGCCGCCTGCTGCTTCGCCGGAGGCCGATAACGCGCCGGGGTCTCCGCAATGCCCGGCGTACAAACGAAACGTTTTGCAGCCATGGCTTTGCGGAGACCCCGGTTTGCGGTTGCCTTCTCGGTTAGTATCCGAATATTTGCTCCTGAGTAAGCTCTTCCACGGGGCCTACTTCCTTCAGTTTTTCCATATCCAGCTCTTTCTTGTCGCCCAAGATGCAGTAGACATAGTTACGTCCTTTCACCCATTGCTTCTGAAACTCCACAACGTCTTTCAAAGTCATTTTCTGTACATCGTTGTACAGTTTGATGCGGCTGTCCTTATCCATGCCGAGGTCTTGTGCGTGGATGTAGCTCCAGATAATGTCCATTTTGATGATGCGGTCTGTGCGCAAGCGGTTTATCAGCCCGTCTTTAGCCAGTTTGAAAGCTGTCTCCGATTCGGGCATTTGGTTCATTATCTCGTTGAACGTACGGATTGCATCCATCATCTTGTCGTTCTGCGTAGCGATCTGCGTATATATCGTATAAGGATACTTCAGGTATCTGGGCTGGTTCAGCCAAGCCCATGCCGAATATGCCAGGCTACGCGTTTCGCGCATTTCCTGAAATACGATGGAGTTCATTCCGCCGCCGAAATACTCGTTGTAGAGCTCGCGCGAGGGTTCGAATTCCGGTTCGAACTTCTTTTCCATATTCGATACTTGCGCCATGTAAATCTGCTTCGCCTCGTAGGGAGCGATCAGTATCTTCGTCTCCGGAGTGGCGAGATACGGGAATTCGTTGCCCTGCGGTATGTCGAGGAGCGTTTCCGGCACGCGGTGATACTGGTCGATGGTGCTCAGCAGGTCTTTTTTGCTGCTCGGCCCGTAGTATAAGATACGGTGCTTGTAACTGTTCTGCCTGTGAATGCGGTCGACCAGTTCCTGAGGATCCATCTTCTCCAATTCTTCTTTTGATAGCATGTGAGTGGAGGGGGACTGCGGTCCGTATTGGGCATAATTCATCAGGCGCGTGAAGTTCTGCCGTTGGTTCAGCTTAGCGTCGGTCCGTGCTTTCAGAATATCCGCCGCCAGATTGTTGTAGGCTTCTTTGTTCACTTGTGCGTCCGCCAGCAGTGCTTCGAACAGCTTCATGGCAGCCGGCATGTTCTCATTAAGCCCCGACAGCATGACATAGGTGCGTTCGTTGCCCGGCATTACCGAGAAGTTGCAGGCAAGCCGGTAGAACTCGCTCTTCACTTGTTCGGCGGTGAGTTCGGAAGTTCCCAGATATTCCAGATAATCGAAGGCCGTTCCCAACGCTTTGTCGTGATTGTTGCCCATGTCGAATACATAGATGAGCCGGAAGAGGTCGTTCACCGTATTCTGTTTGTAAAGCACCTGAATGTCCGATTTCGCCTTCAGGCGGTCCATGTCTTTCTCGAAGTCGAGGAATACGGGTTCGATAGGTTTCGCTTTGCTTTCTTGTATCTCTTTCAGGAAAGCGCTTGCCGTGTCTCGATTGGCTACGATCGGAGTGATTTCGGGCTTGGACATCTTTTTCTCGTTCGGGTCTTTTCCCTGCTTTTTGTATACCACGGCATAGTTGGTGTCTTTGAGATATTTGCCGGCAAAATCGACGATATCCGTTTTGGTCAGTTTAGCCATGCGGTCGAGGGCTGTCACTTCGTCGCTCCACGAAGTCCCGTTGATGAACGATCTGACGAACATGTCGGCCCGACCGTCGTTGTTCTCCATTCTTTGCAGTTCATACAGCTTCAGGTTGTTGATGTTGGCCTCCAACATTTTTTCGTCGAAATCTCCCATGCGCAGTTTCTCTATCTCTTTCAGCATCAGGTCTCTGACCTCTTCCAGCGTCTGCCCTTGTTTGGGCCTTCCGCCCAGAATCAGCGCGGAGTAATCGCTCAGCCCCATTAAGTATCCGTATCCGGTCAGCACTTTTTGCTGCTGGTTCAGGTCCAGGTCGATGAGCCCTGCTTTCCCGTTGTACAAAACACGTGAGATGACCTGCATGGTCTCGTACTCTTTATCGGAAACTCCGGGGAATCTCCATGCCAACGACACCATTTCGGCATCCGGTCCCATCACCTCCCGAACCACAGGCTCGTTGATGGACTCCTCTTTAGGAAGGTTGAGCACGGGCAGTTCGGGGTTCGGCTTCATCTCCCCGAAATACTTGTCGATAATGGCGATGGTAGCTTCCGGGTCCAGATCGCCCGACATGCAGATTGCCATGTTGTTGGGCACGTACCATTGTTTGTAATAGTTCTTGATGTTCGTAATCGAGGGGTTCTTCAAGTCGTCCTGCGTGCCCAGTACGGTTTGCGTGCCGTAGGGGTGCTTGGGGAAAAGCGAGGAGAAGATTGCTTCCTGTACCTTGCTCATGTCTCGCGTGAGCGACATGTTTTTCTCTTCATACACGGTTTCCAGTTCGGTATGGAATCCGCGTATCACGTTGTTCCCGAAGCGGTCGGCCTGAATTTTCGCCCAGTTTTCTACTTGGTTCGACGGAATGTCTTCCTGATACACGGTCTGGTCGTACCACGTGTAGGCATTCGTTCCGGTAGATCCGATGGCGGTCATCAGCTTGTCGTACTCGTTGGGAATGGCATACTTCGAAGCTTCGTACGAAAGACTGTCGATGACGCGGTATATGGCTTTGCGCTCCGCCTCGTCTTTCGTTTTGCGGTAAATCTCGAACTGCCGTTCTATCTCGTCGAGCAGCGGTTCTTCGGCTTCATAGTTCTGCGTGCCGAACTGCCGGGTTCCTTTAAACATCAGGTGCTCGAAGTAGTGGGCAAGTCCGGTGGTTTCGGCGGGGTCGTTCTTTCCTCCTACCCGTACGGCGATATAGGTTTGAATACGGGGAGTTTCTTTGTTTACCGTCAGATAAACTTTCAATCCGTTGTCCAGCGTGTAGATGCGGGCTTTCAGCGGATCGTTGGGAACTGTTTCATAGTCGTACTTTCCCGATGAAGTACATGCGCCCGCTGCTAACAAAAGAAAAAGCGACAGGCATGATTGTTTGAAAAGTTTATTCATAATAGCGATAACATTTAGGTAACAGAAACAAAGGTAGCGGATTTTTCCTTATCTTTGCCCGGCAAATCAAAAAAAAATGATATACAATGATCACTATCGAGCAACTTAAAGACGTGAAAGAGCGCACGGATGCGCTGAGGAGGTATCTTTGACATCGACGGGAAGAAAATTCAAGTCGAAGAAGAACAATTGAGGACGCAAGCTCCCGGCTTTTGGGACGACCAGAAGAAAGCCGAAGCCCAGATGAAGCTGGTGAAAGACCTGCAAAAATGGATAGACGGTTACAACGAAGTGCGTACACTGGCCGACGAACTGGCTCTGGCTTTCGATTTCTGTAAGGAGGAGTTGGTGACGGAGGATGAAGTGGATGCCGCTTATGCGAAGGCGAGCGCGGCAGTGGAAGCGTTGGAACTCAAGAATATGCTCCGCGAAGAGGCCGACCAGATGGACTGTGTGCTGAAGATCAATTCCGGAGCCGGAGGCACGGAGAGTCAGGACTGGGCGTCGATGCTGATGCGTATGTATCTCCGCTATGCCGAAACAAACGGATATAAAGCCACCATCGCCAACCTTCAGGAAGGAGACGAGGCGGGCATCAAGACCTGTACCATCAACATCGAGGGAGATTTCGCCTACGGCTACCTGAAAGGGGAGAACGGGGTGCACCGGCTGGTGCGTGTCTCTCCGTACAACGCGCAGGGAAAGCGTATGACTTCGTTCGCTTCGGTATTCGTCACCCCGTTGGTAGACGACAGCATTGAGGTGAGCATCGAGCCTGCACGTATTTCGTGGGACACGTTCCGAAGCGGCGGAGCCGGCGGACAGAACGTGAACAAGGTGGAGTCGGGCGTTCGTCTGCGCTATCAATACAAAGACCCGTACACCGGGGAGGAAGAAGAAATCCTGATTGAAAATACCGAGACGCGCGACCAGCCGAAGAACCGCGAGAACGCCATGCGCCAGCTCCGCTCCATCTTGTACGATAAGGAGCTGCAACACCGCATGGCGGAGCAGGCAAAGGTAGAGGCGGGAAAGAAGAAGATCGAGTGGGGATCTCAGATACGGAGCTACGTGTTCGACGACCGCCGGGTGAAGGATCACCGCACCAATCATCAGACTTCGGATGTGAACGGAGTGATGGATGGCAAGATCGACGACTTTATCAAAGCTTACCTGATGAGTTCCGAATAACGCTTTTCGCCCGATGCTTTCGCAGCTTGCATGCTCGTAATCATAACGAACTGCCTGACGGGCTGTAAGCAGAGTTTCAAGAAAGAAGTAGGATGGGCTTCGCTTCGGCTTTCGCCTACTTCTTGAGTCTGTAAGCAGAGTTTTAAAGAAAGAAGTAGGATAGGGTTTGCTTTGGCTTTCGCCCACTTCTTAAGTCTGTAAGCAGAGTTTCAAGAAAGAAGTAGGATAGGGTTCGCTTCGGCTTTCGCCTACTTCTTGAGGGGGTAAGCAGGGTTTCAAGAAAAAAGGGGAATAGCCTTTCCTTCGGCTTTCGCCCACTTCTTAAGTCTGTAAACAGAGTTTCAAGAAAGAAGTAGGATAGGGTTCGCTTCGGCTTTCACTCATTCCTTGAAGCTGTAAGCAAGGTTTGAAAAAAGAAGGAGTTATTTTTGGAAAGTTTATGGATTTGTTTTTACTTTGTTAGCGTTGAACTTTAAAGCTGATGTATTATGGGTAAAAGCAAAAAGAAAAGAGCACGCAGCAAGAAGGAAGAAGAACAGGCGCGGAAAGTGATGAAAATAATTTTTATCGCATTGCTTATTCTGGCATTGCTTCTGATGATATCGTTCTCCTTCCTCGGATAAAACAGCTACAGGGGATATGGAAGGATTGTGCGCATTTGCGGCAGGCATCCATATCCTCTGTTGTTTTTGCTTCTATGCATACCGTTATGGCACAAGAAATAGAACGTAAGTTTTTGGTTTCCGGTGAGTTCAAGTCGCAGGCTTTCGCTCACGACAGGATTACGCAAGGGTATATCTGCGCCTCCTCCGGCCGCACGGTGCGCGTTCGTATCCGAGAAGGGAAGGGTTATCTCACCATCAAAGGAGCTTCCAACGCTTCGGGCGCCAGCCGTTACGAGTGGGAGAAAGAATTGCCTTTGTCCGAGGCTGTCGAGCTGATGAAGCTTTGCGAAGCGGGCATGATCGACAAGACACGCTATCTGGTGCGTAGCGGGCGTCACGTTTTCGAAGTCGACGAGTTTCATGGCGACAACGAAGGGCTGATTCTTGCGGAGGTCGAACTCGGATCGGAAGAAGAAGCGTTTGTAAAGCCTGCCTTTATCGGCGAAGAGGTGACCGGAGACATACGCTACTACAACTCGCAGCTCATGAAGAATCCGTACAGAAGTTGGTGATTATTATCAAATAAATCCTATATTTGTCTCCGTACTTAAAAACGAGATGGTATGGAGAAGCTATACGACTTTTTGCCTCAGGAGTTCGTCACTTTCGTGTTGGTAACCCTCTTTTCTCTTCTTATCGGGCTTTCCCAGCGGCGCATCAGCCTTAAGCGCGAAGGGGAAACGACGCTCTTCGGAACCGACCGTACATTTACTTTCATCGGCATCCTCGGTTATCTGCTCTATATACTTGACCCTTCGGGACTCAGGCTCTTTATGGGCGGAGGCGCCGTGCTGGGCATGCTGCTGGGGATGAACTATTACGTCAAACAGTCGAAATTCAACGTTTTCGGGGTCACTACCATCATTATCGCCCTCATCACTTACTGCATCGCTCCCATCGTAGCCACCCAGCCCTCGTGGTTCTATGTGCTGATAGTGGTCACCGTTCTTTTGCTCACCGAGCTGAAGCATACCTTTACCGAGCTTGCCCAGCGGATGAAAAGCGACGAAATGATTACGCTGGCAAAGTTCCTTGCCATCAGCGGCATTATTTTGCCCATGCTTCCGCATACCGATATCATTCCGGGCATACGCCTCACTCCCTATTCCATCTGGCTGGCAACGGTGGTGGTTTCGGGCATTTCCTACCTTTCCTATTTGCTTAAGCGATATGTGTTCCGCGAATCGGGAGTGCTTGTCGTGGGTATTCTGGGCGGACTGTACAGCAGCACCGCCACTATCTCCGTGCTGGCGCGCAGGAGCCGGAATGCTTCCGGGCAAAAAGCGACCGAATACGTTGCAGCGATGCTGCTGGCTATCAGTATGATGTTCCTGCGTTTCCTGATTCTCATATTGATTTTCAATCGGGAGGCTTTTCTCGTCATTTATCCTTATCTTCTCATCATGTCGGCAATAGCCGCTTCGACGGCATGGTTCATCCATTCGCGGCGACAGAACGGAGAATTTGCCGGCGTGAGCGATGAAGAAGAGGAAGACACCAGCAACCCCTTGGAATTTAAAGTGGCGTTGATCTTCTCCGTACTTTTTGTAGTCTTTACCGTCCTTACCCATTATACGCTGGTGTATGCGGGCACGGGAGGATTGCAGCTCCTTTCGTTCATTTCCGGATTCAGCGATATTACTCCGTTTATCCTGAATTTGCTGCAAGGTACCGGCGGCGTGACGATTCTGATTATTGCGGCTTGCAGCATGCAGGCCATTGTCAGTAACATGTTGGTGAATATGTTCTATGCTTTGTTCTTCGCCGGCAAAGGGAGCAAGTTGCGTCCTTGGATTCTTGGCGGATTCGGCACGGTGATAGGCGCGAACCTGCTGCTGCTTTGTTTCTTTTATTTCTGATCATAAGAACGGCGAAACGTTCCTGTTGTCCGGCCGTTGTTTCTCTGATTTTGCGGGTACGTTTCGGCGTCGCGGTAGACATATATGGCTACCGCGGTGAGTATATATGGTTAGCGTCGGTGAGTATATATGGCTACCACGGTGAGTATATATAGCTACCGCAGTGAGTATATATGGACACCGCGGCAAGCATATATGTCCGTTACGGCGGAAGCATATTTCCCGCTCATCGAGCCTTGCTCGGGAGGGGAGAAACCGGTTTTTGCCTCCCATGTTTTGCGGGTTTGTTGCAGCGTCTGCCATGTACACGAACAGTTTTCGGTAGTTGTCTCCTCCTGTGTTTTGCGGGTTTGTTGCAGCGTCTGCCATGTACACAAACAGTTTTCGGTAATTGTCTCCTCCGGTGTTTTGCGGGTTTGTTGCAACGTCTGCCATGTACACGAACAGTTTTCGGTAGTTGACTCCTCCGGTGTTTTGCGGGTTTGTTGCAGCGTCTGCCATATACACGAACAGTTTTCGGTAATTGTCTTCTCCGGTGTTTTGCAGTTTTGTTGAGGTGTTTTCCCTTTTTTTAACGATACGTAAACTTGTAATAAAAAGAAAATCAACTATTTTTGGAGCCGACAGAGCCGGTTTGCCGATATTGGCGGCATCGGTATGAAATGCAACCAAATATATTTCATCATGAAAAACAGACTGCTACTATTGCTGCTTTTATGTTTCTTTTTCTTTATCTCATCCGATAGCTTTGCGCAACAGGCGGCCATTCACACGTACACGGTGAAAGGAGTGCTTGTGGATTCGCTTACGCATGAGGGAGAACCATACGCGACCATCCGGATCGTGAATAAAAACACGCCCGACAAGGTGGTGAAAATGGCTGTCACGGGAGCGAACGGGAAGTTTCAGGAGAAGATGACCGCCATGCCCGGCACTTACCTCATCACTCTTTCCTCTATCGGCAAGACAACCGCGCGGAAGGAGTTCGTGCTCACCGAGAAGGAGAAGAACGTCGATTTGGGTACTCTGTATACATCGGAGGCCACCAAAGAACTCGGCGGGGTGGAGGTCGTGGCGCAGAAGCCGCTGGTGAAAGTGGAGGTAGACAAGATTGCCTACAATGTGGAAGACGACCCCGACTCGAAGTCGAACACCGTGATAGAGATGTTGCGCAAAGTGCCGATGGTGACCGTAGACGGTGAAGATAACATTCAGGTGAACGGCAGCAGCAAATTCAAGATACACGTGAACGGGAAGCCGAACAATATGATGAGCGCCAACCCCAAAGAGGTGTTGAAGAGTATGCCTGCCAACACCATCAAGCACATCGAGGTGATTACTTCGCCCGGAGCCAAGTACGATGCCGAGGGCGTAGGAGGAGTGCTGAACATCGTGACCGTTTCCGGAGGATTCGAAGGCTATACGGCAACCGTCAACGGAAGAGTCACCAACAACGGATTGGGAATCAGCCGTTATGGGATGATAAAGCGGGGCAAACTTACAATGGCTGTCAACTATAACCTCAATTACCACAACAACCCGCGCAGCTACTCGGAAAGTTATCGCGAAAACTATGAATCGGATACGGAGAAATATCTGATATCCGAAGGCTCCAATAAGTCGAAAGGGAATTTCCTTTACGGGAATCTGGAAGCGAGCTACGAAATAGACACGTTGAGGTTGCTCTCTGTCAATTTCGGCATGTATGGAGGCAAAAACAAGTCTCCCGGAAGCAGTCAGACCGTGATGTACGGCGCCAATCATCAAGATGTTGCCTACCGCTTCCGTACCGATCATTCGGGAAAGTATTCGTGGTACTCGATCGACGGGAGCGTGGATTACCAGCGCGTTTCGCGCAGAAACAAAGAGCGGATGCTCACCCTTTCTTATAAAACGAGCATGCAACCCCGAGGGAACGATTATTACAATGTTTATCTCGATATATTTCCCGAAGCGCAGAGGGAAGAACTGATCAAACGCCTGCAACTGACAAACGTCCGTTCGGATGGAAGTACGGGTACGACGGAACATACCTTCCAAGTCGACTACACGACGCCCATCGCCAAGATGCATACGGTGGAAGGGGGAGTGAAATACATCTACCGGCGGAATGCGAGCGAAAACAATCTGTTCGAGGCCGTCGGGGGAAGCGAGGATTACGTGTACAGCGATTCGCGCAGCAGCGATTACCGTCACCTCAACCACATCATTTCGGCTTATGGGGGGTATACGCTGAAGTACAAAGACTTCTCTTTCAAGCCGGGGTTGCGCTACGAACAGACCATACAGCGGGTGAAGTATCTGGTAGGTCCCGGTGAGGATTTCCGTGCCGATTTCAGCGATATCGTGCCTTCCGTGATGCTCGGCATGAAGGTGGGAAAGACGCAGAACCTGCGATTGGCCTACAATCTGCGTATCTGGCGGCCCGGAATCTGGAGCCTGAATCCGTATTTCAACAATCAAAACCCCATGTTCATCAGTCAGGGAAATTCCGACCTGAAGAGCGAGAAAAGCCACTTTTTCCAATTCTCCTACAGCAGTTTCGGGCCGAAGCTCAACATCAATCTGTCGCTTAACCACTCGTTCAACAACAACGGCATACAGAATGTAACCCGTTTGATTACCGCTCCCGAAGGAGAGATATTCGACAACGACCCCACGCATCTGGCGCCCCGGGGCGCTTTGTACAGCACATACGCCAACATCGGGAAAAGCAGGAACACGGGGTTGAGCCTTTACTTCAACTGGAACCTTTCTCCCAAGACACGTTTCTACCTGAACGGTTACGGAAGCTACAATGATATGAGAAGCCCTGCGCAGGGCTTGCACAACTACGGTTGGACGGGTTCTTTCCATTCGGGCATTCAGCATACTTTCCCTCTGAAGTTGCGCGCGAGCCTGAACGCGGGAGGAAGCACACCCTACATCAACCTGCAAGGCAGAGGGTCGGGATACAATTACTACGCCCTGTCGCTCAGCCGCTCTTTCCTGAAGGAAGACCGCCTGACGCTGAATGTTTTTTGCAACAACTTCCTTCAAGAATATCGGACTTATACCAATCGTACGGAGGGAGTCAACTTCCTGTCGCGTAACTCATACCGCTATCCTGACCGCCGTTTCGGGTTCACCATCGGCTACCGGATGGGTAAATTGCAGGCGAGCGTGAAGAAAACAGCGCGCAGCATTACCAACGACGATGTGAAAAGCGGCGGGAACAACGATGGCGAAGGGCAGCGCTGACCGTTGCGGGGAAGTATTTCCCCAAACAATATCTGTAAAGTCTTACCCAAGTTTACCAGCATTAACGTATTCTTGGGTAAGTTCGTATATGCACATAACTGCTAAACTAAATCGGCACAGCCGGAAAGGTGGCGGATTGTAAGAGACAAACATAAAATAGCCCTGCCAAACTTCATGCTGAAGTAATGAAGGTTTTGCCGAGCGACCGGGAATCAGCTTCATCAAAACCATCAAACTTCATGCTGAAGTAGTAACAGGGCTATTCTTACAGCAACCGAAGATATCCGGTTTCAGACCGGAAGTTTGTCTTCGTTGCATTTGAGTTTTTACAGCTTCTTTCTTTCAGGCAAACGCGAGATACTTCTTTGGCAAGTAATCTTTATTTGTCCGTGTAAAGCAGACGCTTTCTGCCTTCAGAAGCGGATGTCGTCGAAACTGTTGATCAGCAGTTGGTATTTCACGAACCCGCCGCTTTTTGAGGAATATTTCGTATAGATAGCCGTAATATCTCCTTTTGCTCCGTTCGTCGGAAGCGGATGGAGCGCGAAGTTGGCATATCCGCTTACGCGCACGATATAGTTGCCGCTCTCCATGCTCGTGCCTTCATAGCCGAACACCGAAGAACCGTAGTAGTGGGCGCCGTTGTAGCTGTATGCGTATGTGGGCGGCAACCCCTCTTCGACGTAATACTTATTGGTGTATTGCGCCGTGGTGGATCCGTTCGGGTAGAGCGTCTCCAGATATTGCGGATACCTGTCTTTGTCGAATATTCCTTCCTTATAAGTCAATCCTTCGAAACGCACGAGGCGGCCCAGCGCGTCGTCGTTCAGCTTCGTTTTGTAGTTGTCTGCCGTTACCACAAGCGTATCGGCTGCGGTCGGTTTCACTATCTCGCCTTTAAAGATATGGCGGTTCACGAAAATAGACTGTTCGATGTTTCTGTTGGCATAGCCTTTCGCAATATCATCCTTTGTAGGCATGCCGCCCACGCTCAGCATATACCGGTAATTGCCGACAGCAAGTCCTTTGGCTTTCACAAATACCATCTGCCCCACAGGGAAAGACACATAGTTGCTCACCATCAGTTTCAGCTCGATGGCCGATTCGGACGCGTCGTCGTAGATGTACACCGACTTGTACACATTGCCGGCTTGGTCGCTCGAAATCACCCGTCCGCCGATTACGTAATCTTCCGTTATCTCAAGCGTTTTCCCCAGACTGGCGGCGGAGTTTCCGTGCGCCGCATAGAAGAGTTGCTTGAGATCCCTGATAGAGATGTATTTGCTTCCGGCAAAGTCCGCCTTGGTCCAGACCTTGGCGGGAGCCGGCTCTTCAAACTCGTTATAGCAACTGCTTATGCTCAGCCCCGCCGCTATAATCATACATAGTTTCAATATCTTGTTCATAATTATCCTTTTTTACTTATCCTTAGAAACGGAGATAAACATTCATGTAGTAGGTAGTGCCGAACATGTAGAAATACTTCGAGTCGAACGGCTGGTACTTCTGATACGCTTCCTCCTTATTCTTCAGCAGGCGTATCTGTTCGTATCCGCCGGTCTTGATGTCCTGGTCGTTCAGCAGGTTCTTCACTTCGAGGCTGAACCCGAGGGTATACGCGCGGCGGATGTACCAGTTCTTCCCTACGCTTGCGTTGAGCACGTGAGCCTTGTCGAACTTCTCCTGCTTGCGTATGCTGATGATGTCTTCCGCCGTCATGCCCGGTGTCAGTACGGCGTCGGTGCGGTAGAGCGGACTCATCGACAAATACATGTTGTTGTAATAGTTCAGGTCCACAGAAGCGAAGAAGTTTCTCCGTCCGCGGTACGACAGACCGATGTTCATAGCCGTCTGCGGCGTGCTCTCCACGCGGAAGTTTTTCCAGTACACCTTTCCTTCATTCTTCACCATGCCGCTGTTGTCCTGAATCTGCACGAAGTCCGGATTGTTGTCGTAGGTAAACTGTCCCCAGCTTACGGCTCCGTTCAGCGAAAGCCCTGCATACAGAGGCACCGTGGCGGCGGCTTCAAGTCCGAAATGCTGTTTCTCGATGCCGCTGATGGCGAAGTTGGAGAACGTCATTGCCACGTCGTCGTAGTAAGACAGCACTTTCGACTGATCCATGAATTTGGTGTAGTAGCCGGAGATGCGGGCTTTCATGTCTCCTATGCGCAGGTTATACGAAGCGTCGGCTCCGAACACTTTTTCGAGCGTCAGTCCCGGAGTTATGTCGTTGCGGGTACGCGGCGATACGAAAGACGACTGGAACGAAGGCGCGTTCTCCATATAGAAGAGGTTGGCGTTGAGCGAGTGTCCCGCCGAGAGCTTGTAGCTGAAGTTTGCCTTCCACTTGTAGGTCAGGAAGTTCTTTTTCTTCGAGTCGCCCTGCGAGTTGTCGGGAAACAGTCCTTTCTTCCAGATTCCGTGTCTCCATAAAGTCGTGTGTCCCACTTCCGCGCCCATGTTCACGCCGAAGTTTCCGCTGGCGATGTTGTAGTCTACCCATGCGCGGCCATCTATGATGTTGCCGTAGTAGTCGTATCCGTACTTGTCGCCTTTCTTCACGGCTTGCGCATGTCCGTGCTTGGCGTAATAATCCATGTTGTTCTGATACTTCACCGGGTCGAGGCCGCCCATGTCCCGTTCGGCAAACTTATCTATGTCTATCCAGTAATCGCCTCCCAACAAGTCTTTCACTTTGCTGTAATACTCCGTGCGGTTGCGACGCAGGCTCAGTCCGCCTTTCACTTTCGAGTTGTCGCGGAACAAGTGAGAGAACTGTGTGTGAAGGTTCCAGTCCAGCTGGTCGGCGTGACGCTCTTCCACCATGTTGATAGAGCGGCGTCCCGTCCCGTAAAGAGGATTTACCGGTTGGTTCCGGTTGATGTTGTACAGGTTTTCCCAATCGATGTGGCGGATGTTGTCCGTATTCGCCATCCAAGCTTCGTATAAATGAGCGCCTACATACGTGTTGGGGTAGAAGCTCGGCAAATTGCGGTAATAGTCGGGGCGAGGGTCGGGGCCTCCGTACCACGTCAGCGCGGAGTAGCCGTTCCGTCCGAAGCGGAAAGAAGTCGCCACGTTCAGTTGCGAGCGTTCGTCGATGTCGAACGTATAGTTCAGCATGGCAATCGGCTCGTGGTAGTTGCGCACGCGCGCGTTCACCCGTTTGCCGTTCAGCCATCCCCAGTTCGGGTTGTAATAGTTGTTTCCCACCAAGTCATACGCTTCTTGCGTAGAAGCCTGTTGCGCTCCGCGTTCGGTCGGTGCGCCGAGCACCGATAGCGCCAGGCGATGGCGGTCGTCGAACTGCTTTTCGATGGCTGCGAAATACCCGAATGCGTTGTAGTAAACTCCCCGTACATAGTCGTTTCCTCCCTGTCGGGTGGATACCGATAAAGCGTACGACCATCCGTTGTCTTTTTTCCCCGAGGCATAAGTCAGCATGCCACGGAAGCGGTACATCGAGTTCGCGTTCACCACGCTTGCCCGGAATCCTTTGCGGATCTGCGAAGCCCGCGTGTTGATGTTGGTCGTTCCGCCAATCCCGCCTATTCCGGCGGCTCCCATGTTCAGCCCCGAAGTCACTTCCTGATTGCGCGTAGCGTCGTTCAGCCCGCCCCAGAGCGACCAGGGAGTATAACCCGTCATGGCGTCGTTCATCCGGATTCCGTTCACCGATACGTCGGAGTATTGCGAATCGTAGCCCCGGTTATTGAAGCGCATCTCGCTGAACTTATAGGAAGCGATGTTGTTGAACACATCTTTCGAAGCCGAAAGCGAAGAGGGCAACACCTGAGCGTCGCCTGCCGATTCCGTGTCGAACTCCGCGAACACCGCATCGTCGATAGGCGTTTGCGTGCTTTCGGGCACTAAGATTACCTGATTCAAGTCCCTTATTAACCTGTCTACGCGTACGGCCAAGGTCAGCGATTCGAAATCCGCCGTCTCGAACGTAAGGTTATATTCTCCTTTTGCCAGGTGTTCGAACAGGAAATTTCCCGTTTCGTCGGTACGGGCGGTGACATTTCCCGGCGTTAACGTCACCTTTACGCCTTCTATGGCATTGCGTGTCGTGCGGGATACGACTTTACCTTTGATACCGCCTTGGTCTTGTGCGAAAACGGCGAATGATATCAAAGAAAATACCACGAAGAGGATTGTTTTGATTTTCATATGCACTAATTTATTTTATTTGCCTACATAGATATATACGGGGAAGTGGTCGCTGAAGCCGCCCTGAAAGTTATCGCCTACGAAGGTGCGCAGAGGGTATCCCTTGAACTGCCCCTCTTTCTGCTCCATGTAGTGCGCGTGGAAGATGTTTCCGTAGTATTTCGAGCCGCGCGCGCGTTGCAACTTCAGCGTGTTGCTTCCGCCCGTCACCAGATTGTCCGAAACAACGATGTTGTCGAAGATATTCCACGAATCCGAATAAGCCAATGTTCCGTATCCGGCTTTCAGCATCTCGGCATACGGGTTGTAGAGGTCGCCCTGTTTCAAGTCTTTTATCTTGTATTTGGCTCCCAGTCCTTCGGCTATGCTTTTGTCGGTAGGGTCGTCGTTGAAGTCGCCCATCATCACTACCTTGACGGCGGGGTTGTCACGCCTCACCGAGTCGGTAATGTGGCGCATCTGCCGGGCCACCGCCATGCGTTTCGATTCCGACGCTTCTTTTCCTCCCAGCCGCGAAGGCCAGTGAGCCACCATAAAGAAGAAGGGTTCTCCGCCTATCGTTCCCCACATCGACAGGATGTCGCGTGTTCTGAACTCAGGTTCGGGAATATCCGCCTTGAAAGGTTTTTGTCCCTGAATCTTGAACACATCGGGGCGGTAGAAGAAAGCCACGTCTACTCCGCGCGCGTCGGGCGAATCGAAGTGAACGATCCGGTAGTTGCCCGGAATGAGTTTCGGAGTCGCTATCAGATCTTCCAGCACCGTCCGGTTCTCAATTTCGGCTACACCGATCACGGCCGGATAATCTTTGTTCACGGCGGCAATGTCGAAGAGCACGCGCTCTATATTGCCGAGTTTCTTGTTATACTTCGCAGTGTTCCATCTTTTTGCTCCTTCCGGGGTAAATTCATCATCGAGAACCTCCGGGTCGTTGATGGTATCGAATAAGTTCTCGAGGTTGTAGAATACGATCTTGTAGGGTTTCTGAGCGAAGTTGAACGAAGTCAGAAACGCGAGGAGCACAAGGGTTAATAATATCTTTTTCATACGCAACGGCTCATTAGTTTATTCCCCATTTGGCGGGTTCTTTTTGTTTTTTCACAGATTCCGGCACTTGCGGGAAGAACTTGAAGCCTGTTTTGGCTTCGATGTCCGCTACTGTGGTGCAGATGGAACGTGGAGGCTGGATGTTTCCGTACGACCGGTGTTCCACCCAGAATCCGATAGACTGCAATTCCAGTTCCGAACAGTCCTTGATCGCTTTCCCGGTCTTTCCCGTTTTGGTGCGCAGCAGCAATTTGTAGTAATGCGTGGGAACCGGAACCGGTTTACCCATGCCGTCTGTTGTTGTCGAATATCCCTGTGCGAAGTGAGCGCCCGTTACCACGTACAACGTATCCGAACATTTGTTGCTACGGACTTTAGCCTCCAGTTGCGCCCACATGTCCTGATTCAGGCGGCTGGTTTGCGGAGTCATATTCGACATATAGAAAGTCTGCGCGTTCATTTCGTAGGTGCTCAAACGGTCGGCTGAGGCTATCTGGTGTCCCCGGTCGTAGGATCCGCGGTACGAACGTTCGATGCAGTTTGCCTGCACATCTTCCGGTATGATGGGGTCGAACGCCCATGCGTCCGTGCGTTTGCCGGTGCGCATATAAGCGGCGTGTATGGGATAAGCCACCCACAAAGCCGCTTTCTTGCTCTTGTCGAAGCAAAGCGAATAGTTTCGTACCCTTTTATTGTCCAGCGAAGCGTAATGAGTCACGTACTGATAGTCGGCGTTTTCCTTCATAGCCGGAATTTCCGCCCATACATCGAAAGCGGGCAGGTTCTGCTGCGAAGAGGCCAGCTGTGTCAGGGGGAAAGTTTGCGCTTCCTCCCCGTCGAACCGGAAAGTGACTTTTGCTTCGCGCTCTTCCCCTCCGTTATTCGTGGTATAATATACGTACAACACGTTGAGCCCCTCCTTCACCGTTCCTTTTGTCGCGGTGAGGGTGGCGTCGTTGTATCCGAACGAACACCATGCGCTCCCTTCGGTTATCTCCGCACTCCATGGAGTTCCCGCTGTTCCCGTGATGAGCAGCGCAAGCGAACCTTTGGTCGAGTTTACGGTAGACGATATCTTCCAGCGGGCTTCATTCGGCAACTTGGGAGAGTCGTCCGAACTTCCTTTGTCGCAGCCGTAAAGAGACAAAAAAAGAAGGAGAACACCCGGCAAACCGAAGTTGTAGAGCAAGCTATATTTGTTTAAGAATTTTTTCATTAATACGAGATAAAAAGGCTATCCGTCCGGTTGCATCCATCATTGCTTTCCGGACGGATAACAGTTTGTAATGTTAATATAATTGGAAGCCGCACATCACGCCGCGCGCTTTGGCTCCATCTCCTGTAAATTCGGCGTCGGTAGCGATTGTGATTGTAGAAGCGGCTGTAAGTCCGGTCAGATTGAAAGTGTAATAATCTTCATCGGTAAAGGTTACGGTAAATACGCCTGTACCCGTTAATGCGTCATTGCCGGAGATTTGCGGCGTCTTGTTATCGCCGTCTATACTACCTCCGCCGTTGACTTTGATGTATACGGTCATTTTTTCTCCTTTCCATGCGGCGCCATAGAACGAAAGCTTTTTATTGCCGGTAACGCCGAGCGCACCGGTAGTAAACATTCCGCTTTTTTTACTTGTTCCAAGTTTTAGTCCTTCAACCTCTTTGCCGTCTATGGAAAGGTCTTGCTTGTAAGCGTTTTTATTCTGCGCCGTGCTGCTGTTCAACAAGAACGGAGTCATTGACTCGAATACTCCCTTGGTGTCGTTACCTGCGCTTTTCCCGGCTACTTTGATCGCGACTTTCACGCTGTTTCCGCCGTTGATGCTGATGGTCAATTCCTGCTCAACCGCTTCGGTATTATTGTTCGCTTGAGCGGTGACCGTTACTTTGTTGCCTTCCAGTGTAGCGGAAAGGATGCCTGTCAGTTCGCTGATCGAGAGCTTGTTGCTTCCTTGGTTCGAAACATTTACTTCCAGTATTTGGCTTCCTCCTTCGGCTGTGAAGTTTACCGATGCGGGGGTGACAGATACGATTACAGGTTTATTGGATGCGAAGTCCTTCACATCATCCATGTTTCGCGGAGACAGTTGCGCATTGTTCTTGAACACGGTTGCGATACCGGTGATATTACCCTCCACTGCCGCAAACGGTTGTCCGACAAAAGCTTTTGCGTCCTTTTTGCAGAACACCGCAAACTCTTTTCCGGCAGCAGTGAATGTATGCGGACTTTCTACTCCCCATACTCCGGCGGCTTTGGGAGTCGCTTTTTCTATCGTTACGGTCATTCCCTGATAATCCGCCAATTTGTCCGGAGCAATGGCGAAAGGAGTAATGGTCGCCGTGCCTGTTTTCTCAACTTTTACCCACGTGTCTTTAGCACCGCCTGTGACTTCATACATTCCGTTATAGTTGACCACCTTGGCCAGTCCTTTATACAGGGTTACTTTCACCTTGTCGCCTTTTGCTAATTTCAAATCGCCCGAAGGTTCTACCTGATTTCCGTATAGCGTAATGCCGTTTTTGGGCTCTTGGCTGTTTTCGGTGGCAAGAATCAGGTTGTTGTTCGAGTAGTTGCCGCCTTCTACGTCATTCTGTACCACAGCCTCGAAGAAACGGTCGGCACTCGCGTCGATCACTGTCTGCGAAGGAGTCATCATGGCGATCAACTCGGGGATTGTAATGGCTTTGGGTTCTCCGGGAACCGGCGGTTCCGGCTCTCCGCCTTCGCTTAAGTCGATTGGGGTTCCTCCGTTTCCGGTAACCAGTGTCACATCGTCGATGGAGAATACCGAAGCCTCGTCGGCCGCGAATTTGATGTAAAGCGTGGCGGCTGCTTTGCTCAACGTGAAGTTTGCAGTGGCAAACACCCAGAATTCGTTCGCTTTCTTAATTTCGTAAGGTACGGCGGCGCTCCATTTCTCACCGTCTGCGCTGAGGTAGAAGTGGAATTTCTCCGGTTTGAACTCGTTGTCGTAAGTTCCGTTGTTGTTTTTGGAATAGTTTCCTCCGAAGGTCAGGCGAAGGTTGGTCTGCGATTCTTTCAGCGTGATTTTTTGTACCTCGAAGCTTGCGTTTGCCCCGAAGAACAACTTGGTTAAGCCTGACGCGCCTTCGTAGCCTTCACTCAATTTGCCCGATTTGCGAAGAGACGCTCCGCTTCCCTTATAAGTTACCGTTGCCGATCCTTCTCCGGATTTGTCCCATCCGTCGTACTCGTCGACAAAGGGATACTTGTTGTTGGCATCTTTGTCTCCCTTGGTTCCGAAAGTTTCTTTATAGATTAACGTTGCAGGAACGATCTGTCCGCGTTTGATGGTAAGGGTTTCAGACATCAACGGTCCTACTTTGTTGAACATTTCCACCACGATGTTCGCTTCGCGGGCTTCTCCGCCCGGAACGCTTACCTGAATTCTTGCGGAGCCTTCTCCTTCATATTGCGAGAGGGTCACCCATTTTTTGTCTTCTTCCGTTATGACAATTCTCCATTTGCGGTTGGTAGAGATTTCGAATGCGTCTTGCCCGCCTTCGACAGGCTGTCCGTTCGATTCTTCAAAGTTAAGAGTGGTAAGAGAGATATTGAGGAAAGGAGCCTCGGTATCTTCATTGTCGTCAACACAGCTTACGAAAGCCGTGCTCAACATTACAAGCATAAGCCCGTAGATTAGTTTAAGGAAATGTGAATTTCTCATATAATTGCTTTTATTAAATTAATTGTTCTTTCGTCAAAGTAATTGTCAAATCTCAGCCTTTCGAACTGAAATAGCCGAGCAAAGTTATTCGTTTATATGATATAAGCAAAGTTTCTGAGTGTTTTTTCGCTTTTTCATTCCGAACTTCCGGTATTGTTTCGGTAAAAGAGCGGAGATTGTCGGCAGATTCGTTTTTTCTCTCTCAAAACAGCATTTCCGATGAAAAGAAACAGAGCCTTTGTTTGGATGAAACGGAGGCTCTGTCCGGTGAAACAGAGGCTCCGTTTCGCCTCCGGAAAAAGGGCTTTCGGGCGAACACCAAATGGAACACTTTCTAGCCCCATGTAACTTGTTGTGGAATTGTCCGTTACGAAGGTTTCGTAATTGAAGGGCGAACGCTTAAGCGAACACTTAATAAATAAGGGAGATAATAAATATATTTTCTTCAAAAATATATTCTGATCGATTTTCGCGTTTTTGCCCGTTTTTTGTGGAACATTTCATGCGTCCGGATTGTTATTTCCCCAAGAAACTATTTATGCATGAATATATGAAAATTATCATTGTGGGCGGGGTCGCAGGAGGAGCTACCGCTGCTGCCCGTATCAGAAGAATGGACGAGAGCGCGGAGATCATTCTTTTAGAGAAAGGAAAGTATATCTCTTATGCCAATTGCGGACTGCCTTACTACATAGGCGGGGTGATCGAGGAGCGCGAGAACTTGTTTGTACAGACGGCGGAGGGATTTTCCACGCGTTTCCGTATCGATGTGCGCACGGAGAACGAAGTGACGGGTATCGACCGTGCGAGGAAGACGGTTACCGTGCGCCGGGGAGAAGAGACATACGAGGAGACTTACGACAAACTGCTGATTTCTACGGGCGCGACTCCCGTCCGCCCGCCTCTGCCGGGTATCGGCCTGGAAGGGATATTCACGCTGCGGAATGTAGACGACACGGACCGCATCAAGCGGCACATCGACCGCTGCCGCCCGCGCAGAGCCGTAGTGGTGGGAGCGGGGTTCATCGGGCTGGAGATGGCGGAAAACCTGCATGCGCTGGGGGCGAAGGTGTCTATTGTGGAGATGGCGGACCAAGTGATGACTCCGATCGATTTTTCCATGGCGTCGCTCGTTCACCTGCATTTGATGGAAAAAGGGGTGAACCTTTACCTGAACCGGGCGGTGGCCTCCTTCGAGAAAACGGACGACGGACTGAAGGTCTGCCTCAAAGACGGACATTCGATTGCCGCCGATGTGGTGATTCTTTCCATCGGAGTTCGCCCGGAGACTTCGTTGGCTCGTGCCGCAGGGCTGACGATCGGAGAGACGGGAGGCATCGCCGTGAACGATTATCTGCAAACTTCGGATGAGGCGATCTATGCCATCGGAGATGCGATAGCGTTCCGACATCCCATCACCGGAAAGCCTTGGCTCAACTATCTGGCGGGACCTGCCAACCGTCAGGGACGCATTGCGGCGGACAATATGCTCGGAGCGGGCATTCCTTACGAGGGGTCGATAGGCACGTCCATCGCCAAGGTGTTCGACCTGACGGTGGCTTCTACGGGGTTGCCCGGCAAGCGTTTGCGTCAGGAGGGAATCGAATATATGTCGGCTACTATTCATCCCAATTCGCATGCCGGATACTATCCCGGCGCAATGCCGATGAGCATCAAGATTACCTTCGGTAAAGAAACGGGGAGGTTATACGGCGGACAGATCGTGGGATACGACGGCGTGGATAAGCGGATCGACGAAATCGCGCTCGTGCTGAAACGGCAGGGAACGGTTTACGACCTGATGAAGGTGGAGCAGGCGTATGCCCCTCCTTTCTCGTCGGCGAAAGATCCGGTGGCTGTTGCCGGATATGTGGCGGAAGATATGATTTGCGGCAAGGTAGAGCCGCTTTACTGGAGGGAGTTGCGCGATGGGGGGACCGACGGCAAACTTCTGCTGGACGTCCGCACGCCGGACGAGTTTGCTTTGGGATCGCTGCCCGGAGCCGTGAACATCCCGCTCGACGAGCTGCGCGGCAGGCTGGGGGAACTGCCCAAAGACAGCATGATTTACGTGTTCTGCGCCGTGGGGTTGAGGGGCTATCTGGCATACCGCATATTGGCGCAGCACGGGTTTACGCAGGTGCGCAACCTTTCGGGAGGCTTGAAGATATATTATGCTGCCACAACTCCCATAGTGCCGTGTGAAGAGAATGCCGGCGGAAGCGGTTCCGCTTCGGGCAACGATGCGGCAGGTAAGACGGCAGCCAGGGGAGTAGTGCCGGTACGTGTGGACGCGTGCGGCTTGCAGTGTCCCGGTCCGGTACTGAAAATGAAGAAGGCGATGGACAGTCTCGCGCCGGGCGAAAGGGTGGAGGTTATTTCAACCGATCCCGGTTTCCTGCGCGATGCGGGGGCATGGTGCAACTCTACGGGCAACCATCTGGTTTCTACCGAATCGCAGGGCGGAAAAGCGGTGGTGGTGATAGAGAAAGGAGAGCCCAAGGCGTGCAATCTGGTGACTTCGTGCGACGATAAGGGGAAAACGCTGATTATGTTCAGCGACGATCTCGACAAGGCGCTGGCTACGTTTGTTCTTGCCAACGGGGCGGCGGCTACGGGGCAGAAGGTAACCGTATTCTTCACCTTCTGGGGGCTGAATGTGATTAAAAAGCTCCGGAAGCCGGCTGTGGAAAAGGATATCTTCGGAAAGATGTTCGCCATGATGCTTCCTTCAAGCTCGTTGAACCTGAAGCTTTCGAAGATGAGCATGGGGGGAATCGGCGGCAGGATGATGCGTTATATCATGAACCGCAAGGGAATCGATTCGCTGGAATCGCTCAGGCAGCAGGCGCTGGACAATGGAGTGGAGTTTATCGCTTGCCAGATGTCGATGGACGTGATGGGCGTGAAGCGCGAGGAATTGCTCGATGAGGTGACGGTAGGCGGCGTGGCTACGTACATGGAGCGCGCCGATAAGGCGAACGTCAACCTGTTCATCTGATCAGCGCGTCGTATATCGCCTGCTGGATGTGCTCGCGGATTTCGAGTGTCATGAGGCGGCGGTTGGCGGCGTCGGGATAGGTGCGGTTGCTCAGAAAGACATAAACCAGCCCGTTCACCGGGTCTGCCCAGGCGCAGGTTCCTGTGAAGCCGGTATGCCCGTAGGCTTGGGCGGGCGTGCCGGCAGCGCAGTTGCCCTTTTCGGGGTGCTGCGTGTCGGGCTTGTCGAAGCCCAGTCCGCGCCGGCTGATTTTGGATGTTTCGGTGGTAAACAGCAGGCAGGTCTCTTTGCTCAGGTAACGCTTGCCGTCTATCTCGCCTTGGTTCAGCAGCATCCGGTAAACCTTTGCCACATCGCGCGCGGTGGAGAACAGTCCGGCGTTCCCCGCTACCCCGCCGTGGAAGGCGCATGCCTCGTCGTGCACGAATCCGCGCAACGTCTCCTTCCGCAGGAAGAGGTCGGTGCTCGAAGGCACGATTTCCGTAGGCTTGAAGCGGCGCAAGGGGCGGTATGCCGTCCGTGCCAGTCCCATCGGTTCGTAGAACTCCTGCCGCAGATACTCGTCCATAGGCATTCCCGCCAGTTGCTCGGCCATCATCCCCAGCAAGATGAACCCTATGTCGCTGTACACATATCGTTTGGTTCCTGTTTTGGCTTCGGCGATTTGGGTTTTGATTACTTTTTCGAACGAAGCGTTGAGCCACCATTTTTCGGATATGCGGACGGTGTATCGCTCTTTTCTGACGGGTGAAATATATTCGCTCTTGAACCTGAACTTCGTATTCGCCCACGTGCCCGGACCGACAAGAAGCGTGTGGCTCGCGTCTTTGCGGCCGCTGAAGAGTTTTCCTTTGTAGCTGTCGTCGTCGATCGCCTCGCGGTAGAAAGGGATGAAAGAGGGCAGCCCCGACTCGTGGAACAGCAGCTCCTGAATGGTTATGTCTTTCTTGTCTGTCTGCCGGAGGAAAGGCAGATAGCGCGCTATCTTGTCGGTGAGGTTGAAACGCCCTTTGTCGTAGAGCTTCATCAGCGCCAGCAGTGTTCCGGTGGTCTTTGAAAGCGACGCCAGGTCGTAGAGGTCTGTGGGGCTTACCGGCGCGCTTCCTTTACCCGCCTGAGTGCCGAAAGTCTTGTCTACGAAAATATGTCCGTCTTTCATCACCACGATCTGGCAGCCGGGATAAGCCTGCTGCCGGATGCCGTCCGAGGCGATGGAGTCGATGCGCAGCAGCTTCGCGGAAGAAAGGCCGTACTCTTCGGGAACGAAATACGGAGGAGTCTGCGGGTCGACGGTCACTCCTGCTCCCGCGCGAAACAGTCCTCCGACGCTTGCGGAGAGTCGTCCGTCGGCGGTAGCTTTGCCGAACAGCACATCCGCCGTGCGTGTCATCACGTCTTTATGGGCGGTATGCGCCAGTACCACCGCCGAGGCGCGGTCTGTCGCACGGTGAATTTGCAGCATCGTTTTTCCGGGTGTGAAGAACAGGTAAACGGTAGGCGAATGGGGAGTAAACTTCGCGAAGAAAGGTTGGTAGGAAGCCAGACGCTGTTCGCTCACGGCGACAATGATCCGCTTGTAGGCGGAAAGCGAGTCTTGAAGCCGCTTGGCCTCTTCCGCCCGCAGGTCCGGACGCAGGCGAAAGCGGGTGATCGGCGCGTGTTCCGACAGTTGTCCGGCAAGCGCGTCCATGTTGTTTTTCGCGCCGACCTCCAAAAGGGCGACGCTCTGCTCTTTGTCCCCGTAAAGCGGTAACACCCGCTTTTTATTGTGCAGTACGGTGATTGCCGCCAAGTTCAGCTTGCCGATCAGGTCGGCCGTTTGCCGGGTATGGATGCGTTGCTCCAGTCCGGAGAGTTGCACATAAGGCTTTTCCTTCAGCCCCAACGCATATTTGTATGTCAGTACTTTGCGGCATTTGGCCTCTATCTCCTCCCGTTTCAGCTCGCCTTTTTCGATGGCGTCCATCACACTTGCCATCTCTTTCTTCAGGTTGCGCGGAGCCAGCACCATGTCGTTGCCGGCTTTTAAAGCCCGCACGCATACGTTGTCGTTTCCTGCGACTCCTTTCATGGCAAGGGCATCGGTGAAAATGAGTCCTTTAAAAGCGAAATCTTCTCTCAACAGCTTGTATACCACGTTGCGCGAGAGCGAGGAAGGAAGACCGCCTATCGGCTCGACGACCGGGACTTGCAGGTGCCCCACCATCATGCCTCCCAACCCGGCGCGTATGGCTCTTTTGAAAGGATAAAGCTCGATGCTGTCGAGACGTTCGCGGGTGAAAGGGAGTACGGGAAGCGCCTTATGCGAATCGATGTCCGTATCGCCATGCCCCGGAAAGTGCTTGCAGACCGACAGCACGCCGCCATCCTCCAGTCCGGCGGCATAGGCGATGACTTTATCCGCCACCCGCTTCGGGTCTTCCCCGAACGATCGGCTGTTGATTACGGGGTTATCGGGATTGATGTTGACGTCCGCCACCGGGGCGAAGTTTACCTGCACCCCGATTTGCCGGCACTGCCGCGCCATCTCTTTTCCGTATTCATAGATCAGTTTGTCGTCCTGAATACATCCCAGTATCATATTCCTCGGAAAAACGGGTGTGCCCCGCAATCGCATCGACAGCCCCCATTCGCCGTCGAAAGTAATCAGGAGCGGAATCTTGGCAAGGCGTTGCGCCTTGTTGGTCAGCACTGCTTGGTTTTGCAACGTTCCTCCCGAGAAGAGAAGCCCCCCGACGCCGTAGGTGTCGACCGCATCGTGCAGCACCGCGAGGTTTTGTTTGGTATTCACCGGCGCAATGGTGTGGATGAACAGTTGCCCCACCTTCTCCTTGAGGCTGAGCTTTTCCATCACCGAGTCTACCCAGTGGAGGCAGCGTTTGTCCTGAAGCACTTTTTGCAGCAGGCGCGGATTCCCGTCTGTCCGAAGCGATGAAGAACCGTTCGGAGGCGCGGATAAGGAAGCCGGTCGGTCCGACGCTTCCGGAGTGAAGCCCGGCTTCTGCCGTTTTTGTGTTGCAGATGCCTTCGCTGTTTTATCAGCTTTGCGTGACAGAGAGACCTCTTCCGCCCGCTTTGCTTGCGCGAGCTGTGTATGAAAGTGCGCCGGCTTCATTACGAATCCGGTGAGTGAAAGAAACAGCGCGGTGAACAGTGAAGGAATCAGTCTCATTTACGTGTTAAAGTTAAGTCGAGGCGTCCGACGCGTACTCCGTTCTTTCCGGTGTGCATCAGCCGTACCTCTTTTCCGTCGGCATTCAAATACGTTTTGGGGGCTTTCATGAAGGTGTGCGAGTGACCGCCCAGCACTACGTCGATATTCCGGGTGTCGGCTATCAGCCGTTCGTCGGTCTGTATACCGAGGTGCGACAGGCACACCACTACATCGCATCCCTCCGATTTCAGCAGGGCGGCGGTTTCGTTCGACACTTGAACAGGATCTTTGTAAACCACTCCTTCGCACTTATCCGCCTGAATCAGTCCGTCGGGTTTGGCTCCCAGTCCGAACACCCCGATGCGCAAACCGAACCGTTCGAGGATGATGTAAGGCTTCACCAGCCCCTTCAGCGGAGTATTCTCCAAATCGTAGTTGGAACATACAATGGGGAATGCGGCCATCTTGAACAGGCGCGCCATGTTCTCCAAGCCGAAGTCGAACTCGTGGTTCCCGATGGTGCAGGCGTCGTAACCCATTTCGTTCATCAGTTTCACCTCCACTTCGCCTTTGTATATATTATAATAAGGTGTACCCTGCGAGAAGTCTCCGCAATCGAACAAGAGCACATGTTCGTTTTCCTTGCGGAACCGGTTGAGGAAGGTGGCTCTGCGTACGAATCCCCCTTCTTTGTAATTCTTGTCTCCTTTCTGGTTGATGGGTTCGATGCGGCTGTGCACGTCGCTCGTCTGGAGAATGATAAGTTGTTTGGTTTTCTGTGCCGATGCGGAGAAACCGAATCCCCACACGAAGCACACGATGAGTAATGTATGCAATTTTTTCATATACACGGTATTGAAGTTTCGTTTATCTGATACTGATTCGCCCGTCGAGCTTCGAGGTAACCGCCTTTCCGTCGGCAGTCTGCTTCCGTACATAATCCAGAAACAGCTTGCGCAGTGTAGCGTTCTCGGGGCATTGGCGTTTCTCGGCTTGCAGCAAGGCGTCCATGCGTCCGTTGCCATCTGCCAGATAGTCGACGGTGGAGACGGTATAGAGCCGTTTGTCTTCTACCGGTCTGCCGCCCACGGTTGCGTTCAGCAATTCTCCCGTCCGGCTGATTTCGAGGCGGACGCCGCTTACTCCCTCTCCTTGCAGCGATGCGATGGATTGGAACAAGCGTTTCAGGTGCCGCCCTTCGATGGTGAGCACGCAAAGCGAATTTTCAAAGGGGAGAATCTCGTACACCGTTCCTACCGTTATATCGCCCTGAGGCAGAATGTTTCGCAACCCTCCCATGTTGATGAGTCCCATGTCGGCGGGCTTGCCCAACACTTGCGCCGCAGCGTCTCGGAGTACTTCCGCCACGAGGTTAGAGAGCAGGCTTTCGGGTATCTCCTTCTCCATTCTCATGGCGCTGGTCCCGATGACTTCGTACATCATGCGGTCGATCTCTTTCTTGTAGGGTTCCAATACTTGGCTTGTCTTTTCGTCGGGATTCCGGTCCCATGCCGAGTCGATGGTAATCATGCTGCCCGTCGCTTGGGATACGTAGTAGCGTGAGGCGGCTTCCCGCGGCGAATGGCACGATGAGAACGCCAACAGGCTTGTGAGCACTGCTGCCGCGAGAAACTTTCGGTAAGTTTGTTTCATGCTTGTAGCTTTTTGTTAGATCAGCCACAAATATACGAAAAACATTTGGCTATCTGCCAAATAATTCGTTACTTTGCACCGCTTTCGCGCAATCGCTGTCAAGAAGAGATGAGATGCTTGGTATGTTGCGTTGTAACGATCAAACAATTTAATAATAAACTACAATGGATTTAATTAAAATTGCAGAAGAAGCATTTGCTACCGGAAAACAGCATCCGAGCTTCAAAGCCGGAGACACTGTGACTGTGGCATATCGTATTGTCGAAGGTAACAAAGAGCGTGTACAGCTGTATCGCGGCGTTGTTATCAAAATCTCCGGTCACGGAGAAAAGAAGCGTTTTACTGTACGTAAAATGTCAGGAACAATCGGCGTAGAAAGAATTTTCCCGATCGAATCACCGGCTATCGATAGAATCGAAGTGAACAAGGTAGGTAAAGTTCGTCGCGCTAAGCTGTATTACCTGCGTTCTCTTACCGGTAAAAAAGCCAGAATCAAAGAAAAAAGAGTTTTGGGTTAATCCCTGCTCTTCGTTCGAGATAGAAAAGGAAATTCCGAAAGGGGTTTCCTTTTTTTGGGGGGGTGAGGAATATCCCCTTAATCGGCTGTTTGAAAAAAGGTGTCCGGCTAAAAAGAGGTATAAAATGTAAGGGGCTGTCCGGCTTTGAAGTGCCCTCCAAAAGTTTTTTGACCGACTTTTGGGGGATGCAGTTCGCTTTTCGGACAGCCCCTTGCTATGGCTTGCCGTTTCAAACCGAAAGACGCGAAGTCGTCCTGTTTGTTCGTTTCGGACGGGTTCGCCTCTTTTATTCTTTCAAGTCTTTCAACTCCCAAGCCAGTGCGCTGGCTCCCAGAACGGCGGCGTCCGAATCTCTGAGTTCGGAAACGAGCAATTTGGTTTTTCCTTTGTAGATATTGAGCACATTCTCGTCGATGGCCTTTTTAATCGGGTTCATGATATAGTCGCCCGATTTGGCGAGGCCGCCGAACAGTACGATTGCCTCCGGACTGGAGAAAGCGATGGCGTCTGCCAATGCTTCGCCCAGAATGTTGCCGGTAAACTCGAAAATCTCCTGCGCCAGTTTGTCGCCTTTTACGGCAGCGTCGTACACGTCTTTCGATGTGATGCTTTCGGCCGGAATGTCACGGAGCAAACTCGGCTCCGTACGTGCCGCGAGGAATTCGCGTGCCGTGCGGGCTACACCCGTGGCCGAGCAATAAGTCTCCAGACAGCCTTTGCGTCCGCAACCGCATACGCGTCCTTCGCGGCGTGCGATGACGTGTCCCAGCTCGCCGGCAAATCCGTCGTGCCCGTATACCATCTGTCCGTTGATGACGATACCGCTGCCTACGCCCGTACCCAATGTGATCATAATGAAGTCTTTCATACCGCGCGCTGCACCGTAAGTCATTTCACCGATGGCTGCCGCATTGGCGTCGTTCGTGAGCGCTGTAGGTATGCCCAGTCTTTCTTCGAACATGGCTGCCAACGGAAGAACTCCTTTCCAAGGCAGGTTCGGAGCAAACTCAATCGTTCCGGTATAATAGTTTCCGTTAGGCGCACCGATGCCGATACCCCTGATCTTCTCCGCACCACCATTGGCAACAATCAGAGGAAGAAGGTTTTTGCATACTTCGTCTGCGTATTCTTCAGCAGTGGGGTATCCTGCAGTCTTGATAGAGCTGCTGGCGATGATCGTTCCACGCGCGTCCACAATCCCAAAGACGGTATTCGTTCCGCCTATGTCAATACCTACTACGTAGGGTTTTTCCATGGTTGAATTCATCATATTTCTATATTTATAGGGTTAGTTAATTATTCCTTATTATAATTCACAAATTACGCAAAGAAGATTGAGTTAGCAAAATGTTTTTTGAAAAAAGTTCACTCGCTTTGCAACTTTTCGTATATTGCTTTCGTCTAATGAGAAAAGTTCGCCATTCGTAACGAATATAGCGGGAGTGCGGATGAGGGACTTTAAAAACTTAAGAATAAAAGAATTCAAAAAGCTCAAAAATAAATGATTCATCTGACAGGCATCAACAAAACCTACCATAACGGTGCGCCTCTGCATGTGCTTAAAGGAGTAGACCTCGACATCGATCGCGGCGAGTTTGTTTCTATCATGGGGGCTTCCGGCTCCGGGAAATCGACGTTGCTTAATATCTTGGGTATATTGGACAATTACGATACCGGCGATTATTACCTGAACGACGTGCTGATAAAGAATCTGAGCGAGACGAGGGCGGCCGAGTACCGCAACCGGATGATAGGCTTTATCTTTCAGTCGTTCAACCTGATTCCTTTCAAAGATGCGGTGGAGAATGTGGCGCTTCCCTTGTTTTATCAGGGAGTGAGACGCAAGAAGCGGAACATGCTGGCGTTGGAATATCTCGACCGGCTGGGCCTGAAGGACTGGGCGCACCACATGCCCAACGAAATGAGCGGCGGGCAGAAACAGCGTGTGGCCATTGCACGGGCGTTGATCACGCAGCCGCAAATCATCCTTGCCGACGAGCCTACCGGAGCGTTGGACAGCAAGACTTCGGGAGAGGTGATGCAGATATTGAAAGACTTGCACCGAACGGGGATGACCATCGTTGTGGTGACTCATGAGAGCGGGGTGGCCAACGAGACGGACCGCATTATTCACATCAAAGACGGTATCATCGAACGGATAGAAGAGAACTCCGCGCACGACTCTTCTCCTTTCGGAGCCGGCGGGTTGATGAAATAGCGTGAGGCTGCATCTGCATGAATAGGAAAAAGCAGACGGGAGCTCAGCGGGGGCGATGAGAGAAGATGAAGCTGCATCCGTTCCAAAGGAATGGGTTTCATGAGTCGATAAAAACCGGACCGGAAGGTGCGGGTTAGTTTGAAAACAGAAAATCACAGAAAAATCGAAATGATAGACCTTTGGCAAGAAATATTCAGTACGATCCGGAGAAACAAGCTGCGGACATTCCTCACGGGGTTTGCCGTGGCATGGGGAATCTTTATGCTGATTGTGCTGCTCGGAGCGGGAAACGGGTTGATTCATGCGTTCGAAGAATCTTCTTCGGAGCGTGCGATGAACTCCATCAAGATTTATCCCGGCACCACTACCAAGTCTTATGACGGACTGAAGGAAGGAAGATTCATCCGGCTCGACAATAAAGACCTGAACGCGACTTCCGAGCACTTCCCCGACCATGTGATCAAGGCGGGCGGCATTGTCTGGCAGGGCAGTGTGAACCTGAGTTTCGGTTCCGAATACGTAAGCCTTGACTTTGGAGGAGTTTTTCCGAATTATACGGAGGTGGAAGCGGTAAAGATTATCGAGGGGCGGTTTATCAACGAAGTAGACATCAAAGAGCGCCGGAAAGTGGCGGTGATACATAAGAAAACTGCGGAAATTCTGTTCGGCAAGGCGCGTGTCGAGCCTGTGGGGCAGACGGTGAATGCGGGCAGCGTTACTTACCGGATAGTGGGCATCTATGACGATAAGGGCGACAGCGGAGACAGAGACGCTTATATCCCTTTCACTACCTTGCAGACCATTTATAACAAAGGGGACAAGCTGAGCAATATAGTGATGACCACCAAAGGGCTGGAATCGGTAGAGCAGAATGAGGCTTTCGAAACGCGGTATCGCAAAGTGATTGCCGCCAACCATCGCTTCGACCCTGCCGACAAGAGCGCGTTGTGGATTTGGAACCGGTTTACGCAATACCTGCAACAGCAAAAAGGAATGGGGATATTGCGCACGGCTATTTGGGTGATCGGTATCTTTACACTGTTGAGCGGCATTGTAGGGGTATCCAACATCATGCTGATCACCGTGAAAGAGCGTAGCCGCGAATTCGGCATCCGCAAGGCGCTTGGCGCCAAACCTTTCTCGATTCTCCGCCTCATTATCGTAGAGAGCGTAACCATCACCACGATTTTCGGATACGTCGGTATGGTAGCGGGTATCGGCGCAACGGAGTGGATGAACAATGTTTTCGGCAAGCAGACAATGGATACGGGAATGTGGACGACAACGGTCTTTCTCGATCCGACGGTCGATTTGAGAATTGCGGTACAGGCCACCTTGACACTGATTATAGCCGGCACGCTGGCGGGATTGTTCCCTGCGAGGAAAGCCGCGAGAATCCGGCCGATTGAAGCATTAAGGGCAGATTAGTTCGAAAGCAGTATGAAAATAGACAGAGATACATTCGAGGAAATTCTCCTCACCATTACGAGAAACAAAACGCGGAGCCTGCTGACGGCTTTCGGCGTGTTCTGGGGCATCTTTATGCTTGTGGCTCTTATCGGGGGCGGACAGGGAATGCAAGACATGATGAAGAAAAACTTCGAAGGGTTTGCCACGAACTCAGGCTTTCTGGCTGCCCGGAGAACAGGAGAGGCATACAAAGGGTTTCGCAAAGGTCGTTGGTGGGAATTGGAAACGGCGGATATCGAACGGCTCCGTTCGCAAGTGAAAGGGCTAGATGTCATTACGCCGAGCGTATCGAGTTGGGGAGGTAAAGCGGTGTATCAAGAGAAGAAATACGATTGTAACGTAAAGGGGCTGTATCCCGATTATCTGCACATCGAACCGCAGGATATGAGGTACGGGCGGTATATCAACGACGTGGATATCCATGAGGCGCGTAAAGTCTGTGTGATCGGGAAGCGGGTATATGAGAGCCTTTTCAATCCGGGTGAGGATCCTTGCGGCAAGTATATTCGGTTGGACGGCATCTATTACCGCGTTATCGGCATGTCTGCTTCCGAAGGGAATATGAGCATACAAGGGCGGGCTTCGGAAGCGGTGGTTCTCCCTTTTACCACTATGCAGCAGACGTATAATCTGGGAAGCCGGATAGATGTGCTTTGCTTCACCGTGAAGCGAGGTGTGAAGGTGTCCGATGTGCAGCCCGGGATGGAACAGATCATCAAAAAAGCGCATTACATCGCTCCGGATGACAAGCAGGCGCTCATGTATCTGAATGCCGAAGCCATGTTCTCGATGGTCGATAACCTGTTTACCGGTATCCGGATATTGATCTGGATGGTGGGGATGGGGACATTGCTGGCAGGAGCCATCGGCGTGTCGAACATTATGATGGTGACCGTGAAAGAACGCACGACCGAAATCGGTATCCGCCGTGCCATCGGAGCGCGCCCGAAGGATATATTGCAGCAGATTCTTTCCGAAAGTATCGTGCTCACTACTATCGCTGGCATGTGCGGCATCTCCTTTGCCGTGATGGTGCTGCATGTGGTAGAGATGAATGCCAATGCCGACGGCGGAACGGCAAGGTTTCAGGTCGGCTTCGGGCTGGCGGTGGGAACCTGCATCCTTCTTATCGCGTTGGGGATGCTGGCGGGATTGGCGCCTGCCTACCGCGCAATGGCGGTGAAGCCGATTGACGCGATCAGAGACGAATAATTCAAAATAACAACAATAGGATATGAAAAAGTATTTGAAAATCGCAACCCTGGTAATTATGGCTCTTGTTCTCGTATGGACATTTGTTTTCCTTTATCAGAAGTCACGCCCTAAGGTGACGGTGTATGAGACTGTGACGCCGGAAGTGGCGAATCTGGAAAAAACGACGGTTGCTACGGGAAAGGTGGAACCGAGAGATGAAATCCTGATTAAGCCGCAGATTTCCGGAATCATTGCCGAAGTGTATAAGGAAGCGGGACAAAGCGTGAGGAAAGGGGAAGTGATAGCCAAGGTGAAAGTGATTCCCGAGCTTGGACAACTCAATGCGGCGGAAAGCCGTGTGCGGCTGGCAGAGATAAACTCGGCTCAGGCAGAGACGGAGTTTGCCCGCATCAAGAAACTGTACGATGACCAACTGATCAGCAGGGAGGAGTACGAAAAGGGCGAAGTAGCTGTGAAGCAGTCGCGCGAAGAAAAGCAGACGGCAAAGGATAATCTCGAAATCATTAAAGAAGGGATTACGAAAAGTAACGCGTCGATCAGCAGTACGATGATTCGCTCGACCATCGACGGGCTGATACTGGATGTGCCGGTGAAGGCGGGCAATTCGGTGATCATGAGTAATACGTTCAACGATGGTACTACCATTGCTTCGGTGGCAAACATGAACGATCTCATTTTCCGCGGCAACATCGACGAGACGGAGGTCGGACGCATTCATGAACGGATGCCCGTGAAGCTTTCCATCGGCGCTTTGCAGAATCTGAGCTTCAATGCGACGCTCGAATATATCTCGCCCAAAGGAGTGGAGACAAACGGAGCCAATCTGTTCGAAATCAAGGCGGCTATTGCTGTTCCCGATTCGGTGCAGATAAGAGCGGGCTATTCGGCTAATGCCGAAATCGTGCTGCAGCGGGCGGAGAAAGTGCTGGCAATACCCGAAAGCTGTGTGGAGTTCAGCGGAGACTCTACGTTTGTGTACGTCATGACGGACTCCGTGCCTTCGCAGGTGTTCAGGCGTACTCAGGTGACGACGGGAATGAGCGACGGCATCAAAATAGAGATTAAAAAGGGAGTGACTGCCAAAGATAAAATACGCGGAGCAGAGAAGAAAGAACCAACCAATCATTAAACTGATTTCGATGACAATATTTGATTTGACTTTAAAAGGAATCCGAAACTTCTCATTAAACTGATTTCGATGATAATATTTAATTTGACTTTAAAAGGAACCCGAAATTTCCTGAGGCGGGAGAAAGCCGCTGCGGCAAAACTTTTCTCTTTCGTCTTCACTGCTCTCTTGTTGAGTGGAGCGGGATTGTGTTACGGACAGGAACCGGCCGACCGGGGGCAAGTGTGGTCGTTGCGTCGGTGCATCGACTATGCCATTGAGCATAATTTGCGGATTCGTCAGTCGGCGAATGCGGCGGAGCAGAATAAAGTAGATGTGAATACGGCTAAATGGGCACGCTTGCCGAATGTAAACGGTACTGCAAGTCAGAACTGGAGCTGGGGGCGATCGCCTTCTCCCGTGGATAATTCTTATCGCGACATAAACAGCGCCAATACAAACTTCAGCGTAGGGGCGAACGTTCCTCTCTTTACGGGGTTGCAGCTCTCCAATCAGTACACGCTTGCCAAGCTGAATCTGGCGGCTGCCATCGAGGATTTGAACAAGGCGAAAGAGGATATAGCGATCAATGTTACCTCCGCTTATCTGCAGGTGCTTTTCAATATGGAGTTGAGTAAAGTGGCAAAGCAACAAGTGGAGATGAGCGCCGAGCAGCAGAAGCGTATCGAGGGACTCTATGAGGTGGGAAAAGCCGCTGCTCCCGATGTGGCGGAAGCAAAGGCTCGTGTGGCGCAAGATGAGATGACGGCGGTTCAGGCCGACAATGCTTATAGGCTTTCGCTGCTGGAGTTGAGTCAGCTGCTGGAACTTTCCACGCCCGAAAGGTTGGTACTTGAAAGTCCGGAAGAGGAGTTGGAGCTTTTGCCTCTGACTCAGCCGGATGACATCTATGCGCAGGCTCTGGCTTTCAAACCGGGTGTGAAAGCGGCGGAATACCGTTTGCAGGGAAGTGTTAACCGTATTCGTATCGCTCAGTCGCAATGGTATCCCCATCTTTCCTTCGGTGCGGGACTGGGCACGAACTATTATACCGTGAATGGGAAATCGGAGAAAAATTTCGGCAGCCAGATGAAGAATAACCTGAACAAATATGTCGGTTTCAGCCTGAGCATACCTGTCTTCAATCGGTTCGCTACCCGGAATCAGGTGCGTGCGGCACGTTTGCAGCAAGCCAATCTCGCTCTGGAACTGGATCACACCAAGAAGGCGCTTTATAAAGAGATTCAGCAGGCGTGGTACAATGCGGTGGCTGCGGAGGGCAAGTATGCGGCCGGCGAGGCGGCGGTAAAAGCCAATCAGGAATCGTTCCGCCTGGTGAATGAGAAGTATAATCAAGGCAAGGCTACTTCGATAGAGTTCAACGAGGCGAAGCTGAATCTCACCAAAGCCCTTTCGGATCGCCTGCAAGCTAAGTACGACTATTTGTTCCGAACTAAGATACTCGATTTCTATAAAGGCAAGGCCATTGAATGAAACAAGTTTCTTGCCATCCGATTTTTACAGTGAGAAGCTGAAAAGAATGGATTAACTTCTGATTAGGTATCTTTGAGCCATTGAGTACGGGCCTTACTACATAAATATCTTTGCAACAGATAAAAAGATTCGGGAAAAGTTTTGTTGGATATCGATGATTTAAAATGCGTTGAATAAAAAACGGGATTTATGTTTATACGGATGAAAAAGCCGTTTCAGCTTGAGGATGGTAAGTTGAAACGGCTTTTACTTTTATGCAGGAAATCAATTGGAATTGATTGTATTTTATGATGTTTTCGCAAACATATCCGTAATTTTCCTCGTTACTATTGAAAGAGATTACGAATATGAAACGTTTAATGATTGCAATGCTTTTACTGATGAGTAATGTGTTGCCGGGAATTGCCAAACCAATGAAAAAACAAGCGGAAATCTATTTTGCAGGCGGGTGTTTCTGGGGAACGGAACACTTCCTGAAGCAAATCAGAGGGGTGGAAAGCACCCAGGTGGGGTATGCCAACAGCCGGGTGGCTAACCCGAGTTATGAACAAGTATGCACGGGCGAGACGAATGCTGCCGAGGCGGTGAAAGTAGTGTATGACGCGGAGATGGTGAAGTTAAGCTTGTTGCTCGAGCTTTACTTCCAAACCATCGACCCTACCAGCATGAACCGGCAGGGAAACGACCGCGGGAGCCAGTACAGGACGGGTATTTACTATACGGATGAGGCTGATCTCCCTGTGGTGAAAGCCGCTTTGCAGAATCTCGCCACGCGCTATACAGCGCCTGTCGTTGTTGAGGTGGAACGACTGAAGAATTTTTATCCGGCGGAAGAATACCATCAGGACTATCTGGACAAGAATCCTACGGGCTATTGCCATATCAATCCCGCTTTGTTTGCTCTTGCGAAGAAAGCCAATGCACCGGTTGCGAAGACTTATAAGAAGCCCGATGACGCAACTTTGCGCCGCACGCTGACTGCCGAACAGTATGCCGTGACACAGCAGAATGCCACAGAGCGCGCTTTCCGCAACGAATATTGGGATGAGCACCGCCCCGGCATTTATGTGGATATCACTACCGGAGAACCTTTGTTCGTTTCTACCGATAAGTTCGATTCGGGTTGCGGATGGCCCAGCTTTTCTAAACCTATCGATAAGAAACTGATTGAGGAGAAGAAAGATACTTCGCACGGAATGATACGTACGGAGGTGCGCAGCAAAACCGGTGATGCCCATCTGGGGCATGTGTTTACCGACGGCCCGGCTGACAGAGGCGGGCTTCGTTATTGTATCAACAGCGCTTCGCTCCGCTTTATCCCGAAAGAGAAAATGCAGGAAGAGGGTTATGGGGAATACCTGCATCTGGTAAAATGACGTGCAGGATGAAGGCGTTGTTTACACTATTTAGTAAGTCGATGCCATATCCGGAACAGAAAATCGAGGCAGACTTATTCCCATGAGCTATATATAATAACAATCCCCCTTATTCTTTCTTTTTTAGACGAAAAGAACTGAATAAGGGGGATTTGTTCCGAAGAGGCTTTGGCCTTTAAAGCTTTTCATTCTCGAATATTACTTCGGTCCGCCCTCCTTTGTTTCAAGAGAGAGCCGTGCGGTGCAGGCTTTCGTTTTTAAGATTTTCCGGCTTTGCCTCGTTCGGCTGTAAATCAATTAATCTTTAAGAGAGAGCAGAGTTTCACAACTCTGTTGCTTAGAAAAAGCCATTGCTTGCTTGGGTTTATCGTTTTTCCATTGGTAGTTCACACAGGCCACCGGCATATTGTTTTCGTTGAGCTCATATACGCTTTTCTCTACTTGGGCATCGTAGGCTTTGTGCGCTTCGTTCCAACGGGCGTATGTCAGAGTGATTTGCCCGTCAGAATAGGTGTAGTCTATTTTGAAGTACGGGTTCCATTTCTCGCGTCTGGCATCCCACTTGAAAGCTTCTTTGGATGTCATTCGCTTTTGCTCGTCGTAAGTGAAATCATACTTCATGTGACGGTAGAGCGAACCGTCCAACTTGTAAATAACTTTCGATACGATAAGATCGCCTACTTTTTCTTCATTTGTGATGAAGTTGCCGTTTTCCTGTGCTTTCAACCCTGTATAACTGAAGCTTGCAATTAGGATTCCCAATAGAATCATGGTTCTGGATAAGATGTTCTTTTTCATGGCTGTATGTTTTTATTGGTTTACTTATTTTCCTTTCTTTGTCTATTAGACGGAACCAATACATCGAATGGTTGCAACAGCTATGCTTTTTTATGCTTGTTCTTCGTCAATCGGAATAAAACAAGATCTGTGCCATCTCATTAATATGTTGATAATGAGATAATATTCAGCTGGATTTGTGCGCAAACGAACACTCTTTTGTCCGCAGGCGGACGGGTGGAAAGCGAGAAGAAAGAATGCGATGAAAGAAACCTCTCTTGCCGAAATGCCATGCAGATAAACATTCGCCTGCCTGAAAGGTTGTTTTCGTTTGCCCGGTCATAAATGTTTTTAGTGAGCGCAAAATGCACTTACACAGCTCCCGCTTTGTTCGCAAAGAAAAGTACATCTCAACATGTCGGCAACTCTGACGTTTTTCCGGATACTACCTTTTCACAGAGAGTGATTTATATAATGTATGCCTTGCCCAGAGAGAGAAAACAAGAAAAACAGAGGATTATCTCGGGTTATGGTTGTATGAAAACATAGACGAAGATCGCCTTTCTGAATTGAACTATTACGATTATCTCTGCTGTCGGCTCTCACTGGTACTATTGGCGGGGTGCTTTCTGAACAGATCTATTACGATTTTCTCGGGCTATGGTTATATGAAAACCTCCGCAGAATTTCCGGTTCATGGCTTATGAAGAATTCAAGCCAATCGTATCCTTCGTTCTGCGGAGGTTTCGGTATGTAAATAAAGGAATGGGTTATCTCCTTGAACTTTCCATTCTTTGGGAGTGTGAAGATCTGCGACCTTCCGTTTTCCGCTCTGTGGAATTGCTCCGGCTGTACCGGCTTCCCGCATCGCTTTCCACGCTTCTTCGGGTACTTTCCCTGCGCGAGGCGTGTCTGCCGTTCCTGTCTTCCGTTGCTCGCTCTGTGGAATTGCTCCGGCTGTACCGGCTTCCCGCATCGCTTTCCACGCTTCTTCGGGTACTTTCCCTGCGTGAGGCGTGTTTGCCGCTTCTGTCTTCCGTTGCTCGTTTGCTGTAATTACTCCGGCTACCTTCTGTTCTTGACCGTTCCGACCGTTCGACGGATTGCCGCCTGAAATCATTTTCGCCTTTACTGATTTTTGTTCTGTTAGGAGTAAAGTCGTTATAGCCTTGATTCGTGCGCGAGCGGTTGTACGACCTTTCATTCCTGCCCGACCTGCCTGATCGCACGTAGACGTTTTGTCTCGTCGGTGCATTGTGCGGGCGGATGGAGGTGTTCGAGCGGAAGCGTATCGATCCGAAATCCGAATGACGGTACGAATGGAACACGCGTTGCTCGCGGATACGGTAGGGGGTGGGGTAGTGTTTCAAATCGTACCTGCCCCGGTAGTAGCTTGCATGATGAAAGTAAGGGCGGTAGTGGGCGCCGCAATAAGTCCGGTAATGGTAAGGCTCGCCGTAATAGAAGAAAGAGCGGTTGGGGTAGTTGATGTACACCCGGAAGCTCCATCTTCCGCCTGCAAAATAGACCGGACGGTAAAAGTACTCGGCGTTCAGGAACCGGCGGTATTGAGATTCGCTCAATACCCAGCGAAGGTCATCGTTGCGGATATCCAGCGCTTCGTAGTAATCGTCCAATGCCCATTCGGCTCCATCGGCTACGTATTCCATAATGTTGCGTACGGAGTATATGAAGTCGTAGTTGATTTCATACACGTCGTTGTATTGCAAAGTGCTCAGGCGCAATTCGTAAGCCATCTTGTCGGTGAGGAATCGCGTTTCTTTGCGCACCTTGCTCATACTCACCGATGCCATGGCGGTTGTTCCGGCAGCCATCCCGATGGCGATGAATAAAATTAGTATTCGTTTCATAGCGTTGCTCTCCTATGTGTGTTTAGGTTTAACTTTGTTATCGAAGCCTGAGTGCCTTGCGTACTTCTTCTCTGTCGGAGCCGAAGCTCAAGATGCCGATCACCACTTCGAAGTTTTGTTTATCTACTATATAAGGATATATCTTTATCATCATTTCCTTTTGGTCGGAAGTGAAAGAGATTTGTTCGACTAACTCTTTGGCTTGCTTCGAGGTGAAGTCATACTGTTGCAAGGCCGTTTCTATGAGTCTTTTTTTCTCGTTCGTGGAAGAGTATTTGACGTTGTCGAGCAACTTCCGGAACTCGAAACCATCCATTGTCCTTTCTCGGTCGAAAGAGTGTCCCACCGGCGGGAAGTTGTCGATGGTACTTATGACTGTGGGCGAAGGTCTTGTGAGTGTGGCATTATCGAGATTCATGCTTCTGTCTTTGAACGAGTCCATCCCCGATACGCGCCCGTCTGTAAACTGGATGAGTATGATAGACCATCCCACATCGCTGAGCGGCGAAAATTTGCGGTACTCCCACTCTTCCATATTACCCTCGAAACGGCGGAAGTGAGGTTCCGATTTGAATATGCTGCGTACTTCGGCAGGGGTCATTCCCTGCTGAACGCCCGAAATCATCTGTCCGGACAAATATTGGGACGTTGAGCAAGCGCTGTTCAATAGCATGAGTGCCAGAAGTAAGGCGAAAGATAATTTTTTCATGATTTCTAATTATTATGAGTTAACGTCGGTTTTCCCGGTACGTTCTTACGAAACCGTTCATTTCATCTTTGTTGGAAAAAAAGGTCAATGTGCTGATTACAGTGAAGAAGGCCTCTTTGTCCACGATGCGGGGATACATAATCTTCATGATCTTCATTCTCTCGTCGTCGAAGGTGTAGAGCTTCGTCAGGCGCAAGCATTGGGCGGATGTGAAGTAAGACGAGGTTATGGCGGTTTCAATCATCGTCATCCGGTCCGAATCGAAAGGTTCGCTCTTTACCTTATTATAAAAGGTATCGAACAGCTTCGGACTCATGATTCGCCCGTAATACGGTTCATAGCCCATGTCGCAATCGCTTGGATCGTACTCTTCCCGTTGGCGGGGAAAATCCGGATAGAGATTCGGGTCGCTTTCCACAAAAATATCTTTGACTTCCATGCCATTGAAATATACCCGTTCGTGAAACAACTTTCTCCCTTTCCATACTCGTTCGCCCGTACGGGTGTAGCGGGTGGAGAAGACCTCTACGGTGTAGTAGCCTCTTTTCAGGTTGGTGACAAAGCAGGTTGTGGTAGGCATGCACATCTGGTTTCCTCCGAAGTAAACGAGTATGGGCGTTTCTCCTCCGTTGATGCGTATCCCGTTCAGCGGCTGCGCTTTCAGCGAGATGGCAGCCAGCAGGAAAATGAGATTTATAATAAGTCTGCGCATAATATATGAGTTTTAATGAGGTTGTTTATAATTCATATCACAAAATTAGGGTGAGGAAACTCCCCACCCCAATGATTCTCTCTATTCGTTCGTAGGGATTTCCCTATTCCGTTTAGGGTTCCGCTAATGTGATGCCGTCTTCCTGCAGGCTGATCAGCCGCTTCTTGTACAAATCACCTACTCCTTTTTTAAAGGTTTTCTTGCTCACGCCGAACGTTTCGTATATCTCGTCTGCCGGGCTTTTGTCATTCAGCGATATCCGCCCGCCGTTCTCCCTGATGTACTCCAGCAACGTTTTTGCGAAGTCGTCTACTTTCCCCAAGCCGGGTTTTTGGAGCATCAGATCTATTTTGCCGTCGTCGCGTACTTGTTTTACGAAAGCCCGCATCTTCCTCCCCGCCTCGAGCATGGTGAATACCTCGTTCTCGTATAGCAGCCCGCTGTGTTGATGTTCGATGATGGCTTTGTACCCCAGATCGGTTTTTTGCCAGATGAGTATCTCCACCTCTTCGCCCGGCTGATACTCCGGCATCTCTTTCGAGAGGTATCTCTCTACCTTGGCGGAAGCCACGATGCGGTAGCTTTCTTCGTCCAAGTGGGCGTGGATCATGTACTTCCGTCCCACCTGCATTTTCATCTTCTGCTCGCCGAAGGGTACGAACAAGTCTTTCATCAGTCCCCAATTCAGGAATGCGCCGAACTGGTTCACCCACGCTACTTCCAGATAAGCGAACTGTCCCACTTGCACCAGCGGCGTGAGCGTGGTTGCGACCAGCCGTTCGTCCATATCGAGATATAAGAATACGTTTAAACGATCTCCCACCTTGCAGCCTTCGGGCACGTAGCGTGCAGGCAGCAGTATCTCCCCCTCTTCTCCGCCGTCGAGGTACATGCCGAAGTCTACCTGCTTTACGACCTCCAGCTCATTGAACCTTCCTAATTCGATGTTCATACTTTTATTCAATTGATTATATAGGAGACAAAGGTAAACTATTTTGCGAATACTTCAAAGCTGCATTGCTAACCTTTTGTGTGGTAATTTCCAAGAGTTTTTGCAGTAGAACTAATTCGTCTTTTGTCTGCGTTTTATTCGTCTCCCGTTCGACAGACGAATAAAACGCAGACGAAAGGCGAATGGTGCACGTCCGTCAGACGTATTGGCGGTTAAAAGGAAAAGCTTGCGGCTGGAATGAAAAAGGTGTAATGCCTTCACGCATATTCGGTATGTGCTATGCCTGCATTTCGCAGAGCCAATCATGTGTGTGATGTACTTGCTTTTCGTCTCTTTTCTTCTTCAAGTAAAAGCTTTTCCGTGTAACAATCATGTGTGTGATATACTTGCTTTTCTTTTGTATGCGTCACCGATTCTCTTTCGCGCCGGACGTCGTTAATCGTATGCCGCTTGCTTTCCTTCAATAGGGATGGAATGTCTGAGATGTTTGCAGGCCGTATGGCAGGGTTTCTTTGCTGTCTGTGAAACCTCTTGCCGGTGCTACCGTAAGTCAGATTGTCAATCGTCATGCGGTTTTTTTGCCGTATGTGAACCATATTAGGCTCCCCCGCACCATCTCCTACGGCATGATGGCGAGCTTGCTTTGGCCCATGTGAAACGCCATGCCGATGCCAACGAAAGTTGT
>NZ_ATZH01000011.1 GCF_000428105.1 Bacteroides pyogenes DSM 20611 = JCM 6294 | reverse complement strand
TGATGGAATACAGCTTATTACTAAGTTGAAGAGCAATATGAAAGGGGCTTTGATGAGCGTCTCCGATAAGCTCTTGCTCAGAAAGAGGGCTATTATAGAAACCGTGAATGATGAGCTGAAGAATATTGCACAGATAGAGCATTCCAGACACAGATGCTTTGATAATTTCATCGTCAATCTGCTCGGTGCTATTGCTGCATATTGCTTGTTCCCAAAGAAGCCGTGCATCAATGTACAGAGGACACTGGATACACAACTTGCACTATTCTAAATTCGTCGAACTCACGTTAACTTAAGAATGTGAAGTATTGATGCTCAAAACAAGAAAGAAACTTCTTCATTCAAAAGGAAAGGTTTCTTTCTTTAAGATGAAGTGTTCACTGTTCTTGAGATTTTCATTAAAGTAAGGAAGCCAGCACAGTGCATCGGAGACATCGGGAAGAGTAAGCCTGGCGAATTATTTTCTTTATGCGTTACCTCACTGAAATATAGCCGATTGTTTGCTTCGATGGGTATATATATTGCCGACAACATGGCTTTATTCTCATCCGGAATAAGGAAAAGTTTTACGGGAGAATCATACTCTCAACCATCGTGGCTCGTGGAATTTTTGCTTTATGAAATGAAACAAGTTATAAAGCAAAATTCCACGAGCCACAATTATGTATACAAGCATTTGCTTGGCTGCAGATTATATGTCAAAGTCTTTTACAGTGAAAATGAATCAGGGCATTATCCTTCCATTCACTTACAAGCTGTTTTTGCTTATTTCCGTCTGTTGCAAAAGAATCTATAAAAACCGAGTGACACCTTCGGGTTCAATACTCTACTTTATAGTCTCTTTTCACTTTTTCCCCCTTCCAAGCTTTCAAAGCGCTCCATTCGACAGGAGCATCTGTCCAGAAAGGATGATTAGCGGGCAGTCCCAGTGGAAGGAAGCCCAACGTTGCCATGTAGAGACTCCCCGTAGAAGTATACACATCTGCTATTTCCGGTTGATGACCGTTGAAGCCCAATACCAGCCATCCGCCGGCATCGAAATTCTGATTCCCGTCATACATATTATAAATGACGCGTGTGAGACCGCAACGTACTTGAGCCGGCAGTATATGTGCGGGTAGCTTGTCCATTAAAGCCACCTGACACAATGATTGAAAAGCAGCCGTACGGTAAGTTATGGAACGTCCGAACGGAGGATAGCTTCCATCTGGAGCGATCAGGCGTTCTGAAAATTCTGCATGTCGAATCATTCTCTTCAATGCTTTATCATATTCATTGACATTCATCTTACCGGCATCGACTAGTACCTTGAGCATATCTACCAACATGGGGTGCATTACGTAATCATTGTAGTAGTCCATACTGAATTTTCCACCGTCGCTATACCATCCATCGCCCACATACCATTCGCGAAGCTTATAAACGGCCATATTGATTCTTGCCGGATCGTATTCTTCGCCGATTTTCATTAAAAACGCCTCGGTAATTCCAGCAAACAGCAACCAATTGTTGTAAGCTCCCGTACGGTTGCGAAGCGATTTGAATTCTTCTACAAAACGTTGCTTGGTCGTTTCGTTCAACGGTTCCCACAATGCTTTTGGAGCGCGCAAAAAGGCATGAACCACGTAAGCTGCATCTACAATGGGTTGTTGATGAACTCTGAAATTCAGATAATCGGGATTGAGGGGATCGACGGCGTTGACCAATCCTTTCACCGCCTTTTCTCTGATTCTTTTCCTCAATATTCCTTCTTCCGTATCGTCATCGGGCAATTCCAGCCAGGGAGCAATTCCAGCAAGAGTTCTGCCCACAGCTTCCAGATAGGTCACTTTTTTTGCATCCAGCCCATAATCGGGAGAAGTTTCTACTGGCATATTTTTGCTTAACGTTCCTTCAGCAAGATTATGAATGACAGGAAAAGCTATTTTGTATAAAGCGTCTACCCATATTTTCCGGTCGGTCGTTCCATCGGAAAACTCGCTCCGGCCTTTTTCCTTTCTTTTTTGTTGTGCCTGCATAGGCACAACAAAAAAGAGTATCAATAAAAGGAGAATGTTATATTTTATTCTTTTTTCCATGATCGAATATTTATCTGTGATATATGGCTTACCATCCCGGATTATTAGGTTTCAAAGAGCTGTTCTTCTCGATTTCTTCTGCCGGGATAGGCCATAAATAGTCGCGGCTGCTAACTTTACGCGTGTAACGAACCTTACCGGTGAAATCTTTCTCTTTTTTCTCATTGAGTGTCTCTAGCAAGCCCCAACGGCGCATATCGCTGAAACTTAATCCTTCGGCAGCAAGTTCTACAGCCCGTTCATGACGGATACGTGCAAATACTTGATTCTTTGTCCGGGCTTCCAGCCATGCAGGACCACTGTTGATGCCGGGCATATTCACACGTGCGCGAACTTCATTGATCAATCCGACAGCATCATCTTGTTTGCCTTCTTCGTTGTAACATTCTGCCAGCATCAACAGCACATCGGCATAACGAATCAAGGGGAAATTGATAGGCGTATGCGCGCGATTATTGATTGCTCCGCCCATGTTATATTCCGCTACGAATTTTCTCCACAGGTAAGTTTCGAAATTTTGGTTTACACGTATCATTCCATACTTTTCGTTAACACCTGACGCCACAACGTATTCGCAATCCATGGGAGCGTTGGCATACCACCCTTTGAAAGAAGAATAAGGCAATATGACGGATACTGCCATACGCGGGTCGCGTTCTTCATACATTTTCAGTAGTTTCTCCCTAGCTTCGGGATATGTTTTTACTTTCGTCTTGTCTTGACTCAATGTGGCACGGAAAGTCTTGTTCTTTATCTCATCGCTGGTAGTAAACCCCGGAATTACTTCTTCCCAATCGAAAGGGCGACCGTCTTTCCATTCGTACGAATCGACAAAACTGGTGGCTGCCATCACATTATTCCAATCGCTTCCGAAAGCGGCGCGGCTGCCCATGTAAAAAGTCAAGGGCATTCCTACATCTTTTCCTACTCCTCCCATATTCTGAATGGCAAAAACCATTTCCGAACTTTCATCGCCTCCGGGTTTAAACAAGCCCGCATAATCGGGATACAAGGCATGCTTCCCACTTTTGACAACATTCTCAAAACACACAGCCGCCTCTTTATATTGTTTATTGAACAGCAGAACTTTGCCTTTCAACGCCATGGCTGCTTCGGCAGTTGCCCGTCCTTTCTGCGAATCAGCCCACTCTTCCCCCGACAAGGCTTCAATCGCGTCATCCAAATCTTTCAGGATGAAAGTACGGACTTTGTCTGCAGGAGTTCTGGGCTCAAGCATGTTGCCGTAATCTTTCTCAACAATCACACTTTCATCGTAAACAGGCACCGCGCCGAAAAAGTCGAGTAAAGAGAAATAATACAAAGCGCGTAAAAATTTAGCCTCTCCTTTATAGCGTTCGATGAGTTTCTCGTCCATCTGACAACGATGCAAGTTCTGGAGAACAATATTGGCCCGAGCAATTCCTTCGTATAGGTATTTGAATTTATTGGCTCCGTACGAGTTCTTCACATCGTACGTGCCGCGCTGTATAGACTGATAAGACGCATTGTCGTATCCCATTGCTATTCCTCCTAGGCAGTCTATGCCGAAATGCATGCCGAATACGGCTTCGTATTGCATCGTACTGTAAACTCCCATCATAGCCTGATCGGCATGTTCTTTTGTTTGAAAGAAATTATTCGCATTGGGACGATCGAAAGGATATCTGTCCAGGTCATAGCAGCTGCTCATCAGCAGAAGCGCGACCATCATTATGGAAAATCTATGTATTTTATTCATAATATACTGGGTTAAAAGGTTACGTTAAGTCCGATCACCGCTTGTTTCATGGTCGGATAATTCATACTGCTGACTTCCGGATCGAAACCGTTGTATTTGGTGAACGTAAAGAAATTCTCCAAGCTTCCGTACAGGCGTACACGGTTTATATGTACTTGCTGCGTCCATGTTTTCGGAAGAGTATATCCTAATTGGATATTACGTATTTTTACGAAAGCTTTGTTCTCCAGATAAAAATTGCTTGTCTGCATGTTGACCCGGTTGTTGTACTCGAGCAGGCGAGGGTAGGTTGCATTTGTACGACCTTCATACCAGCGTCCGTCAGTAACCTTTTTGTTAAGTTGATAACCGATGCGGACACTCGGAGTATTGTAAGGAGTATACATCCAGAATTCTTTGATACCTGCCGAACCTTGCAGCAGCAAAGAGAAATCAATCCCTTTCCATGCTGCCGAAAGGTTGACGCCAAACAAATATTTCGGATTGGGACCGTCACTGACGATCTTCTTGTCATTATTATCAATAATGCCGTCATGATTGATATCCTTGTACAACAAGTCTCCTTTTTGCGGGGTACCGAATGCTGCAAACGGATTTTTCTTGTTGCCATTCTCGTCCAGCGGAGCATTGTCTATCATGGTTTGCACAAGTTGCATGTCTTCATCCGTCTGTAACAAACGATCTACTATCAGCAAGTATTGCGAGTTGATGGAATGTCCTTCCCAAATCAGATTCGCTCCGCTGATAGCTTGTCCGCCGACATCCTTTCCCTTAAATTTGTTTACCTTATTCTTTACATAAGTGAAGTTTGCGTTGACAGCATAAGAGAAATCTTTTATCTTATCTTGCCATCCGAGTGTGAACTCGACTCCTTGGTTTGTCACAGTGGCGCTATTCTCTTTCGGAATAGAGGCAATCCCGTGTACATCGGGTGCAGGCAAATTTATAAGGATGCCCGTGGTCCGTTTGTGGAAGTAGTCGATTGTTCCCGTCAGGCGATGATTTGCCAGTCCGAAGTCCAATCCGAAGTCTGCCACTTTAGTCGTTTCCCAAGTCAGCCGCGAATTGGCGATAGCAGCTTGCACAAGTCCCATAGCCAAGCTGTTGTTCAAAACATAGCTGACCAATCTACCATTTTTGTCTTTATTAGAGAAAAGAGAAAGCGCATCGTAGTTGCCAACCGAGTTGTTTCCCAACGATCCGTAGGAAACGCGTAGCTTCAAGTTGCTTAATCCTTTGTTGACCAGATTTTCCATGAATTGTTCCTGATCGATGCGCCATGCAGCCGAGAAAGAAGGGAAATATCCCCACCGTTTGTTCGAAAGAAAACGTGAAGACCCGTCGGCGCGCAAGTTCACCTCAAGCAGATATTTATTATCCCAATCCATATTAATGCGTCCGAAGTAAGAGCGCATAGCCCATTCTGTTTTAGATCCGCCTGCGCTAGCCTCCCCGGTTGCCGCATCGATTACGTCAAGTCCCGTATCGATCATGTCGAACTTGCGGGCATTGAAGCCTTTCGATCTAAAAAGTTCCTGACTTCCACCCAACATCGCGTTTAATCCCAACTTTTTCTCGAGCAGTCTGGTTTCATAACGCATCACAAGATCATTGAAATACCGCTCCACTTTTCCGTTGGAGTTGTAGATACTGGTTTTCCCTCGGTTGGAGGAAGTAATCGTTTCCGTTTGAAAATTCCACTTATCGATGAAAACAGGTTTGGTCTCTACCTGTTCGTCCACAAACTCATACGAATAAGTTCCTGTGATAGAGAATCCTGTAAACGGAGTAAGCACTCCTGTAAAATGAGAGCGGAAATTATTTTTCCGAATATTGCCGGCAATACTGTTCAGGCGTGCTAGCGGATTGTTGCTGGCGGACTGTGCCGCATCTTCCGACGAGTTCATTCCGCCATATCTGCCGTCGGGAGCGCGAAATACCATTCCGGGAGTAGTGGCGGCCGCATAAGTGAATATGTCGTCTACTACCGTTCCCGAATCTTTATATTTGGCTGCCGGCTCCATATCCGAGACATATCCGCTTACTTGTACACCCAATTTGAACCAAGGCTTCACATTGGCATCTATACTCAGGCGGGCATTATGCTTTTTAAATCCGGAGTTTTCCATCACACCCGGATCATTATTATAGCCGTATGAAGAATAAAAACGTAATTTCTCACTGCCTCCGCTCATGGAGATCACATGATTCGTAGCTGTCGATGAGCGGAAAGTCTCTTTTATCCAGTCCGTATTCGGATAAAGCAGCGGATTTTTCCCGGCATCTTCTCTCCATAGTTTGATAGTTGCTTCAGAGAATGGCTTTTTCAGCTTGGAGTTTCCATACCCTTCATTGACTAATTCCATGTATTCGGCATAGTCGGATACGGGAGTCAGTGTATTGCGAATAGATTCAAAAGACACATAACCGTTGTATTCTATTTTGAAGTCTCCCGCTTTCCCTTGTTTGGTTGTAATAAGAATTACTCCATTAGCTGCACGCGACCCGTAAATGGCAGCAGAGGCCGCGTCTTTCAAAACAGACATAGACTCTATATCCTGCGGGTTTACCGTGTTGATCCCGGCTTCCACACCATCTATAATAATCAATGGCGCCGAACTGTTTAGTGTACCTTGTCCGCGCACTTTAATGGTGGCGTTATCATTACCCGGCTGGTTGTTGGCAGAAGAAACCTGCACGCCGGCCGCCATACCCGCGAGCGCCTGTGAAATATTCGTGATGGGGCGGCTTTCGGCCAGTTCGCCTACATTAATAGAAGATACAGACCCCGTCAGATTTACTTTCTTTTGTGTGCCGTATCCTACCACTACCACCTCATCCAAAGCTTTGGCATCTTCAACAAGAGTCACGTTGATCACTTTTTTTCCCGCAACGGATACCTGCACATCTTTGTATCCTACAAATTTTATAATCAGAGTTGCATTGGGCGAAACTTTCAACGAATACTTTCCGTCAAGGTCGGTAATAGTTCCGTTCGAAGTTCCCTTTTCGAGAACATTGGCACCGATAATCGGTCCCGATTTATCTTCCACAATTCCCGCCACAGTAACTTTTTCCTGTTGCTGGACATTTTCGACCGATGGGAGTGGAGAGTAAGGAATTGCGTTTGCCTTTCCGGAGAATGCAAGGAAAACAGGGACAGCCCACAATAATTTCCTTGGCAGAACGAAGAATAATGACTTCTTTCTCATAATTATATTAGATTTTAATGAATAATAATAAGGTTATAGAAAGATTTAATAAGCAATAATTTGTGTCTTACAAAGTTAAAGCAAACAAGCACCGAGTATGTCTAATATTGTTCATTTTACTTCTAAATTTGTTCAGAAAGCTGCTTTTTGACAAGAAATGATATTTATAAATGGAGGAGTCAAAATTCTAACATTAACGAGAGCAAACAATTGCGTAAAGGCATTGGGTAATATTGTGTCGACTCATAATATGTATCAAGTAAATTATCTATACGAAGTTGGGGAGTTAATGTGAACCGTTTTCCAATCTCAAACTGATAACCCGCAAGAAGGTTGTGAACTGAATAAGAAGCTGTGGAATAAGATTGATCGGTTGTTATATAACGTTTCCCTATATAACTTGTTTGGCACGACAAAAAGCCTTTTTTATAATTCAGTTCCAGACGCATATTCCATTTGTATTTGGGGACATAAGGTATTTGTTTCATGTAAGAATGGTCGTCTTCATGTTGTTTCTTGCGTGTGCGTGATTGCGTCCAACTGAAGTTTCCAGATAAAACTGTTTCCCAATCACCTTTTTTAAACTCCGCTTTTCCGTAAAACTCTATTCCGGCAGAAAGAACATCTCGTTTGTTTTGCGGCGTCCATATCCACTGGTTTCCGTCTTTCGGGAGCCATACAATCCAATTATCTATGTGCATCAGATAACCTGAAAATTCCCCACTTAGAATTAAAAGTTCATTTAATTTTTTCTTATAAGACACTGAAGCGTCATAAGAGTAGCCTTCTTCCGGCTTCACATTCGGATTTCCCCCCGGACGCCAATATAAGTCATTCATACTTGGAAACCGATAGTTGTATGCCACGTTACCTTTTATTTGCAATTCTTTTTGCCAAAGGTTGACTAGAAAACCGGCCGACCAGGTAGATATTCCTTTACGGTCATTCTGCTCGAACATGTACTGACCATTGACTAATAACCACTGAATAGGATTCCAGCGTGTAGATGTTTGCCATGACAGAATGTTTCGGTGGTGAGTGAAAGGAGCATCCGCCACAGGAATGTCATAATGTACGTCATCGATTATATATTTAGATGAATCGATATCTATATAACTTTTGATTTTAATAAGATCATGTGAGTAGGTCAGTGTAGTATTCAATATCAGTCGATTGCTTGGAGCACACGAGTAATCTACTATTCCTTGCCAAGTATGTGAAGAGTTAATATTGCCTTTCGGATCGAAGAAACGATTATCGTACCATTGTTCGTATTTTTGTCGGTAATAAAGCCATGAGCTTTTGAGACGTAGCTCATGGATGCCGCGGCGATAATCCATTCCCGCATAAGTTCTCAGATTAGTTTCTTTTTGTTGTTCGTGCGAAGTGTTGACGACACCCAGTGGAGGAGGAAGCATCCGTTTCCCTTGCTGCAACCATCCTATCGTTGTCAGATTCATATAAGGCGACAGACGAAAATAATCTTCCCGTGTCATTCCCCATTGCGTATAATCGGCGTCTTGCCGTTTCTCCCGAAAAGGATTATTTGTCAATATCTTATTCAAATAGGTATAGCTATTATCCGAATGCTGATAATATATGCGTGTTTTTTCAGCTTTTCGTTTTTTGCCGATATTCAATTGTCCACCCGCAGTGTATGTATTATACGAACCATACTCTGCAAAAATTTTTCCTTTCGGTCCGCTATCCCAATCCGGGTTGGAGAATAGATTTACACTGCCTGTTATGGCACCTGTGCCATTCTTTGTATGACTGCTTCCGAAGTATAAATCGATATTATCGATGAAGAATACGGGAATTTGTGAGAAGTCGAACGTACCCGACATGGGCGGGGTGATATTAATGCCATTCCAGTTGACGCGGGTTTGTGACGCACTTCCTCCACGGAAAGATGCGGTGCCCAATGCCCCTGTTCCCGTACTTTTGATATATACGGGTGTGTGGTCGGTTAATATTTCTGCCAGCGAACGGGTTTTGTTGGCTTGTAATGTTTTTGAATTGATAGACATGATTTTAGCTCCTGCATTCGTCTCATCCATATGACGGATACGCTGCGCCACGATTTCGACAGTATCAATTTGGCCGTACATGGCGATGGAATCAACAGTTTGGGCTGCCGGATTGTCCAAGCAGCCCAAGCAGCCCAATATGCTAATTAAAAGCTTTTTGCAAGTGGATATTCTCACACCGATTGTTTATTTTGTTTTAGGAAAATACACTTGAGCCGGATAAATACCTACCCGATAGCTGATAATCATTTCGTCTTTCTTGAATTTACGGAGATAACCCCGTTGGGATGAATAGTCGAGACAATCACAAATGAATACGTCTCCTTCGGAGTTTACTCCGAAGCCATACATCATACTTATTCCGGGAACGTCTCTGTACAGCTCAAATTTACCCGTTTCTACATTCATTCGGTATACACTTTGCTGTGTAGACACTCCCGACCAAGAGGATTTTATCGTACAGGTTTGTACATTAAAATAAATCCACGTTAATGTAGGGTCGATATCCGTGCGGTTATAACTCACTCCTGCCCACACATCACCGGGCTTTATGTCTTCTTCGGATACAAATGGAAGCTTATGACTTGCAACGCTTTTTTCTTGTATGGGGTCTACACATTTCAATACTATGCCATCCTTTTCATTCATCAATACCCATAGTTTTTTGTTTTTATCCACAAGCATTTTGCAGGTACTGGTTTCCTCCGAACTTTTTATATTCGGTATTTGGCGGACGGATTGCGCGTTGATTCTATCGAGATCAAAAACGTATAATCCTTGCTTGCTTAACCCAAACAATTTGTTATTCAGCACTGCCATATACTGTATTGCCGATGGAATAGAAATATATTCCAAGGGTTTATCGTATGGGGCTACGGTTTTTATACGTACCAATTGATTTTTTATGTCAGATACGATGGCTTCATTATCTGAGATGGCGACAATTTGCTGTGGATTTCCCTCTTTCGGGTATAGTATGGTACCTAACGAACGGAAGGACTCGGGGGCAATTATTTCTATTTTCTTTGAATTGCTGAGTGTTACAAAGTATTTTCCATTGATTTCTTCGATAGATTGTGCCACATCTCCCAATGGGCGATTGTTTACTTGCCGAAAAATATCAGGATTTACCATCCCATTCCGATAAACGACCGAGATACTTCCCAAATTCTTGCTCCAGCTTCCTTGATTCAGAACAAGAGCTTCAATACTACTTTCTTCTCCGGAATTAATCGGAGAGTCGGAGTCGTCATCACTACATGCGGTAAACGACAGAATGAGCATGGCCGATAGCAGTGCCCATAATTTTTTGTTCAATAATAACATTACTATACTTTTTATTAAATTAAAAAAACAAAAAAGAGTAGCTCATATTTATATTCAATAAATATTGTTTGCTCTGTTTCTTTCCCTTAAAAACATTGAACAATGTATGTTATATTCCGGCAGGTCTTCTGACTTACTCCCGTATTCAGAGCGCCTTCCCATCTCAAAAGAATGGAGATAGTGGCTTAAAGTAGATGCTCTATACGTTGTGATGGAGCTTACAGCAGCGGGTCTGTCCAGGATTTACACCTGGTTCCCTTTTCATTTCTCAACTAGAACAAGTTGAAAAACACCTGAATAATGAAGCAAAAATAGAGAAATATTTTGGTATTTCTATTAATTATTGATTTTTTTGTGTCTAAACCATTTCTCTTTTAATAGAGTCGGGATTAAAAAACACTATGCCTGGTATAATTTTCGATTGAATTAATTTAAGAATAAAGTATAACTCGCAAGGTCCAATATCTTTTGAACATTGCTTACATCATTAACATGCTTTCTATGTGGTTAGTTTGTAAGATTTTTATCAAAACACTTTCAATAAAATATTCCCCTTTTAGTCTTAAAGATTTTGAAATATTCATTTTTACATTCCCTTGTTAGCTATCTTTTTATTCCGATTTTTATGAATTTACTGTTGCTATGATATTGATAAATTTTATTTATTGGATGTTTCTTTGAGTTTGTTTTTTTTGTTTTTATTAATTCTTTAGTTTCATCAACAAATTTATTGTGATTAAAATATCGTTTTTCTATATTTGTGCCCGTGCACGAAAATAATTGCGGAAATATCTCTTTAATTCATTGCCTATTTCCTCTCTAATCAAATTATTATTTATTACTTTTGCGGAAAAATTTATGAAACCATTATTTTATAATAACACATGGCAAATGTAATAAAGTTACGCAAAGGCCTTGACATAAACCTGAAAGGGAAAGCTGCCGAAGTGTATACAACTGTAAAAGAACCGGGATTTTACGCTCTTGTACCCGATGATTTTACAGGGGTAACGCCGAAAGTGGTGGTGAAAGAACAGGAGTATGTAATGGCCGGTGGACCCTTGTTTATTGACAAGTATCATCCTGAATTGAAATTTGTATCGCCCGTTAGCGGTGTAGTGACAAGTGTGGAGCGCGGTGCCCGCCGTAAAGTTTTGAATATTGTGGTGGAAGCTGCTGCCGAACAGGATTATCAGGAGTTCGGTAAGAAAAGAGTCGAAACGATGGATGCTGAAGCTGTGAAAAACGCATTGTTGGAAGCCGGTCTTTTCGCCTTTATCAAGCAACGGCCGTATGACGTTATAGCCGATCCTACAGTATCTCCGAAAGCAATCTTTATTTCAGCTTTTGATACTAATCCGTTGGCTCCCGATTTTGAAATCGCTTTGCGAGGCGAAGAAGAGAACTTCCAGACAGGACTTGATGCTCTTGCCAAATTGGCTAAAACGTATTTAAGTATCAGCGTTAAGCAAAAGGCTACAGCTTTGACGGATGCAAAAAACGTAACCGTTACTTCATTCGAAGGGCCTAATCCTGCAGGAAATGTAGGAGTTCAGATTAATCACATCGCTCCGATTTCTAAGGGGGAAACAGTATGGACAATAGATCCGCAAGCGGTTATATTTATTGGACGTGTGTTTAATACCGGTCGTGTAGATTTTACCCGTACTGTAGCTGTCACCGGTTCCGAAGTGTTAAAACCTTCTTATTGTAAACTTCAAGTAGGAGCTTTACTTACGAATGTGTTTACAGGTAACGTGACGAAAAATAAAGGATTACGATATATCAGCGGAAATGTGTTGACGGGAAAACAAGTTTCTCCAAATGGATTTCTTGGTGCTTTCCACAGTCAGCTTACAGTTATTCCTGAAGGTGATGATACGCATGAAATGTTAGGATGGATCATGCCTCGTTGCAATCAGTTCAGTGCTAACCATTCTTATTTCAGTTGGCTGACTGGTAAGAAAGAATATACGCTTGACGCTCGGATTAAAGGAGGTGAACGTCACATGATTATGTCCGGTGAGTACGATAAAGTCTTCCCGATGGACATTCTCCCCGAATTCCTTATTAAAGCAATAATTGCAGGAGATATTGATCGTATGGAAGCATTGGGTATTTACGAAGTTGCACCCGAAGACTTTGCTGTTTGCGAATTTGTTTGTTCATCAAAAATGGAATTGCAGCGTATTGTTCGTGCCGGGTTGGATATGTTCAGAGCAGAAATGACATAAGAGGCATAAATAGCTATGCAGCAAAATATTAATGATTAATTGTAGAAAAAATAATAAATATATTATTAATGAAAGCGTTAAGAAAATATCTCGATAAGATAAAGCCGAACTTTGAAGAGGGAGGCAAGTTCCACGCGTTTCAGTCGGTATTCGATGGCTTCGAAACATTTTTGTTCGTGCCTAACAAGACTGCGAAAACGGGAACGCATATCCATGACGCGATTGACAGCAAACGTATCATGTCGATTGTAGTCATTTCGTTAATACCGGCTTTGTTGTTCGGTATGTACAATATCGGTTACCAGCATTTTACGCACACCGGAACTACCGGAAGCTTCTTTGAATTGTTTGGTTACGGTTTTTTAGCAGTATTACCTAAAATTATTGTTTCTTATGTTGTAGGACTCGGCATTGAGTTTATGGTAGCTCAGTGGAAAAAAGAAGAAATACAAGAAGGTTTTCTCGTTTCCGGTATTCTTATTCCCATGATTGTTCCAATAGACTGTCCCTTGTGGATGCTCGCCGTAGCGACAGCGTTCTCTGTAATCTTTGCTAAAGAGGTATTTGGTGGTACGGGTATGAATATTTTCAATGTAGCTTTAATTACTCGTGCTTTCTTGTTTTTTGCTTATCCTACTAAAATGTCCGGTGATCTTGTTTGGGTATCGAGTGAACGTATTTTAGGCTTGGGACAAAACGTGGACGGACTTACAGTAGCTACTCCTTTAGGACAAGCAGCAACAACAGGCACTGTTCCGGCATTTGATGTGGATATGATAACGGGATTTATCCCCGGTTCTATAGGCGAAACAAGTGTAATTGCTATTCTGCTTGGTGCTGTAATTCTTTTATGGACCGGTATCGCAAGCTGGAAAACAATGTTTTCTGTTTTTGCAGGTGGAGCATTCATGGCTTTAGTCTTTAATCTGATCGGCCCGAATACGGCAATGGCTCAAATGCCTTGGTATCAACATCTGGTTTTGGGTGGATTTTGTTTCGGTGCCGTATTTATGGCTACCGACCCGGTTACTTCTGCCCGTACCGAGCAAGGCAAGTTTATTTTCGGATTACTCATCGGTATGATGGCAATTGTCATCCGTGTCTTGAATCCGGGTTATCCCGAAGGCATGATGCTTGCTATTTTGTTGATGAACATCTTCGCTCCTTTAATCGATTATTGTGTGATGCAGAACAATATCAGCCGTCGTGAGAAACGCGCACTTAAGTCTAACCAATAAAATACCGAATAAAAATGAATACTAATAGCAATAAGTATACAATCATTTATGCTTCGGTAATGGTAATTATCGTTGCATTTCTTCTGGCTTTTGTCAGCTCTGCATTGAAAGACAGACAAGACAAAAATGTTCAGTTGGATACGAAGAAACAAATTCTTGCAGCTTTGAACATCAAGGATGTGAAAGATGCAGACGCAGAGTATGATAAATATGTACAGGCAGATATGTTAATGGCTGAAGACGGCTCATTGACCGAAAACACTGGCGCATTCGCTTCCAATTATGAAAAAGAAGCAAAGGAAAAAGGGCGTTTGCACTTATTTGTATGCCATATCGACGGTCAGACAAAATATGTATTTCCGGTTTATGGTGCCGGTCTTTGGGGAGCCATTTGGGGATATGTTGCCTTGAATGAAGATAAAAGCACAGTTTACGGCACTTACTTTTCGCATGCAAGTGAGACTCCGGGATTGGGCGCTGAAATTGCTACGGATTGGTTCCAGAAACAGTTTGAAGGAAAGAAAGCGTTGGAAAATGGTGAAATAGCTTTGGGTGTAGAGAAGAATGGAAAAGTAGAAAAACCCGAGTTTCAAGTGGATGGTATTTCGGGTGGAACCATTACATCGAAAGGTGTGGATGCCATGTTGAAAGATTGCTTGAAAAGTTACATCAAATTTTTAACTAAACAATAAGGAGGAAGCAGAATATGAGACAACTATTTTCAAAGAAAAACAAAGAAGTATTCTCTACTCCGCTGGGAATGAACAATCCCGTGACCGTGCAGGTATTGGGTATTTGTTCTGCATTGGCTGTTACAGCTAAATTGGAACCGGCTATTGTAATGGGACTTTCGGTAACAGTGATTACGGCTTTTGCAAATGTAGTTATTTCTTTGTTGCGTAAAACCATTCCTAATCGTATTCGAATTATCGTACAGCTGGTAGTGGTAGCAGCTTTAGTAACTATTGTAAGTGAAATATTGAAAGCTTTTGCATATGATGTGAGCGTACAGCTCTCGGTATATGTGGGTTTGATTATCACCAACTGCATCCTGATGGGGCGTCTTGAAGCATTTGCTATGCAAAATGCTCCTTGGGAATCTTTTCTCGATGGAGTGGGCAACGGATTGGGATATGCCAAAATTCTGGTGATTGTAGGTTTTTTCCGCGAATTGTTTGGTTCGGGAACGTTGCTTGGATTCAATATATTGAATTATGAACCGATTCGGAATGTCGGATATGTAAACAACGGTTTGATGTTGATGCCACCAATGGCATTGGTCATTTGCGCTTGTGTCATCTGGTATCAGCGCGCCCGTCATAAAGAATTGCAAGAAAAGTGATAACTTATAACCCATAACTTAAAATTCATAACTTATTATGGAACATTTATTCAGTTTATTCGTCCGCTCTATTTTTGTGGACAATATGATATTCGCTTACTTCTTAGGTATGTGTTCATATCTGGCTGTATCGAAAAATGTAAAGACTGCCGTGGGTTTAGGTATTGCCGTAACCTTTGTATTGGTAGTCACTCTTCCTGTCAACTATTTCTTGCAAACGAAAGTATTGGCAGCTAATGCTATCGTTGAAGGAGTAGACCTTAGTTTTCTTGGTTTTATTCTTTTCATTGCGGTTATTGCCGGTATGGTGCAATTGGTAGAAATGATCGTGGAACGTTTCAGTCCATCTTTATACGCGTCGCTCGGTATCTTTTTGCCTTTGATTGCGGTAAACTGTGCCATTATGGGAGCTTCGCTGTTTATGCAGCAACGTATTACTTTAGGTGAAAGTGATCCGAAATTCATAGGAGGTGTTGCCGATGCAATTTCCTATGCGCTGGGTTCGGGCATCGGCTGGTTCCTGGCAATCGTAGGATTGGCCGCTATTCGTGAAAAAATGGCTTATTCGGATGTGCCTGCTCCATTGAGAGGATTAGGCATTACGTTTATTACTGTAGGTTTGATGGCCATCGCGTTTATGTGTTTCTCTGGTTTGAACATCTAATAAAGTAAAGTATACAACAATGGATATGAATTTAATATTGGCGAGCGTTGGAGTATTCCTTGTGGTTATTCTGCTGCTTGTTGTCATCCTGTTGGTAGCCAAGAACTTTTTGGTACCTTCCGGAAACGTGAAACTGACAATTAATGGTGAAGAGGCATTAGATGTAGCTTCCGGATCCACTTTGTTAAATACACTGTCTGTCAATGGCATCTTCCTTTCTTCTGCCTGTGGCGGAAAAGGTTCTTGCGGACAATGCAAGTGTCAGGTTATAGAAGGCGGTGGTGAAATTTTACCTTCTGAGACTCCTCATTTCAGCCGTAAGCAACAACAAGATCATTGGCGATTGGGTTGTCAGGTAAAAGTGAAAGGAGACATGGCTATTAAAGTGCCTGAAAGTGTATTGGGCGTGAAAGAGTGGGAGTGTGAGGTTATTTCGAATAAGAATGTGGCAACATTTATTAAAGAATTTATCGTTGCTTTGCCTCCGGGCGAACACATGGATTTCTTGCCGGGATCGTATGCACAGATCAAGATTCCTAAATATACGATGGATTATAATAAGGATATTGATAAGAGCCTTATTGGCGATGAATATTTGCCTGCATGGGAGAAATTCGGTCTGTTCGGTTTAAAATGTACCAATACGGAAGAAACCGTACGCGCTTACTCTATGGCCAATTATCCCGCTGAGGGAGATCGTATCATGCTGACGGTACGTATTGCTACACCTCCGTTCAAACCGAAAGAACAAGGTCCCGGATTCATGGATGTAATGCCGGGTATTGCTTCATCCTATATCTTCACGCTGAAACCGGGTGATAAAGTAACGATGAGCGGTCCTTACGGAGACTTCCATCCCATTTTCGACTCAGATCGTGAGATGATGTGGATTGGCGGCGGCGCAGGGATGGCGCCTCTACGTGCACAGATTATGCATTTGACGAAAACGCTTCACACCACCAACCGTAAGATGTCTTATTTTTATGGCGCGCGCGCATTGAACGAAGTATTCTATCTCGAAGATTTCCTTCAATTGGAAAAAGATTTTCCGAATTTCTCGTTCCATTTGGCACTCGACCGTCCGGATCCTGCCGCGGATGCCGCAGGGGTGAAGTATACACCGGGATTTGTTCATCAGGTGATTCTTGAGACTTATCTGAAAGATCACGAAGCTCCCGAAGACATTGAATACTATATGTGCGGTCCCGGTCCGATGTCGAAAGCTGTTGAGAATATGCTCGACAATCTTGGCGTACCGAGACAGAATTTGATGTTCGATGATTTCGGCGGGTAAGAAAATTCTTTGCTAGATACAAGATGGAAAAGGGGGCAAGTTCCCCTTTTTTCGTATCTTTGCCCCATGTTACAGAAAAACGAACTTATACAGTCGGCGCTTCGGAACCTGAGAATCGAGTCGCTGACTCCGATGCAGGATGCGGCGCTCGAACAGGGAACAGGGAGAAAAGACCTTATTCTTTTGTCACCGACCGGTTCAGGCAAGACATTGGCCTTCCTTTTACCTTTGCTTCTCTCTTTGAAAAAAGACGATGACCGGGTTCAGGCGTTGATTCTGGTTCCTTCCCGAGAATTGGCTTTGCAAATAGAGAATGTGTTCAAGGAGATGGGAACCCCATGGAAAATATGTTGTTGTTACGGAGGGCATCCCATTGCAGAAGAAAAAAAAAGTATAGCAGGCAATCGTCCGGCTTTGATTGTCGGTACTCCCGGAAGAATGACCGACCATCTTTCCAAGAAGAATTTTGATGTTTCCGGCATTCACACATTGGTTATCGATGAATTTGACAAATCGCTGGAATTGGGTTTTCATGATGAAATGGCGGAAATTATTACCCAACTCCCGGGATTAAGAAAACGTATGCTGCTTTCTGCTACAGATGCTGAAGAAATTCCTCAATTTACCGGGTTGAATCAAACTGTAAAATTGAATTTCCTTCCACAACTGTCTACGGAACAAACCTCCCGGCTTACGCTGATGAAAGTGATTTCCCCCTCCAAAGATAAGATCGATACGCTTTACCGTCTGCTTTGTACGTTAGGGAATGCTTCCACTATTGTATTTTGCAATCACCGCGAATCAGTAGATCGGGTATACTCTTTATTGAAAGAGAGAAAACTCTTTTCCGAACGATTCCATGGGGGGATGGAACAACCCGACCGGGAACGGGCTTTATATAAATTTCGGAACGGAAGTTGCTATGTGCTGATTTCTACCGACCTTGCCGCCCGCGGATTGGATATTACAGAAGTCAAGCATGTGGTTCATTATCATTTGCCTGTAAACGAAGAAGCTTTTACCCATCGAAACGGACGTACGGCACGATGGGATGCTTTGGGAACATCGTATGTGCTCCTTCATGCAGAAGAACAGTTGCCTTTGTATATTCCGGAAAGTATCAATCCATTTGTATTACCCGATAATCCACCTTTACCGTCAAAATCGATTTGGAGTACTATATATATAGGTAAAGGGAAAAAGGACAAAATGAGCAAAATGGATATTGCCGGGTTCTTGTATAAGAAAGGAGGCTTGAATCGTGATGATGTCGGTTCTATCGATGTGAAAGAACATTATTCTTTTGTGGCTGTTCGCAAAACAAAAGTCAATCAATTGCTTACTTTGATTCGTGGTGAGAAAATCAAGGGAATGAAAACCATTATAGAGGAAGCCAAATGATACCTTGTTCTCTTCCATTTATTTATTTGTTATGGAAAATAAAAAATGTATCATATCCGGTGAGATTTCGCTCCATTTCAATGCTTTTTCTGCTTTTCTTTTCTCGGCTTCCTTCTTTTCATCGCTACGATGAAAAGAGCCTTGTTTGCAATCTTTGTCTTACATCTTGTCATGTATACATGTCAATATCGTGTATATATCCTGCATAAAACTATAAAAAAGAAAGTTTGTCCGTTTTTTTATCATGATTTTATAAAGAAAGTTTTGTTAACCGAGAATAAAATTTGTATATTCGCCATGTCGGAAGACATAAGCTAACAGAATTGTTAAACTCAAAAAAACAAACTTCAAATGAAAAAGCATAATTTTAATGCAGGCCCTTCCATCCTTCCCCGTGAGGTTATAGAGAATACAGCAAAAGCTGTTCTGGATTTTAATGATTCCGGTCTCTCTTTGATGGAAATCAGCCATCGTGCTAAAGACTTTCAACCTGTGGTTGACGAAGCTGTGGCATTATTCAAAGAATTGCTCCAAATTCCTGAGGGATATTCGGTGTTATTTTTAGGAGGGGGCGCCAGCCTGGAGTTTTGCATGGTTCCTTTCAATTTCCTGGAAAAGAAAGCTGCTTACCTGAATACCGGTACATGGTCGAAAAAAGCTATCAAAGAAGCTAAGGCGTTTGGTGAAGTGATTGAAGTAGCTTCTTCTGCAGATGCTAATTTTTCATTTATCCCTAAAGACTATACGATTCCGGCAGATGCCGATTATTTCCATATAACGACGAACAATACTATTTTCGGAACAGAGTTAAAGAAAGATATCGATTCTCCTGTGCCGGTGATAGCGGATATGTCTTCCGATATTTTTTCTCGTCCCATTGATGTTTCTAAATATGTATGTATTTACGGTGGCGCGCAGAAGAATTTGGCTCCTGCCGGCGTGACTTTTGTAATCGTGAAGAATGAGGCGTTAGGGAAAGTATCGCGTTATATTCCCACCATGCTGAATTATCAGACTCATATTGATAACGGTTCGATGTTCAATACCCCTCCGGTATTGCCGATCTATGCCGCATTGCAAACCCTTCGTTGGATTAAGGCGCAAGGTGGTGTGAAAGAGATGGAGCGCCGTGCTATTGAAAAGGCCGATATGCTGTATGCGGAAATTGATCGTAACAAGTTATTTGTAGGTACGGCTGCGAAAGAAGACCGTTCGCGTATGAATATTTGCTTTGTCATGAAACCTGAATTTAAAGAGCTCGAGGCCGACTTCCTGAAGTTTGCTACCGAAAGAGGTATGGTTGGTATCAAAGGTCATCGTTCTGTAGGCGGTTTCCGTGCATCGTGCTATAATGCCATGCCGAAAGAAAGCGTACAGGCATTGATCGATTGTATGCGCGAATTTGAGAAACTTCATTAATATTATTTTTTCACCACAGATTACCCGGACTGCAGCAGGGTCATGCTATGATGATAATTGTGTATGCTCTGTGTAATCTGTGGTGGTTCTTATTTATAAACAGAGGGAATTATGAAAGTACTTGTCGCCACTGAAAAACCGTTTGCTAAAATTGCAGTAGACGGTATTCGCAAAGAAATAGAAGCTGCCGGATATGAGCTCGCTTTGCTTGAAAAATATACAGAAAAAGGGCAACTGTTGGATGCCGTGAAAGATGCTTATGCTATTATTATCCGTAGCGATATTATAGATGCCGAGGTGTTTAATGCTGCCAAAGAATTGAAAATTGTGGTGCGTGCCGGTGCCGGATATGATAATGTCGATCTCGTTGCTGCTACCGCCCATGGAGTATGTGTAATGAATACGCCGGGACAGAATTCGAATGCCGTGGCTGAATTGGCATTGGGCTTGATGGTATATGCCGTCCGTAATTTCTATAACGGAACATCAGGTACGGAGCTTTTAGGCAAGAAGCTGGGAATCCATGCTTACGGAAATGTCGGTCGCAATGTAGCACGCATTGCCAAAGGTTTTGGAATGGAAATCTATGCGTACGATGCTTTCTGTCCGAAAGAGGTGATTGAGAAAGACGGCGTAAAAGCGTTGGATTCAGCCGAAGAATTGTATAAAACCTGTCAGTTTGTATCTCTTCATATTCCGGCAACCGCCAATACTAAAAATTCGATCGATTATTCTCTGCTGAAGAATATGCCGAAAGGCGCTATGTTGGTAAACACTGCCCGTAAAGAAGTAATCAATGAAGCCGAATTGATGAAAATAATGGAAGAGCGTACCGACTTTAAATATATTACCGATATAATGCCTGCTGCCCATGAGGAGATGAACCGGAAGTTCGCAGGACGTTATTTCTCCAATCCGAAGAAGATGGGAGCACAAACTGCCGAAGCAAATATCAATGCCGGTATTGCTGCGGCTAAGCAGATTGTAGGTTTCTTGAAAGACGGATGTGAGAAATTCAGAGTAAACAAGTAAAACTATAATATTTACCATGGCAAAAATCAAACCTTTCAAGGGGATTCGCCCCCCGAAAGACTTAGTAGAGCAAGTAGCTTCCCGTCCTTACGATGTTCTTAATTCGGAAGAAGCAAGGGCAGAAGCTGCCGGAAATGAAAAGTCGTTATATCATATTATAAAACCGGAAATTGATTTTCCGGTCGGTACGGACGAGCATGACGAACGTGTGTATGCCAAAGCTGCCGACAACTTCAAGATGTTTCAGGAAAAAGGCTGGTTGGTGCAGGATGCGAAAGAGAATTATTACATCTATGCCCAGACAATGAACGGAAAGACACAATACGGACTGGTGGTAGGTGCATACGTGCCCGATTACATGAACGGTGTGATTAAGAAACACGAACTTACCCGTCGCGATAAGGAAGAAGACCGTATGAAACATGTGCGTGTGAATAATGCCAATATCGAGCCGGTGTTCTTCGCCTATCCCGATAATGCAAAGTTGGATGCCGTGATTAAAAAGTATACCGCTCAGAAGCCTGAATACGATTTTATCGCTCCGGGTGATGGCTTCGGCCATACATTTTGGGTAATAGACAGGGCGGAAGATATTGCTTTGATCACTGATGAATTTGCCCGAATGCCTGCCTTATATATTGCCGACGGACATCATCGTTCTGCCGCTGCCGCATTAGTCGGAGCCGAAAAAGCAAAACAAAATCCGGACCATCGCGGTGATGAAGAGTATAATTACTTCATGGCTGTGTGTTTCCCTGCGAATCAGTTGACCATTATCGATTACAACCGGGTGGTGAAAGATTTGAACGGACTGACGGCAGACCAATTCCTGACTGCTTTGCAAAAGAATTTTGTAGTGGAAGAGAAAGGAACTGAGATTTATCATCCGTCAGCCCTGCACAATTTCTCTCTTTATCTGGATGGAAAGTGGTATAGTCTGACGGCTAAATCCGGAACTTATGATGATCACGATCCTATCGGTGTGCTCGATGTCACTATTTCTTCCAATTTGATTCTGGACGAAATACTCGGAATCAAGGATCTTCGTTCAGACAAACGTATCGATTTTGTCGGAGGTATCCGTGGATTGGGAGAACTTAAAAAGCGTGTGGATAGCGGAGAAATGAAAGTTGCTTTGGCGCTCTACCCGGTTTCGATGAAACAATTGATGGATATTGCAGACACCGGTAATATCATGCCTCCCAAAACTACGTGGTTTGAGCCGAAACTTCGTTCGGGATTAGTAATTCATCGATTGGATTAATTAAATATATTGCTGAAGATTCCATTAGTAATGAGTATTTTTAGAAGCCGGTTATATCTTTCAACCTTTTTTAAAAAAATTGTGTGGAGATATAGTCGGCTTTTATGTGTGTTTTTTGTTTTATATTTTGTGAATACACGGGAAGTAGCTGAGACATAAAGACGTTTGATATATAATTGTAATAGCAATATGTATAGCTTTAAAAATGATTATTCGGAGGGAGCGCATCCCCGCATCCTCAATAAAATTGTCGAGACGAATTTAATTCAGCAACCGGGATATGGAGAAGACGAATATTCGGCGCAGGCAAAAGAAGTATTGAGAAAAAAAATAAGTAATACGGAAGCGGTGATTTATTTTCTTTCGGGAGGAACTCAAACCAATCTGATTGTTATCGCTTCGTTGCTGCGTCCGCACGAAGCTGTTATCAGTGCGAAAACCGGACATATTTATGCGAATGAGACAGGATCCATAGAAGCGACCGGGCATCGGGTAATCACGATTGAAACGGCAGACGGCAGGTTGACTCCGGTTGCCATTGCTGAAGTTTTAAAAGAATACTCGCTTAGGCCGCATGTGGTAAAGCCTAAAATGGTTTATATCTCTAATTCTACAGAAATCGGAACGGTGTATCGAAAATCGGAATTAAGGGAGCTTTTCGAATTTTGTCAATCTCAAGATTTATATTTATTTTTAGACGGAGCAAGACTCGGAAATGCTCTCACTGCGCAAGACAATGACTTAACATTGCCCGATGTTTCAGCTTATACCGATATCTTTTATATCGGAGGAACGAAGAACGGCGCTTTGCTGGGCGAAGCCGTTGTGTTCAATAAGGCTTTTTGGGCAGAAGATTTTGATTATATTCTAAAACAAAGAGGCGCATTATTGGCTAAAGGGCGGCTGTTGGGAATACAGTTTCTTGAACTTTTTAAAGATGATTTGTACTTTCAATTAGCCAAACATGCAAATTCAATGGCTATGAAAGTGGCGGATGCGATAAAAACAGAGGGCTATTCTTTTCTTACTCGACCTGTTTCAAACCAAATCTTTCCTATTCTTCCTCAAGAACTTATAGATCGGTTGAGTCGAAAGTATGATTTTTATATATGGCAGCCTGTTGATGCCAAGCAGTCGGCCATTCGTTTAATTACTTCATGGGCTACGGATGAAGAACAAGTGGACCGATTTATTGACGACTTGAAACAACGATGAGATAATCATTCTTCCATCCAATCAATTTCCTGTTTTTTTGCGTGCAATTCTCGAAAACAGTATCTTTGCGTTATGATTGCCGAAGATACTTATAAAACCATTGCCGGGTTGTCAGAGGGTATTTACACCGAGAAACGCAGTAAGTTTATTGCCATTGCCCTTCCTGTGCGGAATCTTGAGGAAGTGAAACAGCATCTGGATACGTATCAAAAGAAATATTACGATGCCCGCCACGTTTGTTATGCCTATATGTTGGGAGCAGAGCGGAAAAACTATCGGGCAAATGACAACGGCGAGCCTTCGGGTACGGCCGGCAAGCCGATTCTCGGGCAAATTAATTCCAATGAATTGACCGATATTCTGATCATCGTTGTCCGTTATTTCGGAGGAATCAAGCTGGGTACAAGCGGATTGATTGTTGCCTATAAGGCGGCTGCGGCCGAAGCGATAGCCTCTGCCACGATTATAGAAAAGACAATCGACGAGGAAGTAACGGTATGGTTCGAATATCCTTTTATGAACGACATTATGCGTATCGTTAAGGAGGAAGAACCGGAAATTTTGAATCAGTCGTATGACATGGACTGTTGCATGACCCTGCGTATCCGCCGTTCGATGATGCCTAAATTGCGTGCCCGGCTGGAGACAGTGGAAACTGCCCGTATCCCGGCTTCGTAACTTTTTAAATGATAATTAAAAACTCACAATTCACAATGTTTGAAGCAACTAAAAAAGAGTGGTGCGAACTTTATGCTTTTTTCCGTCTCTTAGCCGATGGAACAGTGGCTTTGGGAACGGCCGAAGCGAAGCCGGGCGATATGAATCGGCCTGTGGCAATGATTCTGCGAGAAGAGCACGATGGTCCCCGCCGTTACTATATTGAAAAAGAAAACGTTCGTATAGAAAGTGAAAAAGGCTCCGTGCGCATCCCGCGCGAAGACTTCGGAGCTGTGGCGGATCTGATATTGCAAGCGGTGAAGGCATCGGCAAGCAATGAGGTAGTTTCTCCCGAAGGAGTGGAAGAGTTTCTGGATGCGGTCTCCATATTCGATCTGGAGGCACGAACCGAAGACCGTACCGATTTTTCCATTTCTTTTTGGCATCCGGAGGCGCCGTTGTGCGGTTTCAGTGTCCGCTCGCGTTTAAGTGCGATGAATCCTCTGTTGGATGGCGGACGTGCGGCGAACCTGAAACTCGAACAGAGCGGGGTGAAGTTTGCTACTCCTACGGTGAATAAAATTAATGCTTTGCCCGAATCGCCGAATGAAGTGGCCGAGCGGATGATGATGATCGAACGTTTGGGAGGGGTGCTCAAGTATGCCGATGTGGCCGACCGCATTTTTCGGAGCAACCTGTTGATGATCGATTTGCATTTTCCTCGTATTCTTACGGAAATGGTGCGGCTCATGCATTTGGACGGCATTACCCGGGTACACGAACTTACGGAGGTTATCAAACAGACGAATCCTTTAAAGATAAAAGACGAGCTAATCAATAAACACGGTTTCTACGAATTTAAGGTGAAGCAATTCCTCATGGCATTGGCTTTGGGCATGCGTCCGGCTAAAATATACAATGGTCAGGATTCTGCCGTTGAAGGGATTCTGTTGGTTGATGGAAGCGGGAAAGTGCTTTGTTACCATCGCTCGGAGAAACAAACGATGGAAGATTTTCTCTTTATGAATACCCGATTCGAAAAAGGTGCTGTAGAAAAAGACAAATACGGCTTTCTGGAGAAAGAAAACGGTATTTATTATTTTAAACTGAATGCGAAGATAGGATTGGTGAAGCGATAGAAACGGGATGAAGGGGTGAAACCTGCTATTATTGAAGAAGTTATTTATACGGATCATATGATATAAGCCAATGAAGACAAATGAAGTTTTAGAGAATATAAGGACACGGCGGAGCATCCGTGCCTATACTTCACAGCCGGTAGCTGAGGAAGATTTGCAATTGATTCTGGAAGCGGCTACATACGCACCGAATGGAATGCATTACGAAACGTGGCATTTTACAGCCATTCAGGATGCCGAAAAACTGAAAGAACTGAATCGCCGCATTAAAGGAGCATTTGCCCGAAGCGACGACCCGCGTTTGCAAGAGCGCGGACACAATGAAAACTATTGCTGTTATTACCATGCTCCGGCATTGGTTATTGTGTCTAATGAACCTGTCCAATGGTGGGCATCGATGGATTGTGCCTGTGCCATCGAGAATATGTTCTTGGCGGCTCACTCGTTGGGCATCGGCTCTTGTTGGATCAACCAGCCGGGTAGTACCTGCGATGATTATGAAGTACGCGAACTGCTGACTGCTTTGGGCGTACCTACCCATCACCGGGTGTACGGATGTGTTGCTTTGGGATATGCCGACCCGCTTGTTCCGTTGAAAGAAAAAGTAGTGAAAGCAGGCTGTATTACGATGGTGAGATAATGTTTCCCGTAGTTTCCACGTTCTGTTTCTTTTCTTCCCGCCGGTCTGCACGAAGAAAATATTGCCGGAAACAGTGGCTTAACATTTAAAGAGAAAAACAATAAAAAAAAGCCCGCCGCCTTTTTTTCAAAGCCCGCCGTGTTTGATTTTAAAGCCCGCCGCCTTTTTTTTAAAGCCCGCGGGCTTTTTTTCAAAGGCGGCGGGCTTTTTTACGACCTCTTCATATTTCCGACAAATCCTTCGTCAAGGGTAGTTTTTATGGTTCGAGACGGAGAATGCCCGAACCACAAAACTGCGGAATGGTTGTCGAAGTCACTTTTCGATTTTTTAATCGAATGATCCGTAACGAGTCGGAAGAAGTTTTCTGTCTCCCAACGTATTGTCTACGCGTGCCACATTGACCCAGAATTTGTTTTCTCGTACACTCTCTATCGGATAAGCCGCTTTTTCACGAGTGTAACTATGCTCCCATTCTTCATTTACAATTTCATATTCGGGATGAGGAGCATTAATCAAAACATTGTCTTCCTTGTCTGCCTCTCTATTCTTCACCTCTTGAATTTCTTTCCAGATGTTCAGCATTACATCTATAAAATTGTTCAGTTCGGCCAGGCTTTCACTTTCGGTCGGTTCGATCATCAATGTACCGTGAACCGGGAAAGAGAGGGTAGGAGCGTGATAACCGTAGTCCATCAACCGCTTGGCTATATCGTTTTCCGTGATGCCGGTTTCTTCATGTATCTTCCGGCATTCCAGAATCATCTCGTGACCTACGAAACCATTGGCTCCACGATACACGATTCCGTACGTGTCTTTCAGGCAGGCGGCTAAATAATTGGCATTCAAAATAGCCGTTTGGGTAGCTTGCGTCAATCCTTCTGTGCCCATCATCCGGATATAGCCGTAAGTGATGGGGAGTACTCCCGCACTACCGAACGGAGCTGAAGAAACTTGGTTTTTAGAATTGCCGAATAATGTGTGTCCCGGTAAGAAAGGAACCAGATGTTCGGCCACGGCAATGGGACCTACACCCGGTCCGCCGCCGCCATGAGGAATAGCGAATGTTTTGTGCAGGTTCAGGTGGCAGACGTCTGCTCCGATAAAGCCGGGGTTCGTGAGTCCCACCTGCGCGTTCATGTTGGCTCCATCCATGTAAACTTGCGCGCCACAAGCATGAACAATCTCGCAAATCTCTTTGATATCTGTTTCGAAAATACCGTGTGTAGAAGGGTACGTGATCATTAAAGCAGCCAATTCGTCTTTATTTTCTTTCACCTTTGCGCGCAAATCGTTCATGTCTACGTTTCCGTGCTCATCGCAGGCACAGATTACCGTAGTGAATCCGGCTTGTATGGCCGATGCCGGATTGGTTCCGTGAGCCGATGCCGGAATCAGTATTTTCCTGCGGTGTCCTTGTCCGATGCTTTCGAGGTAACTATGGATTACGCGGAGACCTGTATATTCGCCGGCCGCACCCGAGTTCGGTTGCAAGCTTACTCCGGCAAATCCGGTAATGGTCTTCAGGTCGTCGCTTAAGTTCTGTATCAGTTCACGGTATCCTTCCGCCTGATCTTCAGGAACCAACGGATGTATACCCATTAGTTCGGGCATGCTTAAAGGAAGCATTTCCGACGCCGCGTTCAGTTTCATTGTACACGAACCCAGCGAAATCATCGATTGTGCCAGTGAAATATCTTTCCGGTCCAAGCGTTTGATGTAACGCATCATTTCCGTTTCCGTATGGTATTTGCAGAACACTTCGTGCGTCAGGAACGGGCTTGTCCGTCGCAGTGTCGTTCTGATATTGCATAGGGTAGGTATATCGTCGGCTTTCTGATAATCTTTTCCGGCTGCGATGGCAAAGACGGAAAGCAGCACGTTGACAGCTTCCAGATCGGTTGTTTCATTGATGCTGAAACCTACGTCGCCATGATCGTAATAACGGAGATTCACCTCTTTGCTCAGAGCGATGGTGCGAATTTGCTGTGCGGAAACTTGCTCCGGAAGCTCGAAACGCAGAGTATCGAAGTATTGCGCGTTGATTTGCTTATAACCGAATTGCGAAATCTGCTTTTCAAGAAATACGGCTGTACTGTGAATGCGCGAAGCGATGCTTCTGATTCCTTCCTGTCCGTGATAAACGGCATAAAAGCCTGCCATTGTGGCCAATAATGCCTGGGCAGTGCAGATGTTGGAAGTCGCCTTTTCGCGTTTGATGTGCTGTTCGCGTGTCTGCAAAGCCATCCGGTAACATGTTTTCCCGTATTTGTCTTTCGATTGCCCGATGATGCGTCCCGGTACGTTCCGCTTGTATTCGTCGCGCGTTGCGAAATACGCTGCCGAAGGTCCTCCGTAAAACAAAGGTATGCCGAAGCGTTGGGTTGTTCCGAATACGATGTCCGCCCCCCATTCTCCCGGAGGAGTCAATAAAGCCAGGCTCAGCAGATCGGCCGCTACGGCGACTTTGCAATCGGCTGCATGCGCCTTTTGCGTGAACTCCGCATAGTCTTCTGCGTTCCCGTCGGCATTGGGGTATTGCAAGATGCAGGCAAACACGTCTGCCGAAGGTTCGAACTCCCTGTATTTTCCCACACGAAGTTCGATGCCTTGCGGAATGGCGCGCGTAGTCATCACCGCCAGTGTTTGCGGGAAAATGTTCTCGTCCACAAAAACTACGTTGGCTTCGGCTTTTTGCTGCGCGCGAGAACGTAATGCATACATCATGCTTACAGCCTCGGCTGCGGCAGTCGCTTCATCGAGCAGGGAACTGTTGGCAAGAGGCATGGCGGTAAGATCGGAAACGGCTGTTTGAAAATTTATCAACGCTTCCAGTCTTCCCTGCGATACTTCGGCCTGATAAGGAGTATACGAGGTGTACCATACGGGATTCTCAAAAACATTCCGTTGGATAACCGCCGGAGTAATCGTGTCATACCAGCCCATTCCGATATAGGTGGTATATTTTTTATTCTTTCTTGCCAATCCCGCGATATGTTTGCGGAATTGATACTCGGAGAGCGGTGCTGGCAGAGCCAGAGGTTTTTTCAGCCTGATGTTGGCGGGAATTGTTTTTTCAATCAGTTCGTCCAATGAGCTCACACCGATTTTGCGGAGCATTAGAGAGATGTCTTGATCGTTGATGCCGATATGACGGCCAGATAACAAATCGGTTTTCATATGGGTAATAGAGTTTTTATATATCTTTCGAGCTTTTTCTTTCGAAACAACCGGAGAGATATCGTTGGTTATTTTCTAAAAAATGGATTTTCGGTTTTTTCCATTCCGATAGTCGTGGGTGCGCCGTGTCCGGGATAAACGACCGTTTCGTTGGGAAGGATAAACAGACGGCTGCAAATGTGATCGATCAGCTCGTCGAAATTACCTCCTGCCAAGTCGGCCCGTCCGATGCTGCCTTGGAATAATACATCGCCGGAGAACATGCAATTTTCTTCTTTGCAATAATACACCAGGCTTCCCGGCGAATGTCCCGGTACATGTATCGCTTCCAATCGCGTGTTTCCGAAAGTAATTATATCTCCGTCGTGCAGATATTTTCCCAACGGCACGGGGGCTTCCTGTAACTGAAATCCGAACATCCGGCTTTGCTTGGGAGCCTCATCGATCCAGTATTCGTCTGCTTTATTAGCTTCGGCCGACAAACCGAACTCTTTGAGCATAAAAGGATTCCCGAAGATATGATCGAGGTGAAGATGGGTGTTCAGCAGATGTTTCACATCCAATTCGTTATTTTGTATGAATCTCTTTAACTTTTGTTTCTCTTCTTCGTAGAAACAGCCGGGGTCAATCACGACTGCCTCTTTTGTTTCATCCCATATAACATAACAGTTGACAGGAAACATATTGAATTCAAATCTCTTTATTTTCATGGTGTTTATTGAATCGTCGTTTTACATCGGAACATATACTACCTTTTTCGTCTGAAAAAATTCCTCCTTGAAGTTGTCGCTTAGGTTGTGAATCACCGTTCTATTTTTGAACGGCATGGTTTCATGTTCCAATTCACCTCCTTTCAGGCAAATCAATCCGTTGGGAAGGGCATTCTGTTGCTTGGAAGATATGTTTTTTTGAATGATTTTCACTAAATCGGCCAAGGGCATTACTGCACGGCTGACAACAAAATCGAACTTCCGTTTTTCTTCTTCGGCACGCGCATGGCGAAAAGTCACATTCTTCAACCCGATGGCGTCGGCTACTTCGGTAGCTACCCGTACCTTTTTGCCGATGCTGTCTATCAAATGAAATTTTACTTCGGGGAATAAAATAGATAAGGGAATTCCCGGAAAACCGCCCCCCGTTCCTAAATCCATGATTGAGGTCCCGGGACGGAATTGTGTGAACTTCGCAATGCCCAATGAATGAAGTACATGATGTTCGTACAGGTTTTCTATATCTTTTCGGGAGATCACGTTTATTTTTGAATTCCAATCGATATAAAGGTCGTATAGAGCGGCAAATTGTCGATGCTGCTCTTCCGTCAGGTCCGGAAAATATTTGAGTATGATTTCCACTTTTTTAGTTGCTATTTACCAATTATTTAATATTCTATCATTCAATCAGGAGATTAACGTAGGCTTTTCAACACAGGGTTGTCGTTCAGCAAATGCCCTATAACATCGAACGGAAGTATGACTTCGACCGCACCCATGGTATACGGGGTGATGTCATATACATTATAATGAAAGGTAATGCCCTTTGTGTCCAAATAAAAATTCTCGACGGGAATAATTTCTCCGGTAGAACCGTATCCGAGGTCTTCCAATGCTTCGCGGGTCGTTACCCGGTTGTCCGCCATCAGCTGATTCCATATCAGTTCTGTCAGCGGTTCTTTGTATTCGGCGATGAAAAGATCGTCGAGACGGAGAGGCCTTATCAGCGTGAGATCCATGTTTACATACGTGGTGGTATACATGCCATGCGCTCCACCGGTGTATTCATTGTAGTCTACACGGTAAACCAATAAGTCTTTTTGGTAAAGTTGCACCTGGCTTTCGATGTTTTTATAATAAGAATACCACTCTTCGACAGATGATTTGTTGTTTTTATCTTTTTCGTCTTCGAGATACATAGGTTCTAAATCATGACGATACTCGTCTATGTAGTTCCGTGTGTATTGATCGATTACGTCTTCCGGCTTTTCTCCGGAAAACTTGTCTCCGAAACAGATAGAGATAAAATATGAATTCAGACTGTCTTTCAATATCGGGTCTGAAGATTTCACCGGATAAGCGAAGTTTATTCTGATATTGCATGCGGGTTTGTCCGTGTCATTGAAAAGATGTGCGGTTTCACTTTTCCGGATGTTGTCAAAGCGTAAATCACCCCTGTTTTTATTCATCTTGTCGTGGCAAGATGATAAACAAATACTTACCGAAAGTATAAACGTAAGCAGACTGACAGATTGTTTGTTCATTATCGTTTTTCTTATAGTTTCAAGTTCTACCGCATCGTTCCTTATCGACAAATATAGGTAATAAACGGATACAACGAATAAAAAAAGCAAAAAAATATTCTAAGCCACCGATTTCTCATTATCTTTGTAATTATGAGTAATACGGTAAAAAAAATATTTCCTGTACTTAACATGCATTGTGCGGGATGTGCCAATAATGTAGAAAAAACAGTGAAGAAGCTGTCGGGAGTAGCAGACGCTTCTGTCAATTTTGCTACAGGTAGTTTAAAAGTCTCTTACAAAAAAGATCAATTGACTCCGGGTGAGATTCGTGCCGCAGTATTGGCGGCGGGATACGATTTGATAATCGAAGAAACTTATAAAGGAAAGCGCCAGGAAGAAGAGCAGCAAGAACGTTACCATCGTCTGAAGCGGAGGGTGATCGGCGCATGGCTTTTGGTGGTTCCGCTGCTTTTGTTTTCCATGGTATGGATGAATGTGCCATATTCCAATGAAATACAAATGCTGCTGACTATTCCCGTAATGATATTTTTCGGCGGTCCTTTTTTTACCGGCGCATGGAATCAGGCCAAATTAGGGCGCAGCAACATGGATACGCTGATAGCGTTGAGCACTTCTATCGCTTTTTTGTTCAGTATGTTCAATACTTTTTTCCCCGACTTCTGGTACTCCCGGGGGATGGAGCCGCATGTGTATTACGAAGCTTCGGCAGTGATTATCGCTTTTGTGCTGACCGGTAAATTAATGGAAGAACGCGCCAAGGGGAATACTTCGGCGGCTATCCGTAAGCTGATGGGGATGCAGCCTAAGGTTGCCCGTATTTTGAGAAACGGCACGGAAGAAGAAATTTTGATCGAGGAGTTGCAGGTGGGAGATTCGATACTTGTGCGTCCCGGCGAGCAGATTCCGGTAGACGGTATCCTGATTGAAGGCGAATCGTATGTGGATGAAAGTATGATTAGCGGCGAACCTGTTCCGGCTGATAAGAAAGTGGGCGATAAAGTATTGGCGGGAACAATCAATCAGCGCGGTTCTTTTGTTATTTCCGCCTCTCAAGTGGGAGAAGAAACTGTATTGGCGCGTATCATCCGCATGGTGCAAGAAGCGCAAGGCAGTAAAGCCCCGGTACAACGTATTGTCGATCGTATCACAGGCTTTTTTGTTCCGGTTGTGCTTGGCTTGTCGATTCTTGCTTTTGTATTATGGATGCTGATTGGCGGTAAAGAGTATATTTCTTATGCCGTACTCTCTGCCGTATCTGTTTTGGTTATTGCCTGTCCATGCGCTTTAGGTTTGGCTACTCCTACCGCTCTGATGGTGGGAATAGGCAAAGCTGCCGGTCAGCATATTCTGATAAAAGATGCCGTGGCTTTGGAGCAAATGAGAAAAGTAGATGTGGTAGTTCTCGATAAAACGGGTACTTTGACGGAAGGGCATCCCACTGCCGTAGGGTGGTTGTGGACACAGAGCCAGGATGTGCAATTCAAAAACGTATTACTCGCAGCCGAATTGAAATCGGAGCATCCCCTTGCGGGAGCCATTGTCGATGTTCTCCAAGAGCATGAGGATGTTGAGCCGGCGGAACTCGACAGTTTTGAAAGTATAACGGGCAAAGGAATAAAAGTGGTTTGTAAAGAAGTTGTTTATTGGGTGGGAAGCCATAAGTTATTGAAAGATTTTGGCGCGTCTTTGCCCGATGTGATGATGGAAATGCTGACTATATATGAAGCTGACGGACAGGGAATCGTATATTTCGGACGTGAGAATCAACTTCTTGCCATAATTGCCGTAGCCGATCCGGTTAAACCGACTTCGGCTCAAGCTATAAAAGAACTTCGGCAACAAGGAATTGAAATTTACATGCTTACGGGCGACGGGCGACGTGTGGGGGCGGCAGTTGCTTCTCGCTTGGGAATTCAGCATTTTATAGCGGATGCCTTGCCTGATGATAAAGAGCGGTTTGTGCGCAGACTTCAGCAACTGGGGAAAAAAGTGGCGATGGTGGGCGATGGTATCAATGACTCTCAGGCATTGGCAGTAGCAGATGTAAGCATCGCAATGGGGAAGGGAACGGATATTGCAATGGATGTTGCCATGGTTACTCTGATGACTTCCGATTTGCTGCTTCTTCCGAAAGCTTTTGAACTGTCGAAACAAACTGTTAGTCTCATTCATCAGAATCTGTTTTGGGCTTTCATTTATAATTTAATTGGTATTCCTATTGCTGCGGGCGTGTTATTTCCAATAAGCGGGCTATTGCTGAATCCGATGTTGGCAAGTGCCGCTATGGCATTCTCCAGTGTGAGCGTAGTACTCAATTCATTGAGTTTGAGCAGAAGGAAATAGATTATTGGTTTCTGAATTGCAACGGTGTCATCCCGACATGACGTTTAAAATATTTGCCGAAAAACGAAGCGTTAGAGAAGTTAAGCGAATATGCGATCTCTTTGATAGTCATGTCACTTCCTTTTAGCTTTGCTTTAGCGTCCATGATAATAACGTAAGCGATTGTTTCCGATACGGTTTTTCCGGTTACCGCTTTTACGGTTGTGCTTAAGTGTTGAAGTGAAATTCCTAATAATCCTGCATAGAATTTTGCGTGACGTTCTTGCTTGTAATGTTTGTTAATCAATTGTATCAGTTTTCGGCAAATTTCTTTCTTTCGGTTCGAGTTGCTTGTCGTTTTCTGGATTTTACGATATATCAGATGTATACTGGTTAAAATAGTTTGAAGGGAAATATCTGCCAATTCAGGAACTATTTCGAATGTGTCGTTACAGCTGATGCGGGAAATCAGCGAAAAATAATCTTTCAGGTAACTGGCGATTTCTTTTGAAAGAGGAATAACGGGATGTTCTATCAGTTTGGAGTAAACCTCACCGATTGATTGGATCAGGTTGGTACGTTCGACGCAACCGGAAGAGAATCCGGCAAAACACAGTCGCACTTTCTGTGTTTTATCCTTCAGTTGAATAATGCTTCCGGGAAGTAATGTTATCAAATCATTTGGATGAATCTCATAGTCAAGCAAGTTGATGGTGGCTTTCAGTGTCCCTTCCATGCAAATAGCCACGATACAGGCTTGAAGACGACTGGATTGCCTGTAAATGTTCAGAATATCTTCTGTCACATCGGTCCAAGCTAAAACTTCACTCGGAAGGTCGACTTGAGGAAACTCTAAATTCATAAGAACGTTTCATTATATTGTTCTCACAAATATACATCTTTTCTTTTTATTTCCTACCTTTGCTTGCATGAAAACGACTATTGCAGATTGGGGACTTATTCAGTATGGCGAGGCATGGAAACGCCAGTCGGAGCGGTTTGACGAGGTAATTCGCGCCAAAGCTCACGGGGAAACGTATGAGAATGGGATTGTATTTTGCGAACATCCGCACGTATATACGTTAGGACGTAGCGGAAAAGAAAAGAATATGCTGCTCAGTGACGAACAATTGAAAGCTATCGACGCAACGCTTTATCATATCGACCGGGGAGGGGATATTACGTATCACGGTCCCGGACAGTTGGTTTGCTATCCGATATTGAATCTCGATGAATTCCGGATGGGGCTGAAGGAATACGTGCACTTTTTGGAAGAAGCTGTGATCAATGTTTGCGCTTCTTACGGCATCGAGGCAGGTCGACTGGATAAGGCGACCGGAGTATGGATCGATGCCGAGACTTCTCGCGCGCGAAAAATTTGCGCCATCGGGGTGAGGAGCAGCCATTACGTTACGATGCACGGATTGGCTTTGAACGTGAATACGGATTTACGTTATTTCAGCTATATAAATCCTTGCGGGTTTATCGACAAAGGCGTTACTTCCCTTCGTCAGGAACTGAAGAATGAAGTTTCCATGGACGAAGTGAAGCAGCGTCTTGCAGGCGAACTCAGAAAACGATTCCCAGGCTGAGTTGCCAGGTGCGGTTCATGAAGCTGTTACTGCCTGCCAATGCATACGAGAAATCTATGCATACGGGCCAGTAGTGTATGCCTCCGCCCAACGTTCCGTAGTTTCCTACCCATTTGTCTTTGTTCCCGAAATTATATCCGGCACGAATGATTCCGTATTTGAGGAAACTGTATTCAGCTCCCAATGCGGTTTCGAAACTGCGGTAATCGGAAGGGAAAAAGTATTTGATATCACAAGCTATTTGCAGGCTGTGCTGTATGTTGAACGGGAGGATAATCGCACTTCCTATGCCTAACCGCGAAGGTAAATGCATTCCATCCAATTTTCCTCCTAAGTTGGCAGCTTGAACACCCACGGACCAGGATGCCATTTGGCTTAATATAGGCAGATATTGATGGTAAGTAGCTCCAAAGTCTACGTAAGCCGTGCCTTTGTTTTCGTTAAGAATTGTTTTGGCGCGCAGGTATTGGAGTGTTAACGAAAGCGATAAGTTTTCCGTTATCCGGTTGAAGTACCCGGCTCCTAAGCTCCACGCCATCGGACGTAAGGTTTCCATGGGACCTTTGTAGGAGATTTCGGGACCTCTGACGTGTCGGAAAGCAGCGGTAAAGCCTTGTTTTCCCTGCCTTCCCATCCGATAAAACAGAGACGCGCTGTGCAACGGATGATCGTTCTTTATGTCGGCATAAGAATAAGTAAGCCCCATTACTTCTTGTGAGAAAGCAATGGTGGAAGCATTGTGATAAATGGCTATACTTGCATTATTGGTAACAGCTAATCCTGTGCCTCCCATACTTGTGGATTGCGCATCCGGAATAATTTCCGGGAAATAGATGCCCGTAATTCCCTGTGCTTTGGCAAGAACAGGGGTCAGACATACAACAAAAAGGAATAATTTAAGTCGTTTCATAAGCTGTTTTTTTAAGGTTGAGGTACTCGGACGACACGTATGCCTGTCCACGATTTATTGTTTTCGAACATCTTGCTGACAGGCTTTTCGCTTGTCACTACTTTCTTTTCTGTAGAGGAAGCATGTAGCAGATGCAATTTGCCTTGAATGTATTCGGCTATTCCCACATGCGCGATGTCGAGCCCTTTCACAGATGTGGTGAATGCTATAATGTCTCCGTTCATGATCCATGGAAGCCCCTTTTCGGGGAGCTTACTTTTGGGCAGCCAATGTACGGTCTTTCCCGAGAGCGCATTTTCGTATGCCGCCATTCGCTTCACATTTGCCGGCGAATCGGCCAATTGTTTGTACTTCTGCGGATGAGCGGACATATACGATATCGACAACACCATAGTGTACGGACTGTGTTCTGCCGTTATGTCTTTTATGAACCCGTGACGAACACCGTTGTCGATCCAGTCGGATGTGTAGTGCAGCCGTGAGGGGTAACCGTCGATAATGCCGTCGCGGTAGCGTATCTTTTGAAGATTTTCGGCAAAACACGGGCCGATCGCTTCTGCCGTCACGTATTCGACAAATGTCAGACAGTCGACCGAATCGCGTTGAACGACCAACTTTTCTTCTATGTTGCGGTCGAGTGTGTGCGCTACATACGTTGTTCCGAGATACGTCTTTCCTATTTTGAGCATCGGGTTTGTTTGCCGGTTGCTATCTGTTTCCATATTTGAGACGGAAGCGCCACCGGAGTGTAAAGCGCCTCCGGCGATTTGCGAAATCTCCTCGGCCTTTTGCTTGCAATACTTCCTTCCGGAGTGCGAAACCGCTCCGGCGGGTTGCCGTGCAAAAGCCATTCCCATTGCAACGAATACGATGTTACCTAAAATCTTTTTCATGTTTATCTCACTTTCATAGATGCCTTGATAAAATATAGAATTAACAGCGCGTATGCTCCCAATGCCAATACCTCCGACCAAGTGTTGTTCAGCCAGGCCTCGTTAACCAAATTGATACCGCCGAAACGCATTGCCGCACTGACTACGCCCATGAGCGCGCCGCCGGCGATGAATCCGGATGCCAGCAGGGTTCCTTTTTCGCCCCGTTCCGTATTCAGCGCTGTTTCTTTACTGCGAGTTGTCACATACCAGTTGACCGCTCCTCCGACAACCAGTGGAACGTTCAGTTCCAACGGAATAAACATTCCGAGGGCGAAGGCCAATGCGGGAATCTTGAAAAGAGTCAGTACGATTGCCAGTATCGCTCCGATGCCATATAGCAGCCAAGGAGCTCCGACTCCGCTCATCAACGGCTCGATCACTGCCGCCATCGCATTGGCTTGCGGAGCTGCCAGAGTGCCGCTTGTGAATCCGTACGTTTTATTCAATATAATCATTACGCCGCCTACGGTTGCCGCCGATACGATAGTGCCCAGAAACTTCCATGCCTCCTGCTTGGCAGGAGTGCTTCCCAGCCAGTATCCTATCTTCAGATCGGTAATGAAACCGCCCGCCATGGAAAGGGCTGTACACACCACGCCGCCCATTACCAGAGCCGCCACCATTCCCGAAGGACCTTTCAGCCCGAATGCAACCATCACTACCGACGCCAGAATCAATGTCATCAGTGTCATTCCCGATACCGGATTGGTTCCTACGATGGCAATTGCGTTGGCTGCTACCGTTGTAAAGAGGAAAGCGATGCCCGCTACCAGTAGAATGGCGACCAAAGTGTGCAACATATTCCCGTGCATTACGTCGAGGTAGAAGAAGAGCACCACTAAAATCAGTGTCAATATGGAGCCGATGGCGATAACCTTCATCGACAGGTCCCGTTGTGTGCGCACAATGCTCGTTTTTACATCGCTTTTTCCGCCCATTTCTTTGGCTGCCAGCCCAACGGCGCTTTTGATAATTCCCCACGAGCGGATGATGCCGATGACGCCCGCCATAGCGATGCCGCCGATACCGATGCTTTTGGCATAATACTTGAATATCTCTTCGGGGCTCATCATGCCTACCGTAGCGGTGATTTCAGGGTTCCATGCGTTCAATACGCTGTCGCCCCAAAGAGCCGACATGCCCGGAATAATGATCCACCATACCGCCAACGAACCGGCGCATATGATGGAAGCGTATTTTAAACCGACGATATATCCGAGTCCGAGAACAGCTGCGCCGGTATTTACTTTGAACACCAGCTTGGCTTTTTCTGCCAATGTTTCTCCGATGCTGCATACACGTGTTGTGAAGTTTTCGTTCCACCACCCGAAGGTAGCCACTGCAAAGTCGTATAAACCGCCGATGATTCCCGCCATCAGCAAAGGTTTCGCCTGGCTTCCGCCTTTTTCGCCCGAAACCAATACTTGAGTCGTTGCGGTGGCTTCCGGAAAAGGATACTTGCCGTGCATGTCGCTTACGAAGTATTTACGGAAAGGAATCAGGAATAAAATCCCTAATACACCGCCCAACAGCGAACTGATGAATACTTGCATGAAAGTCACCGTCATTTCGGGATATTTGGCTTGAAGAATATAGAGTGCCGGAAGGGTGAATATGGCGCCGGCTACAATGACACCGGAGCAAGCTCCGATAGATTGTATGATTACGTTCTCTCCCAATGCGTTTTTTCTTTTTGCTGCTCCCGAAACTCCTACGGCTATGATTGCAATGGGTATGGCGGCTTCGAAAACCTGTCCCACTTTCAACCCAAGATAGGCGGCTGCGGCAGAGAAAAGGATAGCCATGGCAATTCCCCATGTCACCGACCATAAATTAACTTCCGGATAATTGCCCGAAGGCTTCATCAAGGGTGAGTAAACTTCGCCCGGCTTCAATTCTCTGAACGCGTTCTCGGGCAATCCGGCAATTTTTTCTTCTTCTTGTTTCATAGTTTTATTGTTTGCTGATTCTTTCAATGTATCCAATGATGCTTTCGGTCATTGGAGCATCGGTCTGTTGAATGATTTTTTTTCAGACTTCAAAGTAAGCAAAAAAAAAGGAGAATCAAAAGATTCTCCTTTACGATATAGACTGTTTTCTTACATTCTGCATTATTTAGCTTCCATTTCACCTTCGATATAAAGCCGTACCATTTCTGTTTTTGCATTGGTACGCAGAGTAATCGATTTTTTGAAATGTCCCGGATATTTCCCTGTTCCGTTGTAAGTTACTTTAATGCTTCCCTTTTTACCGGGCATAACGGGCTCTTTGGTGTATTCCGGAACAGCGCATCCGCATGATGCCACAGCCTGATGAATGACAAGAGGGGCGTCTCCGATGTTGGTGAATGTGAATGTACAGGTTACTACCGGATTGTTTTCCGAGAACTTTCCGAAGTTGTGCGTCGTTTTATCGAACTTGATATTCGCGTTGGTTTGAGCGAATGCGAAACCAATACTTATCGCCAATAGGGCGATTAAAGAAACTATCTTTTTCATCGTTCTTTTCTTGTTTATAGTTTACAGCATACAAAGATAAGACTTTTTATCTGAAAATAAAGTATATTGATTGTCAAATAGATTTAAACAGGACTTTTCGATTTATTTTTTCATGCCGAATCCAAGCATCATTCCGTCGTAGTGCTTTGCCATCGAACTGACGCTTCTTATTGCGGTGTTGTTCGTATTGCTTCCGATGAAGGTCATCAGTTTCAGCAGTTTGTCCGAGTTGAACAGCAGTTTCATAGAGCCGGGACTGTAGTTTACTTTGGCATACATGTTCAACAGCCTTAGAAACTTCAATTGCACTCGTTTGGTTGAAGAATCGTAAGAGTAAGTACCTTTCAAAGTACGGTCTCCTACTTTGCTCACAAATGTGCTGTCGGCATTGAACGTAAAGCTCATTTGTCCGGCTCTGATTCCCACTTTGCCCAGTTGCTCGTTCAATTTGCTTTCCGCCATCGTTGCCGCCGCCATCCCTCCGGCTTTCATCAATAAGTTTTCTGACTTGAATTCAACAGCCGAACTATTGTAACTCCATGTTCCTGTCAGGTCGACCTTCGTAGACGTTTGTCCTGTCACGGCGTCTACGACTTTCGAAAGATTATCTTTGTTGAACAAATCTCCCCACGATTGGGCATGGCAATTTGCCGACAGCAATGAGAAGAGTGCGATAAATGCAAGGCAGGCAATATTTTTTTTCATTATTATTTGGCGTTGAGCTCTTTGTTGATGTTTTCTATGTAGTTCAATATTTCAGTACGTCCGGTCCGGTTTTCTGATGAAGAAATGAAATGGGGCGGGAGTTCTTCCCATTGTTTCTTCATTTCTTGCAGATAAGCGTTGATATTCATCTTCAACCGTCCTCCTTTCAGCTTATCGACTTTGGTAAAGATAATAGAAAAAGGAATTCCGTTTTCGCCCAACCATTCCATAAATTCCAGATCGATGGGCTGAGGAGCCAGCCGGCTGTCTATCAGAACGAAGAGATTCGTCATCTGTTCCCGTTCCAATATATAATCTTCGATGATCGTGCGTATCTGTTCCTTCCCTTTTTGTCCGCGCCGCGCGTAGCCGTAGCCGGGAAGGTCGACCAGATACCAGTTTCTGTTGATCAGAAAATGATTGATCAGTAGCGTTTTCCCGGGAGTGGATGAGGTCATGGCCAACCCTTTTCGCCCGGTAAGCATATTGATCAGGCTTGATTTTCCTACATTTGAACGGCCAATGAATGCGTACTCGGGGAAAACTCCTTCGGGACATTTCTTCACGTCCGTATTGCTTATTATAAATTCAGCGTTTGTTATTTCCATATCAATAGTTTATGTATGCATTATTTCTGTTTTCCCGGTGTTTCCCGGCTTTTGCAGAGGACTTTATTTGTTTTTCGTCCGATGGAAACCAGAACGACTGCGGTGCAAAGGTAATACTTTTATCCATAAATAGCTTTCTGTATGGATAGGTTTTAAAAAACAATATCTGTATCTTTGTGCCCAAAATTAAGAAAAATCAGTCATACTTTATGAGCCAACAATATCCTTCTGTATTACTTGAAAAAGCGGTAAGCGAATTTTCCAAACTTCCCGGTGTGGGACGCAAAACAGCGATGCGGCTCGTGCTGCATCTGCTCCGTCAGGAAGCGTCTGCCGTAGAGGCTTTTGGAAATGCCATCATTACATTGAAACGAGAAGTGAAGTATTGTAATGTGTGCCATAATATTTCGGATACGGAAACTTGCCGCATCTGCGCCAATCCTCAGCGTGACGCTTCAACGGTTTGTGTGGTGGAAAACATTCGCGATGTAATGGCGGTGGAAGCTACCCAGCAATATCGCGGGCTCTACCACGTGTTGGGAGGGGTCATTTCGCCGATGGACGGCGTAGGCCCGGGTGATCTGCAAATAGACAGTCTCGTGAAACGTGTGGCAGAGGGTGATATCAAAGAAGTGATTCTGGCTTTGAGCACGACAATGGAGGGGGATACGACAAACTTTTATATTTACCGCAAACTGGAGAAGATGAACGTCAGGCTAAGTGTCATTGCTCGTGGAATTTCTGTGGGTGATGAGCTGGAATATGCCGATGAGGTAACGTTGGGACGTAGCATAGTGAACCGGACGCTCTTTACCGGAACCGTATAAATCGCATTAATTATTCAATGAATCATGGAAAAACAGATAAAACGTGCTGTCAGAACTTTAAACATCAGTTACATATTTTTTTGGGTACTTCCGGCTTTTCTGATGGGGGCGGGGGAGTTCGAGCTGATTCCGGTCGGAGGGTTGGCGGATGACGCCGAAGCCGTATATTATTTAGAGACCATCGGCATTTTACTGACAGCTATTTGTGTGCCGCTGTCGTTGAAACTGTTCAGCATGGTGCTGAAAAATAAAATAGACAAGCTCGACGTTACGCAGGCTTTAAAGCGTTATGTGTTGTGGAGTAGCATCCGTTTGGGAATTCTTGAAATCGTTGTTTTATTCAATTTGCTATGCTATTATTTAACGTTTAGCAATACGGGAAATTTATGTATGCTCATCGGGCTGACGGCTTCACTTTTCTGTTTGCCCGGAGAGAAGAGGCTTCGTGCCGAACTGCACATCACTGAAGAATAGAAATAATGAAAAAAAAGTTTTTGACGAATGACAGGATTACCCTTCGGGCTGTAGAACCGGAGGATTTGAATATCATGTATGAGATGGAGAACGATTCATACATGTGGGATATAAGTAATTTTACGGTGCCTTATTCTCGCTATGTGCTACGCCAATACATCGAAAGTTCTCAATGTGATGTTTTTGCCGATAAACAATTGCGCTTGATGATTGTCCGTCGGTGCGATTGTTGTGTATTGGGAACAATCGACATCACCGATTTTGTCCCTCTGCACTCGCGTGGAGAAGTCGGAATTGCTTTACACCGTCATTTTCGCGGTCAAGGGTATGCGGCCGACGCATTAAAATTGCTCTGTGAATATGCTTTCGAGTTTTTGTCATTAAAGCAATTATACGCTCATATTGCCGTCGACAATAAAGATTGCATTGATTTGTTCGCTTCCTGCGGTTTTATACGAGTAGGTATATTGAAAGAGTGGTTGCAGATAGGGGGAGTGTATAAAGATGTAGCGCTTCTTCAGTATTTAAATCCGAAGAAAAAAGAGAAGGGGGATTCAGTTTAACGTGGGTACTTGCGGGAAACGGGCCCATGTTTCATATTTGCTGCCTAATTTTTCGAGCGACGTTTTCCACATGTCTTTCGTATCTTCCTTCATTAAATAGGCATTGTCTTCCTTGGATATCAGCCAGGTGTTTTCTTTAATCTCAAAATCGAGCTGTTCGCTTTCCCAGCCGGAATAGCCTAAGAAGAAACGAATACGGTTGTTTACCCTATTGCCTTGCAGAATGTATTTTTTTATTTCGTCGAAGTCGCCGTTCAGGTAAAGTCCTTTGTTTATGGATAGCGATCCGGATATGTCAGACAGTGTATGGATGAAAAACAACGTGTCTGTAGCTACGGGCCCTCCTTTAAACAATGGAATTTCATCCGTATATTTCAGCTCCTTGATGATGTCGTTCAGGCAAAGAGGAAGCTGCTTGTTGATGATAAGCCCCATACTGCCTTCGCTGGTATGGTCTATTAACAAGATAACCGATCGTCCGAAAGTAGTATCTCGTAAGAAAGGTTCGGATATTAAAATCTTGCCTCGTGCCGGAACTACATTGTTGGATTGAATTTTAAATATGTCTGATTTGCTATTCATGCCCCTAATTTATGAAAAAAAACGGAATAAAGAAGACTTTTTCCGTTTTTTTCATATCATGAATGCTTTATAGCAATCTTATTCTTTATAACTATCGAGTGGTGGGATGGTTTTCGGCAAACAGCTTCATTCGTTCTTCGAGTTGGGTGTATTGGTGATCTTTGATAAAGGAAGTGCAGGCACGCAGTCCTTCCTGATGGCTTCCTGTGGTGACCAGTGAGATGGCACTTACCCCATAATACATCAATTCTTTAGCAAGCTTCCCACTGTTCATTCCGGGATACCCGATGGTAAAATAAAAACCGTCGGCAACAGGGTCGTCCAAATCTTTGTCATATACCAGATAAAACCCGTGGCGAAGGAATATTTCTTTTAGTTTTCGCGCTCTTTCACCATATACCCTGACTTCTTCGAGAAAATTGTAACCTCCCTCGGCGGCGGCTTTCAGCATGGCTGCCATGGCGAATTGTGCCGAATGACTCGTACCGGACGAAAGCGCATAAAGAATGCGATGAATAAACACTGTTCCGAAACTCCCCCCGCCGTATCGCTTCGTGAGTCCGGGATATTTGCGGTGATAAAGTTTATCGGAAATACAACTTACACCTATTCGTTGTCCCGCATAGCTGAAAGCTTTCGAGCCGGAAATAAGCAAAATATAATGATCGGTATAATGAGCTATCGAGGGTTGGAAAGGAGGTTGGTAAGGCTTGCTCAAATCTTTTCGGAAATCCATGGCAAAATAGGCCAGATCTTCGAGAATGATTACATCATACCGAGTAGCAAGTTCGCCGATAATCCGCAACTCTTCGTCTTTCAGGCAAATCCAGCTCGGATTGTTCGGGTTGGAATAAACGATAGCCGATATATTTCCTTTCTTCAGGTAGCTCTCCAGTTTATCTTTTAGTTTTTCGCCCCGATAATCGTACACATCGAACGTTTCGTACTTTTGCCCCATTACTGTCAGTTGTTGCTTCTGTACAGGAAAGCCGGGGTCGATAAACAAAATAGTGTCTTTCTTTTCATCGCATTGGCTGCAAGCCAGAAAAGAAGCGAATGTTCCCTGCATCGATCCGGTGACAGGTACGCATCCTTCGGGGCTGACTTCCGCATCAATAAAAGCTTTGATAAAATCGGAAGCCGCCTTTTTCAGTTCCGGCATACCGTTGATATCGGGATAGAGGCTTGCGACTCCTCTTTGTAAAGCCTCGATTTCCGCTTTTACTCCTACAGAAGAAGGCGGCAGTCCCGGGACTCCCATTTCCATTTTTATGAATTCCACTCCCGATACAGCTTCGGCTTTTGAAGCAATTGCTTTCACTTCTCGGATGGTAGCTTTGGAGAAGTCTGCAATTTGAAGTTCATTGATTGCGTCATCAATAATTTTTTGTTCGACAGGTGTATTTTTCATGTCATATTGATTTTATAGTATTGATTGCAAATGTACATGATAAATTTCAATGTGCATACTTTTTGTGAAAAAAGATATATGACTTATTGCAAGTTTCAAAAAAATATCTACCTTTGCACGGCAATCGAGAGAGGCACATCAAAAGATTTTTTCCGGTGCGTTAGTTCAGTTGGTTAGAATACATGCCTGTCACGCATGGGGTCACGGGTTCGAGTCCCGTACGCACCGCACTCTTATTAAAATAAAATTAGGCTGCTCCTGAGATTTAAACTTCAGGAGCAGCCTAATTTTATTTCCTTCCATTTATATTTCATCAGCTATCAATCGATTGTTGATGATAAAATAATGTTTATTTAACTTTTAAATAATCAATTGATAAATAGTCATTTATAATCGATTTGTAGTTTTAGATAAAAATATTCCTTCAGAAATTAATATTTTAAGAAAACATATATTATCTTTGCAGCGTTTTCTAATTGATACTTATTCCTTTGGAATTTAATTTTATACTTTTTGATACAAAATATGAAAGAGAGTTTTTTGAGTAAATATGGACTTACGATAGTAGGAGTCATCATTGGTAGCATAGGCGGGTATTTTTATTGGAGATTTGTCGGATGTTCCGGAGGATCTTGTCCGATAACCTCATCGCCTGTAAACAGTTCGATATGGGGAGCGTTAATGGGAGGTTTACTATTTAATATATTTCAAACAGAAAAGAAAGATGAATAATGTATTGAGACAATGGAATGCAGCGCGTATCATTCGCTTGGTCGCAGGTATTGGATTGGGAGTTTACGCAATAGCGTCAAAAGAATATCCGTTTCTCTTTTTGGCGATTTTCTTCCTGGCGCAAGCCATTTTGAACATTTCATGTTGCGCGTCGGGTGCTTGTGCCTCCGGTTCTTCGGAGAATCAGGTATATAAAGATATTATCAAGCCGTACGATCCTGAAAAAGAATCATAGACAGAATATCCGACCCTTGTAGTAATAGAATATTTTGTCTGTAAGTTTCAGATAAACGATACTAAGAAAACAATTAATTGAGTGATAAATAATAAAAGAACAGAAGAATATGAAAACAATTCAATTGACTAAGAGTGAATTTTTAAAACGAGTTGCCGATTATGAAACGAGTCCGAATGAATGGAAATACTTGGGTGATAAACCTGCCATCATCGATTTTTATGCCTCTTGGTGCGGTCCTTGCAAAATGATAGCGCCGGTTTTGGAAGAATTGGCGGCTGAGTATGCCGATGAGTTATACATCTATAAGGTAAATACAGAAGAGGAGAGGGAATTGTCTTCTGTATTCGGTATCCGCTCCATCCCGTCTTTGTTGTTTGTTCCAATGGAAGGACAACCGCAAATGGCAATGGGAGCGATGTCGAAAGCAGATTTTAAGAAAGCCATACAAAGTGTGCTATTGAACAAATAATTCTTTTTTTATACTCATATAATTTCCTTAGGAAAATAAATAAAGAAGCAAGAAGATAGCACAAATGTTTTTCAGTAACTTATAATGGAGTTCAGATTTTTAAATATGAATAGAAAAAGAAAAACGCTGTTAGTAGCATGTTGGGCATTCGTTGTTACGGCGAATGCCCAACAAAGTAATCGCCTGACAATGGGTGAAGCGGTAAATATTGCGGTCGAGAATAATGCCAATATAAAGCTGTCTGAATTGGATCGTAAAATATCAAACGCAAACTATCATCAGACCGACGCAATATTTTTGCCCCAAGTTTCGGTAAGCTATAATGCGATGGTTACAAACAATCCGTTGAATGCTTTCGGTTTTTTATTGCAGCAAAGCCGGGTTACAGCACAGGACTTCGATCCCTCGCGGTTGAACCATCCCGGAGCCTCTCGAAATTACAACGCCGGCGTGGAGGTTAAGATGCCTTTGTTGAATGTCGACCGCATATTCGCCCGCAAAGGCGCAAAGCTGCAAGAAGAGGTATATAAAAACAAAGAGCAATATACGAAAGATTATATCAGGTTTGAGGTACAAAAAGCCTATACGCAGCTTCAGTTCGCTTATCAAGCCCGTGATATATTGACCCATACTTTGGAGGATGTCCGGCGGATTTATCAGTCGGTCAAGAACTTTTACGATCAGGGGTTGGTGCAGAAATCGGATGTTTTAAATGCTCAGGTACAAGTAAACACGGTAGAAAGCGCATTGGCAAAAGCGGAGAGCAGCGTCATCAATGCATCGGATGGATTGAAACTGTTGATGGGCGGCTCATCTTCCGAAACGAACGTATATATTCCCGATTCCTTAATTCAGAAAACCCCGGCGATATCGGCGCCGGCATTCTCTGAGACGCGATCGGACATCGTGGCGATGCGAAAAGCGTTGGAAGCGTCTAAAATGATGGTGAAGTCGTCTTATACCACTTTTCTGCCTACGATTAACGCTTTCGGTACCTATCAGTTTAACGATACCCAAATCTTCAAATTTAAAGAAGACTCTTACCTGGCAGGAATCAGTCTGAGCTGGAATCTGTTTTCGGGCAACCGGAACCGAAGCAAACTGAGATCGGCTTTGATGCAACGGGATAAAATGCAGAAAGAACTCGAGCTGCATATCGATAAGAGCCGTATAGAGGTAGATAAGACTACGCGCGATTTGCTCGACTTGCAGTTCGAAATCAGGAAACAGGAGGCAAGTGTGGAGCAGGCTACCGAAGCGCTTCGGATACTCACTGACAGGCATAGGGAAGGGTTGGCCAGTACCACGGACCTTCTTCTGTCTCAGGCACAACTGTCGCAACAGCGTCTTACGCAGGCTCAGGCGGTGATGGCTTATAACATTGCCGGGTATTATCAAGAATTACTTACAACAAACAAATAATGCATAAACAGTTATGAAAACGATTCGAACAATGATATTGGGGATGGCGGCTGTTTCCTTTTTTTCTGCCTGCTCGTCCGATGCGACAAAGAAAAAAGAAGAAGCACCCGTAGGAGTAAAAGTGTATTCACCTGCAAAGTTAACCGCTGACGGTCTTTTTGTCAGTGGAATGGTGTCCGCCAGGCAAACAGCCATCATTAGCACCCGAAACATGGGATTTGTAGATAAAATATATGTAAAGCAGGGCGACAGGGTGACTGCCGGACAATTGTTGATAATTGTCAACAGCGACGATCTGAAAGCGAAGAAAGCCCAGGCCGAAGCCATGGTGATCGAAGCCGAAGCCGCGGCTAAGAATGCGGCACGCGATTATGAAAGATTTAAAAAACTGCACAGTCAGAAAAGTGTATCGGATAAAGAACTGGAAAATATAGAGCTGAATAAAACATCTATAGATGCAAAAAAACAAATGGCTCTTCAATCGCTCAACGAAGTGAAATCAATGCTTGCTTATACGCATATAAAAGCTCCTTTTTCGGGCGTGGTTACCCAAAAGAAGATAGACGAAGGAAGCATGGCAAGCCCCGGTATGCCGCTTTTGGTCGTTGAACAGTCGGGAGAAATGGACGTTCAGGCCACTGTTCCCGAGAATTATGTGCAATATCTCAATGTCGGTGATTCTGTAAAGGTAGACATCAAATCTTTAGGCCGTCGCATTGAAGGAAAAATCAGCGAATTGAGCCCTTCCGCTTCTTTGACCGGCGGACAGTATGCGATGAAAGTCGCTATTTCCGCAAAAGATAAGGCAAACCTTCGCTCGGGAATGTATGCAGGTATTTTTATTCCCGGCAAAGGCAACGGAGAAAGTCTGCGGAATATTTTAATCAATGAGTCTTCCGTTATCCGCCGCGAACAGCTCACCGGAGTATATGTGGTCGGTTCCGACAATCATGCCGTGCTTCGTTGGGTGAGATTGGGTAAAAAAATGGGTGAACAAATCGAAGTCTTGTCCGGATTGGATGAAAACGACCGAATCATTGAAAACGTCACCGGAGAACTTTATAATGGTAAAAGCATAACCGTATTAAAATAACAGCACGATTATGGAACAAGGAATATCAGGAAAAATTGCCAAAGCCTTTATTACATCAAAGCTAAGCATTCTGTTGATGGTTGCTTTCTTGATGTTGGGGGCATTCAGTATATATTTTATTCCGCGCGAGGAAGAGCCTCAAATAGAGGTTCCCATGGCGGACATCATGATCGGTTATCCCGGAGCTACCCCGCAAGAGGTGGAAAGCACTGTAGTGCAGCCGATTGAAAAAGTTATTTCGAATGTCAAAGGGGTAGAAGACGTATATTCCACTTCGATGAACGGTATGGCTATGATTACCGTGCAGTTCTATGTCGGAGAGGATGTGGAGCGCTCGCTGGTGAAGCTGTACAATGAGTTGATGAAGAATATGGACCGTATGCCTCAAGGCGCCACAATGCCTCTGGTAAAGACAAGATCGATCGATGACGTGCCGGCTCTGTCGTTTACGCTTTGGAGCGATAAAATGGGAGATTACCGGATTCGCCAAGTCTCCGAAGTGGTAGCGAATGAAATCAAGAAGATTCCCGATGTGGCACAGGTCAATGTGATAGGCGGACAAAGCCGGCAAGTGAGAATTTTGCCGGATAAAGACAAAATGGCCGGAAGCAAAATAGATTTCGGTACGGTCGTACAAGCTTTGCAGGCCAATAACACTCAAATGCATAGCGGTAATATATTGAGCGGCGACAAGGTTTACTCCGTTCGCACAGGAAACTTCTTTTCAAGTGTGGAAGAGGTTAAAAATACGATTGTGGGAGTTACCGACGGTCACCCGGTCTATTTGCATCAGATAGCGTCGGTAGAAGACGGTCCCGAAGTTCCCCGCAACTATGTTTCGTTCGGCTTCGGATCGGCCAATCCCGAACTCCGTGCCAAGCATCCTTCTGATTATGCCGCCGTCACTATATCAGTGGCAAAGAAAAAAGGCGCCGATGCGATGAAGCTTGCCGATGTCGCCATCGATAAAATGGAACAACTGAAAAAAGATTTGATCACCGAAGATCTGAATGTGGAGGTAACCCGGAATTATGGCCTCACCGCTTCGCACAAAGTTTCCGAACTTTTATGGCATTTGTCCATAGCGATTATTATCGTCACCTTGTTTGTGATGCTGGCTATGGGATGGCGTGGCGGATTGGTGGTGTTCATTTCCGTTCCCATTACCTTTGCGCTCACATTGTTCGCCTACTATTTCCTGGGATATACGTTGAATCGCATCACTCTCTTCGCTTTGGTGTTTGTGACGGGTATCGTTACCGACGACTCCATTATTATTGCGGAAAATATGTACCGGCATTTCAAAATGAAGAAGCTGCCTCCCATGCAGGCTGCGCTGTATGCCATCAACGAAGTGGGCAACCCCACCATTCTGGCTACGCTTACAGTCATTGCGTCCGTTCTGCCGATGGCTTTTGTCTCCGGCATGATGGGGCCATACATGAGCCCGATGCCTATCGGTTCTTCCATTGCCATGATATTTTCTTTGCTGGTGGCCCTTACGCTGACACCCTATTTCGGATTTTTGTTTCTTCAATATAAGGGAAAACATGCCGATGAATCCGCAACCAACGAAGAGGCGGGAAATGGTGAAGAACTGCATCAGAGCCGCATATACAAAGTTTATTCTGCCATAACGACGCCTTTCCTCGAGAGCAGAAAGAAACGATGGGCGTTTATGCTTGGCCTGACGGTGGTTTTGCTCAGTTCGTTCGTACTATTCTATACCAAATCCGTATCCGTCAAGATGCTTCCGTTCGACAATAAGAACGAATTTCAGGTAGTCATCGATATGCCCGAAGGAACTACGCTCGAACGTACGGCAGCTGTGGCAAAAGAGCTGGGCATATACATCGGCAAAAATGAGAAGGTAACCAACTATCAGACGTATGTAGGCACTTCCGCGCCTATCAGCTTCAATGGGCTGGTACGTCATTACGACTTGCGCTCGGGAGACAATGTGGGAGATATACAGGTGAACCTTGTAGATAAAGGAGAACGCAGCGAGCAGAGCCACGACATTGCCAAATCCATGCGCGATGGCCTGCAGGAGATAGGCAAACGTTTCGGTGCGAACGTGAAGATTGTGGAAGTGCCGCCCGGGCCTCCCGTGATGTCGACCGTTGTGGCCGAAGTATATGGACCCGATTACGAAAAACAAATCGAGATAGCCGACCGGATTAAAGAAATTCTTGCGCGTACGCCCAACGTGGTCGACGTAGACTGGACGGTAGAAAGCGACCAGCCCGAATATCGGTTCGAAGTGGATAAAGATAAGGCCATGAAGCGCGGCATCCCTGCCGGGCAGATTGTGGAAAATATGCGTGGCGCCTTGTCCGGCATGCCTGTGGGAATACTGCATCAGCCATCGACCGTCAATCAAGTGGGTATTATGCTTCAACTGCCCGAACAAGACAAATCGAACATCGACGAGGTGATGAGTATGAAAGTGGTGAGTCGTCAGGGCGCAGTCGAGCCTATCGGGAATCTGGTGGATGTGACAAAAGGCGAAAAGGCGAAGAGCATTTACAGAAAGAATCAGAAACGGGTAGTCTATGTATTGGCCGAAGTGGCGGGAGACTTGGAAAGTCCGGTTTATGCCATGACCGATGTTTCGTCAGAGCTGTCGAAGATACAGCTTCCCGCAGGCTACAGTATCCGCGAAGAATACAGCCGGCAACCCGAACGGGAAGACGACTTCTCGCTGAAATGGGACGGAGAGTGGAAAATCACTTATGAAGTATTCCGCGACTTGGGACTTGCCTTCCTCTTTGTGCTCGTCATCATATACATGCTCATTGTCGGCTGGTTCCAGAACTTCATCACTCCGTTGGTGCAACTGGCAGCTATTCCCTTGTCGCTGATAGGAATCATTTTGGGACATTGGGTGATGGGAGCTTACTTCAGCGCTCCGTCGATGATCGGTTTCATCGCTCTGGCAGGCATCATGGTGCGCAATTCCGTACTGCTCATCGATTTTATCGATATCCGGCTGAAAGACGGCATTCCTCTCAAGCAAGCGGTCATCGAAGCCGGAGCCGTGCGTACGACACCTATTATACTCACGGCGGGCGGTGTGGTGCTGGGTGCCATTGTGATGTTGTTCGATCCCATTTTCCAAGGTCTTGCCATATCATTGATGGGAGGAACCATTACTTCCACCATGCTCACCCTCGTGGTAGTGCCGTTATTGTATTTCAAAATGTTGAAGAACAAAGTAAAATAAACAGCTATGAAACTTATAGTCGTATTAAGTATCGCCGAATATCAGGAGCGTGTAGCCCGTTTGCTGCACGAAGCGGGGATTGTCCGTTTCAGTACGGTAAATATTACCGGATATAAGAAAGGTAAAGAGAGGGCTTCCTTAAATTGGTTCGGAAGAGGAGCCTCGGGAGCCAAGACCAATTCGCTCATGCTCTTCAGTTTCGCTCCCGAAGAGATTGTCAACGATGCGATCCGCCGCATCGAGCATTGCAATGCGGAATGCGGAGATTTATTTCCCGTTCATGGATTCGTGTTGGAAGTAGAAAACTTTTCAAAATTCATATAACATAATGAAAAAAGAATATATCATCCGTTTGGTAGCCGGCAGCATGGTGCTTGCCGGCACCTCACTCGCTTATTTTGTATCCTCTGCATGGTTGCTTTTGCCCTTGTTCGTAGGAGTCAATCTCGTGCAGTCTTCTTTTACCGGATTTTGTCCGCTCGAATATTTTCTGGATAAATCAGGCGTTAAATAATAACAACAAAGTATCCGTTTTCCGAAGGATATTTGTTACATGGACAAATAAAATGTATATTTGTCAATCTATTTATTTCGGAAAACAAATCAGTAGAAACAGATATGGAAACATTGTGTAGAATAAGAGATATCTATCGTGCCGTGATAGCGTTTGAATCGGAAATGGAAAAGAAGCATCACCTTTGCTTGAACGAAGGCATGTTGCTATGCAGCCTTTCCAAAGTAGACCGGCTTTCTTCGGGCGAGATAGCCGAAACATTGGGACTGACGAATTCCAATGCTTCCAAGGTTATCCGGTCTGTTGAAGACAAAGGGTTGGTAGAACGCGTGATGGGAGTTGTGGACAAGAGACAGATGTATTTTTCGCTTACGAGGAAAGGCAAAAAAGCTTTGTCGGAAATCGTATGTGAAGAATTGGAAATGTCCGATTTGCTTCAGAGAGTTTTGCAAAGTAATGCGTTTTAGCATCAGTTAGGGTTTGGTTTGTTTGATAAGAGGCTGTCGCGCTGAACTACATTCCGGTTCATAACGAGGCAGCCTCTTTGTATTTCAGCTCTCTCTATGTTTCTTTTATTCCCTTGCTTCCCGTTTCATTTTCAAGAATTTCCATAATCTGTTCGTTCTTTTATCTCATCCGGATAAAGTGTCATGCTTGCATGCGCCATTTGTGCCAGCTCAGCGCAAATAACAAGAAATAGGTATTTGCAATATACAGTTGCATAAATATATATATTTATTTGCTTTTTATCGTAAATGGATTTATTTTTGCAAATCGAATTTATAGGAACTTGAAGAAACTAAGGAGTATAATGAAATGGTTCCTCCCTCTGCTATTCATTGCCTATTTGGGAGGCATCACACTGTTCACCCACTCGCATGCGGTAAACGGCGTGATTATTTCGCATTCCCACCCATTCAAGGGAGAACATGAACACTCCGAAGCCGAAGTGGAGACCATTTTCTTTCTTTCCTCTTTCTTCTCTCCTTCTCTTACCATATCTTGTGCGACCGCACCGGTACTTCTTATCTTGTTGTGTGTGCTGAGTATCCTTTCGACAGAACACGCCAAGTATCGCAATTCTTATAAAACCATCAGCCTCCGGGCTCCTCCTACTCTTTGATACAAAAGTTTTTTTGAAGCGGTTCTTTTCCGGAGCCGCATTTGTATCGTTGGTTTGGAAGCAATCTCTTTCTTTCGTTCCGTCCTTTCTTTTTTCTGTACCATATCTTTTTTGTATTTTTCTTTTTGGGAGAAAATATGAAGAAGTGCATGGCGACTGAAAGGGAGAAAAGTCGGAAGACGAGATTGGAACATCGTCTTTACTAATAACGGAGAAAGGGGAAAATCTACCATTCTCCCTGCAAAAACAGAAACATTTGCAGGAGAAGGTATGCAGGAAAGCGTACATGCTGCCCAAGTCCAAACCGATTCCGAAACTACTCACATTTTATTTTTCTATAATCTCTTTATATGAAGAAGAATCTTTTTGCAGTATTTTACAAAATAAAAAGTAAAGTGCTGTTTATAATGCTCATGCTATCCTTTGCTTCTGGTAATGTTTGTGCCCGACTTTTGCCCCCCACCTCAGCAGTGAAGGATGAAACGGAGATGAGACAAACATTCAGAGTGATGCAAGAGGGTAGCTGCGAGCCGATTGCGGGAGCCGTGGTCTATTGTGATGGAGCGATAGAACCACGAGTGACGGCAGCTGACGGACGTTGCGTCATCCGGTTTAAAACACGGCTCAAAAGCATCAAGGTAAAAGTCAACTATATAGGCTTCGCACCATTGGAGACGACTGTCAGGGCAGACGCATCGAAAACCATCAATTTGTTTCTACACGAGGACATAAAACAAATCTCGGAAGTTACGGTCGTTGCCCAGCGTAAACAAACCTCGGTATTGCAGCAAACAGCCACCATCCGGCAGGACGCGCTCGAAAAGATAAGCTCTGCCTCTTTGGCAAAACTGCTGGAAACCGTGCCGGGCGTAAGCTCCATAAGCACTGGGAATACCATTGCCAAACCTGTCATTCAGGGCATGCACAGCAGCCGCATTCTTCTGCTGAACGACGGCGTACGCTTGGAGAGTCAGAGCTGGGGCGAAGATCATGCGCCAGAAATAGATTACAGTGGAGCCAACATGATAGAGGTGGTAAAAGGAGCCGAGTCCATACGCTACGGGTATGGAGCGATGGGAGGCGTGGTGCTGCTCAATCAGGCTGCTCTTCCCTATGGACATCAACACCTCAAAGCCGGAGGAACCGTCAACATGGGCTACGACAGCAATGCCCGTGGATATAACGGAACGGGCACGGTGGAGATTGGACATAAACATGTGGGGTTGCGTCTACATGGTATGTATCAGAAAGCCGGAGACTACTCAACTGCCGAATATACCCTGAACAATACCGGATTCAACAACATCAGCATGTCGGCTTTGGCAGGCTATCAGAACAAAAATATCACGATGACGCTTTACACCAGTCTGTACTACTCGCGAAGCGGTATCTATTATGCCAGCAAGGTATCCGACTTGGACCAACTGCTTGCACGTTTCGAGGCAGGAAGACCTGACGAAAGTTCGTTCAAGCCATTTTCTTACGACATCCGCCCTCCTTTTCAGCAGGTGCAACACTTCACCTTGAAGGGTGACGTCAAATGGGATATTAGCACGGCGCACAAACTGTCGCTCATCCTCTCTTATCAGGACAATCTGAGATGGGAATTCGAGAACCGGAAACAAGACAAATACAGTTGGATACCAGTGCAGGACCTTATCCTATCTACCTATAAAACCGATCTGTTATGGAATGCCAAATGGAAACGGTGGGATATGACGACCGAAGCGGGAGTATCAGGCACTTATCAATCGAACTACAATTATCCGGGTACTAAACAACCGGCTTTTATCCCTAACTATGCAGCCCTCACCATAGGAGGTTTCTTCCTGCATCAGGCAAAAATCGGACGTCTTCAGTGCTCCCTGGGCATGCGCTACGATTTCAGGGCGATGGATGTGGATGGATATACCAGCCTGAAAAGTTATAAGTACTACAAAGACTTCAAAGTGTACAGTAATTTCACCAGCAGTTTGGCCGCCCATTATCAATTCTCCGACCGATGGGATGCACGCGCCAACATCGGATGGTCGTGGCGTCCGCCCGATATCAACGAGCTTTATGCCACAGGGCTGCATCACGGCAGCCATTGGGTGGTGGGTAACCGAAGTCTGACGAGTGAACATGGCTACAAAGCCGTGTTCGGAATGAAGTATCACACAGAATGGTATTCCATTGAACCGAGCTTCTTCCACCAGCATGTGCACAACTATATCTATGACGCCATCGGAAAAGGGACAGACCGTTTTCATAATCACCCCAGCGGGAAATACCCCAAGTTTATTTTCGGGCAAGATAACGTAAAGCTGACGGGAGGCGACCTCACGCTCGCGGTCACTCCTTTATCAGGTCTCACTTTCACGATGAAAGGAGAGTGGATTTATGCCCGTAATCTCACAAAGGACGAGTGGCTGCCTTTCATGCCTTCCGACCGCTATGGCATGTCGGGCAACTATCAGTGGCAATTCGGGCACAACGGAAAATACAATGCCTCTGTCTCGCTGTCGGGCATTTATGTAACCAAACAGCAGCGCTACGACCCCGACAAAGACTTGGTACCCGACTCTCCGCCTGCTTATGCACTGCTCAACGGAACGGCTGACTGGAGTATGAAGCTGCCCGGACATAGGGAGCTGAAGATAATAGTGATAGGCGACAACATGCTTAACACACTGTATAAAGAATATACCGACCGCTTCAGATACTATGCGCATGCAAGAGGAGCGAACGTTACATTCAGAACAATTCTAAAATTCTAAACAAGATGAGATATAAGATTCGCTTTATATTACCGATGCTTGGTATATTGCTGCTACTGAGCGGTTGCTCTGATGAGAGCGTGGATAATCTGTTGAAGAAAATAGTGAAAGCCCCACCTTCTTCGATAGAGCGCGATGTGAAAGGACACGAACAAATTTATTCGGTGCAGCTCATCCTGAGGTTGGCCCGCAAGTCCGACTATAAACTGACCAACGGTGATCATACGTATGTCGCTTATGCAAACAGTGAAAAAGCGACTCCCATCCCTCTTGTTCAGGAGATAACGCTGTCAAAAGACGATAACGGGAAAATGGTGATTACGTCTGACAGAAAAGTGTTCGACGTCGTCAAATCGGAGAAGTTCCACTATGGTCTTGAGTTGAAATATTATGACGTTAACGGCATGCTCATCAACTATCAGTTTTCAAGTTATTATCCCGATGATGAAGACAATTCCACCTTGTTGGTGCACCAGCATTTTTTCACCATACAGAATTACTCCTTAGATGGCCGGCAACTGATTTACCCCATGTCGTTGGACAGCATTTATTACAACAATTATACCTTCAGCGAGAATGGAGACGGGAAAAGAGTTCCGGCATCCAAAATTTCGGCATCGAACATTTATGCCCTCAATGACGACAATCGAACCGATAAAGTGAGATATAGCGGCGGCTTGGCCGAGAAATCCGTCGAAAACTCCATGAAACCCGCAGCAATGAAACCGTATGAAGACCCCGCCACGGGCAAGACGTTCAATCTCTATCAAGCCGTCAACAATTTCAGTCTGAACGAGAAAGTGCCGGAGATTTTCAGTTACGAGTATCGTGACACCGACCCCGTCGAAGAGGAATTGGGAAAAGAATTGACCGATTACGACGATATGAACCGGCTTCGCTCCGGCAGCGAGGTGATACGCCTCAGAGAAAAAAGGTCGCTGGACGACGGAGCGCCCCTCGACGCTTTGGGATTCAAAGGCATACTCCGGTTCAAGAAAACCGATATGACATTCCAAATGCGAATATGTATCTGCCATATTCTGAACAGAGTCTCTATTCCCGCCAACGACAACCGATTGGGGAAATACGGCAACACCGCTGACGGAAATTACAACGGTGGAGTGTACAAGTATAATGCGCTTCAAGCCGTATGGAACAGCTTCGATATTGATTACCCCGTAGCTTTCAGGGTGATAGCCGACCTTGATGGAGACCACGAACAATGCAAGGCCGATATCCGGCGCTTCTATCCCAAAGCCGACGACACGGCCATGCAAGAGATGTTTTGGGGAGACGGGAATTTCTTTAACCGTATTCCCTGGATAAGAATATAAATTGTTGGATTTTCTAAATATACTGAAATGAAAAGAATTATTAAAACAATCGTACTGACTTTCAGTGTCGCGGCATTATGCTCATCGTGCGACAAGTTCATATTCGGCAACATTGAAGTCGATTACAAAGACAATGCCCTGACACGGAAAAAGATGCCGCAAACGGCAGCCGACCTCTACAAAGCCCCCATTGTCACCGAGCAGGGATTGGCCAATCCGGACCCCGACGGAGCGTTGAAAGACTGGGCCACGTGCCTTGTCATGTTCAAGGAAGGGCATCCGCACGGAGGAGGAAAGTTTCATGGCAATTTGGTTTACGACAAAGCCCCTTGGAGGCAGGAGGAGTTCGTGGTCATCCACAACACATCGAAAGGAATTAAAGTAGAGGTGGATACCACAAGCACGGCGACCTATCAGGAAAAGGTTGCCGGGAAAAAAGGGCCCGAATACATCCGCATCATTGGAGGCTCTACCAAACTCTGGGGGGTGTGCCTGTTCTTCTACGACCGCAACGGGCAACCCATCAACGACCGTATATTGGAACAGTCCGAGCGTTATCAGGTATTCTTCTCCATCAGCGATGTAGACGATAAGGGAAAGCCGTTTACCGTGAAAGATGTCCGTTACCGAGGAAAGGAGGAACCGGACATGATTGAATCAAAGTTCTTCAAAGACAAGAAGACCTTTGAGCAATTAAGAGAAGCCACCCGGTCGCTCTTCGCATATACCTACCGCGATACGTGGACTTCCGATGACATGGGCGACGGCACGCGCGAGTTATTCAATCAAAAGTTGCTTCCCCCGTTCGAGCGTTTCAAAACCGAAGGCGCCATGGTGCCATACGATCAAGATTGGGTAGGGCTGAAAGGACATATGAAGTTCGACATAGAAGTAGATCCCCTATACACCGACTGGCCCGTTCCACTCAAGAACGGAGCGACCTACATAAGGACACGCAACCTGCTTCCCTATTTTTATCTGGCCGTCAGGCTCATGAAGTGCGATAAAGGCCAAAAAGCAATCACCCCTATGCCTCATGATGAAAGCGGTGCGCCTTTGGGAGGCGGGAAATATACATGCGCTCCCTATGATGCGCCCCATCCCGGGTCGAACTGGAAAGAGATGATACGCTTCAACATCCCCATCAAGGTATACGCAAGCACATTCGACACCGACCCCACCCGGCCCGACCCCAACGAACCGTATTATGTTCACTTGGGAAGAGAAATAGGATTAACCCCGGAAGAAGCCTATGAAGCCACCCGCAATATGACCATTCATGGAAGCGGAGCATTCGGCTCATGGTTCTTGTAGAAAGAAACGGATGGCTGAACAAGCAACATACTTAAATTAATAAACCTTTTTTTATAACCAAAACAATTAAAAAACAAATGAAGAATTTATTGAAAAGCGGGCTATTGCTCGCAACAATCGGTTTAACCGTATTTACAAGTTGCCGCAGAGACGGCGACGAGATTGTGCCGACGTCTAAAACGGAAATAGATCATCTCCTGATACAGGAAGTGTATTACACCGGTACTTATTATACCAGAACCGATGGTGAAAAAGAATATGACATACCTTATAATGAGGATAAATATATCAAGATTTACAATCCCACATCGGAGACGGTCTATCTGGACAACTATGCCCTGGCCGTACATGTGTTCAGTCCCAGCAACCGGATAGATCTCAGAGACGAGTTCAACTTCATGAAAACCCACTTCGGAGTAGCTACTATGGTTCTGTTTGGGGGTAACGGAACGCAGCATCCTCTGCGCCCCGGCAAGTCAGTGCTCGTCGCCCAAAAGGCAATCGACCATAAAGCAGAGAAAGAAAGGGAATTGAAGGAAGATGGAGAAGATCTCCAAACTTACAAAGGGCTCGACCATCTTTTGGATTTAAGCAAGGCCGACTTCCAATGGGCGACGAAAGACGAAAACGAAGAGCCTATCGTCGACAAAGAAAATGTGATGCAGTTAACCTATTCAAACGGAACGTGGGCGCCAGATGAAGATATGCAAGACTTCGACATAAAGACAAGTTTCGTCGTGACCCTGCTCAAACTGGGCGATAAGCCGGAAAACATAAAAAAGACATTTCAGGAAGAAGAAAAGCAAGCAGGCGATGAGAAAGCCGCCAATAAATATTATAAAAACGTTGCTTACAAAAATGCCGGACATCACAACGCATACCAACCCGTGCTGACCATCCCCTATGATTGGGTAGAAGATGCGGTGACCGTTTGTCCTAACAGTGAATTCCAATGGCCATTAGTCACCCAAAAAATAGATAAAGGACATAAAGGGGTACAGGAAAAAGCGTCAAGTGGTAAAAAAGGTAGTAACGTTGATAAAGATGCTGCCGGCAAGGCTTTGAAAAGAAAACACGACGGCAACAAATACGTGGACGACAATAACTCTACCTCCGACTTTGAGGTTGTAGAAGCCTCTGCGTCCCTCTCCAAGGAATAAAACCGGAGCCCGTATGCGCAAACTTCACTGAAAAAGCAAACTTGTTCTTTTAAAGTGCAATAATAATCACAAAGCCCGTTTCGAGAACCGATGCAAGCGTTCTCGAAACGGGCTTTGTGGCTTGAACATAGTTTGAATGACGGTCTCGCCGTTTATCTTCCGCACAACAACCTTGAGAAATCGTAAGCCCATCATATGCTGCCAAGGAGAGTTGCAGGATAAAACGGCGGAAAGAAGTACAAGGTCAGCCGTTTTCCGCATGGATGGAAGGCTGTTCTTCCATATGGTTGCACGACACAATCGTCTCTTTCGTCTTTTCTCCGGACTTTCTGTGATTTCTCCTCTGTGTCATCCAGCCTTCTTCACAAAGCCGAATGCCGTTTACACCCTGTACGATGGTTACGTTCGGATCGTCGATAATGTTGGTCACACTCATATTCTTACGTTTTTAGTTGATTATTCTGAAGTCTGTTTCCGCGCTATGGAGACCGGTGCAAGTCGTTCTCTCGTGATGAAAGATTGTTATTGTATCGTGATGATAACTGTCCTTGTGTCGTGACGGTACTTGCCGTTGTAGTATAATGAAGTGGGTGGCGATGGCGAAAAGTATCTGAGAGGTTTGTTCATGACAATTCTTTTATTAAATAAAGTCGAAAACAAAGGTACGCCCTTCACGGCAAGGATGCAATACCTCAAAATAGTGATTTTACTGTAAGTATATCCTTTTAAAGGATAAAATATTTCTTTCCGACCTTTACTTATGCTACCTTTGCAGTCAATAATTTTATGGAAATGTTTGAAACGATAAATCCGAATCGGACTTATATGCTCCTATTTGTGTTGTGCTTGGTCGTGGTAAAATACGGGGTATTGGCTTTTGTATTAGGCAAAAAGGTGGAGAGCCCTTCCAACAGCGAAAAGACAGACACGCTGTTTACCGTCAGTGTGTTGGCACTCGTGTATCACTCTTGTTCGCTCTCATGCACATGATGTCGGGTTTCTCTGTTTCAGGACTGCTGACCTATACGGGAGCTTCGGTAGTGGTCGGGGTGCTTTACAAACTCATCGGCGGGCTGCTGTTCAGCGCCATTATGCACGTAACGGTCAATTCGCTTACGGTTGTGTTCATATATCATGTCGATAAGTTGCAAAAGCGATACGGAGAAAAAGGAGAGACATAATCCTTTATACCGCTGGCACATTTTTCAATTGCTGTCCGTGTCTCCGGCGTTTTCCCGGGAGAAAGCCTCCGTTTCTCCTTCCAGAACAGCCTGCAGGGAATCGTTGTCCATCAGGAACAAAGCCGGATATTCCTCCAGAATGCGGTCTACCATAGCCAGTTCGTACGCATAGCATTCCTGCATGCGCAAATAAGAGGCGCATAGCGCATGTAGGCTTACCCCCTCCGAGTTTTCATCGATTTCAGACTCCAGCAGCTGCTTCAGGCGGGCATTGAACAGATGGGCCTTTTTCAGGTCGCGTTTGCGCCAGAGGAATATTTGCATGAGATAATAAACTTGGAGCTTGGCGTAGAGAATCGACAACTCCGTGCGTATGTTCGCAATATGGGATAAAAGAGCATCCATGATTTTGAGTTTTAGGATATCGGGCGGCTTTCACCACATCCCGATGCAGGAAGTGGCGATAAGGCAGGCAAGCTACGGATCAGCCCTGTTTCTTCCAACGTACAGTACGAACCGGCCACACGCCCGTCCGGATTCACTAATACAAGGGTCGGTATAAATGCCACACCGTAAACCTCGAAGTCGGGACTGCGGAAACCACGGGAATCATGCAATTTCGTAGCCCAAGGCAATGAGGCGGCACGGGAAGAGAATGTATGTTCGTCTTCGTCCGAAGCGATGGAAATCACACGAATGCCTATTCCTTTAAGGGTGGCATAGAATCCGCACAAGTCCCGCAGAACGGATTCGCAGCCGGGACAATCCGTCTCATAAAACAGCAACAACGTGGACCCCGCCGAGACCGATGGGGCGGTGCGAGACAAACAGGGAGCCTTCTTCCCCACAAGCAGCAGGCGGGTGAGCAGACGGCGGGCAATGTCACCCGGATGGGCAGGGTCGGCATCGATGCCCATGCATGCGGCGGCGGTAACTGCTGCCGCATCGTTCATGCCATGCTCCGACAAGCATTCCGCCACAGGGCGCAACATCTCTTCCGCACACCGCCGCCTGCCTGCGCCGATCAGCCGGGCGGCAAGGCGTTTCATATCGGTGCAGAAACGTTCGGAAGCAAGAGTGGTTGCCACCTCGGGTTTCTCCGCTTTCATCACTGCGTCGTATAAGATGTACGAATCTGCCCATACACGCATGTAGTCGTCTCTGTGTGGAAAGGCGAGGAGCGTGTCGGGCGGGAGTGTGTCCGTTATGTAATGCTGTTCACGGCGGAGGGCAGGCGTGTCGTCTGTCACAAGAGCATGTAGCAGTTGTATGTAACGGTTTTCTATTTCCGTTTCTTCTTCTTTTTTACTCCGGCATCCGCAGAGGGCGGACAAGAGAAATATAGCGAGGAAAGCATGTAGTTTGTTCATAGGTTCTTTTAAGTTTGACCGGTGCCCCTTTTAAATTTGCTCTGTGGTGTTGCCGGAAATTCCCTTGTTTTCCTTTACCTCTCCGGAAATTCCGGCATCGGGAGTGTGAGTACACAACATGTTATGAGGCAAAAGGAGAGGAGAGGAAAGTTCCGGGCAACACCGCAGCTGTTTCACAGATTTCACGGATGAAAACGTCTTGCAGGATTCTGTACCCTGCAAGCCCGCCTTTTATGCGCCCGGGTCGGGAGCCTCGCCGTGTCCGCCGGAACCTCCTCCCGGCGAGGAACTGCCGCCTCCGGTTCCGGGCTTTTTCTTCGACGGTTTTCCCTGCCACTCGGCAAAGCTGATGTCACTCACCAGTGCCCGGGTGTATCCCGTCCCGAGGTCCTTCCGTTCACGCGCGGGAGTAAAGCGCACGCGTATCCCTTTGAAAAGGTCTGCGTTCACGTCCTCGGCACGGTCTACCGTTTTGCCTACCACCCCTGCATAGCGGAACGAACCCAGCCCGTCAAGGCTTACGCTTCGTCCTTCGGACATGATTTGCGACATCACTTCCGGCAACGCGCGGACAACGGCGTGCACGTCCGCCGGCGATAAAGTACTCTCGCGCGCAATGCGGCGCGCCACTTCCTGCGTGTCGGCAGGCTTGCCCACAGTCACTAACTGCGGGTAGTGCTTGACGGGTTTACCCGCCAGATGCGATTTCTGTTTTTTAAAGAATAACATATCAATAATTATTACTATTAAGTGAAACATAAAACTTCATCTTCACTCTCTCCGTTGGAACATGCCCCACAGCCCCTTGCAGAGCCGTTTTGCCAAGGTGCCTACCTCGGCATGGTCGAAGTGCCTACCTTGACACCCTCGAGGTGCCTACCTCGACACCCCCGAAGTGCCTATCTCGGCACTCTCGAAGTTCGTACCTCGGCAAATCCGGTTTCCGGTACCTGCATTCACACCTTTCAGATGTAAAATATTATAATCATCATTTTCTCTTCTTTAAGCTCTCATTCTCTTTCCCGCAGTGGACGCACTGAAAATCTTTCCAATCGGCCTATATAATACTACCTCAGAGTTCGAACTCGAGGTTCCATCTCCTCGAAAGGGGGCGGGCCCATCCTGCGGAAATACCTCTGTCTCATGCAGTCCTCTCATACCGGTAACGGTGCCCGAAAACACCTCCGGCATTATACAGGGAAAAGATATCGTGCAGCCGAAGCAACAACCGCCTGCATAAGCTTCTCTCATCCAGTAGCGGATGTCCGGAGCAAGGGTGAGGTCTTTCAGCTTGGCATCTCCCCAAGGGTTGAATGGGTTATATTGTACGGGGAGATGGGCAGACCATCGCATCGAAAAAAATATGGAATCTTCTATGTCTTGCTTGCCAGTTGACAACCCCGTTAAATTAGTATGTACCAAATCGAATTGTGCCATGGAGAATTTAGGAAAAAGCAGGCACAGTAGGAATACAAGTAGGAAAAATTTTTTTTTATTCATAAGATTCAACCTTTGGAGCAGGAGAAATTCCGCTCGTTACCTATACTTATGTCTATGTTGCTGAAAGTTTCCGTTACTTGGTAGGTAACGGAAACAGTTGGAAAAGCTTTTATGAAAAGTTTTTAAGAAGGTTTGCTCACAAAAAAAGGATATAATATTTCCGTTTTGCAACTTGAATGTGTTTTTCTGTACTCCATATTAAGGGATATGGATGGCTCTGTTATACTCTTTTTTTTAGGGTTATAGAAAGTCATATAATATATTTTTTATGTTTTACGAAAAAAAAAGAAAAAATTTTATGATAATCAAAGTAAATGCTTATTTTTGCAGCATTGAAATGGATTCCGTTACCTACCAAGTAACAATAGCTTTTAATCGTTTTTTTTCAAAATATCAGATTTTTTTTATACGATTCAGGCTCTTATTTTTCGCTCTCCCTGCATTATATATGAAATAATCCCCCGGTTCATCCTATTTATCTCTTCATCCCTGAATTCTTGGAAATATGTTTCCGTCACTTTAAGGGATGAATGCCCCATGGCATTGCAGATCAACGTTTTGTCGTAGTGGCAAAAGTTCGCGATGGTAGCCCAACTGTGGCGGGCGCAGTATGTGCTTAGATTCACTCCCAGTTCCAAATGCCGGGAAAGTTGTTTGAGTCTTTTGTTGAATGTTCTGAGGGCACTTTGATATCGGTGGTATTCCATACCTTTGGCTGTGCCTGACAGGGAGAACAAGCGCTCGCTTCCGGCAGCCCCGCCGGCATGCTTATCGATGATCTCCATGGCTTCGGGACCGGCTTCTATACGTAGAGAACGACCTGTCTTGTGGCGTCGGTACCGCAAGACATTTCCTTGGAGGTTGTTTCTTTGTAGGAAAAACAAATCTACGAAACAAAGCCCCCTGAGCATGAAAAGCAATACAAACAGGGAACGTGCGTCTTCCAGCTCCGGAGGCAATTCACGGTCCGGTTTCATAATTCGGCGCATCATTTCCACTGATAGGGCACGGCTCTTTCCACGTTCTACTCCGGTATGCACCTTATTGAACAAGAATGGAATATAGGGAGCCATTCCTTTTTGTACGGCTCGGTTGTAGGTAGCCCGTAGCATGCGTATGTATGTGGATATGGTGTTGGAACCGGCTCCCCGACTCAAAAGATAATTTTGAAAGGCATTCAGCCAACAGGTGGTAACGTTTGTAAGAGGGATTTCTTTGCGTCCTCCTTCAAACTCGATGATGCGTCTCAACGTGCTCCGATACACATGTGCGGTGCCGTAGCGTCCTTCTGCATGCAAATGGGATATAAGTTCATGCATAAAACCAATCAAATCGTTTCTTCTCTGTTTCTTTTTCATTGTTTTTTAATGTTGATAATTATTGTTTCTTTCTCTCTCTTTGTTTTACTTGTCATCTTTGTTTTGATAGGTTTTGGATGATGTATGAATAATTATATACAAATATAATATATTTTTGATTACATAATGGATAATATTATATTGAAGACTAATAATTATAGTATATAAGTTTTAGAATATAGAATTTAATTTTATGCGTATGTGTGTGCTAATAATCATTTCAAAATCCTAAGAAATGAGGATTGCGTACAAGGCGGTCAACCTTTAATTTTGCGGGAAATTTGATGAGTATATGATGAAACAGTTTATTTGTTCCGCTCTTTTTTTACTGCCTTCCGGGCTTTCTGCCACCGACCTCGATACCGTAGCTGTTAAGAAGATTGCTTTGGAAGAAGTGACGGTGGTAGGTTTTAAACAAGATAAGTTGAACCGTTCGCCGCTATCGGTTTCTTCCATCAACGGCCGCTTTCTGAGGGAGAATGAGGTGCGGGGAATCAAAGAGTTGAGTGCCATGCTTCCCAACTTTTACATGCCTGATTACGGTTCCAAGCAAGGTTCGCCCATTTACATCCGCGGCGTAGGATCGCGACGCGGTGCCCCTTCGGTAGGATTGTACATAGACGGAGTGCCTCATTTCGAGAATTCGGCTTTCGATGTCGATATGTCGGACATCAGTACGGTGGAAGTGCTTCGCGGCCCGCAGGGAACGCTATACGGACGCAACACGATAGGCGGAATCATCAACGTTTACACGCGCTCTCCGCTCGACTACCGGAACACTCGGTTCAAAGTCGGATACGGCAGCCGCAATGATGTGCTGTTGATGGCTTCTTCGTATGCCAGACTGAACGACCGGCTGGGATTTTCGGTTACGGGGAATTACCACCGCAACGACGGCGTCTTTACCAATCTGTATACAGGAAAGAAAGCGGACAAGGCAGACGACGTGAGCCTTCGCACGGGAGTGGTATGGAAGCCTGCGGACAAATGGACGGCACGGCTCAGCGCCGCTTACGATTATACCGATCAAGGAGGTTTCCCGTACGGCGCTTACGACGTGAAGACCGAAAAACTCTCTTCGGTGAACTACGACAGTGTCAGCAGTTACCGACGGAATCTGCTGGCTTCGGGCTTGAACTTCCGCTATGAAGGAGAGAAATTCAGCTTCAACAGCCAGACGGCTTACCAGTACATCGACGGGAAATTGGGGGTTGATCAGGATTTTACGCCGGAATCTTTATACTTTGCCGATACCCGCCTGAAGCAGAATATGTACAGTCAGGAGTTTACGTTCAAATCGAACAATGAAAGCCGTTATCGCTGGATAGCCGGACTCTTTGCCTTCTATCAAAAGGTGGATAACCGGGTGGAGGTCAGCTTTCTGGCGCAGGGATACAGTACGCCTAAATACTACGATATTCCCACCACCGGCATTGCTTTCTACCATCAGTCCACGTATGACATCTACGCAGGCCTCTCGGCTTCGGTGGGAGTGCGCTACGATTACGAGCATGCTTCGGATCATTACGCAGCCTACAAGCATCCGTTCGGAGGAGAACGGAAAGAAACACAGCGGGTAGACAGCAAGCTTCATTTCAGCCAGCTCACTCCCAAGTTTTCGTTGCAATACATTTTTCCAGCCTCCGGCATGGCGTATGCAAGCGTTTCGAAGGGGTACAAGGCAGGCGGGTTCAACGTCACGTTCACGCAGGACGATGAATTTACTTTCAAACCGGAATATAACTGGAATTACGAGATCGGAGCGAAGACCTCCTTGTTCGACAACAGGCTTACCGCCGAGGCAGCCATCTTCTATGTCGACTGGAGAGACCAGCAGTACGATCAGCGGATACCGCGGGGGAATGTCACCCGAAATGCCGGGCATTCCGATAGCAAAGGCTTTGAATGCTCGCTGCAAGGACAGCCGTTGCGGAACTTTGCCGTGCAGGTGAATTATGGTTATACCTACGCCCGTTTCCTTTCCTATCAGCAGAATATGGAAGATGCGAAGACCGATTATTCGGGCAACTTCCTTCCTTTGGTTCCGAGACATACGTTGTCCGTCAATGCCTCCTATACCTTATATAATATAGGACGGATATTCGACCGTTTGTCTTTCAATGCCAATTTTACGGGAGCCGGGCCGCTCTACTGGAACGAGACGAACGATGTTCGGCAAGACTTCTATGGCCTGCTGAATGCCAAGGTCAGCGCATCCAAAGGACGCTTTACTTGCGAGCTATGGGGCAAGAATCTGACGGATACTTTCTATCTGAGTTATTATACACGGCTCAGGGCGGGAGGCTATGCGCAGGGAGGCAAGCCTCGCAGTGCAGGCGTATCGCTCATTGTCGATCTGTAAACAAGGCGCCAATGAGAATGAATCTGACTGCCATGTGCCATTCGCGGGAGAAAGTATTCGGTCTGGGTACTTTCTTCTGCCTGTATATTGCCCAAGCCATCCCGATGAGCTTTTTCTCCACCGCCATACAGGTGATGATGCGTCAGGCGGATTACTCGCTTTCGTCCATCGCGATGCTGCAAATTATCAAGCTGCCGTGGATATTGAAGTTCGTATGGTCGCCGGTGGTCGACCGTCAATGTATTACGGTCGGCGATTACAAGAAATTTATCATTGCTTCCGAAATCGTATATGCCGTGCTGATCCTGTTGGCAGGCCTGCTTCATCTCGAATCCGACTTCTATTTTATTCTGCTGCTTGTCTTTCTTTCCCTCGTGGCCTCCGCCACTCAGGATATAGCGACCGATGCGCTGGCTGTGCTTTCTTTCAGCAAACAGGATAAAAGCATGGTCAACAGCATGCAGTCGATGGGCAGTTTCGGCGGAACGCTCATCGGGGGAGGAGTGTTGCTGCTCGTGTTGCAGCATTACGGATGGAATGTCGTGCTTCCCTGCCTGAGCATATTTGTCCTTATCGCCGTCATCCCCTTGTTGTTGAACAAGAAGATACGCATAGCGCCCAAAGAACTTTCGCGCAGAGCGCGGCTTATCGATTTCATATGGTTCTTTGCCCGCCGCAGCATCTGGCCGCAGATCGGATTTCTTGTGCTCTACTATTCGAGTCTTATCGGCATACTTTCGGTCCTTCGTCCCTATCTGGTGGATCTGGGCTATTCGATGAAAGAGATCGGAGTGCTGAGCGGTGTGTTGGGCACGGCGGCGGCTTTTGTCGTTTCTTTTCTCGCCGGTCTGGCGGTTCGCCGCATCGGTCGGCACAAAGCCCGCTTTCTTTTTGCCGTATTCACGCTTGCCGTTACCGTCTACTTCTGGAGCTTGTCGTGGTTTCATCCGTCTACGGCAGCCATCTGCGTCGGCATTGTTTTGCTGTGGAGCGCCTACGGGATGGCAAGCATCGTAGTCTATACCACTTCGATGGATTGTGTGCGTCCGGGATGTGAGGGGACCGACTTCACCATTCAGACCGTGCTGACCCATTTAAGCGGAATATTGGTCGCCTTGCTGAGCGGCGCGATAGCCGATCGCCTCGGATACCAAGGTTTGTTTTCGGTTGAAGTGGCGCTTGCTCTTGTATCTTTGTTGTATATCCGTTATTTCTTCCGTACCGACTCTTATCAAAAATCAATCGAATGAACTCAAGCATCATAGAAAAATACAATATCCCGGTCCCGAGGTATACGAGTTATCCTCCCGCCAACTACTTCGAATCCTATTCCGGCAGGAAGTATGCGGATGCCGTCAAGCTGTCGAACACAGCCGAAAACAATCATGTTTCGTTTTATCTTCACATTCCTTTCTGCCGTCATCTGTGCCATTATTGCGGATGCAACTCTTTCCCGATGGCTCGTCCCGAGAAAGTGGAAGAATATGTGAAGGCTCTTCACAAAGAGATCGACCTGCTGATTCCGTTGCTCGACAAGAACAGGCTGGTTTCTCAGATTCATTACGGAGGAGGAAGCCCGACTGCTTTGCCGATACCGTTGATTCGTGAACTGAACGAGCATTTGTTGTCCGGATTCCGTACCATCGAACGTCCCGAAATAGCCATCGAATGTCACCCGGGATACTTGAACCGGGAAGATTGGCGGGAACTTACGCGTTGCGGATTCAATCGATACAGCATAGGCGTGCAGGACTTTAACCAGGCGGTATTGAAAACAGTCAACCGGCGTCCTTCTTTGCTGCCGATGGAAGAAATCTTTTCGCTGATTCGTGAAACGGGTGCGCGCATCAACCTCGACCTTCTTTACGGTTTGCCCGGACAAACGGCGGATTCTTTCTCACGTACTGTCTCCAAAGCCATCGGGCTGGCTCCCGACCGTTTGGTCACTTTCAGCTATGCGCACGTTCCCTGGGTGAACAGACGGCAGCTTATTCTCGAGAAGGCGGGACTTCCCGCCAGCGAGGAGAAGAGCCGTATCTTTACGCAGGCAGCTTCGTTGTTGCACGATGCGGGGTACTGCTCCATCGGTATGGATCATTTCGTTCGTCCCGACGATGAACTCCGGGAAGCTTTGGACAATCACCGGCTTCACCGCAATTTTCAGGGATATTGTACCCGCCGGACGACGGCACAGGTGTACGCCTTCGGGGTTACCGGCATCAGCCAGTTGGATACGGCTTATGCGCAAAACACGAAAGACATCGGCAGGTATATCGATTCGATGAACCGGAATGAATTTGCCGTCGTCAAAGGATATACGTTGAACCGCGAGGAGCAGATAACCCGCGAGGTGATCGAAAGCCTGATGTGCAACTACCGGATCGATTGGAACGAGCTTGCCGGACGTTTGCACCTTTCTGCCGATGAGGTGAAAGGCGCCACCGCTTACGATGAAGATACGCTTTCGGGATTTGCCGCCGACGGATTGATCGAGTTTGACGAGCGGCAACTGGCAATGACCGTTTCCGGTTCTCCGTTCGTGCGCAACGTAGCCGCTTCGCTCGATAAGCTGATGCTGCATTCTACCCGGTCTTTCTCCAAACCCATTTAATTCTCTGTCAAGTTATGAATGATATACATACATCTTCGATACGTCGTCGTGAAATTGTGGTAATCGGAGCCGGGCTGACCGGCCTGACCGTCGCTTACGAACTCGTACGTAAAAACAAGGACGTGGAGGTACTCGAGCAGCAAGACCGCATTGGCGGACAGATACGGACGTATACCGAAAACGGGTTTACGTTCGAGAGCGGGCCGAACACGGGGGTAATCTCTTGTCCCGAAGTAGCCGAACTGTTCGAAAGCCTGTCGCCTGAATGCCGGCTGGAGACGGCTTGTGAAGATTCCAAAAGGAGGTTGATCTGGAAGAAAGGAAAGTTCCGCCCGTTGCCTTCAGGGCTTCTGTCGGCTGTTTGCACGCCTTTGTTCAGTTTCAAAGACAAGTTCCGGATATTGGGCGAGCCGTTTCGTCCGAAAGGAACCGATCCCGACGAACCGGTCGGGCTGCTTGCCCGTCGCCGTCTGGGAAACTCTTTTCTGCATTATGCCGTCGATCCGTTTTTATCGGGCGTATATGCGGGAGATCCCATGAGGCTGGTCACCCGTTATGCCCTTCCGAAACTGTACAATCTGGAGCAGAATCACGGAAGTTTCATACGGGGAGCGATAGCCAAAGCCAAAGTGCCCAAGACGGAGCGCGACAAGTTGGCTACGAAGAAAGTGTTTTCGGCGCGGGGAGGATTCGGCCATTTGGTTCAGGCGTTGGGGCGTGCGATTGGAAACGACCGGATAACCTTGTCTGTGAAAGGGGTGACGGTAGAGCCTGCCGCGCAAGGTTGGAGAGTCTCTTTTCTGTCGGCTGCCGGAGAGAAGCAGTGCATCGATTGCGAGAAAGTGGTGACTACCGTCGGAGCGTACGCGTTGCCGCAGATTCTGCCGTTCGTGGAAAAAGAAGACATGGACAAGATTGCCGCCCTTCATTATGCGCCCATCATGCAAATTGCTGTCGGTCTGCATGACACAGGCGGAAAGAAGCATTCGGCTTTCGGTGGACTTGTTCCTTCGTGCGAGAAGAAAGATGTGTTGGGCATATTGTTTCCTTCTTCTTGCTTTGACGGCCGCGCTCCTGAAGGAGGCATGCTGTTTTCTTATTTTGTGGGAGGGGTGAGACATCCGGAATATCTGGATAAAACCGATGAGGAGATCGAGCAGATGGTAAGGGAGACGCTGCATTCCATGCTCGGTTATCCCGAAGATGTTCGGCCCGATCTTGTGCGCATCTTCCGTCACCGCCGGGCCATCCCGCAATACGATGTCGGCAGTGGCGTCCGTTTCGAAACCATCGATAAGTTGCAACGTGCTTATCCGGGACTTGTATTGGCGGGAAATATCAAAGGAGGAATCGGTATGGCCGACCGCATTCGCCAAGCCGTGAGCGTAGCCGCCGGATTGTCTTGATGTGCTTCAAGCATACGCTTCCCCGCTCTGGCGCGGCATGGCGCATCGTCTCCGAATTGTCTCAATACCCCATGTTGGTTCCCTGCCGCACCTCGAGCCGGACGCCGAAATGCCCGTTCGCCGACTTGAGCTCGAAAGCTCCCTGAAATTTGTTCCTTTCCCAGGGAAGCGCGTTGCGGTCGGGCACTCTCCATCCTTTGGAATTATAATTCCCGTACGTGTTTATCCGCATGCCGTTCTTTAGTTTGAAACTCCCCATTTGCAGATAGTCGGACGACGGGGAGAAGCTGCCGTATCTTCCTGTCAGCCCGGAAGAAAAAGGAGAAAATGCGCTGCTGAATCCTTGTGTATAGCTGGCATCGTTATTCAGAAAAAACAGTTTGTTGTAGTCTTTCGTAAAATTCGAAGGCATCTCCTGCATTTGTTTGGGGAGGGTAGGAGGAAGCACGCTCATCAATCCCATATCCAGCAGAAAGCCTCCGAACTCTTTGATGTTTGCCGAAGGAGAACGGCGCAGGGTATCGGAAGGAATTTCCGTTTGTGCGGAAACATACACCGCCGGACATAACAAGATAAAGAATAGAATCAGCTTTTTCATCCCGGTAAAGATTGGTTTCACGCAAAGGTAGAAATTTTATGCGATAAACTTTGCTTCCTGATCAGCGGGTTGACAAGTTTTATCGACCTTTGCCGGTTTTTCAGATTTCCCCGCCTTTCGAATCAGCCCGCTTGCAAATAAAACGGAGAGAGGGCAACGGGAGGTGCCGGTTTGCGGGAGAAAGAGATAATGCCGTCGCTTTATGAAGAAGTAAACGAGCGTCAACTTATAATAAAAATAAGTATTAACTGAGTCAACCGACTTTAAAAATAAGCCGTAAAGCGATCAACTAAAAACATTAAACCACATGTGCTTTATGAAGAAGTAAATGGAAGAAAAGTTTCCCCGGCGGGAAACAAAAGTTTCATGCTGATGAAACAAAAGTTTCCCCAGTGGGAAACAAAAGTTTCATCGGCATGAAACAAATGAAACATCACGATGATTGTTCCGGTTTGCGTGTCCGGTCAGATGATGTATTGCGAACTGATGGATTCGTTGTTTACCACTCTTTTAATCGTTTCGGCAAACATATCGGCGATGCTCAGCTGTTTTACTTTCGCACATTTCTTGGAATAAGGAATACTGTCGGTGAAAACCATTTCAGACAAGCCCGATTCCTGTACGCGGAATGAAGCAGGGTCGGACATTACACAGTGGCTGGCAATGGCGCGCACGGATTTGGCTCCGGCTTCCAGCATGATGTTCGCCGCTTTTGTAATTGTTCCGGCAGTATCTACGATATCGTCTACCAAAACCACATTCTTGTTTTCCACATCGCCGATAATCTGCATGGAAGCCACCTCATTGGCTTTTTCGCGCGATTTGTTGCAAAGCACCAGGGGAACTCCCAGATATTTGGAGAATGTGCTGGCACGCTTCGAACCTCCCACGTCGGGCGTGGCAATCACCAAATCTTCCAGTTCCAGCGATTCGATGTACGGCAGGAATACGGCCGAAGCGTAAAGGTGATCGACCGGAATATTGAAGAACCCTTGAATCTGGTCTGCGTGCAAATCCATCGTGATCAAGCGGTCGATTCCCGCTACCGAAAGCAGATCGGCCACCAGTTTCGCGCCGATAGATACGCGTGGTTTGTCTTTTCTGTCCTGACGGGCCCATCCGAAGTACGGGATGACTGCTATGACGCTTTTGGCGGATGCCCGCTTGGCGGCGTCGATCATCAGGAGAAGTTCCATTAAGTTGTCGGAATTGGGGAAAGTGGATTGAACAAGAAATACGTGTGCTCCGCGAATAGATTCTTCGTAAGATACCGCAAATTCGCCGTCGGCGAAATGGGTGATGTTCATTTTTCCCAAAGGACAATTAAGGCTTGCGCAGATTTTTTCTGCCAGATATCTCGAGTTTGTTCCCGAAAATATCATAAAAGGTTCTTTTTCGCTCATTGTATAATGGTTGTTACCTGTTTGTTAATTTCATTGCAAAGGTAGGAATTTCTATTATCATTTTGAAAGACTTGTTGTAGAAAAAAACGATTTCTCTCCAACTTATCGGAAATATTTGTAGATTTGCTCTTTGAAAATAGACAACGGATGAAATGAGTTCGCGTTTTTCTGTATATATAGTAACGGGTATATTGCTTTTTACCTCTTTCTTTTCGTGTACCGACATGGTGCCGACGAAAGAGGTGAGCCTCATCGATTCGTTGAATGGAAAAGCTTATGCTTTTCGTTACCGGAGCCTGGACTCTTCTTATCAATATGCCGACTATGCTTACCGGAAAGTGAAATTTTATAATTCGGGGAAAGCCGAGGCTTGCAATAATCTGGGGTTTTGCGCTTTCATGAGGATGGACTTCGACCGCGCCGAAACGCTTCATAAAGAAGTGTATAAACTGACCAAAAATGAACTGGAACTGCTCATTGCCGACATCGGATTGATGAAGATCTATCAGCGGACGGCCATGAACAAAGAGTTCTATGATTACCGCAACAGCGCTTTGCGGCGGATGAAGCGCGTTCGTGAAGACAGCGACCTGTTTACCGGACGCCATGAAAGGCTTCGTATGAATTATGCTTTTTCAGAGTTTCACATTGTTTCTTCCATTTATTATTATTATCTCCAACAGCGTCGGGAAGCATTGGCTTCGCTCGGAGAAATACCGGAAGAAGAGATCCGGAATGATACGAGCCAGCTGTTATATTATCACTATATAAAAGGATCGGCTTCGCTTACCGAAGGCAAAACACCCGATGAGCAGAAACTGAATGAGTTCGACGAACTGTACCTGACTTGGCGTTTGTCGGTTCAAAACAACCGGATTTATTTTGAAGGCAACGGGTTGCAGGGACTTGCCAATCTGATGATTCCTTCCGGCAATGTCGACTTCTTCGGAAGCCGGAGAATGCATGCGCTGAATCAGCTCGGATATCCGCACGACTCGCTTCTCCCTTTGCGGCTGGCTCAGCTTTCCTTGCAGAAGTTTCGTGCGTACGATGACTTGTATCAGATAGCGGGAGCCTATGTCACCATCGGCAGGTATCTGAATGTGCACGGCCATTATGCGGAAGCATTGGATACCTTGTCGAAAGCGTTGGAGTGCGTGAACCGGCATCATTACCGATACTATCATTCGAGCGATACGCCGGATAAACTGCGCCCTTATGACGATCGGGATACGACTTGGGATATGGGTGCGGCATGGATTGGAAAAAATAAGGTAAAGACCGTTCCGGAATGGATATCGCGTATCAGGGAACAATTAAGTGTTTCGTATGCCGGGTTGGGACAAAAGGCTGCTTCCGATTACAACCGGAATATTTATCTGGATATACTTAATTATACCCGTCAGGATAAAGAATTGGAGAGTCGATACCTTTCGCTGGAAGCCGGTTCGAGACAGGTGACGCTGGTTCTTCTTTTGGTAATTTCCGGACTGGTATTGGTTATTATTTTATGGTGGTTCTTCAATAAACGTTCCAAAGTAACCAATCTTGCGGAGATAGAACGTCTGCAACGGGTGCTTTCCCTTTGTAAGGATATTACGTCTTCCATACCGATGAACGTACCGTTGATTCAGAAAGGAATCGATCAACTGTTCGGAGAAGGCAGGATGGCTTTGGAAATACCGGAAGACGGGAAAGCGGCATTGGTTCCGTCGGGTCGTTTAAGCCGCGATGAAAGGGCATTGGTGCATGTATTGCAGCCTTATATCGAATGGGCGGTGGACAATGAGCAGATGGTTGCGGTGTTGAGCGATGAACGCAGCCAATTGGAAAAGCAACGGTATATTTACGAACAGCACATTGCCGGAAATAAACGCCGGAATCTGGAAAAGAAGGCTTGTATGGCCATCGTGAACGGTATAACTCCCTACATCGACCGTATTTTGAATGAGGTTCACAAGTTGACCGGCAAGGGATATATCAATAATGAAAAGATAAAAAAAGAGAAGTATCAGTATATCGATGAACTGGTGACTACCATCAATGAATATAACGATATACTTGCCTTGTGGATCAAGATGAAGCAGGGATCGCTCAGCCTCAATATCGAAACATTCGGGCTCGATGAACTTTTTGAGTTGGTGGGAAAGGGGCGCAGAGCCTTCGAGATGAAAAAGCAGAAACTGGAGATAGAGCCTACCGACTTTATGGTGAAAGCCGACCGGGCGTTGACGCTTTTCATGATCAACACGCTGGCCGAGAACGCTCGCAAGTACACTCCGGAGGGGGGACATGTGAAGATTTACGCAAAGGCGGTGGACGAGTATGTGGAGATTTCGGTTGAAGACAACGGAAGAGGGCTTTCGGCGGAAGACGTTGCCCACATCATCGGTGAAAAGGTGTATGATTCTCGCAGCATAGGCATGAAAGATGCGGCCGATCCTGAAGAACTGAAAGAAAACAAGGGGAGCGGGTTCGGACTGATGAATTGCAAGGGAATTATCGAGAAATACAAAAAAACGAACGAACTGTTCCGGGTTTGCTTGTTTGACGTGGAAAGTGAGCCGGGTAAAGGAAGCCGTTTCTATTTCCGGCTGCCTCTGGGAGTGCGAAAGGCGCTGGGAATATTGCTTTGCATGTTGGTTCCCTTCGCATTTCCGTCGTGCGTGCATAAATCTCATCCGGCGAATCCGCAAACGGATACCGTGATGCCCCATATTGCCGACTCTGTTTACGAAGAGTTGCTGGACGAGGCATCCGATTATGCCAATGCTGCCTACTTTGCCAATGTGGATAAAAAGTACGAGACGGCTTTGCAATATATAGACTCTGCGATGACCCTACTCAATACTCATTACAAGAGGTATTCGCGGAGCGCCCGTCCGCATCGGTACATGACGTTGGAAGGTGAGGGGACCGCAGCGGAGATTGTCTGGTGGAACGAACTTTTCGATTCCGACTACCATGTTATTCTCGACATACGCAATGAAGCGGCTGTCGCTTTTCTGGCTTTGAAACGGATCAACGCCTATCGCTACAACAACGCCGCATTTACCGACCTGTATAAGTTGCAGGGGGAGGATAAAAGTCTGGAAGGCTATTGCAGGCAGTTGGAACGGTCGAACAATAACAAAATCGTGGGTATTATCCTTTGCATCGTTTTGCTGATCGTCTCTCTCGTCGGCTATTATTTCCTATATTTAAGAAAGCGGCTGCAGAACAGGTTGAATCTGGAGCAAGTGCTCGAGATCAATCAGAAAGTTTTCGCGGCTTCTTTGATTCGGCCCAAGGAGAACTCCGAAGCGCTTCAACGAGAAGAAGACACGCTTCGGGAGATTCCGCAAAGCATTGTGGATAAGTCGTTCAGAGCGGTGAACGAACTGCTTTCGATCGACAGGATGGGAATTGCCGTATACAATGAGAGCACGCATCAGTTGGAGTATGCTTCACATCCCCGCGGGGAAATGCCGGAATTGGTAGAGCAGTGTTTCGACGTTCGCAGGTATCTTTATGAAGAGAACCGCCGGGCTTTGCCTTTGATGGTGGAGGCGGGAGGAGAGCATCAGTGCGTGGGAGTCTTCTATCTGGAACGAAGAGAAGGAACAGAACAGGAGACCGATCATCTGCTTCTCGAGCTTATCGCCCGCTATGTGGCTATTGTCGTATTCAACGCGGTAGTAAAACTGGCTACCAAGTACAGGGATATCGAGTCGGCGCATGAGGAAGCCCGGCGCGCTTCATGGGAAGACAGCATGCTTCATGTGCAGAATATGGTGCTCGATAATTGTTTGTCGACGATTAAGCACGAGACGGTGTATTATCCCAATAAGATCAAGCAAATCATCGGACGGCTTCATTGGCAGAATCTTCCTGCGGATGAAGAGAAAGAGGCTGTGGAAACCATTACTGAATTGATTGAATACTATAAGGGCATTTTTACGATATTGAGTTCGTGCGCGTCGCGGCAACTGGAGGAGGTGACTTTCAGGAGAAGCACGGTTGAGGTGCGGGAACTTCTGGACGCTACCGCGAAATATTTCCGGAAAGTATCGAAAAACCTGAAAGAGAAAATCGAGTTTGTTACGGTATCCGCCGAAGCAAAAGTGCTGGGTGATGTCAATCAGCTTCGCTTCTTGCTGGAAAACCTGATTGACGAAGCGCTCACAGTTCGCAGCGAAGGAGTGATTCGTTTAGAGGTTCGCGTGGAAGACGAGTTTGTTCGTTTTCTTTTCACCGATACCCGCCGTGAAAAGAGCGTAGACGAACTGAACAGGCTTTTCTATCCCGATTTGGAGCGTATGACGTCCGGAAGCAAAGGCGAGCTTCAAGGAACGGAATATCTGGTCTGCAAACAGATTATCCGCGATCATGACGAGTTTGCCGGACGCAGAGGATGCCGCATCAATGCGGAGCCTGCCGAAGAGGGCGGGTTTACCGTTTACTTTACTGTTCCCCGCAAATAAAAGAAACACACATAAAAAGTTATTTGAATAAGAGAAAATGGAAGAAAAAAAGTTTAAAGTCATCATTGTAGAAGATGTAAAACTGGAATTGAAAGGGACGGAAGAGATTTTCCGCCATGAGATTCCGAATGCGGAAGTCATCGGTACGGCCATGACCGAAAGCGAATTCTGGCCGTTGATGGAGGTTCAATTGCCGGATCTGGTATTGTTGGATCTCGGACTCGGAGGCTCTACCACTATCGGGGTAGAGATTTGCCGAAACATCTTCAAACGTTATAAGGGCGTGCGCGTGCTTATCTTTACCGGCGAAATATTGAATGAGAAACTATGGGTCGACGTGCTGAACGCCGGAGCCGACGGAATCATTCTAAAAACGGGCGAACTGCTCACTAAAACGGATGTTCAGGCGGTGATGGACGGAAAGAAGCTCGTGTTCAACTATCCTATTCTGGAAAAGATCGTAGACCGTTTTAAACAGTCGGTGGTGAATGACGCCAAACGGCAGGAAGCCGTGATAAACTACGACATTGATGAATACGACGAGCGTTTCCTCCGTCACCTGGCTTTGGGATATACCAAAGAAATGATCGCCAACCTGAAAGGAATGCCTTTCGGTGTGAAATCGTTGGAAAAGCGACAGAACGATCTTATCGGCCGGCTTTTCCCGAACGGAGAGCGTGTCGGGGTAAATGCCACCCGTCTGGCTGTGCGGGCATTGGAATTGCGTATTCTTGATCTGGATAATTTGGAAGCGGATGAAGAATAGATGGCGCATACCTCACCCGGCGACGATGTTTTTCCTGCTGACGCTGGCAGTCGTTTTCTTATCGTGGATATGTGATATTTACGGTTTAAAGGTGACATTGCCGCAGTCCGGCGAAGACATTCGTGTGCAAAGCCTGCTGAGTCCCGAAGGGATTCGCTGGTGGTTGCGGAATGCCATCAAGAATTTTACGGGGTTTGCCCCGTTGGGCATGGTGATTATCGCCATGTTCGGCTTGGGAGTCGCGCAACACTCCGGCTTTATTGATGCATGCATCCGCATGGGGGTGGGGAAGAACCATGATAAAAAGAAGATTATTTGGGGAGTGATTATTCTGGGGCTGCTGTCGAATGCCATCGGAGACGGCGGATATATCATTTTGCTCCCTATTGCAGCGATGCTGTTTCAATGGGTGGGGCTTCATCCCATAGCAGGGATTGTGACGGCATACGCGTCGGTGGCTTGCGGTTATAGCGCGAATATCGTGCTGAGTACGGTAGATCCTCTGCTGGCCCATATCACTCAGGAAGCAGCCTTGACATTGATCGGATATCAAGGCAACACAGAACCGCTCTGCAATTACTTCTTTATGAGCGTGTCGACTGCGGTGATTGCCGGTGTCGTTTATTGGGTTACGATACGTTATCTGCTTCCTGCTTTGGGTGAATACGGAGGAAAGGTGAAAGTAGAAGCCTATCGGCCCTTATCGCGCAAAGAACGCCGGGGAATCATGATGTCGGTGGTTGTGGCGGCTATTTATGTGGCGATCATTTTATGGCTGACTTTTTCTTCTTACGGCATTCTGCGCGGTGTAAACGGCGGACTCATGCACTCGCCTTTCATTGCAGGCATTCTCTTCCTGCTTTCTTTGGGAATAGGAATCACGGGTATGGCATACGGGTTCAGCTCCGGCAACTATCGTGGCGACAACGATGTGATCGAAGGCCTTACCCTTCCGATAAAGCTATTGGGCGTTTATTTCGTCATCGCTTTTTTCGCGGCGCAAATGTTCGCTTGTTTCGAATATTCCCATCTGGATAAATGCCTGGCCATCATGGGAGCCGATTTATTGTCTTCGTTTGAACCCGCTCCGCTCTCCGCGCTTGTTTTATTCATCGGCTTCACTACCTTTGTCAACCTGATTATGGTATCCGCTACCTCGAAGTGGACTTTCATGTCATTCATTTTCATTCCGATATTTGCCCAAATGGGTATTTCTCCGGACGTCACTCAATGTGCATTCCGAATCGGAGACAGTTCGACGAACGCCATCACTCCTTTTCTGTTCTATATGCCTCTGGTGCTGACTTACATGCGGCAATACGATAAAAACATCACTTATGGTTCGCTGTTGAAATACACATGGAGGTATTCATTGTGTATATTATTGGTATGGACCCTCTTGTTTGTATGTTGGTACTTGTCGGGTTTGCCGATGGGATTGTAGATTTTGGAAAAAATATATATCTCTATCCGGATTTCTTCTTTCAATTTTCCCGGTAACACGTGTATTGCAATATTCTTCCGATAAGACGTTCGATCGGTAAGCGGTTGACAAATAAATAATAAAGATTTTTATTCATAAAAAAATGGCGGAATGTTTTTGAGATTCTATAAAAAACACTACCTTTGCACCGCAATTAAGGATGGTTCCGTAGCTCAGCTGGATAGAGCAACGCCCTTCTAAGGCGTGGGTCAAGCGTTCGAATCGCTTCGGAATCACAGCTCACAGGCAAGTAGTCGATTAAAAGACTGCTTGCCTTTCGTCATTTATATGATTATCAATTGATTACTACCTTTACTTTTCAGGGGAAAATCGTGCGGTGTTTCGCAAAATTGTAGAAAACATGTAGAAAATACTATGAAAAAATCTGTTTTATAGAATTATTCCTGTATAATATTCTATAATTCAAAGTTATTACCTATATTTGCAATAAAGAAAAGAAGAATGAGAATTGTATCACATAAACGATTAAAAGAGTTTTACGAAACAAAAGGTCATGAGGATTGTCGTATCGCTCTTGAACGTTGGTATGATATTACAGAAAAAGCAGAATGGAAAACCCTTTCTGATATAAAGGTGGATTTTCCCGCTACTGATTATGTCGGTAACCAGCACTATGTTTTCAATGTCAAAGGAAACAATTACCGCTTGGTTGTAGTGATCAAGTTTACAATCGGATATATCTTTATCCGCTGGGTCGGTACTCATAAAGAATATGATAAAATAGATTGTTCAACTATATAAAGGAAGAGAAAGTTATGAGTAATATTACAAGAGAGCAATACGAATTTGCATTGGCAAGAGTAGAGGAACTTTTGCCATTGATTGACGAGAACACCCCTGCAAATGATAAAAAATCGGTAGAGCTATCCGTTGTTTCAGACATAGTGATAGCTTACGAAAAAGAACACTATCCGATAGAAAAGCCAACTGTAGCTGAGTTGATCGAATTTTCTTTGAATGAAAAAGGGATGACTCAAAAGCAACTTGCCGGTGAAATAGGTGTAAGTCCCTCACGAGTGAATGATTACATATCAGGGCGTTCGGAACCTACTTTGAGAATAGCGCGATTGCTTTGTCGGGTACTTAATATCTCTCCTGAGGCAATGTTGGGATACTGATCGCTTAAGATGCTCTTGCGAATAACCTTTTTGAGCAATACGAATAGAAATAATATTTATTGGCTTTAGAGCTATAGCCCTAAACTTGAGCTGAGCGAAAAATCAATGTTCTGGGTAAGAAAGATTCTCCTTAAGATCAGCTTTATTCAATGTAACGATTGAGGGTAAATGATATTATTTTATGATTCGAGGGGACATTCCCGAACTATGGGTCAAGCGTTCGAATCGCTTCGGAATCACAGTGAAGCAGTTACTCCGGTAGCTGCTTTTTTTGTTGTCCGGCTAAAGGAACGAACGTTATATAGCATTCAAAAAATACAAAAAACCTAAAATTATTATATGCCTTTCTATTATTACTTTTACTTTTGAGAGAATAATAACTAAAAACACATTAAAATTATGAAGAAATTAATTCCTTTATTTGTCTTTTGTATAACTGTATCCGGTCTTTTTGCACAAAATGATCCTAACCAACTGAAAAAAGAAGGGGGAAGCGCGTTTAATGCGAAAAACTATCCGGTAGCATATGAGAAGTTCAGCGAATACCTGAAACTTACCGATAATAATGACTCTGCAGTGGCTTATTATTGCGGTATTGCAGCGGATAAGCTGAAGAAGTATGCGGAAGCGGTAACTTATTTCGATATAGCTATTCAGAAGAATTATAATACGGGAAATTCATACGTCCGCAAAGCGATGGCTTTGGAAGCGCAGCAAAAAAATGATGAATATGTGGCAACTTTGGAAGAGGGGCTAAAGGCTGTTCCGGGCAACGAGGCGCTGGAAAAAAGCTATGGCGTTTATCTGCTGAAAGCAGGAGTTAACGCTCAAAAAGCCGGTAAACTTGCCGAAGCCGAAGAGTGTTATAAAAAAGTAAGCACGCTGAACAACAAGAAATATAAGACAGATGCTTTGTACAGCCTTGGTGTTCTGTGTTATAACAATGGCGCCGATATTCTGAAGAAAGCCGCTCCGCTAGCTAATACCGATGCAGAGAAATATGCGGCTGAAAAAGCTGTTGCCGATGCCAGATTCAAAGAATCGGTCGGTTACTTGGATGAAGCGGCGAAAGTTTCTCCGGAGCGAGCCGAAATAAAGCAGATGCTTACTCAGGTGAAAAGCGCAATGTAATTTTTGATGAAACTCGCATAGCGGAAACATTCTTTTCTGCGATTGTTTCCGGAAGTTGGGGCTGGCCGAAGTGGGCAACCCCTTTCTTTTGCTTGCCGTTTAAAAGTGAAAAAGGTGGAATCGTCCTTATTTCCAAGCAGGTAAAGCAATATTCTCAAGTTGATTGAATGATATTTCGTTATCGGGTTTTCTTCAAAGATTCTCTGCTCATCTCTAAGCCTGTCATGCTTGATTCTGAAACTCGCCCGTCTTTGTTTTCAAAGCCCGCCGTCTTTGTTTTCAAAGCCCGCCGCCTTTTTTTCAAAGCCCGCCGTGTTTTTTTCAAAGCCCGCCGCCTTTTTTCCGAACCACGGTAACGAATAAAAAAGCAACCTTATGTGTTTTTTTATCGCATTCTGTTTCGTACATTTGCTCATCTTTATTTTGTTTCAACAAGAAGAAAGCTATATGCGATTATATACCAAAAATCAGGCTATCGGTCGGATGAATGAATTGGGGAAGAGCGGTTCACCCTTCGTTTTTATTATTAATTATGCCCGGAACGCCTCTTATATAGAAGAAGTGTCGTCGGTAGACGGCAACGAAGTGCTGTACGATCTGAACGGCTTCAGCAACCTTAGCGGGAAAGACCGAAGAGAGTGTTCGGTTCCTTCGGCGGAACCCGTTTTATGGAAACCTTTTCCGGAATCTTTCGAAGCATACCGGCGTTCGTTTCAAGTGGTCAGGCAAAATATTCTGGCGGGAAACAGCTTTCTGACCAACCTGACTTGTTGCACGCCGATAGAGACAAATCTGAGTTTGAAAGACATTTTCTTTCGGTCGAAAGCGTTGTATAAACTTTGGGTAAAAGACTCGTTCACTGTCTTCTCTCCCGAAATATTCGTTCGGATACGGCAGGGGAGAATAAGTTCTTATCCGATGAAAGGAACCATCGACGCCACTCTGCCCGATGCGGCCCGGATGTTGATGGAAGACCCGAAGGAAACTGCCGAACATGCCACCATTGTCGATTTGATCCGCAACGACCTGAGCATGGTAGCCGAACAAGTCGCGGTATTCCGCTACCGATATATAGACGAGTTGCAGACTAATCGGGGAAGGATTCTTCAAACAAGTTCCGAAATTCAGGGAGTTTTGCCGGAGCGTTTTCAGGAAAGACTGGGAGAAATCGTCTTCCGGCTTTTGCCTGCGGGATCGATTACCGGCGCGCCTAAAAAGAAGACAACGGAGATTATCGCCGAGGCGGAAACTTACGAAAGAGGGTTTTATACCGGAGTCATGGGATATTTCGATGGCGACGTACTGGATAGCGCCGTCATGATACGTTTTGTGGAGCAGGAGGGAGGAAAGCTCTTTTTCAAAAGCGGGGGCGGCATCACTTGCCGGAGTGAAGCGAAAAGCGAGTATGATGAAATGAAGCAAAAAGTATATGTGCCTATTTATTGAAACCATCAGGATAGAGAACGGACGGATATGCAATCTCGACTATCATGCCGCGCGGTTCAACCGCACGCGTGCGGCTTTCGGGAAAGATTCCGCTCCGGTTGCCCTGTCCGATGTGGTCTCGCCACCTTCTGCGGAAGGCGTTTATAAATGCCGTGTGGTGTACGGCGAAGAGATTGAAGAGGTGACATACGCTCCTTACCGGATGAGGGAGGTAAGTTCCTTGCGCCTGATTGCTTCGGACACGATCGACTATACTTATAAAAGTGCCGACCGGAGCGAACTGAATGCTTTGTTCGGGCAAAGAGGTCGGGCAGATGATGTATTGATTGTGAGGAACGGATACCTGACGGACACTTCGATAGCCAATGTGGCTCTTTACGACGGCAACAAGTGGTGTACTCCGGCTTTTCCTTTGCTGAAAGGTACCAAGCGTGCGGAACTTCTGGATAAAGGTCTGATAGTAGAACGGGAAATCACGTGGCTGCAATTAGGCTGCTTTTCACGTATCATGCTGTTCAATGCCCTGATCGACTGGGAGCGACTCATTATTCCGGTGGACGGAAACAGCTTAATGCTATAGCGATAATTGCCTGTTTTGTGTGTTTTTTAAAATAAAATTCGTACGTTTGTAGGTGAATCATTGAAAACAATTAAAATGAATGCACCTTTTATCTTCCGGTTTTTAAAAGATCTTTCGGCGAACAACAATCGCGAATGGTTTAACGAACACCGGGAAGAATATGAGACAGCCCGCAATGAGTTTGATAAATTGCTGGAGGCCGTCATCGGACGTCTCTCACTCTTCGACGAAACAATCCGGGGAATCCGGCCGAAAGACTGTACGTACCGTATTTACCGCGACACACGCTTCTCTGCCGATAAAACCCCTTACAAGAATCATTTCGGCGGCTACATCAATGCGAAAGGCAAGAAATCCGATCATTGCGGTTATTATATACATTTGCAGCCCGGCGGGTGTATGCTCGCGGGAGGAAGCTACTGCTTGCCCCCGAATGTGTTGAAGGCTGTCAGACAATCTATTTACGACAACGTGGAAGAATACATCTCGATTGTAGAAGATCCGGAGTTTAAAACATATTTTCCCGTTGTGGGCGATGATTTCCTGAAGACTGCTCCGAAAGGATTTCCGAAAGACTTTCCTTACATCGACTATTTGAAGTGCAAGCAATATATTTGCGCGCATGAAGTGCCCGACGACTTTTTCACCCGTCCCGGCGCTTTGGACGAAATAGAAAAGGTGTTCAGGCAATTCAAGCGTTTTGCCGATTTTATCAACTATACCATCGATGATTTCGAATGACTGAAACTTTAAAATATATACATTAAAAAGAGAGATTATTATGATAGTAGATACGTTAGAAAACATTGAGAAATACGTGGTTTTGAATCCTTTGTTCGCACAAGCTGTCGAGTTTTTGAAATCGCACGACCTGCAAGCCATGGAAGCGGGCAAAACAGAAGTGAAAGGGAAAGAGCTGGTAGTCAATATCGTCCGGACAAAGCCTAAAAAGAAAGAAGAAGCCAGGCTCGAAGCCCACAGGGAGTTTATCGATATTCAGCTGCCTTTGTCGGGGACTGAAGTCATCGGGTATACTCCTTTGGCCCGTTGTGTTCCGGCAGACGCTCCGTTTAATGCCGAAGACGATATCGTATTTTTCGACGGAGCGGCCGAAACCTACGTTTCCCTGAAACCGGGGATGTTCGCTATCTTCTTTCCGCAAGACGGACATGCGCCCGGCATTACCCCCGACGGCGTGAAAAAAGTAATCGTAAAAGTGAAAGCATAACCTTTTATTCTGCTCTGATATGGAAAAGACTCTGAATCTTATTAAAAATGATCCCTGGCTGGAACCTTATGCCGAAGCGATTATCGGTCGTTACGGGCATGCGTTGAAAAAGGAAGCCGAGTTGACCGACAAAGGGAAGCAAAGCCTTGCCGACTTTGCTTCGGGTTATCTTTATTTTGGATTGCATCGCACAGTGCAAGGATGGGTTTTCCGTGAATGGGCGCCAAACGCTACACATATTTATCTTGTAGGCACATTCAATAACTGGGAAGAACAGGCTGCTTATAAGCTGAAAAAGCTGAAAAACGGAAACTGGGAAATCAATCTCCCCGAAGAAGCTATTCATCACGGCGATTTGTACAAGCTGAACATCTATTGGGAAGGCGGACAGGGCGAACGCATTCCGGCATGGGCCAATTATGTGGTTCAGGATGAACGCACTCATATATTCAGCGCACAGGTATGGGCGCCCGAGAATCCGTATCGATTCAAAAAGAAAGCGTTCAAGCCGAACACTTCTCCTTTGCTTATTTACGAATGCCACATCGGAATGGCGCAAAACGAAGAGAAGGTAGGCAGCTATGCCGAATTCCGCGAAAAAATTCTTCCGCGTGTAGCCGAAGACGGATACAACTGTATTCAGATTATGGCCATACAGGAGCATCCTTACTACGGAAGTTTCGGTTATCACGTTTCCAACTTCTTTGCGGCCTCTTCAAGATTCGGCACTCCCGATGAGCTGAAAGAACTCATCGATACGGCTCATGAAATGGGCATTGCCGTCATCATGGATATCGTACATTCGCATGCTGTGAAGAATGAAGTGGAAGGATTGGGCAATTTTGCCGGCGATCCTCACCAGTATTTTTATCAGGGCGAGCAGCGTGAGCATCCGGCTTGGGACTCTCTATGCTTTGATTACGGCAAAAACGAAGTGATTCACTTCCTGCTGTCTAACTGTAAATATTGGTTGGAAGAGTACAAATTCGACGGGTTCCGCTTCGACGGAGTTACTTCCATGCTTTATTACAGTCACGGATTGGGCGAGGCTTTTTGCAATTACGGCGATTACTTCAACGGTCATCAGGATGATAATGCCATTTGTTATCTGACGTTGGCCAATAAGTTGATTCATCAGGTGAACCCGAAGGCGATAACCATTGCCGAAGAAGTATCGGGGATGCCGGGACTTGCCGCCAAAGCGGAAGACGGCGGCTACGGATTCGATTACCGCATGGCGATGAATATTCCCGATTACTGGATTAAAACGATCAAAGAGAAAGTGGACGAGGACTGGAAGCCTTCGAGCATGTTCTGGGAAGTGACCAATCGCCGTCGGGACGAAAAGACCGTTTCGTATACCGAAAGTCATGATCAGGCATTGGTAGGCGATAAGACGATCATTTTCCGCCTGATCGATGCCGATATGTATTGGCACATGCAGAAGGGAGACGAGAATTATGTGGTTCACAGAGGAATAGCTTTGCACAAAATGATTCGCTTGTTGACCGCATCCACTATCAACGGCGGTTATCTCAACTTTATGGGAAACGAGTTCGGGCATCCCGAATGGATCGATTTCCCGCGTGAAGGAAACGGATGGTCGTATAAGTACGCCCGCCGTCAGTGGGATTTGGTGGACAATAAGAATCTGGCTTATCACTATCTGGGGGATTTCGACAGGGAAATGCTGAAGGCCATCAAAAGCGTGAAGGACTTTCAGGCAACGCCGGTTCAGGAAATCTGGCACAACGACGGCGATCAGATTCTGGCTTACGCGCGCAAGGATTTGCTGTTTGTATTCAACTTCAATCCGAAGCAGTCGTTTACCGACTATGGTTTCCTCGTTGCTCCCGGAGCGTATGAAGCAATCTTGAATACGGACAGCGTGTCGTTTGGCGGAAACGGTTTCGCCGATGATTCCGTCGTTCACTTTACCATCGCCGACCCCTTGTATAAGAAAGAAAAGAAAGAATGGCTGAAACTTTATATCCCCGCCCGTACCGCAGTGGTGCTGAGGAAGAAGAAGTAGGCGAGCGGAGATGTGTAGGATACAGGCGACAGCTTTACACCGGTTGTTCTCGTGTCGGGATTCCGACGGGGCGGTGTAAAGCTGTCGTTTTGTGATATATCCCCGAATAAGCCGTCAAAAGATGATTTTCAGTATTTTGCCGCTGTATCCGCCTACGGATACTTCTGTGGCTTTATACGGCAGCAGACTGATTTCTTCCTCTTTTCCGGTCAGCAGTTCGGTGGCTTTGCAAACGTCGGTCTGCGGCATTTGCAGATAGTCGAAAGCGTGCGAAGGTATGTTGATGGCAACGTCGACCGGCTGGCTGTCGAAGTTGACTACAAAAAACAACAACTCATTGCCGAACTTCCGCATGAATGTGTACTGCCGGTGTTCGTTGAACTTCCATCCGTTGATATTCGCGTACATCAGATCGAAGAAAAGCCCTTGAGCGATGGCTTGCTCTTCGTTGCAAAGGGTGAGCACTTTCCGGTAGACGGTGTACAAACGCTTGTGTTCTTCGGATAACATCTTTCCGTCGAACTTGCCTCCGTTCCGCCACCTTCGGATGGTGTCCACGCTCCAATAGTCGAATATGGTGGTTCGCCCGTCTTTACCGCTGAATCCTTCGTTGTCCATGCCCCGTTCGCCGAATTCCTGTCCGAAATAGATCATCATCGGATTGGTGTTCATGCAGGCCGAAACGATGAGACCCGGAATACCTTTGCGCGGGTTTCCCGCAAAGAAATCGGAAGCGATGCGCTGCTCGTCGTGGTTTTCGAGGAAGTTGAGCATATATTTCTCCATTCCGTTCAGGCTTTGCCAACATTGGGTGATGGCTGTTGCCGACTGAAAGCCGCAGATTACATTGCGAAGTGTTTCGTACAAGCCGACTTTATCGTACAGGTAATCGAATTTTCCCCGTTGCAGGTAATTACGGTATTCGGCGGGATTGTAGACTTCGGCGATGAAAAGGATGTCGGGATAAGCCTCTTTTACTTGTGGAATCGCCCATTCCCAGAACTCTACGGGAACCATTTCCGCCATGTCGCACCGGAAAGCGTCTATCTTTTTCGAAGCCCAGAACAGCAGTATGTCCAACATTTTGAACCATGTATCCGGAGTGGGCGAGAAGTGGCACGTGCCTCCGTTCTGATAGTCTATGCCATAATTCAGCTTTATGGTTTCATACCAGTCGTTCACCGTTGGCGTCGCGTCGAACCGGTTGTTGCCTGTCGCCTTGGCGGGAAACTCCCGGTAAGGTTCCGCTGCTCCCGCCGTCATGTCGAACTGTCCGCGGAGTTCGGCTTTGGGAATGTAATAAAAGTTATTGTAAGGACTGAATGATTGCGCCGGGTCGTCGTTGGCTCCGAGGTTTACAGTCCCGTCGGGTTGCATGTCCGAATGGTACTGACGCGACACGTGGTTCGGAACGAAATCGATTATCACCTTTAGTCCTGCACGGTGCGTGCGGCGAACCAGATTCTCGAATTCCTTCATCCGTTCGGGTATGTCGTTCACCAGATCGGGGTCTACATCGTAATAATCCTTAATGGCGTAGGGCGAGCCCGCTTTTCCTTTCACGATGGCGGGATGGTCGGGGCGGATGTTGTAGCGGCGGTAATCGGTCTGCGTGGCATGCTCGATGATGCCGGTATACCAGATATGCGTCGCTCCCGTCTTTTTGATTTCTCCCAAAGCCTTGAGCGTAAAGTCTCCCATTTTACCGCAGCCGTTGGTAACGATATCCCCGTTGCGCACGCAATGGTTGTTGTTGTTTCCGAACAGGCGGGTAAAAACCTGATAGATGATGATTTTCTTTTCGTTGTCCATTATGTTGTTTTTTTCTTCAGTGTCGATATTCTTTTTGGGTATTGCAAAGCGCAACGGCTTTACTTCCATATTTTCCCTTTCTCTTCGAGCAACGAGCCGAGCAGCCGGTTGGCGGTTTCGTATCCCTGATTGAATATTTCTTCCGCTTTTTCCAGTTCCGTGTTGCTATATCCGTTCAGGTTGTACGGCTCGATCAGCAAGTCGCATTTTGCTCTTTCGGGAAAAGTGTTTGCGCGGAACATGAAGTGGAAAGAACGCATGGCGATGGTCAGGATATTCATTTTATAGTCTTCCGCCATGAGCGGGCTTACGTTTACCCCGACCACCTTGTCGCATACTCTGCGAAGGGTAGAAACGGGAAGATTCATCAGGAGCCCCCCGTCTACGTAGTTCGTACCGTTTATTTTCACGGGGGCGAACATCACGGGCATGCAGCAGGAGGCTGCGATGCGTTCGGCTATCGGCCCGCGATGAAAGTGTACCATGCGCCCGTGGTCGAGATCGGTGGCTGTGACAATCAGCGGTATTTGCAGCTCCTCCATTCGTTGGGCCCTCAGATGGGTGCGAAGAAAGTCCATAAATTCGCTCAATTCGAACAATCCCCTTTTAGGAATCGTAAGTTTGGTAAGGTCGAGAAACTTATGTCCTGCAAAATATTCGATAACCTGATAAGGCTCGTTGCCGTCGGCGCAGAACACCCCCGCAAGCGCGCCCGCGCTTACTCCGGAGATGATATCCGGCTTGATGTCGTGTTCCAACAAGGACTGCATGACTCCCAAATGAGCAAATCCTTTGATAAATCCCCCGCTTAGCGCATAGCCTATCTGATATTTCCGGCTATTCCATTTCTCGTTCATAACTAACTACTCTTGCTTTTCATTTACTTCGCCACGAATTTAATGAATTTATTGAAAGTAACGGAAGGATAGGAGATAGTTTTTTGTCCGATTTGCAATCCGGCCGAACGGATATACGGTTGAAACTGCGATGATATGGTGTTGTTTGAGGTTTTCTGCGCTGTGAATCGGGCGGCAATACGTATTCCGAGTGGAAGTATGCTGCCGAAAGCCCTCTTCGAGGGTGATGGATCGGCGGATTTGCGGCAGATTTTGGATGCGATGGAGGAGAGGGATGCCTCATTCATCTTCTTTTTGGGGAAAGAAACAGAGGCGCAGCAGTCTGAAACAAGATTTTCCGGGAAACTTGAGAAGAACAGGTTTTGAACAAACAGAAGTGTTCCAAATTGGGGCGTTGCTTTTTTCGGGAACGGAACAGGGGTTTTGCCGGTTTGAAGCGGGGAGATTTTTCCCGAAAAAGTGTGATTCTCTGCGGGATGTGTTGAAATAGGTGTGCTCGTAGACAAACTTTGTCTGGAAGAAAGAGCATGATTCTGCCGGACTGAATCGGCAGGCTTTTGATGAAAGCTATCACTTTGTCGGATTAAAAACGAAGACTCTGTCCAGGTGATGTAGAGCTTTTGCCGGGTGAAAACAGAGCTTCTCACTGATGAAAGCCAAAGCTCTGTTCTGCGAAATCAGAGGGGTTATTCTGCGAGAGCAGAGACGTTATTCTTCGAAATCAGAGAGGTTGTTCTGTGAAATCAGAGGCGCTATTCTTCGAAAGCAGAGCTTCTGTCCGGAGTAAACAGAACTTCTATTCGGCCCCAATAGACTCTCTATTTAAGAGCAGGTGGAATTTTCATCTGTCCTGCGCCGGGTTTTCGTCCATCCGGAAAGAGTTTCTAACCGGATGGAACGTTAGGTTTTACCGGCACAAAGCACGACTTTTAAAACCGACGGGACGAATCCGGTGAAGCAGCGGAAGTAAGGGGATTCCGTATGGCGGAAACAGAAAAATGCGGATTTATACATAGGAGACAAGCCCTTGAGCTTGCGGTGATTGTATAAATCCGCATGGAGTAAAATTGGAAACTTCATAATCACTCGCTTATAAATCTTGTGATTATTGTATCAATCCACGTTGCGCGTTTGGGAAATTTCTCGTCAGGTTCCCCGCCGATTCGTTTTTCGTTTCCCGCAAAATCTTTTTTCACCCTCTGCCGCTTCTCGCTTGGTTTCGAGCCGGTTTGCTTTTCGGCGAAACGAATCTCCCGAAGTTACGCCTGTTTATTCGATACCGTGCGCATTTGCGGTAGAGTCGATCTTTTTAATCAACCCTTGAAGCACTGCGCCGGGACCGCACTCGGTGAAGTCTGTCGCACCGTCGGCTATCATTTTTACAACAGTCTGTGTCCAACGTACGGGAGCGGTGAGTTGCGCCACCAGATTCTGCTTGATTTCCTCCGGATCGGTGTGCGGCAAAGCGTCTACGTTTTGGTATACCGGGCATTTCGGAGTGTGGAAATGGGTGGCATTAATGGCTGCGGCGAGTTCTATCTTTGCCGGATCCATCAACGGAGAATGAAACGCTCCGCCGACTTTCAACGGCAACGCGCGTTTGGCTCCGGCTGCTTTCATCAGTTCGCACGCCTTTTCGATGCCGGGAACCGAACCGGAAATTACGATTTGTCCCGGGCAGTTGTAGTTGGCAGCCACGCACACTTCGTCTTCCGCAGACACTGAGGCGCAGATCTCTTCCACCTTTTCGTCGGGCAACGCAAGGATGGCTGCCATTGTAGAAGGCGTTTTCTCGCAGGCTTTCTGCATCGCCATCGCACGTGCGTAAACCAGCTTCAAACCGTCTTCGAAGCTCAGCGCGCCGGCGGCCACCAATGCCGAAAACTCTCCGAGCGAATGCCCGGCGGTCATTTCAGGTTTGAAGTCGTCGCCCATGCAAAGCGCAGAGATAACCGAATGCAGGAACACGGCAGGCTGGGTTACCTTTGTCTGACGGAGGTCTTCCTCCGTTCCTTCGAACATAATATCTGTGATACGGTATCCGAGGATACCATTGGCTTTTTCAAACAAGTCCTTTGCTAAAGCTGAATTCTCATACAGGTCTTTGCCCATTCCGACAAATTGGGCGCCTTGACCGGGAAATACGAATGCTTTCATGTCTTTTCTATTTTTAATTTATTGTTAATTGCATCGCAAAGGTATACTTTTTTACAATACGGCGGCACAAAAAACCGCTTTTTATGCAATTCACTTATGGAAATGCCACAACGGACCGTTGCCGTGTCCGATGTTGAGTTCCTTTGCGGCGAGGATGGAGCGGGTGATGTAGTCTTTCGCCTGCCGCACCGAATCTTGCAAAGAACATCCCCGCGCAAGATAGGTGGCTATGGCGGAAGAAAGCGTGCATCCCGTTCCGTGCAGATTGCGGCTTTCTATCTTCGGTTGCTCGTAGCCGAACGTTGTGCCCGAGGCGCAAAGCAGGTCGCACGCCTTGTCGCCCGGCAGATGTCCTCCTTTTATCAACACCGAAGTATGGTAAGTATCTGCCAACTTGCGGGCAACCTCCCGCATCTCTTGCAGGCCCTCCGCCGTTTCGCCGGAAAGGATTTCCGCCTCGTTAAGATTCGGCGTGACAAGGGTGGTGAGGGGCAACAATTCCTGCTTCACCCTTCCTACGGCCTCTTCCGTCATCAGCCTCTTTCCGCTGGTAGATACCATTACCGGGTCGTAAACAACGTGTGCCGGACGGTATTTCCGCAGGCAGGCGGCTATGGTTCCTACCATATCGGCGTCATAAATCATCCCGATTTTCACGGCGGAAGGCTTCAGATCATCCATTACCGCTTCTATTTGCCCGCGTACGACATCCGCAGGAACCGGATATACCGCCGCTACGCCCCACGTGTTCTGTACGGTAATCGCCGTGATGGCGGTTGCCGCATACCCGCCCAATGCCGAGATTGTCTTCATGTCCGCCTGTATTCCGGCTCCTCCGGAGCAGTCGGAACCGGCAATGGATAAAATGACCGGATGACTTTTCATTTCGCTGTTTGCAGATTTGCGGTAAAGATAGAGAAAAAGAAGAAAATGTCAAACAGATTTTGGGGAGAAGCAGCATGAAGAGCTTCAATCTATGTCGTTTTTTTTCTCCAAATTAGATTTACCGGTGGTGCTTTGCGGGTATTTCTAACTTTCTCTATGAAGTATGTGCAATTGATAAGTATAATTCGTATATTTGCTTTTATACCTACTAAATATATATGTCATGGAACAGCATCCGATTAAAATTAATAAAGTGGAACTTAGAAATCTTCAGATAGAAGATTATTCGCAATTGTCCCAATCATTTACTCGTGTTTATTCGGGAGGGAGTGACGTTTTTTGGACACGCCGGCAAATCGAAACTCTGATTCGAATTTTCCCGGAAGGTCAGATTGTCACTATTGTGGACAATAAGATTGTCGGCTGTGCGTTGTCTATCATTGTCGATTATGATAAAGTGAAGAACGATCATACATACGCCCAAGTCACAGGCAAAGAAACATTTAACACGCATAATCCCAACGGCAATATTCTATATGGAATTGAAGTCTTTATCCATCCCGAATACCGCGGTCTGCGACTGGCCCGCCGCATGTACGAATATCGCAAAGAGCTTTGTGAAACGTTGAATTTAAAAGCGATCATGTTTGGCGGTCGCATTCCGAATTACTATAAATATGCCGATCGGATGCGTCCGAAAGAGTATATCGCGCGCGTGCGGCAGCGTGAAATATACGACCCGGTGTTGACTTTCCAACTGTCTAATGATTTTCACGTTCGCAAGGTTATGACAAACTACTTGCCCAATGATGAAGAATCGAAGCATTACGCCTGTTTGCTGCAATGGGACAATATTTATTATCAGGCGCCTACTCAGGAATACATATCGCCTAAGACGACCGTTCGCGTAGGCTTGGTGCAATGGCAGATGCGCAGCTATCATACATTGGATGACCTGTTCGAACAAGTAGAGTTTTTTGTAGATGCGGTATCCGATTATAAGAGCGATTTTATTCTTTTCCCCGAATATTTCAACGCTCCGCTGATGTCTAAATATAATGATCAGGGCGAATCGCAAGCCATTCGCGGGCTGGCGGGATATACCGAGGAAATTCGCGAGCGATTCGTCAATCTGGCCATCAGCTACAACATCAATATCATTACCGGCAGCATGCCATTGCTGAAGGAAGACGGAATGTTGTATAACGTTGGCTTTCTTTGCCGCCGTGACGGGACGTATGAAATGTATGAGAAATTGCATGTTACTCCGGACGAAATCAAAAGCTGGGGACTAAGGGGCGGAAAATCTTTGAGAACCTTCGACACCGATTGTGCCAGAATCGGTGTATTGATTTGCTACGATGTGGAGTTTCCCGAACTTTCGCGATTGATGGCCGATCAAGGCATGCAGATTTTGTTTGTTCCGTTTGTAACAGATACGCAAAATGCCTATTCCCGTGTTCGTGCCTGCGCCCAGGCACGTGCCATCGAAAACGAATGTTTTGTGGTGATTGCCGGTTCTGTGGGTAATCTTCCGCGTGTACATAACATGGATATCCAATATGCGCAGTCGGGAGTGTTTACTCCGTGCGACTTCCCTTTCCCTACAGACGGGAAACGTGCGGAAGCGACACCGAATACGGAAATGATTTTGGTTTCGGACGTAGACCTTGATTTGCTGAACGAACTTCATACTTACGGAAGCGTGCGTAATTTGAAAGATCGCAGAAATGATTTGTATGAAGTAAGATATAAGAAATAACTAAATTCCATTATCTTTGTTGCCGAATTGGTTCCGGGCAGAGTTCTTCCTCTATCCGGATGAAAAGGGAATCGGGTGCAAATCCCGGACAGTCCCGCTGCTGTGAAACTCCGTTTTTATAAATTACGATAAATACTATAATGGCCACTGGCTGCTTCGAGGAGACGAAGCGCCGGGAAGGCGTCGGAAATGAGGAGTCAGTCAGAAGACCTGCCGTTCATCAAAGGCTGTTTCTACTCGTGGGATAGGGAAGCAGTGCGAAAGATTTCATAATTCATTAAAAACATTTCATGGAAATAATCAAGAGAAATGGGACGACGGAGCTTTATGAGAAAGAGAAGATTGCCGTCGCCATGCGAAAAAGTTTCTCAAGCACCGGGCAGCAAGTCGCCGATCAGATCATTTACGCTATGGCCGACGAGGTGGAAACGTTTGTCCGCAGCCACATAGACAACCGCAGCGTAGAAAAGATTCAGGATGAGGTGGAAAAAGTTTTGATGGAGCACGGTTTCTACGCCGAGGCGAAAAACTATATCCTGTATCGCTGGCAACGGACGGAACGTAGAAAAGCGTTGAATCATATTGCAGACGAACTGCGTGATGAAAGCATTACGCATGTGCTAAAGGGCATACAGGCGGATTTTCCGGAGAACGAATACAATCCGGCTGCACTTGCCGAGAAATTTTCCGGCTTTTGCAAACCGGAGATGTCGTCCGGCGAACGATTGGAAGCGCTTATCAAAGCGGCTGTGGAACTTACTACGCAGGATGCGCCTTCATGGGAATTCATCGCCGCGCGCTTGCTCGCCCATCAGTTGAAGGCAAAGCTCGAACGGCAAGCCGAAGCCGCGGGAATCGGTTCTTTCTACGACAAATTGCGCTATCTTACGGAAGAAGGGTTGTATGGCAGCTATATACTCAATACGTATTCGCAGGAAGAGATTGAGGAGGCCGCCGGCTTTATGCAGCCCGAACGGGATAAGTTGCTGAACTATTCGGGACTGGATTTATTAGCGAAGCGTTATCTCATCCGTACCCATTCGCATGAGCCGGTGGAGTCGGTACAGGAAATGTACCTGGGCATAGCCTTGCATCTGGCGATGCCCGAAAAGAACGACAGGCTTCAGTGGGTTCGTAAGTTCTACGACTTGCTTAGCAAACTGGAAGTGACGATGGCTACGCCAACGCTGGCTAATGCGCGTAAACCTTACCACCAGCTTTCCAGTTGCTTCATCGATACGGTTCCCGACAGTCTGGAAGGAATCTACCGGAGCATCGACAACTTTGCGATGGTCAGCAAGTTCGGCGGTGGAATGGGGCTGTACTTCGGCAAGGTTCGCGCTGCAGGCGGTGACATTCGTGGCTTTAAAGGAGTGGCGGGCGGAGTCATTCGCTGGATGAAGCTGGTCAATGATACGGCTGTTGCGGTCGATCAGCTGGGTATGAGGCAAGGTGCCGTAGCCGTCTATCTCGATGTTTGGCACAAAGACCTGCCCGAATTTTTACAGCTCCGCACGAACAACGGAGACGACCGCATGAAAGCGCACGACATCTTCCCGGCCGTTTGCTACCCCGACCTCTTTTGGAAAATGGCGAAAGAGGATCTGAACCAGACTTGGCATTTATTCTGCCCCAATGAGATTCTGAAAATCAAAGGTTATTGTCTGGAAGATTATTACGGGAAAGAGTGGGAGAAAAGATATCTGGATTGTGTGAAAGATGCCCGCATCTCCAAGCGTACCATCAGCATTAAGGATATCGTGAGGCTGACGTTGCGATCGGCGGTCGAAACGGGCACTCCGTTCACGTTCAACCGCGATACGGTGAACCGGGCCAATCCGAACAACCACCGCGGCATTATTTATTGTTCGAACCTGTGTACGGAAATCGCCCAGAATATGTCGCCCATAGAAACGGTTTCCACCGAAATCCGCTCGGAAGAGGGCGATACGATAGTGGTGAATACTGTCCGTCCCGGCGACTTTGTCGTATGCAACCTCGCCAGCCTGTCGTTGGGACACCTGCCGTTGGAAGACAAAGCGCAGATGAAAGAGAAGGTGGCAACAGTGGTGCGCGCACTCGATAACGTGATCGATCTGAACTTTTATCCCCTTCCATATGCTAAGATAACGAATCATCGCTATCGCAGCATCGGACTGGGAGTGAGCGGTTATCATCATGCTTTGGCCATTCGCGGCATTGCGTGGGAGAGCGAAGAGCACCTCCGCTTTGCCGATAGGGTATTCGAAAACATCAACTATGCCGCTATCGAAGCAAGTGCCGAGCTGGCTAAAGAAAAAGGAAGCTATGCTTATTTCGAAGGAAGCGACTGGCAGACCGGAGCTTATTTCTCCAAACGGGGGTACGTTTCGCAGGCTTGGAACGAACTGGCGGTAAAGGTTGCCGCATGCGGCATGCGAAACGCTTATTTGCTTGCCATCGCTCCTACCAGCAGCACCGGCATCATTGCGGGAACTACGGCAGGTATCGATCCGGTAATGAAACGTTTCTTTCTGGAGGAGAAGAAAGGGGCGATGCTTCCCCGTGTGGCTCCGGCTTTGTCCGACAAGACTTTCTGGATGTACAAAGGAGCTTACTTGATCGACCAGCAATGGAGTATCCGCGCCGCCGGCATTCGGCAGCTGCATATCGACCAATCTCAAAGTCTGAACCTTTATATAACCAATGATTTCAGCATGAGGCAGGTTCTTAATTTATATCTGCTGGCATGGGAGTGCGGCGTGAAAACATTGTATTACGTGCGCGGCAAATCGCTGGAAGTGGAAGAATGCGAAAGCTGTGCATCTTAAAGAAGAAGAAAAATAAAAAAGAAATAGAATGATGGAAATCAAGAAATTAAAGAAGAATGCCCTCTTCAATCCGCAGGGCGACACGGAAATACGGCTGAGGCGAATGATCGGGGGAAATACAACCAATCTGAACGACTTCAACAACATGCGCTATAAATGGGTAAGCGATTGGTATCGTCAGGCGATGAACAACTTCTGGATACCCGAAGAAATCAACTTAACGCAAGATACCAAAGACTATCCGCATCTGGACAAAGTGGAGCGGACTGCGTATGACAAGATTCTGAGCTTCCTCGTGTTCCTCGATTCTTTGCAGAGCAACAACCTGCCAACCATTAGCGAGTATATCACCGCCAACGAGGTGAACCTTTGCCTTCATATTCAGGCGTTTCAGGAGTGTGTGCACAGTCAGAGCTACAGCTATATGCTCGATACGATTTGCAGTCCCGAAGAACGGAATGAAATTCTGTATCAATGGAAGACCGACGAGCATCTGCTGAAGCGGAATACGTTTATCGGCAACTGCTATAACGAGTTTCAGGAAAGTCAGGACGGGTTTACGCTCATGAAGACGCTCATCGCCAATTATATTCTCGAAGGCATTTACTTTTACAGCGGTTTTATGTTTTTCTACAACCTCAGCCGCAACGGGAAAATGTCCGGATCGGCTCAGGAAATCCGCTACATCAACCGTGATGAGAATACGCATCTCTGGTTGTTCCGCAATATTATTCTGGAACTGAAGAAAGAAGAGCCCGATTTGTTCACTCCCGATAAGGTGAAAGTGTACGAGGCCATGATGCGCGAAGGCGTGCAGCAGGAAATAGAGTGGGGGCAATATGTGATAGGTGATCATATACAAGGGTTGAATAAGAAGATGATTGCCGACTACATTCGCTTCCTTGGAAATCTGCGTTGGAGCAGTCTCGGCTTCGACCCTTTGTACGAAGACAACCGGAAAGAGCCGGAAAGCATGCATTGGGTGTCGCAATATTCGAATGCCAACATGGTGAAAACCGATTTCTTCGAAGCGAAAAGCACCGCTTACGCAAAGAGTACCGCGTTGGAAGACGACTTGTAGCAGATTACGGCATCGTTTGTGAGAAAAAAGTGGCGATACCGGAAAAAGAAAACATAATCTTCGGAAAGCGATTCTATCTCCTTTCTGTATCGTATATAATTCCGAATGTTATTCAATCTGTTATATCGCTGTTTTACAATGAAATATGCATTGCAACATAAATACTCTGTTGAAATAAAGCTCTGCTTGAATAAAGTTGAATCAGTTGTCCGAACGCACTCTGTCGGGCAACTGATTTTTTTCTTCCGAATGATCGGGAAACAGAAGAATTTTATTTTTTCCTTTCGTCTTTATATCAGTAAATAAATGTTTTTTGTAACTTTGCACCCTTAAAAATGGGATATTCCTAAAACGGTAATTGTAAAATAGTTAAATAGATAAATAAACTCATGGGTAAGAGATTTACTGAGTATTCGCAGTTTGACCTCTCTCAGGTGAACAAAGAGGTATTGAAGAAATGGGACGAGAACCATGTTTTCGCCAAAAGTATGACAGAACGTGAAGGCTGTCCTTCGTTTGTTTTTTTCGAAGGACCCCCCTCGGCAAACGGTATGCCGGGTATTCACCACGTAATGGCTCGTACCATTAAAGATATCTTTTGCCGTTACAAAACGATGAAAGGATACCAGGTAAAGCGTAAAGCCGGTTGGGATACGCATGGTCTTCCTGTGGAGTTGGGCGTGGAAAAAGCGTTGGGCATTACGAAAGAGGATATCGGAAAAAAGATTTCCGTTGCCGAATATAATGCCGCCTGCCGCAAGGAGGTGATGAAGTACACCAAAGAGTGGGAAGATCTGACACATAAAATGGGGTATTGGGTGGATATGCAGCATCCTTACATCACCTACGACAACCGTTATATCGAAACCTTGTGGTGGCTGCTGAAACAGCTCTACAAGAAAGGTTTGCTATACAAGGGATATACCATTCAGCCTTACTCGCCGGCTGCGGGAACAGGCCTGAGCTCTCATGAGTTGAACCAGCCCGGATGCTATCGCGATGTAAAAGATACCACTGTTGTCGCTCAGTTTAAGATAAAAAATCCCAAAGCGGAAATGGCCGGATGGGGAACTCCTTATTTTATCGCCTGGACTACGACTCCGTGGACGCTGCCCTCGAATACGGCACTCTGCGTAGGACCGAAAATCGATTACGTTGCCGTGCAGTCGTACAATGCCTATACAGGCGATCCCATCACCGTGATTCTGGCAAAAGCGTTGCTGAACGCGCACTTCAATCCGAAGGCTGCCGAGCTGAAGCTCGAAGATTATAAAGCGGGAGACAAGCTCGTACCTTTCAGAGTAATAGCCGAATATAAAGGTACCGACCTTATCGGCATGGAATACGAACAGTTGATTCCATGGGTGAAGCCGGTAGAAGTATCCGAAGAAGGAAACTGGACGAGAAGCGATAACGGTTTCCGTGTCATTCCCGGCGATTATGTAACGACGGAAGACGGTACGGGTATCGTACACATCGCGCCTACTTTCGGTGCCGACGACGCCAATGTGGCACGTGCGGCAGGCATCCCTTCTCTTTTCATGATTAATAAAAAAGGGGAGACCCGCCCGATGGTGGATCTCACCGGCAAATTCTATACTCTCGATGAACTGGACGAAACATTCGTCAAAGAATGTATAGATGCAGACAAATATAAGGAATATCAGGGAGCATGGGTGAAGAACGCTTACGATCCTCAGTTTACCGTCGACGGAAAGTACGACGAGAACGCGGCGCAGGCGGCGGAGTCGCTGGATATCGCCCTTGTCATGATGATGAAGATGAGCAATCTGGCTTTCAAGATCGAAAAGCATGTTCACAATTATCCGCATTGCTGGCGTACGGACAAACCGATACTTTATTATCCGCTCGACAGCTGGTTTATCCGTTCCACTGCTTGCAGGGAAAGGATGATGGAACTGAATAAGACCATCAACTGGAAACCGGAATCTACCGGAACCGGACGTTTCGGCAAATGGCTGGAGAATCTGAACGACTGGAACCTGAGCCGTTCGCGTTATTGGGGAACGCCGCTTCCTATCTGGCGCACAGAAGATCATTCGGACGAAAAATGTATCGAGTCTGTAGAAGAACTTTATAACGAAATAGAGAAATCGGTGGCTGCCGGATTCATGAAGTCGAATCCGTACAAGGAAAAAGGTTTCGTGCCGGGCGAATACACCGAAGCGAACTATGACAAGATCGACCTTCACCGTCCGTATGTCGACGATATTATTCTCGTTTCTAAAGATGGCCGCCCCATGAAGCGCGAATCCGACCTTATCGACGTTTGGTTCGATTCGGGTTCCATGCCTTACGCTCAAATCCATTATCCGTTCGAAAACAAAGAGTTGTTGGACAACCGCCAGGTATATCCCGCCGACTTCATTGCCGAAGGAGTGGACCAGACACGCGGTTGGTTCTTTACTTTGCATGCCATTGCGACCATGGTTTTCGACAGTGTTTCGTATAAAGCGGTTATTTCCAACGGACTGGTGCTCGACAAGAATGGAAACAAAATGTCGAAGCGCTTGGGCAATGCGGTCGATCCGTTCGCCACTATCGAGAAATACGGTTCCGACCCGTTGCGTTGGTACATGATTACCAATGCTTCCCCGTGGGATAACCTGAAGTTCGATGTGGAGGGAGTAGAGGAGGTCCGCCGCAAATTCTTCGGAACACTGTACAATACATATTCGTTCTTCGCGCTTTACGCCAATGTAGACGGATTCGAATATAAAGAAGCGGATGTGCCGATGGAAGAGCGTCCGGAAATCGACCGCTGGATCTTATCGGTGCTGAATAGCCTGATTAAGGAAGTAGACAACTGCTACAACGAATATGAGCCTACTAAGGCAGGCCGGTTGATTGCCGATTTTGTGAACGACAATTTGTCTAACTGGTACGTGCGTCTCAACCGCAAACGTTTTTGGGGAGGCGAATTCACGCAAGATAAGCTCTCCGCCTATCAGACATTGTATACTTGCCTTGAAACCGTAGCCAAATTGATGGCTCCTATCTCTCCGTTCTATGCCGATCGTCTCTATACCGATTTGATTGCCGCATCCGGCCATGAGCAGGTTGTTTCCGTTCATTTGGCCCAATTCCCGCAATACCGGGAAGAAATGATCAACGGAGAATTGGAAGCCCGTATGAAGATGGCGCAGGATGTCACCTCCATGGTATTGGCTTTGCGCCGTAAAGTCAATATCAAAGTGCGTCAACCGCTGCAATGCATTATGATACCGGCGGTGGATGAAGAGCAAAAAATGCACATCGAGGCAGTGAAAAACCTGATCATGAGCGAGGTGAATGTAAAAGACATTAAGTTTGTTGACGATGCTCAGGGCATTCTGGTGAAGAAAGTGAAGTGCGACTTTAAGAAGATGGGACCCAAATTCGGAAAGCAGATGAAGGCGGTTGCCGCTTCCGTAGCCGAAATGTCTCAGGAAGCCATTGCCCGGTTGGAAAAAGACGGCCGTTACACCTTGTCGTTGGACGGAATGGAAGCGACAATCGAAGCGTCGGATGTGGAAATCATCAGCGAAGATATTCCCGGCTGGTTGGTTGCCAACGAAGGCAAACTGACCGTGGCGCTCGAAGTAGTGGTTACAGAAGAACTTCGCCGTGAAGGCATTGCCCGCGAACTAGTAAATCGTATTCAGAACATACGAAAATCGAGCGGATTCGAGATAACCGACAAGATTAAAATCACAATCTCGAAAAATAAGCAAACAGATGATGCGGTAAATGAATATAATGGCTATATTTGCAACCAAGTTTTAGGCACCTCTCTCGAATTGTCGGACGAAGTAAAAGATGGGGTAGAACTTAGTTTCGATGATTTTTCGTTGTTTGTAGATGTAATGAAAGAATAATACTGAATGAAATATTGATTAACCTTTTAAACCAGTAAAGATATGGCAGAAAAAACCAGATATTCGGATGCGGAGCTCGAGGAGTTCCGTGCCATCATAATGGATAAATTGGAGTTGGCTCAGCGTGATTACGAACAGTTGAAAATGAGCCTGATGGGATTGGATGGCAATGACACCGACGATACCTCTCCCACATATAAGGTGTTGGAAGAAGGAGCCAATACGCTTTCTAAAGAAGAAACGACACGCCTGGCACAACGCCAGTTGAAATTCATCCAAGGATTGCAGGCCGCTTTGGTTCGTATAGAGAATAAAACCTACGGTGTCTGTCGCGAAACGGGAAAACTGATTCCTGCAGAACGTTTGCGCGCTGTTCCTCATGCTACATTGAGCATCGAAGCTAAAAACAGCGGTAAAAGATAACAGATAGCTGAAGGCTACGAGTGACGAGCTACAAGTAGCTGCGCAATATTTACGCACGGCAACTTGTAGCTCGTTGTTTTGCCTGTAGTCCGCAGTTTGTAATTTTGACAATTAAAAATGATGAAGAATTTTTTTACGAAGGGGAGAACGGCCCTGCTCATTATCTTTTCCGTACTGATTATCGACCAGATAATCAAGATTTGGGTTAAAACTCACATGTATTGGCACGAAAGTATCCGAGTGACCGATTGGTTTTATATCTATTTTACCGAGAACAACGGCATGGCTTTCGGTATGGAATTTATCGGAAAGCTCTTTCTGACTACTTTTCGTATTTTTGCCGTCGGACTTATCGGCTGGTATCTTTACAGAATTGTCAAACGAGGATTCAAAACCGGATATATCGTTTGTGTTTCTTTGATTCTGGCGGGCGCTTTGGGAAATATCATCGACAGTGTTTTCTATGGTGTCGTTTTCAATGAAAGTACCCATTCTCAGATAGCCTCTTTCATGCCCCACGACGGGGGATATGCCGGTTGGTTTTACGGGAAAGTGGTAGATATGTTCTATTTCCCGATTATTGAAACCAATTGGCCGGCATGGATGCCGTTTGTGGGAGGAGAGCATTTCATCTTTTTCAGCCCGATTTTCAATTTTGCGGACGCCGCCATCAGTTGCGGCATTATCGCCTTATTGATTTTCTATAGTAAATACCTGAACGAATCTTGTCATTCATCCCGTAGAGATGAAAAAGCGGCTGTAAGCAATGAAAAATAAATTTTGGTTTCATCTGTGTTTCGTTTCGTTTCTTGCGTTTTCTTTAACGGCATGCAAAGTGAAAAGACCCGACAATGTATTGTCGGAGCCGGAAATGGAGAACTTGCTTTATGATTATCATATTGCAAAAGCCATGGGCGATTATCTGCCTTATAACGAAAGCTATAAAAAGGTGTTGTACATTGACGCTGTATTTCAAAAGTACGGCACTACGGAAGCCGTGTTCGACTCTTCCCTTGTCTGGTACACGCGAAATACGGAAGTCCTTTCCAAAATTTATGAGAAAATCAATAAACGGATGAAAGCCAATCAGGATGAAATAAATCATCTGATTGCGCTACGCGACAAAAAGCCGAAGATGAGCGAGCCGGGGGATAGTATAGATGTATGGCCTTGGAGGCGGATGTTGCGGCTGACCGGCAAAAAGTTGAATAATTATTATACGTTCGTGTTGCCGGGCGACTCGAATTACAAAGACCGCGACACATTGGTTTGGGAGGCACGGTATCATTTCCTGCATACGATGCCTGCGGACTCGACCGGAGGGGCTGCCATGGCGATGCAGATCGTATACGACAAAGATACGATCAGCCGTTTGGAACATATAGATGGCCCGGGTGTTTACCGGATACGTCTGTTTGCCGATACTTTGGGTACGATAAGAGAAGTGAAAGGTTTTATTTATTATGCATCGAACGATTCGTTGCAAGGAGGAACGCTGTTGGCGGACCGGTTCAGCCTTCTTCGCTATCATTGTACGGACACGTTTTCCATCGCTGCGAGAGACTCGGTGAATAAGGCGGAAAAACTGAAAACCGACTCGTTGAAGCAGCAACCTTCTGCGCAACCCTCCGATTCTTTGCAGCAAGCCGAGCCTAAAGAAACTCCCATACGTTTGTCTCCCGAAGAAATGAACCGCAGACGCACAGGCGTTCGTCCCGAAAAAAGGCAGGAACAGATAGAAGTGGAGCGCCATATTCAGGAAGAGCAGGAACAGCAAAGAAAGGAGCGGGAAATAAATCAACGCAGAATCCACCAACAGAGATCTCAAACGCGTCGCTGATTCCTCATTATGAAACATTTTGCTTCCCATTATCTTTATTTGCCCGGTACAGGGTTCCTGAAACAGCAAGTCATAACCGTTTCCGACGAAGGGTTCGTGGAAGCGATAGCTCCATTGACGCATGAAGTAGAGTCGGTGGAATGGATTCCGGGAGTGATTGCCTTGTTTTCCGCAGAACAATTGGAGGCTTTGAAAAAAAACACGGCGGGCTTTGAAAAAAAGGCGGCGGGCTTTGAAAAAAAGGCGGCGGGCTTTGAAAAAAAGGCGGCGGGCTTTGAAAAAAAGGCGGCGGGCTTTGCTCACAACCATCAAGATGGTTGCGAGCAGTCATCCCGACACTTTCAGGCAACGATAAAAGCCTTGAAAGAAGAAAGCATATTCTTGTACCCTTGCGTATTTTATCCTTTCGATTTTACTTCCATGCAGCCTGTCGCCGGAACTCGGCACAAATTACTGCGGTAGCGATGGCTACATTGAGCGATTCGGATGTTTCTTGCCCTTCCGGATAGTTGGGTATATAGAGGCGGCGGTTAATCAATTCTCCGGTTTCCTTTCCTATCCCGTTCCCTTCGTTTCCCATCACAATCAGTCCATGAGCGGATAAAGGCTGTTGGTATATGTTCTTTCCATCCAGAAAAGTTCCGAATACGGGAACGTCTCCTAATGAACGGATAAACTCGGGGAGTGAAGTGTAGTGTACCTTTACTCGTGCGATTGCCCCCATGGTTGCCTGAATCGTCTTGGGGTTATACACATCCACCGTGTTTGCCGAGCAAATGACGTGCTCGATACCGAACCAATCGGCAATCCGGATGATTGTTCCCAAGTTGCCCGGATCCTGAATATCGTCTAAAGCCAGACAAAGCGAACGGCGGACGAATCGATCGCTTAATTCATATACCGGTTGCTCGAATACGGCAAGTACCTCTTGCGGTGTCTTTAAAAGGCTGGCGCGGGAAAGTTCTTCCGAAGAAATTTCGATCAGTTCATCGGCAGAGACGTTTGTGTGCTTTCGGAACCATGAAGAAGTAGCGGCTAAAAAGCGACAGTGGAAATGTCCGAGCAGATCGCCTACGAGCTTAGGCCCTTCCGCCAAAAAAACACGCTCTTCTTTTCGTACTTTCTTTACTTCCAGCGAACGGATATATTTGATTTTGTTTTTGCTTAATGTGCCCATTCTGTCATACTTTACGGCAAAGCTATAAAGATATTTGCAATCCGTCTTTACTTTTCTGTTTTTATTTGTCTGATTTTCTTATTTTTCTTCTTTTCAAAGTTTTTATCCTGTTATTTTTTGCATCTGGAAATATCAATTATCTTTGTATGCATTAAATTTTCCATCGTATTGGATGGCAACCGCATATGAAGGAACGTATTCGTAAACTCTTGACTTTAACTATTCTTTTTTCACTGGCTTCGTGTTCCTCCACCAAGTTTGTGCCGGAAGGTTCATATCTGCTCGACGAAGTGCGTATCCGTACGGACAATAAAGATGTGCGCCCTTCTTCTTTGCGCATGTATGTGCGGCAGAATCCGAATTCGAAATGGTTCAGCCTTATTAAAACCCAACTCTATATTTATAACCTTTCGGGGCGGGACTCTACGAAATGGAACCGTTTTCTGCGTAGAATCGGCGACGCGCCGGTGATTTACAACGAAGAAGAAGCGCAACGCTCGCAGGAGGAAATAGCGAAAGCGGTTCATAACATGGGATACATGGCCGCCACAGTGGAGCGTTCCACAAAAATCAAGAAGAAAAAGATCAAGCAGTACTTCGATGTGACAGTAGGGAAACCTTATACGGTGAATTCTGTCAAATACGATATACAAGATGCTAAGATAGCCGGTCTTTTAAAACCGGATTCGGCGAACAGCCTGCTGAAAAGAGGGATGAATCTGGACGTGAACGTCTTGGATGAAGAACGCCAGCGAATTACCGGCTATTTGTTGCGAAACAGTTACTATAAGTTCAATAAGGATTATATTGCCTATACGGCCGATACCGTTCGAGGTACTTATCTGGTGGATTTGACGTTACATTTGCAAGGATTCAAAGCGAGTCTCGTCGATTCGATGCAGCCTCATAAACAGTACCGGATTGGCAAGGTTCATTTTATTACCGATTATGATGTATTGCAGTCTTTGTCAAGCAGTATGAACATCAACGACTCGGTAGATTATAAAGGATATCCCATCTATTACCAGAATAAACTTTATTTGCGTCCCAAGGTGCTTGTCGATAATCTGCGCTTTGCGCCGGGCGATATGTATAACGAGTCGCATGTGCAACAAACTTATTCCAACTTCGGTCGTCTTTCCGCTTTGAAATATACCAATATCCGTTTTCTCGAAACCTCGGCAAAAGATACCGCAGACTTGAATTGCTATGTGATGCTGACTAAAAGCAAGCATAGATCCGTTACTTTTGAAGTAGAAGGAACCAATTCTGCCGGAGATTTGGGAGCGGCCGCTTCTGTTTCGTTTCAAAACCGGAATATCTTTCGCGGTTCGGAGACTTTTATGATTAAATTCAGAGGAGCTTATGAAGTGATATCCGGACTTCAGCCCGGATATTCCAAGAATAATTACACGGAATATGGAGTGGAAACCGGCATTAATTTCCCAAATTTCCTGTTCCCTTTTCTTTCATCGGATTATAAACGCAGAATCAGAGCCACTACCGAAGTGGGGTTACAGTATAATTATCAGATACGCCCCGAATTCTCGCGCACGATGGCTTCGGCCTTTTGGAGTTATAAATGGAGCCGGCGGCAGAAAATTCAGCATCGGTTCGACCTGATAAACATAGGTTTCCTGTATCTGCCTTGGATTTCCGGAAAATTCAAAGAAGTCTATATTGACAAGAATGATCTTTTCAGATACAGCTATCAGGATCGCCTGATTATTAATATGGGATATAACTATTACTATAGCAGTGTGGGGCGTTCTATCTTGAACAACACAATAGCTTCCGACTCTTATTCCATACGTTTCAATCTGGAATCGGCGGGAAATATTATGTATGCTCTGTCGAAAGCGACTCATATCCGTAAGAACAGCGATGGAGAATATGCTATTTTAGGAATTCCTTACGCCCAATATATGAAGGGAGAATTCGATTTTTCAAAAAATATAAGAATCGATCATAGAAACTGGTTCGCTTTTCATGTAGGACTTGGGGTAGCGGTTCCTTACGGAAACGCAAAAACCATACCGTTTGAGAAACAATATTTTTCGGGCGGGGCAAATAGTGTACGGGGATGGGGGGTACGTACGTTGGGACCGGGCTCGTTTTTCAAAGAGTCGGAAGAGAGGAACAGTTTGCTCGAGCGCTCGGGAGACATTAAACTGGATGCCAGCATCGAATACCGGAGCCGTTTGTTTTGGAAATTTCAGGGAGCTGCGTTTGTGGATGCGGGAAATATCTGGACCATTCGCAATTACGACAGTCAGCCCGGAGGCGTATTTAAATTCAATAAGTTTTATAAGCAAATTGCTGTAGCCTACGGTTTGGGACTTCGACTGGATCTGGATTTCTTTATTCTCCGTTTCGATGGAGGAATGAAAGCGATTAATCCTGTTTATGAAAGCGGTAAAGATCGTTACCCTTTTACTTCACCCAAGTTCAGCCGCGATTTTGCTTTCCACTTTGCCGTGGGATATCCTTTCTGATAGAAATAAAAGCGCAGATTTACACACATCGCTTGCATGAATTCGTACATGCGGTTCGTGTAAATCTGCGCTTCAGTATTGTCTTGATAGAAGCATACAGCCTTTTCGACGAGAAAGCTTGTGTTGCTTCTTACCAATGATTCTTTATCGGGCAGCGAACATCTGATTGCTCATCACAGCCTGACGGGCAGCCATCATTCCTTGATTGTCAAGCGTCACATTCATCTTTTCTCCGTTGGGCAGGAATAAATCGGCTGTTCCGTTGTTGTTCATCTTCAAAAGTTCGGTCTTTTCTCCGTTGGCTTCCACATTCCATGTATTGTTTTCCTGATCGTAAATGAGATCCATCGAAGCGCTTTCGCCTTCTTTTGTAATGGAATATCCGTTTTCAAGCGTTGTTACCAGATAATTGCTCCCGTCTTCGCCTTTAACTTTTTTCACGTCACCTACGCTCGCCATGGGGTTGGAACCTGTCCAGAACTCGATTGAGTTGATAACCAACATATCTGCCAAAGCTGCAACACCATATACGGGCACAATGTTAAAAGCCAAAAAAACAAGTTCGTTTACAAATTTATTTCCCAAAGTCCGATTCCATGAACTCAAGCGGTTGAACAACCCGAATGATCCTACGCAAGAACTTAGCAGTATGCTTCCGCTCAGCACGAATGCCACTAACGTTAGTTTATTCTTTCTCATAGCTAAAAAGTTTTTAATGAATAAAATAAAAATGTTTTTCTCTGAATACATGCAAATATAGTCTTTTTTCGACTTATTAAAGCAATTGTTCTATTTTCTTTGCTTTTGTGTAATTGCTGTTCCGATAAAAGAATCGATTGAAAATTTACCGGGGCCGGCAATATACATTAATATAAAGATGAATAGATATACCAATGCTAATTCTTTTACTGCAAACGGATCATCGGCATGAATCACGAAAAAAGCCATTGCCATCGTGAAAATCATGGGAATCATGGCTAAGCGATATAAAATGCCAATGATAAATCCGATGGAACATATCAGCTCGCCAAAGATGGCTAACCCTAATGAGACCGAACTTCCTACTCCCAAAGGATCGGGGAAAGAAGCGGATAGATTTTCGAAATTATTCCATTTGGCTACTCCATGAAATAAAAATAACAAACCGAAAACGATTCGGGCTGTCAACAGCAAAAAAGAAATGTTGTTTTGATTGGGCTTTGTCGGAAATAATAATTTATAAATCATAAATTTCTATTTTTAGATTATCTACGTCTAAATAAACACGAAATTTATTAGAATTGTTCGTATTCCCCACAAAAAAGGATTACTTCATCTCTTCGTCCGATGGCTTGCAGTCTCCCTTATCTCGCAAGCAATTGCGGAAAAACCTTATTTGAGTTCAAAGAACAAAAAATAAAAAACGATATCTAAAAAGAAAACCACCGTTTCTTTTTCTTTTGCACCGGCTTCTCTATGGATTGCAGGTTGTACATATCCGCAAATGTTTTTCTGCCTTTTATCATTTCGTAGATAACGCCCCAATCCGGAAGCCCGCCCAGATTTCGATCGTCAATGAACATATCGGCTTTCAATTTACGGGAAAATCCTTGATGATTGCGTTCTTCTTCCGGATAATCTTTGTTTACTGCATAAAATTCCAGTCCCCGACTTTTGCACCATTCTACCGCTTCATCCAATAACGCCCCTTCGCGTACACTCCACAAAATTAAACGATGTTTTTCTTGTTGCAATAATTTTAATGTGTCGATTGCAAATGGAATTTCTTCACCGATATGCGGATAACGATGTTCTACGATGGTTCCGTCAAAATCAACTGCTATGATCATAATATATTAAAAAATGTAATTGTCGGCAAAGATACGGACAGTACGTCAAAAAAATGTATCTTTGCGCCAAATTAACATTTTAACAAACCGTAAAATATGAACAATTCTCCTCAGCGCACAGCCGGAGGCTTCTCAAGAGCTTTTTGGGTGAGCAACACAGTCGAACTGTTTGAACGTATGGCATATTATGCCATTTTTATCGTTCTCACCATCTATCTGTCTACAATTTTAGGTTTTAATGATTTTGAAGCCAGTATGATTTCCGGTCTCTTTTCGGGAGGACTCTATTTGCTTCCTATCTTTTCCGGAGCTTACGCCGACAAGATAGGTTTCCGGAAATCTATGATTATAGCTTTTTCGTTATTGTCTGTAGGCTATCTGGGCTTGGCAGCATTGCCCACTTTGCTGGAAGCCACAGGATTGGTGACTTACGGGGCGACAACACGTTTCAACGGATTGCCCGACAGCACCCTTCGATGGATGATTGTTCCGGTGCTGACAGTTCTTATGATAGGCGGTTCGTTTATCAAATCGATTATTTCGGCGTCTGTTGCCAAAGAAACAACCGAAGCCACTCGCGCTCGCGGATATTCGATTTTTTACATGATGGTAAACATTGGCGCTTTTACAGGAAAGACGATTATAGATCCTTTGAGAAATGTGATAGGAGAAAAAGCCTATATCTATATTAATTACTTTTCGGGTAGCATGACGCTTATTGCTTTGCTGGCAGTATTTTTTTTATATAAATCTGCTCACACAGCCGGCGAAGGAAAAAGCCTGCGTGAAATAGGGCAGGGGTTTGTACGTATTCTTACCAATTGGCGTCTCTTGATTCTTATTCTGATTGTTACAGGATTCTGGATGGTACAACAACAATTATACGCTACGATGCCTAAATACGTAATCCGAATGGCCGGTGAAACAGCCAAACCGGGTTGGATTGCCAATGTAAATCCTTTTGTCGTTGTATGTTGTGTGAGTTTCGTTACGCGTTTGATGGCGAAGCGAAGCGCTATTACTTCGATGAATGTAGGTATGTTCCTGATTCCGGTATCCGCTTTGCTTATGGCTTGCGGAAACTTGCTCGGCAATGACCTCATTGCGGGGATGAGTAATATCACTTTGATGATGATTGCAGGAATTGTGGTGCAGGCTCTTGCCGAATGTTTTATTTCTCCACGCTATTTAGAGTATTTCTCTTTGCAAGCCCCCGAGGGAGAAGAAGGCATGTATTTGGGCTTTAGTCATTTGCATTCGTTTTTATCATCGGTGTTTGGTTTTGGGATAGCAGGAGTATTGTTGACTAAATATTGTCCCGATCCTGTTTTGTTCGAATCTCACGAAGCATGGAAAGAAGCGAGTGTAAATGCGCATTACATATGGTATTACTTTGCTGCCATCGGATTGATAGCTGCAATAGCCTTGCTGGCGTTTGCAAAAATCACCGAATCTATAGATAAAAAGAAAGAACTTTCTCAGTAAGGTCTCTTCTTTTTTATGTATATTTGCCGTCACTTTGTCGTAAAAGCTGACGGCATTTTGTATTTTAACAGAAAAGGTATGAAAGTAAAATTTATAAGCCTGGCAAGTGGCAGTAGCGGTAACTGCTACTATCTGGGCACTGAGAATAACGGAATACTGATTGATGCCGGAATAGGTATCAGAACTATAAAAAAAACGCTGAAAGAACATAACATCCCGATGGAAAGCATATGTGGCGTATTTATTACACATGACCACGCGGACCATATAAAAGCGGTAGGGCATTTGGGTGAAAAAATGCATATTCCGGTATATACTACCGCACGTATTCATGCAGGGATTAATCGCAGTTATTGCATGACGGAAAAGCTTAGCTCCTCAATCAGGTATATGGAAAAAGGTGAGCCTATGATGCTCGATGATTTCCGGCTGGAATCTTTTGAAGTGCCGCATGATGGAACGGATAATGTAGGATACTGTGTCGAAGTGGGTGATAAAGTGTTTTCTTTTTTAACCGATCTCGGTGAGATTACGCCTATAGCGGCGCATTATATCTGTAAAGCCAACTACCTGATTCTGGAAGCGAACTATGACGAAGAGATGTTGATGATGGGGCCTTATCCGAAATATCTGAAAGAACGAATTGTAAGTAAAACCGGACATATGAGCAATGCGGATACCGCAGAATTTCTTGCGGAGCATATTACTGAAAAGCTGCGCTATATATGGTTATGCCATTTGAGTAAAGACAATAATCATCCGGAATTAGCATATAAAACCGTAGAGTGGAAATTGAAAAATAAAGGTGTTGTTGTTGGGAAAGATGTGCAATTGCTTGCCTTAAAGCGAAATACACCTTCTGAACTTTATGTGTTCGAATAATCGAAGAAAAAAGTTGTTGAAAAAGCTGTCCGATTGTTTGGCTAAATAAAATAAAAGGACTACTTTTGCAACCGCAAACGAAAGAATTGACGCACTCTTAGCTCAGTTGGTAGAGCAACTGACTCTTAATCAGTGGGTCCAGGGTTCGAATCCCTGAGGGTGTACAATTTTGAGATTGCAGCAATGATTATGTCGCACTCTTAGCTCAGTTGGTAGAGCAACTGACTCTTAATCAGTGGGTCCAGGGTTCGAATCCCTGAGGGTGTACTTTGAAAGCGGTCGTCTTCCGATCGCCTTTTTATTTTCATCGGATTGCGGTTTTGGATAATTTGAGATTATATGTAAAGTCGGTGCTTATGCGGGGATCCCGAAACATGTATTTTTGAATTTCGGTTATTAGGTTTCGGATAGGGTTTAGAAGAGCATAGAGAAAACGTTTTCTTATACGGGATATATATAAGGAAGAAGTACCCCGTTTTTTTTATATTGATGTGCGACTCAGGTCGGTGAGCGGAAAAAGGAAACAGCCTAAGCATACGTAATTGTCGTAAACTTGGGCTGTTTCTTAATGCTTCTCTCTTGGAGACTTTTTTAATTCTCTCTTGTGATCGCGACAGGATTCAAACCTGTAACCGGCTGATCCGTAGTCAGCTACTCTATTCAGTTGAGCTACGCGACCAATGAATGAAATAAAAGTGACCGCGACAGGATTCAAACCTGTAACCGGCTGATCCGTAGTCAGCTACTCTATTCAGTTGAGCTACGCGGCCATTTTGTTAATTCAAATAAAAGTGATCGCGACAGGATTCAAACCTGTAACCGGCTGATCCGTAGTCAGCTACTCTATTCAGTTGAGCTACGCGACCGATTATTTGTTTAACGGGTGCAAAGATACGGCTTTTTCCTGAATTAGCAAGCTTTTCAGCGACTTTTTGATTAAAATAATTATTCGATAAAACGATAATTGAATAGTTGCCAGCCTATGCTTAATCCCACGTTCCATTCTCTTTTCGGTGAGCTATAATGATTTACATACATGGAAATAGATCCGAATGGGAGTTGACAGACGAAGGAAGTTTCTCCTAAATATTCGAATTTTGAGAAAGTTTTTCCATACTGTGCTTTATTCAGGAAATTTCTTTCGATGGGATAAATGGGCATAAAGCCATAGAATTCTCCACGCAGGTGAAACATTTGATTGATTCGATATATGGGACGAATACCGGCTCCCACGAATTGATTAGCCCTGAAAGCGTTATTATAGTTAATTTGGCTATGTTGCGTGGGAGCGAATTCGCAGGCCTGCATCATTGTTGCCATATAATTTTCCGAGAAGTTTTTCGAAGCGTACAAAGCTTTAAAATACCAGCCTAAGGTCCAATGTTCGCCCATATTGTGGTAGGCTTCTTTCATATATGATAATTGCAGCCACGAATGCCTTTCTTTGTAATTCTTATTTTCATCCGCATGGCTTCCGGAATGAAAATATTCTCTTCCGGTGAAAACTTGTGCAATAAGCGCTTCACGATACCCCTGAGTGGGATATTGACGTGCGTTTAGTGTACTTCCATTGAAACTGATGAGTCCGCCTATCAGATCGTAGCGGCTTCTGTCATACTTGTCTTCTTCGAAATTGATGATATTTTTTTGAAAGTATTTGTCTTCGATTCTGCCGATTCCTATACCCAATTCCACACGTTTGTTGGATAGAAAAGGCAAAGCCGCTTGAATTCTCAAAAAGCGTTCATCCTTTTGGTTCAACGCAGGCTTGTCATTTCTCGAAAACAGTTTATCTTTCTTAAAATAGTCGAAAGTGGTAATAGACGCAATTAAGCGATATGAGGTGGGTATGGTGGTGGCAAAATTCACCTTTGTCATAAATTGCAGGTTGTTGTATACCTTTCCTATCTGACCATCTAAAAGAAATTCTTTTGCATAATAGTTTAAATTCTGATAACTCACTCCCATGTAAATCTGGTTTGAATTGGATGTGGAGATATTGCCTCCCAACCGCACCGAAAAGTTGCTTTCCATTTTCACTTTCAAATGGAGATCATAAGTATCGTCTTCCGGATTATATACAGCATGAGGGATGATTTCGGAGATCATGTTGTCTGAAAGCAACCTGAAATAGCCTCGCTTCAAGTCTTCATAAGTGAATTCCGTGTTAGCCGATCGGTGAAATTCTCTCTTGATATAAATTTGTTGTTGAGCATTGGCCCCGTCAATAATTATATTTTTAAAACGCAGTTCAGGATAATTGCTGCGATACACCATTCTTCTTAAACGTATATTATCTATATTCACACGTCGATGGATACGGCTTTTAATAGAATCCATCATGCCGATGGTCCGGATATATCCGCTATCACAGAGTTCGTCTATGCGTTGAAAATCCATTAAATTCACATTGTCATATTTAAATGTAAGCAAGACACCTGTCGAATCGGGGATGGAATAGTCGGTTCTTTGCATTACCATGTTCTCTATCTGACTCATAAGATCGTTTTCTTTCGGCTTGGTCGGGTTGGCAGATACAACACTTCCTATGATGATATCCGGATGAAAATCCTCTCTCATTACATCTGTAGGAAAATTATTGTAAATACCTCCGTCATATGCGAGCACATTACCTATCTCGATAGGTTTGAACATGAAAGGAAAACTCATGGAAGCTCTTACGGCATCTCCTAAATCTCCGTTTTTCATAATCAGTTGTTTTTTATTGTACACATCGGAGGCGATGCACCGAAAGGGAACGAAAAGTTTGTCAAAGTCGCCTTTGCAAGCAGCTGTAGCGCGCGCGTATAAATCGACAAAAACCAGATTCATTTGTATGGGGTCGACCACACTTGCCGGAAGGAATTGAGGTTTAAAAGCATTTAATGAGTCTTTAAAAGAGAATCGTATATTGAAAAAATCCGGTGTGGGAAGATCTTTCTTAAAATGGTACATATATTTGTCTTCTATCTCACCGGAATACCATCGCTTGAACTCTTCCGACTTCAACAAATCGCTCATTTCGTCCGTCGTATACCCCATGGCATACAGAGAACCCACGATGGCTCCCATGGAAGTGCCTGTAATATAATCGATCGGAATATTATTTTCTTCCAAAGCACGAATGACACCTATATGTGTAAGTCCTTTGGCTCCACCGCCGCTTAACACAAGCCCCACTTTTTGTGCCAATGCAGCAGGTATACATAAATATAAAGCGATAAATACAAAAAGAATTTTTCTCATATCCTGGACTAAGCTTTTATCCCTCATTCATTCAGACTTCAAAGATACATGATAATTTCTTAGAATCTTCTCCGAGACCGTTTTTTTACTTTAATAGCCTCTGTTTTCAGAGCTGTTTCAGTATGGAAACCCGGTAAATTCAAGGTGTATAAAGATAGTGTCTTTTGTACAATTTCTAACTAGAACAGTGTGGAAAAACAAATATAAAAAAATAAAAACAGGATTATGTTTCGTAATAAAACCATTTTTACCATTTAAAAATTACCGATTTTACGAATAATATTTATCTTTGCAGTATTATCTTAAGTGGATTGTTTTTATGAACTAATTAAAAATGAAATTATGAACAAAATGAAATTTATGGTTCTGTTTATGAGCCTCGCTATTATTTTGGGCGGTTGTGCCAGTATGAATAATGCTGGTAAGGGTGCAGCCATCGGTGGTGGTTCGGGAGCAGCTTTAGGAGCTATTCTCGGCGGTGTTATTGGTAAAGGTAAAGGTGCAGCTATCGGTGCGGCTGTTGGTACGGCGGTAGGTGCCGGTGCCGGTGCTGCAATTGGACATAAGATGGATAAAAAGGCTGAAGAAGCTGCAAGAATCGAAGGTGCTCAAGTAGAAAAGGTAAAAGATGTCAATGGACTGGACGCTGTAAAAGTATCTTTTAGTTCCGGTATTCTTTTCCCGTTTAACTCTTCTGCATTGAGCAGCAGTTCAAAGAGCGCATTGGCCGAATTTGCTACAGTATTGAAAGAAGATCCGACGATCGACATAGCCGTCCTTGGTCATACCGACAAAGTGGGAACTTACGAAGCCAATCAAAAGGTCTCCAACAACCGCGCATTTGCAGTGCAAAAATATTTGCAACAGTGCGGAGTAGCTCCCTCTCAGTTCAAAGTCGTGCAAGGAATGGGCTATTCACAATACGACGAATCTAAATCAGCAGATCAGAACCGTCGTGTGGAAGTTTATATGTATGCCAGCGAACAAATGATAAAAAATGCACAAACCGCTAATTAAAAAAGCTTTGCGATATGCGCGTAATCTGTTGATCTTCTTTTTTTCTTCTACCATTCTAGCTGTTTGGGTGTACCGATTCGTTCCGGTTTACGTTACTCCTCTTATGGTTATTCGCAGTGTTCAACAGATTATGTCAGGAGATAAGGAGGTGTGTCGTAATGCACGATGCACTTCCTTTTTTGTTCATCGCTATACAAATCGGTTCATTATCTTTAAGCTGCGATATTTTGAAGATTTCTTTGATTTATGTGTTTCCAGCACTTAAATAAAGCGGCAGTAAGCTCATAAAACAGCCTAATTAGCCAATCCATGCCTTCTTTTGTCATTTTTGCACACATCTTTTTTATATTGAAGGCAATGGCCAGGAAGGAAAAGTCCATAAAGACCTTGTCCTTTCCAA